>CAMWUN010000005.1 GCA_947177425.1 uncultured bacterium
TAACCGCTTCCCATAAGGCTCTGGCATGGATTCTGTGTCCGGCCTGCTGCCTGGGACTGCACCGGTCTGCTGCGTCTTATCATAATTCCATTTTACGCCGCGGTGTATATCATTACAGCGACAGGGAATCGAAAAAATCTGTTTCTTCCATCTGCTGTGATTTGTAGCGCATCAGATATCCTTTCATCTCCGGGAAGCTTTCGCCCATCTGGGTGAGTATGGCGTCATAGTTATCCCCGGTCAGGCATCCGGCGCGGGTAAATGCCGCATAATAGTCCTGTTCGTCTCCATGTTCCCCAAACACCACTTCCCAGGCAGCTTCGGAATCACAGCCTTTGGTATGGTCCGCCAGATAACTGCATAGTTCCCTGCGGAATTCTTCTCCAAGCCCAATATCGTTTATCAGACGCAGAAAGCAGAGTCTTGATTTGGCCCTTCTTCTTTCCGCCAGATAATTGTCCATATTTGCCACAATATCTTCTTCCCCACAGTAAACCATTTTGGTATAACCATCCTCGTCCGGCTGTACAAGGAACTCCCACAGCTTATCGTCATATCTTCTAAGCCACTCCTCATCTCCCGCTTTATCCGGCGTGAAAAGGTAATCCGCTTCCAGTTTAATGGGGACAGCCCCTAAAAGCTTCCCAATCTGCTCCCCCTTATCATCTTTCTCCTCTAAAAGCCTGATGCTTGCAAGATTCCCACATTCTTTAAAAATCCCTCTTCCAAAGAAAATCTTCCCTTTAGGGAGCCAGATACTTTCAAGACTGCTGCAATAGGCAAAAGCCCAGTCGCCAATCTCCCTAAGTCCTGCGGGAAGCCATATTTCTTTCAGTATTTTACAGCTTAAAAAGGCTTTTTTATCCAGTTTGGTCACAGGAAAGCCCTCTGCCCTATCGGGAATTCTGACTCTGCTGCCCTGCACATGACAGGACAGGGCCGTTACTTCTCCCCCGCATACCCGGTAAACCAGCTTTCCCCCTTCGATTTTCAGTTCCTTATCCAGTGCCATATTTATCCATTCCTTCCAGTTCCACTTTCAAGCCTTCCGGCATCCCGCAAAAAATATCCTCCGGCCTGCCCTGCATCAACTGATTCCTTCCAAATCCAGCGCCGCAATTTCCTCCTGTAAACGGTTCTGTCTCTCTGAAAGCATCAGCTCCTGATTGTGCCGCTGGTAGGCCGGACAGCCAAACTGCCCTATAAACCGGGCACTGTCATTATTTACCGTAAGTTCTGTCACCAGAATCAGCATCTCGTTTCCTTCCGCAAAGGCATTTTCCACAAATCCAAAAAGATGGGAAAGTCTCTCTCCTGTTCTCTTTGTCCGCTCTTTCAGTTCCGCCGCCTGCTTATCAAAGGCTTCCTTCAAAAACCCGAACGCTTCTTTTTCCCCGATCGCCCCTTCCAGAAGGACTTTCTTTTTTCCTTCCTCCAAAAAGCGGACGAGGCGTCTGCCCCTGCGCCGCTCCCTCTCCGAAAGGCTTCCCGCCATTCTTGCGGATTCCATCTGCTTCATGCGCCCCTGCATCTGGTAATCCAGCATCTTAGCCACCGGAACCTGCCTGCCAGAATCTGTGCCGCCCTTTTCCCCAGCCGTCTCCAAGGCCTTTTTCACAGCTTTCAGATTCTTTAAAAGTTCCACCAGATAATCGCTATATTCCATATCATCGCGGATTTCACTGATTACCTTATCCGTCAGCATTCCCAGCAGGGAAAGCCTCTCGTCAAACGCAGCGATTCTTGCCCGCTCCAAAGTCTGTGCCCCCACGGTACCGTCCAGAATTTCCTCTGTCTGGTACTCCTTCTTGTATTTATTATAAAGGTCATAGTATGCCGTAAACTCCCTGACTACCCGTTCATTTCTGATATACTGCCCCACCAGATTTTCGTCCGCCTTCATGCCCTCTTCCTCATAAAGGCACAAAATCTCCGACAAATCCTCCCAGCCTCTGGCGGTTACGTAACTCCTCCCATTTACAGTAGTCTCTATTTTATAAAAATATTCCTTTTTCAATTCAAGAAAATTCAAAATTGCCGCGTGAAGTCCTTTCTGCCGGGCATATTCCTTCCATGCCTTATAATCCGCTTCCACCTCCAGCACCTTGAGCCTGTCCATCGTCACCACATCGAACTCTCTCACGGATTTATTATACTCCGGCGGATTACCTGCGGTCACAATGACCCAGCCCTCCGGCACGCTGTTGCGCCCGAACACCTTATACTGCAGGAACTGGAGCATGGAGGGCGCCAGTGTTTCCGATACGCAGTTAATCTCGTCCAGAAACAGTATCCCCTCCCGGATACCGCTATTTTCCATCACTTCATACATGGACGCAATAATCTCGCTCATGGTATATTCTGACACGTCTATTTTCATGCCCTGGTATTCCCTGTGGGAAATAAAGGGAAGCCCCAGCGCCGACTGTCTGGTATGATGGGTCATAGAATAGGAAACCAGGGCAATGTTAAGTTCCTGGGCAATCTGCTCCATAATAGCGGTCTTTCCAATACCCGGCGCCCCTAATAGAAACACAGGCCTCTGGCGCACCACCGGAATCCTGTATTCCCCAAATTCATCTTTTTTCAAATATAAACGAACCGTATTTTCTATATAATCTTTCGCCTGCTTAATATTCATTATTTACCTCTCCTCTGGCTGCCTTTCGCAGTCTGGCCGGAGAACAGTCTCCGCCCTGCGTACCACCTACTCGGTCTCGTCTTCCAGCATTACTTTCACTGCCCATGGGGGCACATCCGGCCCCTCATCCCCATTGTCGGGGAATACGAACATTACATCGTAAGGCGGCATGGCCTTAGGGTATACCCCGTATCCGTCCGTAAAATACAAAAGCCCTTTCAGATTTTCAAACTCTCCCTTTTGAAGCAGTTCCTCCACATAAGCAAACACGGGCCTGAAATCCGTAGAGCCAAATCCCGTCAGCTTCTCATGGGAAAGGAAGTAATCCAGATCATCCCTGCATGTAATTTTCGTATCCTGCTGTACCTCATGGTCACACTGGATAATATGCACATTCATTTTGCGGAAAAAATTGTCCTCTCCGCATAGCAGTCCATAGGTTTTCTCCAAAAAAGACCTGACCACTTCCCCCCGGCAGGAAGCCGAAGTATCTATGGCTATGACAAACTCCTTTATCTTTTTGGTATCCTTATATTCAAGAGGCTCCACCAAAGGCATATTACCATAGGTGGAAAGCCCGTAAGTATAATAAATATAGTCAAATTCATCATCGTTTACCTGCATATCCTCATTCATCACCGTGAATTTCCGAAGCAGGTCACTGTAATTATGTCTGTCTCTTACCGCCTCCAAAAGACTCCTGTCCAGGCTCTCCGATTTGCTTTTTCCTGCTGAAAAGGACTTTAAGTCCGCCCGTACCCTTTCGCTAAGTTTCTTCCACTGTTCGCTGGTTACTGCCAGTTCCTCCCGGGGCTGCCAGTAACTATGGTCATCCATGAAAAAGAGCCTGGAAAGTTCTCCCCTCTCTTTCCCGCTGACAGAAAAATTCTTTAAATACCGGTACACCTTTTCCGCACTTAAGGATCCTATATCCTCTCTGATAGCCCACAGTTTCCTTCCTGCCTCCTCATCCTTTCCAAGGGCTGTGCCTGGTATTTCCAGTTCCATCACTGCCGCTTCCGCCGCAATGTCCGCCGACAGGCTCCAGGCTTCCCTGTCCACCTTGTCAAACCGGAAGCTGTGGTAAAAAATAAGATGAAACAGCATATGCAGATATATGCGCACCGCAAAAGCCGGTTCTTCCTTATATCTTTTTAAAAGAAAGACTGGATCATAGTAGAGATTTGTCCCGTCAGATGCAAAACCTGACAGCCCCTGCCTGGGTATGGGAATAAGGGCTGACAGCGCCACATCCAGGAAACGCATGTTGACTAAAATACTGTCCCTCGCATAATTCATAATTTTCTCTGCCAGAGGCGCCGCCTTTTCATATATACTGTCCATGATAATAACCATGCCTCCTCTATATAATGTCAGTAACCCGGAAAGAAGGCTTCATGACATTGTTCCCTTTAATATCCTCTTGTTCCGTCCAGAGACTCGTCATTATCAATCCATTCCTGTACCTCAATCACCCGGTACTCATCCTTGGTGTCCCTGATATAGACCTTCTCAATCCCCGCATTGATTATTACACGCTTGCACATGGAACAGCTATTGGATCCTAAAATATATTCCCCCGTCTGGGCATCCACCCCTGCCAGAAACATGGCGCTTCCAATCATCTTGTCCCTTGGGGCGCTGATAATGGCATTCATTTCCGCATGGACACTGCGGCACAGTTCATACCTCTCGCCTCTTGGTATATTCATCTCCTGCCGGATACATACCAGTGTGTCCGTGCAGTTCTTCCTTCCTCTGGGCGCCCCTACGTATCCGGTAGAAATCACCTCATCGTTTTTTACAATCACAGCACCATATTTTCTCCTAAGACAGGTGCTCCGCATGGAAACTGTTTCCGCCAGATCCAGATAATAATTCATTTTATCACGCCGTTCAACCATCTTCTTCTCCTTTTACTTTTGTTTAAATATATAAGCCAAAATATCCCAATATCATCCCTGCGCTCCCTATTATAATAACAACATACATATCACAGACACGGATACCACAATCTGAATAATTGCAAAACGGCATACGGTCTGGGTATTGGACCAGCCCATGGTCTTTCTCACATGGTCATGGAGAGGAGTTCTGACATTTTTAAGAATATGGATGTGGCAGAACCGGATCAGTGCAAGCTTTAAAAGCCCCAGTCCCCCATCAAGAATAAACACCACTGCCGCCGGAATATACAGCACCGGACTACCGCTTTTAAGGGCGGCGATACTGATGAAAATCCCCATGGCCCGGCTTCCCGCATCTCCCATCAGAAGCCTGCTTGGTGTTGCATTGTACCACAGATATCCCAGGATGCAGATAGAAAACATCAGAATTAAAAAGGTAAACTCATCCTGGTTCCCTTTGATATTATCAATCACATAAAAAGTTGACAGGGTGACAATTGCAAGGGTGCCAGAGAGCCCGTCCACCCCGTCGGAGCAGTTGGTCACATTGATGGAGCCCCAAACCAATATCACTGTCAACAGGCCGTACACCAGCGGCGGCAAATCTATTTGTATCCCCAGCGTGGCTATATCTATGGTGCTGGAATTAAAATTCAGATATGTGACCGCCAGGACTACCGCAATAACCAAATCCAGCAGGCCCTTTTTCAGTTCGCCCCAGGGATGCTTTGCCGCATCATCCAGATATCCGGTAAGCATCTCCGCCGCAATCAGTATCAGATAAATCACGATTTCCAGATTGACCGGTGCAAAAAAGAAAGTTGCAATCGCAAAAACCAGTATAAATATAATCCCTGCGCCCCTGGGCTTTCCCGCAGAAAGCTTTCCATCATGGGCAAATTCCCTTCCTGCGTCCCTGGGCAGCAGGCCGCTGCATGCCGACATAAAGTAGCAGGTACATGCAAATGCAATCAACAGCCCCATAGCCGCTATCACAGGCTGGTTTTCATTCATAAAAAAATGTATCACAATTTCTCCTCCCGATGTCTGTTCCTATATCTTCCTGGTACAGCATTGCGTAATTAACGGTGAATTCTGTACTAGCAGTTTCTTACTTGATTCCAAGGGCTTCTTTGGCAAGTTCATCCGCCATATCATTGTATTTGTCATTGGAATGCCCTGTAACTTTCACAAAGGAAATCCGTATCTGCCTGCTGGCCGCCTCGTAAAAAGCCTTATATGCTTTCGTTCCCTCTTTGTTGGTCTTCCACTCTCCCAGACACCACTTGGCAATCCCTTCATAATCATGGTAAATCTCAATAGCAGGCAGGTTCCTGTCAAGGGCATACTGCATGGCCGCCTGTGCCCCCTTAATTTCCCCTGCCACATTGCGCATGGACGCAAGTTCCATATCGTTAAACTTTCCATTATACTTTTCTTCCCCGTCCCTGCAAAGAACTACCATGCCGTAGGAAAATTCCTTTGTAGCGTTGTTGTAACTGCCGTCTACATATATTTTAACACAGTCCCTGCCATTCAAAACATTCTGGGGCTGAAAATTACTGTCTTGTCCCATTCCCAAATATTCCCTGGCCTCCGCTTCTGTCGGAAAGCTTTTGTAGGATGCCCCGGAATAACCGCTCACATTTGCCTTACACTCTTCCCATGTCCTGAAAATTCCTGTTTTCAGGCCCTTTTTAACTGCATAATATTTCTCCGCCATCGTCTAACCTCCCTGCCAGATACGGCATATCTTTCAATAGTATTTGTGAGCCGCTTCCCACAGTCTGTATTGTGAATGTAAAGATCTGCCTGAATGTGTTACCAGTATACCACAAAATATATCTGTATGCCCAGCTATTTTGCGGCATGTATTTCGTATATATGTCATCATATATATTTTTTAGGGAAAGGGGATAAAAACGCGCAATCCATCACTCCTGTCCGCAGGTATTATGATTCTGGCGTTTATATCTCCGGCGGTATTGTATGGGAAGAATATCATAGTATTTCTGAAATGCATAATTGTAAGCACGAAGATTAGGAAATCCGTTTCTAATTGCAATATCAATCAGCGGAAGATCGGTACCAAGCAGATCCTTCTGCGCTTTAATCAGACGAATATTTGTCAGATGTTCCCGAAACCCTTCCCCAACATAAGAGCGGAACTCCCTTGATAAATGTTCTTTTGACAAATGCATTTTCCCTGCAATTTCATTGAGAGTAAGCGGCTCATTATAATGTTCCTCAATATATGCCATGAGTTCACAATACCGTTCATAATATTTTTCTGAATGTGACTGCAAACGTTTTGTACGCGAAATGCAAAGATACGTAATCATAAGATAAACAATATGAAATACAAGTGAGTTTGCCTCCAGAAGCAATCCCGGTTTTTCCTCTTCCTGGGCATATAACTCATAAAGTTTCCGGCAGCAACATGCTATATCCTGGCTTACCTCTTTATTCCTGTTCAAATCAAACCAGTTATATGTTTCCTTAGAATAGTTTCTAAACAGCCCCGGATCCAACCGGAGGGACAGGCTTACAACCGCATGTCCTTTCACAGGAACTACCCCGTGAATCATGGCGCTGTTAATCAGGGCAATCTCATTTTCCTTAAGTTCAATTCCATTCTGCCCGCAGGTAATGTGCAGGCGTGAATCCAAAGATGCTATCAGTTCTATGGATTCATGCCAGTGCGGGGCACTTACGGTGGTATTTTCCGGCGTATGGATAATGACAACCGCAGGGAAATTATCAGATGGAACTACTATTTCATGGAATGCATTCATTTTTACCTCCTGATTTCTGCAAAGTAAAATTTTCTGCTAAGTTTAAAGACGATATATAGAACATACTTATGAGTGAAAATAACATAGCGCTTTTGAAAAGTCAATGCAAAACATCAATATTTTACACTTTTTTCCGCATGTTATTGCAGTCCTGTATCAATTGCTTTCTATATAATAAGAAATAACAAAAAACAGCATTGGTTTTTCACGCGGCCGCATACAAAAATGAAAGGAGATAAGGTATGGCTATTATTCATGTAAAATTTTTTTCCAACTCTCTTATGCGTACTGTACCGTTTACTGCAGTGCTTCCAAACGATGGTACATTTAGTAAATATGGAGAACCGGACTTTATCACAGGCAAAATGAAAACCCTATATTTATTGCACGGCTATACTGGTGATGAGACAGATTACCTTGCCAACACCCGGGTCCGCGAGCTGGGAAGAAAATATGGAATTGCCGTCATTATGCCAAATGGCGACAATAGTTTTTATGTGGACAATCCAGCAGAAAAAAGATATTTCGGAAAATATATAGGAGAAGAACTGGTGGCATATACCCGCAGGCTGTTCTGTCTGTCAGAAAACCGGAAGGATACCTATATAGGTGGTCTGTCCATGGGTGGATATGGCGCAATGCGCAACGGCTTGAAATATGCGCATACTTTTTCAAAAATTTTTGCGTTCTCAGGCGCCTATCTTCCTGTCCGCATCGCAGATAACGGAGGAAATGCGGCCGATGACGGGATTTCTGATGCAGCATTCCAGCACCGTATATTCGGGGACCCCAAAAAAATTGCTTCCAGTGATATGGATCCAAGGTTCATTTACAGCCAATTGAAAAATAATGGGAAAGATATTCCTAAAATATTTATGGCTGAAGGAAGTGAAGATATCCTTTTGAAGGAAAACCATTCCATGCGTGACTTTTTCCAGAAACATGACGCAGATTTTGTCTATATTGAAGACAGTGGCTCACATGACTGGGATTTTTGGAATAAACATCTGGAAAATGCATTTGCATTTCTATGCGACAAACTATAAAATGGAGGGAAAAAAATGTCAAAAGATACAAATAAAATTACTTTATTTGAGAAATTAATCTATGGTTCCGGCGCTTTCGGCATGAATGCCTTATACACCCTATTCAGTACATATGTTCTATTTTTCTATACCGATGTAATTCTGCTAAATGCGGCGCTGGTTGGTTCTGTTATCGCGTTTTCCAAAATTTTTGATGGAATTTCCGACCTGATTGCCGGACAGATTATTGACAGCCACAAGGGAAAAAGAGGACACTGTATTCCGGTTCTTCTAAAATGGTCTATACCTATGGTGCTTTCTGTCATCCTGGTATTTCTGGTTCCTGATGGAAGCATTGCCCTGCGTGTTGCCTATATCTTTATTACTTACAACATGTTTAATACCATTTTATATACCTATGTGGGCATGGCTTTCGGCTCCCTTCCGTCCTATGTTACAAACGATTCCGTAGACCGTTCCCAGATGTTGATTTTCAACATGATGTTTTCCGCTCTCACCCAGACTATCATGGCTTCTGCCATGATGCCCATGGTTGAATTTTTTGGAGGACAGGGGCTGCAGTCTGCCTGGGTAAAGTCCATTCTGGTATTTGGTGTCGTTGGACTGATTCCACTGGCTCTAAATGTTCTGTTTGTCAAAGAGCGCGTTGAAAATGATGTTCCTCCTGAAAATCTTATTGTCGGCGTGAAATGTGCTGTGGTAAACAAATACTGGTGGATGGCTTTTGTTGTAAACCTAATGGCCAATTTCATTTTGACCTTCAATCTGTCCGTCTCTGTTTATTACCTGAACTCTGTCCTTGGAAATATGGCTTTGATGGGCACTTTTGTCGCCTGTTCAAATCTGCCGGGCGTATTCCTGTCTGCAGTTGCCCCGTTTTTCTTAAGGAAGTTTACCAAACGCCAAATGGTACTGTTTGGCTCCATCTGTATGCTGGCGGCACAAATTGCCTTTATTGTCCTGCCCACAAGCAACACTGTCCTGTTTACTACTGCCCTCCTGCGCGGCATCGGCATGGGCTTTGCCATGGGCATGGCAGGCGCGCTGATTGGCGATACAATTGATTATGGCGAATGGAAAACGGGCGTCCGTGTTCAGTCTGTCCTGTTTTCTGCAAGTTCTGTCGGCGCCAAAGTGGGACAGGGCGCCCTGACTGCTGCTTTCGGTTTTGTTCTGAGTGCAATTGGATATAACGGTGCTCTGGAAACGCAGGCAGCTTCAACGATTGCAGGCATCGACGCCTTCTTTAAATTCGGCCCTCTGATTGTAGCCATTATCCTGGTGATAGACATCTGGTTTTTAGACGTAGAAACGAAAAACCCGCAATATATCAAAGAAATTGCAGAACGTAAAGCATCCAATAACACTGCCCAATAATAAGAATACACTTTCTGCAGGCATTGCCTGTATATATGGAGGAATATATAATGTGTGAAAACAGCACAAGGATAAAAAACAATATGAAGGTACAGGACATAATTGACAAAATTCTGCTGGATATATGTAACGGCCCCAAGTTTGAAAAGACCTGTGATGTGATTACCGTGGGAAGCCCGGATAATATAGTAACCGGCATTGTAACCACATTTATGCCTACGTTTCACGTAATACAGGAAACCGTACGTCTTGGGGCAAACTTCATCATCTCACATGAGCCCACCTGGTTTACTGGCAGGGATACAACAGACTGGTGCCAGCAGGACAGTGTATATCTTGCAAAACGCAGATATCTTGATGAACATAATATCACCATATGGCGCTTCCACGACCACATGCACATTGGTTCGGACACAGATTACATTTATGACGGGCTTCTGAAAGAACTGGGCTGGCATAAATATTTACAGCCAGACGAAAAAGAGCCCTGGATTTATGAACTGCCGGAAACTACTGTCGGAGAACTGGCAAAGTTCTTTAAAAATAAACTGGAAATGGAAACCATACAGATCATCGGTTCTCCTGAAATGCATGTAAAACGTGCCGGTATCCTGGTAGGCGGCGGAAGTCTTGGACTTGGAACAGAGGAAATGCCCATGAAAGTCATGGAGCGTAACAGACTGGATCTTCTAATTGTGGGAGACATCACCGAGTGGACCGTCTGCGCTTATATCAACGATGCTTATCAGATGGGCTTTAACCGTGCCATGCTTACTCTTGGACATGAGCGGAGTGAAGAGGCCGGAATGAAACATCTGGCTCCATGGCTGGCAGAACATATTCCAGCAATTCCAGTTACTTTTGTGGATGCAAAAGAACCTTTCAGGTATTTATAAATCATTTTTTACATTTTGGCAAAAGGAACGGCAAAACCTGGATTACTGTGAAGTGCATCCTTTGCAATTTATCGCTGTAAAATACAATTTATGCGGAATAACCAGTCTTTTTTCACATCTGCGCGATAACTGAACCTTTACAGGCACAATGCCGCTCTTATATACTAAAATTGTAAAAGGGGTTGGCGGTGACAGTCTTTATGGCTGTCGCCGCTTCGTGGTTTTACCTGTTATACCGCTTATAAAGCAGCATCTTCCTTATACCTGCGCCTGCGGACCACCGGGCCCTTTTTCATCACTTCCTGATACCTGAAACACTCTTGCGTATGGTCATTGATAATCCCACATGCCTGCAAATGGGAATACACGGTAACAGAACCAAGGTATTTAAATCCTCTCTTTTTCAGATCCCTGCTGACTTCATCCGAAAGGCCGTTCCTTGCCGGAATCTGCCCCTTTTGATGTCCCATGTACAGGATAGACTTTCCCTTTGAAAATCCCCATAAATAGCTGCTGAATGTACCAAATTCTTCCTGCACTTTTAAAAAACACCCTGCATTGTGGATAACTGCAGCAATCTTTCTCCGGGACTTTATCATCCCTTCTGCCTCCATAATACGCTGGATGTCCGCTTCCGTGTATGCCGCCACTTTCCGGTAATCAAATCCGTCAAAACAGGCCCGGAATATTTCTCTTTTCTGTATCATCATATTCCAGTTCAGCCCGCACTGCATGGCTTCCATCATCAGAAATTCAAACTGTTTCTGGTCATCATGAAGGGGGACGCCCCACTCCTCATCGTGGTATTTTATCATTTTTTCATTGCAGAGACACCATTGGCACCGTTCCATATCTCATCTCCTTGTATATCTGTAAAATTACTCATTACGTTTCGCATATTTACTTTTAGCATCCTGTGTATAGAGGGAAATTATCATGGAAACTGAAAACATGAAAGAAAAAGACAGATAAGCAGCGGGATTGGACTTTTACATATTGCTGGTCACGAAGTGGATACAGTAACAGCTTTCAGCCTTTTCATTTATATATCCCGGAAATGCCGTAAAAATGGGCATTAAAAAAAGCAGATGACGGGAATCGAACCCGCCTCCTCAGCTTGGGAAGCTGATATTCTACCAATGAACTACATCTGCGTATGCCTTAGTATAGCACAAAAGTCCATACTAATGCAAGTAAAAAATAAATTTCCTTTCCGTTTCCGTTTTCATACCGCTCACACGCCAAACCGCAGTTTCCGGTAGCGGTTAATGCATGCTAATATCTCCTGCTTCCTGGGGCGTGCCAGGGAGGAGGACACGTCTCCCCTTTCAAAGAGACTTTCCAGCCCGTCCTTATCAATCTGTGCCTCTATCATTTCACTGATTTTCTTTAAATCCTTCTTACCGTCCATCAGTTTCAGTTCTGCAAACTTCAGAATCCATGCCAGCGCCGCTGTCTGCTCCTGGTCTTTAAGCTGTTCCAAATACCGCAGTTCCACACTTTCCTTTGACAGCAGAAGTTCGCTGGTTCCCATGGTCTTGATTTTAATCCGGTCATCTTTTCTAAGCGTCATGTCCGGCTGGGGACATCTTCTGTCAATAAAGGCAGGAAATCCCTCTTCCTCCCCGCTCATGGCAGGATACGCTTTCGCCGCTTCTTTTGCCTTACCAGTAATATCATAAGGCACATATTCCTTCATCTGTATCACTGTGTCCGCCACATGGAAATAAGAACCCGAACTTCCTGCCACAATAATAGAAGAAATGCCCAAATCTTTGTACAGGCTGTTTACCCTGCAGATAAAGGGGGTAATCGGCTCTTCCCCTGCTGAAATCACCTCCTGCATAAGCTGGTCGCGAATCATAAAGTTGGTAGCGGAGGTATCCTCGTCTATGAGAAACAGGGTGCTTCCGGCCTCCACTCCTTCCATCAGATTAGCGGCCTGTGAGGTGCTTCCGCTGGCATCCTCTGTGGAGAAATGAGCTGTGTCCTTTTTGTTTGGAAGATTCTTTATAAAAGGAGAAATGTCTACGCTGGCAATGCTGCGCCCATCCTCCGCCCGTAGCTTAACCGCTGTCCCGTCGGTGATGACCAGTTCCCGGCCATCCCCTTTAATATGGTTATACACGCCGTTCTGCAGTGCCTGCAAAATAGTGGATTTCCCGTGATAACCGCCTCCCACGAAAAGGGTAATGCCCCTGGGGATACCCATGCCAGTCACCTTTCCCATGTTAGGCAGTTCCATTGTCACCTTAAGGGAATCCGGGGAACGGAAAGGTACCGCACCCTTCATGGGCTTTTCTGATATGCCGCTTTCCCTTGGAAGGATAGCGCCGTCCGCAACAAAGGCGCTAAGGCCGAGCAGGGGAATCTGCTCCCTGATATACTGCTGGTCCTCACAAAGACAGACTGCCTGTTTTAACCTGCCTTGGTCAATCCTTGCATAGTATAAACTCTTTCTGACGCATCCGGGCAGGATATCGAAAAGCATCTTTTCCAGTTCCCTTGCATTGATGGTTCTGCCGTTAGCCGGAAATCCCGCTTCAAACCGCAGGATAATATTTCCTTTCTGCATCTTAAGGGCAGTTCTCTCAAGCACCTGCTGGCCGCAGCGGGATACCCCCAGAAGTCCGCTTTTGCCCGAACCTTTTGCCTGAAAGCTGCCGCCGCTGACCTCCCGCCCAAACAGTCTGGTCAGGTGATCCTGCACTGTGATCCGCTTTTCTCTGGTATCATATAATTCCGGGGGAAAGCCTGCATTTTCCGCTTTCACATGCACGGAAAGTCTGGAAGGGGCCGCAAAAGGATCCCCCTGCACATGGTCGATAGAAAGCACATAATCCTTAAAGTCGTACCGCCCCCGCAGTTCCTTATAGGCCGGATAGCCCCTGTGGTCTATCTGGTTTAATTTATTTCTTAAGTCTGTTGCTGTACGTGTATTTTCTGTATACATATTTCCTACATTCTTTCCGGCGCAGTAAATCCAAGGAGGTCAATGCATGTTTCAAGAATATCCCTTGTCAGTAAAAGAAGGGCTACCCAGCCGGACTTTATCTCCTCATCTTCCTGCGCAACAATTTTGGTTTCATGGTAAAAACGGTTAAAAGCATTGGCAAGGTCATAAATATAAGCGCAGACCTTGTGGGGCGCCGTCTCCTTATAAGCAGTTTCCATCATCCCGTTAAATCCTGCCAGATTCAGCATCAGCGCTTTCTCAGACCCGCTTCTGGCTTCTTTAAGCAGCGTGCACTCCCCACTGCCTCCCTGCTCTTTTATCTTATTTAATATAGATTTGATTCTCACAATGGTGTACAAAATGTAAGGCCCGGTATCTCCCTCAAAGGAAGTGAACTTATCCACATCAAAAATGTAATCCTTCGATGCCTGGTTGGACAAATCGCCGTATTTGATGGCTGACAATGCCACCACCCGGGCTGTCCGGCGCGCTTCCTCCTCGTCCACCTGCCTGTTGTCGGTAATCTTCCGGTACATCTCCTCATTGATTTCCTTTACCAGCATTTCAAGGCGCATGACGCCTCCTTCCCTGGTCTTAAATGGCTTTCCGTCCTTTCCGTTCATGGTGCCGAAACCAATGTGCAGAAGATCCGTTTCCGGTTCCACCAGTCTGGTTTTCCTTGCGCAGCGGAATATCTGCTCAAAGTACAAATCCTGACGTTTGTCCGTCACATAAATCATTCTGTGGGGATGGTAATTCTGCATCCTGTCCATAATCGTAGCCAAATCCGTCGTATTGTAAAGGGACGCGCCGTCTGACTTTAAAACCATGCATGGGGGTATTTCCTTCGTATCCGTCTCTTCCTTTACATCCACCACCAGAGCCCCGTCGCTGATATAGGCATACCCCTCCTTTTTCAGATAATCCACCATGCCCGGTATCAAGTCCTGGACATCGGATTCCCCCTTCCAAAGGTCAAAATCCACCAGCAGATTTTCATAATTTTTCTTTAAATCTGCTACCGACACCTGCATAATGTGATTCCACAGTGCACGGTATCCCCTGACTCCGCTTTGGAGTTTAAAAGTGGCTTCCATGGCCCGCTCTTTATAAGCGGCGTCTTCCTTGGATTTGGCGCTGGCCGTAGGGTAAATCTCCTCCAGCTCCGAAATGGTAAAAGGGGCCTCCTCAGGATAATCCCCTTCAAAATCTTCCTGAAAATATACAAGGTTCGGCTGACGCTCCTTTAATTCCGTGATAATCAGCCCCATCTGCAGTCCCCAGTCTCCCAGATGGATATCCCCCAGCACATCATGCCCGGCATACCGTGCAATCCGCTTAATACTCTCGCCGATAATGGCCGGACGCAGGTGTCCCACATGAAGGGGCTTTGCCACATTAGGGCCGCCATAATCTACAATGATTTTGCAGGGGGACTTTGGCATATCCATGCCGAACTTCTCCCCGGCACGCATCCCGTTCAGATATTCAGCCACAAAGGCTTCCCTCACCTTTAAGTTAAGAAAACCGGGATTTACCGCCTCCACACTGGCAAATACTTTACTGCTGCCTAATTTCTCCGCCACATCCCCGGCAATCATAATGGGCGCTTTCTTGTAGAGTTTCGCCCCTGCCATTGCGCCGTTGCACTGATATTCACAAAGATCCGGCCTGTTAGAGGGGGTCACTTTTCCAAGTTCCCTGCTGAAACCAGCCGCCTCAAAAGCATCTTTCATTTCCTCTGAAATTAAATCCAGAAACTTCTTCATTTCCTGTCTCCTCCGTATGAAATTCTCAACATCCATTGTACATTATAATATAACGCCAAGGCAAGCAAATTTCAAATCCAAATACAGTATTAACTATCCCCACACAATATCAGTAAATTCAGCGGTCGTCCCCAGACAGGGCGGCGTCCCCCTGCCGGGGATGCCTTTCCAGCCTGGAAAAAACGCATCCGCAGTAGTCCTGTCTGTACAGGCCATACTCTGCGGAAAGCTCCACCGACCGTTTATAGCCGTCCTTTTTCTTAAAGTCGGAAGGAAGAAAGGCTGTTCCGTATTCCAAAGCAAGCCGCTCCCCTATCTCATTTATCTTTGCCGCATTTTTTAAAGGGCTGATGGTCAGGGTTGTGGTAAAGTAATCGGCATTTGCTTCCCCTGCCCGTATCGCCGTTTCCAAAAGCCGCAGCTCATAGCACACAAAACACCGCTCTGTCCCTTCTTTGCACTTTTCCAGCCCCTTAACACTTTCAAAAAATATGTCCTTATCGTAGCTGCCCTCTATCACTTCTATTTTATAGGCGTCCTCCCTTCCTCCACCGGACAGACGCCTGTTGAATTCTCCTATCAGTCTTTTCTGCTCTGCTGCCCGCTTCAGATACTCCCCATCTTCAGTAATATTGGGATTATAATAAAACACAGTGATCCTGAAAAAAGACCGCAGATATTCAAGCACATAGCTGCTGCAGGGTGCGCAGCAGCTATGAAGAAAGAGATGTTTTCCTTTGTTTTTTTCATTACTTAATATTTTGTCCAGTTCCTTTGCGTAATTCCTGTTCATCATTCCCACCAGTTTACAGCCTTTCGTCTTTTTATCCATAGGAAAACCCTACATGGATAATCATATACCTATCTGCCCTGACAGTAAACAGAAATTGCCTCTTTTACAAATTCAGCAGTGCCTTCTCCCCCTGCCTTGTCAATATTGCCCTTCATACGCTCATCGCCTACATACATTTTTCCCAGCCTGTCTAAAATTTCATCGGTACAGTTGTAGTAGTTTTCCGTAATAAATGCCTGTAATTCTCCTATTTTCTTCTGTACCTTTTCATCTGACGGGGATAACTGCCGCAAAGCTCCGGTCTCTGCAAGCAGAGCCAAAAGTTTCGGGCCGGTTTCAATAAGCCGATAGCATCATAATGGTGAAGCGTCCGGACACTTACCCCTGTGATTTTGCTTACCTCATTGACTGTCCGCATATCCATCCCTCCTGTATTCCTTTACCCGTTTTTACATTGTATACTATGACGCAACGTAAGAGTCAAGCATTATTTTTGTCTGCCAGTCAACACTTTTTTGCCGCTAACACGCTCCCACGGAAACTTCATCTCAAAGCGTTGCACAAATACCCTTGACAGAATCAACTCAACATTGTATATTCAATGTTGAGTATATAAATTAGGGGGGTAAAATTGTGACGAAATTACTTGTACTCGGTTTGTTAGATGATGGCCCTAAATCTGGATATGATATTCAGCAAAAGTTGAGTGAAGCTGATGCTGAAAGATGGGGCGGCGTATTAGTTGGATCTATATATCATGCTCTGAAAAAATTGGAACAGGAAAAGTATATAAAATTAGCTGGTGTTGAACAAACTGGTCATAGGCAAAAAGCCGTGTACCAAATCACAGAACAAGGCAGGATATATTTACAGTCTTTAATTCAGGAATCCTTGAGCAGTGTGTCCGCTTTATATCCAACGACATTATACAGCGGCCTGTCTCTACTTGAAAAAATTCCTCGTGAAGCTGCTTTCCACGCATTGGAAATGCAAAAGCAATTATTAGAGAAAGAATACCAGGCACTGAAACAAGGAGAACTGCAAAATGAACAGGAACAGCAGGAAATTCCTCCGCTATCAAAAATAACGATTGAAAATATGTTTTTGATTCTCCAACAGCAACAACTATTTGTTGAAAAGATATTGGAGATATTGGAGGATAAAACATAATGAAATTGACAATATTTGTGCTTTGGGGTCTAATAGCTTTCTTTGCATTTTGGCTCAAAGCTATAAAAGTTTATAATGCAAAAAAGTATAGTATTAAAGCTGAAAAAGGGATACAAGAAGCGAAATATATAACCATTGGAGAGATAAAGCAGTATATCCAGATTCGCGGGCAAAGCATTTCTAATCCGTTTATTATCATGCTTCATGGAGGCCCCGGCAACAATATGGCCTATTATTCCTATAGATGGCAAACACTGTTGGAACATAAATATACTATTGTTCATTGGGATCAACGTGGATGTGGAAATACTTATTACAGCAATAAAAATGCTCAAAAGCCAACATTGGAATTGCTGTTGACAGATTTAGAAGCATTAGTTACATATATTTGTGCAGAGTATAAAAAGGAAAAAGTCATCATCATGGGGCACTCATGGGGGACATTTTTAGGAGCTGTTTATTCAATAAAATATCCTGATAAAGTAGAGGCATATATCTCCATTGGACAGATGTTAGATTTCAAAAAGTCTGAGCAAATTTCTGCACAAGAAGCAATTCGGTTAGCAAATATAGCTGGTAATCATCAGCAGACACAAGAACTTCAGCAAAAACTCACATTAGTTATGGGTTTCCATAAGTTTGACAGGCAAGAGGCTATGTACCTGCTCAACTTTCGTCAACTAAAGGAAAAGTATTTGCCTGCTCAGTATCCTAAAAAGATGCTTTCCCTCAGAATTTTTTCGCCCTATATGACTTTTCGTGACTTCAAATGGATGATTGCATTTGATAAACTTGTTGAAACCAACAAAGAAATATATCAAGAACTATTGTTAAAAGAACTGTCCCTATATAATTATGCTTTGGATTATTTTGTTCCAGTGATTATAATTGCAGGAGAAAATGACTGGACAACACCACATACTATGGCCTTAAAGTATTTTGAAGATATTTCTGCTCCATATAAAAAGTTCATAACAATTAAGGATGCCGGACACATTCCATTTCTTGATAAGCCAGAAGAGTTTGCCGAAACACTGTTAGATGCACTTCACAGTTTATAGAACTGAGAAATTTTCCACTTTTTTGCCCCACAGTAAGCTGCGAAAATAGTCTTTTCCTGTCGGCTCTGCGTCTGTGCGTCTGGCTCTTTGATGATGTATCTGCTTTCCCCTGCAAATGAAAATTTAACTAATGAAAGATTTTCTATAACATAAAAACAGGGGAAGCTTCGCTTCCCCTACTGCCCGGCTACCGCTTTCTTATTTCTTAAGCGGACTTTTCCTGTATATTATGTCATCCCGGCCCGGTCCGTTGGATACCATGGTAATGGGATGCCCAATCTGTTCTTCAATAAATTCCACATAATTCCTACAGTTTTCCGGCAGGTCTTCGTAATTCCTGATTCCCCGTATCTCGCATTTCCATCCGGGAAGTGTCTTAAGAACCGGTTTTGCCTTTTCCAGTTTTGCCGTTACCGGAAAATCCGTTGTAACTTCCCCGTCAATGTCATAGCCCACACAGACAGGAATCTCGTCCAGATAGCCCAGCACGTCCAGCACGGTAAAGGCCACGTCCGTAGCCCCCTGCAGTCTGCACCCGTATCTGGAAGCCACACAGTCAAACCACCCCATACGTCTGGGACGCCCTGTGGTTGCGCCGTATTCTCCGCCGTCGCCGCCCCGTCTCCTTAATTCCTCCGCTTCCTCCCCGAATATTTCGGACACAAAAGCCCCTGCTCCTACCGCTGAGGAATATGCTTTACATACGGTAATAATCTCTTTAATTTCATAAGGCGGAATGCCTGCCCCGATTGCGCCATAGGCCGCTAAGGTGGAAGAAGACGTTACCATGGGGTAGATGCCGTGATCCGGATCTTTCAGAGTGCCAAGCTGCCCCTCTAAGAGAATGGTCTTTCCCTCCTTCATTGCCCTGTCCAGATATGCAGACACATCGCACACATACGGGGCAATCATTTCCCTGTACCCGCGCAGGGTTTCCATAAGCTGTTCCGGGTCTATGAGGGGCTTATGGTACATATGTTCCAGCATAATATTTTTCTGCTCACAGACTCTTTCTATCTTTTCCCTAAGCCGCTCCTCATCAAAAAGTTCGCTGACCTGGAAACCAATCTTTGCATATTTATCCGAATAAAAAGGTGCAATGCCTGATTTTGTGGAACCAAAAGATTTTCCTCCAAGCCGCTCCTCCTCATACTGGTCAAGGAGAATATGATAGGGCATTACCATCTGCGCCCTGTCAGATACCAGAATTTTAGGCATAGGCACATTTCTGTCCGTAATGGATTTTATTTCATTAAAAAGCACCGGAATATTCAGTGCCACGCCGTTGCCCACAATGCTGGTAGTATGACTGTAAAATACACCGGAGGGCAGCGTATGCAATGCAAATTTCCCATAATTGTTCACAATGGTATGCCCTGCATTGGCTCCCCCCTGAAAACGGACAATAATATCCGCTTTCTGTGCCAGCATATCAGTTATCTTGCCCTTTCCTTCATCGCCCCAGTTGGCTCCTACTACCGCTTTAACCATATTCTTTTCCTCCTGCCGGATACCTGTGACGGCGCTGCGCCAATTCCGCAAACCGCATCAGGCATTTACTATCAAACGCTGTTATCCTTGCAAACCAGCTTACTATAACAACAATCAGCACGCTCTGCGAACTGACCTTATGTTAAACGACGGATGTCAGGCTTAGCCAGCCATCCTTATGTTAACATGAACAAAAGCAGGCTTGTAAAAACCTGCTTTTATTATCAGCTTCTTACCTGATGATTATACCTGATATATAACCATAAGTAAAATCAATATTTATTATATGTATTATAAATAAAAATTATATCATTCTAATAATGACTTTCCAGCCAGACTGCTTCTTTTGAGCTGCCCGGTCAATGCCCAAACACCTCAGCCGCTTTCTTCATCTTCTGAATAATCTCTACCCCAAAAGGGCAGTTCTTCTCACATCTGCCGCAGGCAATGCATTCTCCTGCATGGTGTGCAAGCAGCCTGTAATGGTCCGCCACGGTTTCCGGCACTTCCTTCTGGGCAAGACAGAGGTTTAAGTATTTATTGACTTCCGCCACATTGATTCCCACACTGCAGGGTGCGCAATGTCCGCAGTACATACAATTTCCACGGAACTGGAACTTATCCATCCGGGACAGGATCATAGAATAATCTTTCTCCTCCCTGGATGCCTCATAATAAGACACTGCTTTTTCAATTTCATTTTCGCTGTGGCAGCCTGCCATAACAGACACCACTCCCGGTCTGGTCAGGCAGTATTCAATACACTGGTATTCATTAAAGGCCACGCCAAAAGGAGACAGTTCTGCATTTAACATATCCCCGCCGCCAAACACCTTCATAACGTCAATGGCAACATTTTCCCGGTCGCATAATTCATACAGGGCTTTTCTGTCGGGGTTCATTCCCACAAACCCGTTCTGATAGGCGGCCGGGTCGAACAAATCGTTGCAGTCCTCACTTGCCGGCTGCATATCATAGGCTGCATTCACGGAAAACATCAATACATCAATCAGCCCGCTTTCCACGGCTTTCCGGGCAATCACCGGATTATGGGAACTTAATCCTATTGCCCGGATTTTCCCTTCCGCTTTCAGTTCTTTACAGTACCGGATGATCTCTCCCTGAAAAACTTCCTGAAAATCCCTTTCCCCGTCCACATAGTGAATCATGCCGATGTCCAGATAATCCGTTCCCAGCCTTTTTAGCTGGTCTTCAAAGGCTTCTTTTGCCTTTTTGATGTCTCTGGTGCGCAGATACTGTCCATCCTCCCACACCGCACAAATATGTCCCTGCAAAACAAGCTTATCCCGTCTTCCCGCCATTGCCGCGCCTAAATTATCCCGGAATTCGGGATTAGGCGTATACATGTCAATAAAATTGATTCCAAGTTCCATTGCCCGGTCCAGCATTTTCTTAAATTCTTCCCGGGTCCTGCCTATAAAACCCTCGCACCCTAAGGCAATTTCACTTACTGCCAGACCGCCGCATCTTTTGATTTCCCTATACTTCACAGGCAATACCTTCCTTCCGCTAATTTATTTTGATATTACCTATTCTATAATAAATTGAATGGAATGGAAATCCCTTTCCGGCAATCTGATGTTAAATTTGTTACTATTTACAGACAAATCTCCCCGGTAAGGGCCGCCTGGCAATCGCCTCCCACATAAACTTTCAAGAAACCTTCGCAGGGGACTTCTTTCATATCCCAGTCATAATAACATAACTCTGAAAAAGGAATTCTAAAGCTCACTGTCTTTGTCTCCCCTGCTTTCAGGCTGACTTTCTCAAAGGCTTTTAGCTGCCGCACCGGACGCACTCTCTTTGCGGCCCTGTCCTGCACATAACACTGGGCCGTCTCCTGCCCGTCCCTGTCCCCTGTATTGGTTACAGACACAGATACCAGCAGAGCTTCATCCTCCTTCTTCACTTCTAAATCCCCATAAGAATAAGCTGTATAGGAAAGCCCATATCCAAAAGGGTATAAAGGCTCTACCGGTGCGTCCAGATATTTGGAAGTAAACTTGGACTTCCCTCCCGGACGTCCTGTATTGATATGGGCATAGTACATGGGACACTGGCCCGCAGCCGCTGGAAAAGTGACTGTCAGTTTCCCGGAAGGGTTTACATCCCCATAGAGCACATCCAGGACAGCGTTTCCTGCTTCCACTCCCAAATGCCATGCTTCCACAATTGCCGGAACCTTTTGTGCCAGTTTGGGTATTGCCAGGGGTCTGCCGTTAAATAATACCGCCACCACCGGCTTGCCTGTTGCCAGCAGTCCTTCTATCAGCGCCATGTGTTCCGGGCTTAAAGTAATGTCAGCCCGGCTTGCCGCCTCGCCGCTCTCTTCCTTCATCTCTCCTATGGCTGCTACCAGCACATCCGAATCCGCTGCGATTTTCTCCGCATCTGTAAGATTTTCACTGTACTGAAAAGGAATTCCACGCATCCGGCATGCTTCCAGAATACTTACACAGTCCTCCGGCTTTGCACCGATGGCCCAGGCTCCAGTCATCTGCTCTTTATCCGAAGCAAGGGAGCCAAAGAGTCCTATTTTTGCGTCTGCCTTTAAAGGCAGTACCTTATTTTCATTCTTTAGAAGGACGATGGATTTGACAGCCGCCTCTCTGGCAAGGGCACGGCTTTCTTCCTTCAGCATGGCATGGCTTTCCCTTTCTTCGTCAGTCTGGTAAGGATCGTCAAACAGTCCCAGTTCAAATTTAATGCGGAGCACATCCGCTGCTGCCTCATCCAGTATCTGTTCCGGCACTTCCCCGCTTTCCACCAGTTCCTTTAAACAGGAAATATAGGAATTGGAAGACATATCCATATCCATTCCTGCCAGAATCGCCTGCTTTGCCGCATCCTTCTTATCTTCTGCAATACCGTGGTTCACACATTCTGCAATGGCATTGGAGTCGCTGATTACAAGGCCGTCAAATCCCCATCTTTCCCGCAGAACGTCCCGCATCAGCCATGAATTGACCGTGCAGGGTACACCGTTTATATCGTTAAAAGCAGGCATCACAGCCCTTGCGCCTGCGTCCACACATGCTTTGTAGGCAGGCATATATTCTTCCCAGAGTCTCTGCATGGACATATCCACACGGTTATAATCCTGTCCGGCTTCCACCGCGCCGTATGCCGCAAAATGTTTCAGGCATGCCGCCATGGCATTTTCCCTGGACAAATCGTCTCCCTGGAAGCCCCTCACCTTTGCGGCTCCATAAAGGCCGTTTAAAAGCACATCTTCCCCTGCGCCCTCGCTGACACGTCCCCAGCGGGCATCCTTTGCCACATCCACCATAGGCGCAAAAGTCATATGGATGCCTGCAGCGGTAGCTTCTTCCGCCGCCACCCTTCCGGTTCTTTCCCAAAGTTCCGGCTCCCATGCGCAGCTTTCCGCCAGCGGAATCGGTGTCACCGTGCGGAAGCCATGAATAACATCATATCCGAACAGCAGCGGAATTCCCAGCCGCGTTTCCTCCACTGCAATTTTCTGAAGCCTGTTGGCTGTGGCGGAATCGCCGATGCCATTGTAGGAACCGATTTTTCCTGCCCGCAGATCTTCCTCATGGAAATCCTGCTGGGCAGTTCCCATCAGACGGTTAAACTCCTCCTGGGTAATCCGCCCGTCAAACATCATATTTAAAAGTTCTTCAAAACTAACATCAAAAGCCCCCACCAGTGAAGGGCCGCACTGCTGGAGCTGCCCGATTTTCTCTTCAACCGTCATCCGGGCAAGCAGCTTTTGTATCTGTTCTTCATAATCTTTCTTCATATTTTTGACTCTCTTTCTTTCCACTTACATATGCATTTCACAGGCGGAATGTATATTCCCCTGTTTTTATGGTTTCCTCCCGTCCGTCGGGAAGCCGTACCTGGGCCTGCGCCCCAAAAGGTACAGTAATCTTTATGGATATTGTGCCGTCCTGTTCATAGCGCCACTTAGAACGGTATGTTCCTGCCGCGGATTTACATTCGCACTCTGCAAATCCGAGCCTTTCATCGGGATGGGGTTCAATCACCGCCTTACGGAATCCCGGAGCTGCCGGACGGATACCTCCAAGGTACCCATACATCCATGCCGCAATGCTGCCATAGCTGTAATGGTTCAGACTGTTCATCCCCTCCGGGTTCATCCGGCCGTCGGGCAGCACAGAGTTCCACCTCTCCCAGATTGTGGTCGCTCCCAGATTGACGCTGTAAAGCCAGCCCGGATAGCCTTCATTTAAAAGCAGGTCCACAGCCTGTGTATGGTGTCCGGTGCGGGTAAGCGCAGGGCATAGCATCCCCGTCCCCACAAATCCTGTGTTTAAATGATTATTATTTTCCGAAACTCTCCCCGAAAGCGCCTCTCCTTCTTTTTCCTCTTCCTGGGTAATGCCAAACATAATGGCAATGGAAGCGCCTGTCTGTGTGCGGCATACGCACAGGCCCTCATCATCAAAATATTTTTCCAGTATGGCTTTCTTTATTTCTCCTGCCAGCGTGGCATATTCCCGGGCGTCCTCTCCAAATCCCAGTATTTCCGCCGCCTTTGCAATAATATCCGCATCCTTGTAATAATAACAGCTTGCTATATATAAGGGATCGGTAGCCCCGAAAGGGCCTGGCTGTTCATTGTCAAGGGCCAGCCAGTCAGCAAAATGGAATCCGCCCTTTACAAGATGGGGACCGCCTTCCTTCTCTTCCAGACTTCTCTGGTAATCCACCCATGCCCTCATGCCCGGATACATCTCTGCAAGCAGGGTTCTGCTTCCATAATGCAGATATACGTTCCAGGGAATAATCACCCCTGCGTCCGCCCATGGACAGCTTCCGCACTCTGCAACCATCCCCTCCTTAATCCGGGGCACGATATTGGGCACTGCTCCGCCAGTGATGCTCTGTTCCGCACGCATATCCCACAAATATTTGCGGTAAAAAGCCGGCATATACATGTTGTAGCATGCAGTTTCCGCAAATACCTGGGCATCCCCCGTCCATCCAAGGCGCTCATCTCTCTGGGGACAGTCCGTAGGCACATCCAGGAAATTATCTTTCTGCCCCCACAGGGCATTGGAAAACAACTGGTTCACCTTTTCGTTTCCGGTGACAATACGTCCGGTCTGTTCAAAGTCACTGCGCAGATGCCATGCGGTAAAATGATATTCTTCCCATCCTGTCGCCAATGGCTCCCACTGCCCTTGTGTATGACAGATTTCCGCCAGCATATACCGGAACCCGTAAAAGGTAAAGTGCGGCCTTGCATGGGCAGGCGCCCCTTTGGAAAGATAAACAAACTCCGTTTTTGCCAGCCGCAGGTTTTCATGGTAAAAACAGCCGTCCTGTAAAATCTCACAGGCAGTCAGCCGTATTCCCTCCCCCTCAGGAAGGTTACAGTCAAATTCCACCCACCCTGTAAGGTTCTGCCCGAAATCCAGAATCGTCTCTCCCTTAGGAGATACAATAATCTCTATGGGCGCAAAAGATTCCTTTTTTACAATGGGAAGACTGTAACGCTCTGTCAGTTCCCCGCAGCGTGCAGGTTCTTCCAGACTGACCGGAACTGTATGCCTGCTGCCTTCCAGCCGCGCATCATAAATCTCTCCGTCATAAATTCCGCTGAAAGCAATGGGCGAAGGACGGCTGCCCCAGCTTTCATCAGAGCATAGGAGCAGTTTTCCGTCAACATACAGTTCGCATACCGCATATAATTTATCTCCATACAGATTGGGAATGCCGCCTTCAAATCCCAGACGGCTTTTGAACCAGCCCTCTCCCAGCCATATTTCCAGTTTGTTCTCCCCGCTCTTTATATATTCCGTTACGTCTATAACAGCCGTCTGTAAATGAAAATCGTAAGAATGGTAGCCGGGGGCCAGATATTCCTCCCCGGCCTTCTTTCCGTTCAGATAACACTCATATACACCAAGTCCGCAGATGTACAGCCTGGCCGCTTCCGCCGCCTGGGCTTCAAAAGTTTTTTCAAGAATATATCCTTTGTGGAGTTTTTCATCTACAATCTCTTCTCCCGGCGTTATCCACTTTCCGCGCCATTCTTCCATCAATTTTCCTGTCTCAAAAAAGCTGCGCCCTGATGCTTTCTCTTTTGTGTCAGCCGTTACCTCCACACAGTAATCATAACGGCTTCTGGGCTGTAATGGAAAGACCAGCGGGAAATCCATGCTGTCCCCATCCGGCACATCACCGCTGTCATAAACGGTTTCCCCATCCTTTTCCACAAAAATCCGTACCTTTTCCTGTCGGACGGCATCCCCTGCATCCTCCACTTTCCATGAAAGGGAAACCGGTGTATAGCTGTAACCCAAAGGCTCCTCAATATGGTTTGCACGCAATTCCGTAATTTTCATGTCCTGCTCCTTTTCTGTTTCCTTCCGGTGTTCCGGCTTCTATATTTCCACACACTGCTCTTTCAGGTTTTCACCTGTCACCGTCACCAGAATTTTCCCTTGCTCCCCGGTTTTCTTAAGGACGGCAAGGGCATGGCCTTCTCCGGCGGTTGTATCCGGCAGTTCATAACCTTTATGATGCCGGGCCCCCACACTGCCAAAAGCCATCAGCTTTGCCGGGCCTTCTACCTGAATGGAAAGAGGGGTTTGGGCATCCGCTGCCAGAAGACCCTTTTCGTCCACCAGATCTATATTTACAAATATCAGTTTTTCATATTTCTCTACAGAAAGCGCTGTACTTTCCGGCTTCCCGGACGTCTGAAGGGATGTTCTTCCAATTTCCTTCCCGTCCTCGTAAGCTACTGCAGTCAGCTCTCCCGGCTCATATACCGTATGGAACTGTGTTTCATAACTGGTCTTACTGCCGCACGGCTGTATCCCCAGCGATTTTCCGTTTTGGAACAGTTCCACACTGTCCCCTCCTGCATACACCTGAATCATAATGGGCTTTCCTTCCTGCCCTTTATAGGAATAACAGAAAGTGCAGTCTGTAAACCGCCATGGACCGAAATTCCGGGGAATCCCATAACTTCCGGGATCCTGTACCGCAATGCAGGGCTGTTTTGTAAGCCCGTACACAATTTCCCGGTAATAGGAAACAGGACGGCGGTTCCCGGTAATGGAAATGTCCCCTCCCGTATTCATCAGATCCGGATATACATTCGTCACTTCTCCCAGATAATCCCATCCTGTCCAGGTAAAATCGCCGATGACCGCAGGGCACCTTGTGATTACATCCCAGTTTTCCGCAATCTGCTTCGGATAGGTTTCCGTTCCCACCATCACCCGGTCTGCATACTTTTTGGCATCCGGTAGATAACGGGAAGTCATATAATTGTATCCGGCAATATCCATGGTGGTTTCCAGTTTATCCAGTATGCCGCCGATAATCGGATGGGACACGATACCCGGCATATTGGTTTCCATGGCCATCATAAATACATTCACATCCCCTTTTCCGGTGTCGGCTTTTCCCTCCGTAATGTCCTCCACGATTTTTGCCAGCCCGTCTCCTGCGGCAAAGGCGCCGTTGATGCCGTTGGTGGTAAAGCGGGTGGCATCCATCTGGTGAAATTTATCGCCAAGCATCCGGCTTGTCTCAAGACCTTTTTCCGTACAGATTTCAAAAATCTCATTGCCCGTGGAATACATAATCACACAGGGATGATTGTAATCTGCTTCCACCATATGGGCAATATCACGCTCCCAGCTTCTCTCAAAATCAATGGCATAGTCGAAACTTACTTTGCTTTTATTCCAGACATCCACCAGTTCATCCATCACATAAACGCCCAGCCGGTCACAGGCTCCAAGCAATGCCTGGGATGCAGGATTGTGGGCGGAACGCACTGCATTGAACCCGGCTTCCTTTAAACGTTTCACACGGCGGTATTCATAATCCTCATAAGTGGCCGCCCCTAAAAGTCCCTGGTCATGATGGATGCAGGCTCCCCGCAGTTTTACCGTCCTTCCGTTGACTCTGAGGCCATGGCGGGCATCCACGGAAAGCTTCCGTATACCTGAAGTTACAACGGCCCCATCCAGCGCCTTTTCCCCATCGGAAAGTGTCACAGACACAGTGTAAAGTTCCGGCGAAAACTCATCCCACAGCTTTGCCTGGTCAATATAAATATTTTTGCGCAGTTCAAGAACGCTTTGGCTCTTTATTCTTACCGGATAGGTATTGTCCGCCGCCGTATTTCCTTCCATGTCTTTCACAGCCACCGATACCTGAATGGTCTGGGCCTTAAGGCTGTCGTTGTGGATTTTGGCAGATACATTTACCAAGGCGCCATCTTCATCCGCCTCCAGGGTTGTAAATCGCAAATCACCAGGCTTTATGTAAATACTGCCCCCGTGAATCAGCCACACATCCCGGTAGATTCCTGCCCCGCTGTACCAGCGGCTGCTGCGGGTACCGCACTTAACGGCTACAAGCACCTCGTTTTCTTCCCCGAATTTTAGATAATCACCGGCATCAACCATAAAATCTGTGTAGCCGTAGGCGCTCTCTCCTGCCTTGGACTGATTGACAAATACGCTGGCATTTCTATATATTCCTTCAAACTGCAGCATCACATGGCCGCTCTGGTACTCCTCCGGAACAAAAAAGCGCTTATAATACTTGTATTCGGCCCCGTCAATGTTCCCTGTAAATCCCCCGTTTACCGCTCCGTCCTTCTGCTCCTCATGAAACATGGCATCGTAAGGCAGATTTACCTCCTTTGCATTGTCCGGCACATGAAACACCAGTTCAAAAGGGTCCAGATCCTTCCACACTTTCCAGTTATCATTAAAATTTATTTTTTCCATATTATACCGCCTTCTCACATATATTTTAAAAACTATTTCCCATAGACTGTCATAAGCAGATCTTTCCGTATGAAAATGCTGACATTCTTCCAGCGTACCCGACAGAGAGCAGACGCCTTTTCATCTCTCTCAATAAACGGATGGTTCAGCTTATCTTCTATTACAGCAGTCCCTGCATAAACCCCATCCACCAGCTCTATGTACTGGTTCAGATATTCTTTGGCAATGGGGCAGCCATTATGGTTGGGAAACAGAAAATCATATGACTTTTCCAGCCCCTTAAGGCGTTCCCCATTGGCCTTCAGATTGTCCAGACGTTCCTTTACATTATAAGGCGCTTCCGGATTCCGGGAGTTATCGTACATCAGTGTCTGGGCGCTCTCATATTCATCCCCCGTAAAAAGCATCCTGTGCTCCCTGTCCAGAAAAAACAAGCTGCTGTTGCAGTGGGCAGGCGCAGCCACCAAAACTTCCACCTTTCTCCCTCCCAGTTCAAAAATATAGCCGTCCCCTACTGTTATTTTTTCATAGTCCGCAAAAGGAAGTTTTGCCAGATCGAAAGGCACCGCTCCCTCTCCATATACGGAAGGGGCGTCTGTTTCCCACCCGGGGCTTACAAAGACTCTTTCAAATTCCCCGTTTCCTCCTGCATGATCCGGGTGGAAGTGGGTGTTTGCCACCAAAACCGGCTTATCGGTCAGCTTTTCTACAAAGGCCCTTAAGTTCCCTGCACCGTAACCGGTATCAATCAGCAGGGCTTTTTCATCCCCTTCCAGCAAGTACATATTTTCTGTTCCGTTCATAAAGCTTATAATCCATGTACCTTCATCCATCTTCCAGGCCATGTAACTTCCAAAAATCTGTTCCAGTGTTGGTTCCTGCATATAGCTGCCTCCTTATAAATTTTCTCATTCCTATCTTAATATATTTTTATAAAAAATGGTACGACACCATTTATTCTTTATACGATATTATTTACGATTCAGACATGATGCAGTTGACACTTCCGCAGGCGTATTTTATGTTATAGAAAACTATATTTAGGAGGCTACCATCATGGAAAGAAATCTGAAAGAATTAATCGGCCAGATGACATTAGAGGAAAAAGCCGGCATGTGCTCCGGGCTGGATTTCTGGCATTTAAAGGGCGTAGAACGGCTGGGCATACCCAGCGTCATGGTCAGCGACGGCCCTCACGGCCTGCGTAAGCAGGATGAAAAAGGCGACCATCTGGGTATCAATGACAGCATCAAAGCCGTATGCTTTCCTCCCGCTGTCCTCAGCGCCTGCTCTTTTGACCGGGAATTGATGGGTCAGTTCGGCGATGCAATAGGCCGGGAAGCACAGGCAAATGATTTATCCGTAGTGCTGGGCCCCGGCGTCAACATCAAACGCTCGCCTTTGTGCGGACGTAACTTTGAATATTACTCGGAAGATCCTTATCTGGCAGGGGAAACCGCCGCCTCATTTATAAATGGTGTGCAGTCACATCATGTCGGCACATCCGTAAAACATTTTGCCGGAAACAATCAGGAATTCAACCGTATGAGCAGTTCTTCCAACATTGATGAACGGACCCTTAGGGAAATATACCTTCCTGCTTTTGAGACTGCTGTAAAAAAGGCACAGCCCTATACCGTTATGTGCTCCTACAACCGCTTAAACGGCGTCTTTTCTTCCGAAAACCGCTGGCTTCTGACGGATGTGCTCCGGGAGGAATGGGGATTTCAGGGTTATGTCATGTCAGACTGGGGCGCAGTCAATGAACGGGTTCCCGGCTTAAAAGCAGGTCTTGAACTTGAGATGCCTTCTTCTAACGGCGCCAACGACCAGGAAATCATTGCTGCAGTGAAAAACGGGGACCTGGAGGAATCTGTTTTGGATCAGGCAGTGGAAAGGATTCTGCATATTATTTTCAAATATACAGACAACCGTGAAGACGCTGAATTTACCCTGGAAAAAGACCACGCACTGGCCGCCCGCATCGCAGAAGAATCCATGGTTCTGTTAAAAAATGAAAATGTACTCCCACTGAAAGAAGATGAAAAGATTGCGTTCATCGGAGAGTTTGCCGCAAAGCCGCGCTATCAGGGCGGCGGAAGTTCCCATATAAACAGTTTCCGCGTCAGCAGTATTTTAGAGGAAGTAAAAGACCGTCCAGGCATCACTTATGTAAAAGGATTTTCTGCGGACAGCGATCTCTATGATGAGGTTCTTGCCAGGGAAGCCATTGATGCAGCCGCCAAAGCAGATAAGGCTGTTATTTTTGCCGGGCTTCCAGACAGCTTCGAGTCGGAAGGCTACGACCGCACCCACATGAGACTGCCCCAATGTCAGAACCGCCTGATTGAAGAAGTCCTGAAAGTACAGCCTGAAACAATTGTTGTCCTTCACAACGGCTCGCCTGTTGAAATGCCCTGGCTTTCCAGGGTAAAAGGTATTCTGGAAGCTTATCTGGGAGGACAGGCGGTAGGGACTGCCCTTGCCGGCATCCTTTTCGGCAAAGTAAACCCTTCCGGCAAGCTGGCGGAAACCATGCCTTACAAACTTTCTGACAATCCTTCCCATCTGTGCTTTGGCGATGCTGAAAATGTCGACTACAACGAAGGCATTTTTGTTGGATACCGTTACTACGAAGCCAAAGAGATGCCTGTTGCCTTCCCCTTTGGATTCGGCCTTTCCTACACCACCTTTTCCTACAGCAATTTAAGTATAGATAAGGAAAAGATCCAGGATACCGATACCCTCACCGTAACCGTGGACGTAACCAATACCGGAAACGTGGAAGGAAAGGAAATTGTCCAGCTTTACGTCAGCGACCTGACCCATGCTGCGCGCCGGCCCGTCAAAGAACTGAAAGGTTATGACAAAGTTTCCTTAAAGCCCGGCGAAACAAAAACCATTACATTTACCCTTGATTACCGGAGTTTTGCCTGGTACAACACTGACATACACGACTGGTATGCGGCGGCGGGCGACTATGAAATCCTTATCGGCGCTTCCTCACAGGATATACGCCTGACTGGAAAAGTCTGCCTTTGCACAGACAAAATGCTGCCTCTGAAAATACATATGAACACGACTCTGGGAGAATTATCCGCAGACCCGCGCACAAAAGAATACGGACAGAAATTCAAAAAATCCCTTGACGACTTTTTCGGCGTGATGGATTCTGATGGAAAAACCGATGACGCGGATACGGCAGACTCTGATGATATGGGCGCAGCCATTGCGGCCTCCATGCCCCTTAGAAATGTAACCACCTTTGGACTTTATACAAAGGAAGAACTTCAGGAAATGATTGAGAAATTAAACAATTTGTAAATTGATATAAAAAGAGCCTCAGCCGGGCAGAGGAGCAATGAATGATTTTATCTCCTCTGCCCATACGTTATGTTTCCAAGCTTCTCTATCACACAGCTATGCGGTTTGCTTTCCTTATCCTTATCCTTGTCATAGTTCACTCCCACAAGCATTATTTCACCGCTGAAACCTTCCAGCGCTTTGAAATAATGCCTATCTTTAATCTGCTGTATCGCTGTGCAGGCTGATTTATCATATTTTAATTCTACTATAATTGCAGGCTTCCCGGTATGTGGCAACGGAAGAAAAACAACGTCGGCAAAACCGCGCCCTGCTGGAAGTTCCCGGATTATTCTATAATCCTTCCTTGCGCTGTAGTATGCCAGACTGATAGCACACCCAAGCGAATTCTCGTCATTATAAGTAAGTATGGAAGCTACCTCCGTATGCGCCCTGTCAAGCCCTTCCGCAACACGTTTTTCATTGCCCGAAAGTGTGTCTTCAAGAAGTTTTTCAGATGCCTTCAGTACGCGCATAACTTCCTGCCATCCTCCGACGCTCATAGCATTTTCAAATTCCTCAATAATTTCCTTGTTGGGAATGAAAGATTCCTTTTTCTCTGAGTCATAGGCAAGATATCCCAAATGAATCAGCAGTGTCAACACATCATCTTTTGTTTTAAACGTACGCATATCATTCTGGAAGCTGCGTGTGTTCACCTTAACCCGGCCGCCGCCAAGCATCTGAACAATATCTGAACGCAGTCCGTCAAAATCCATATCCATATAGATTTTCAATGCCTCATAAGTCTCTGTGGAAGTCCAGTAATTAGAAAAATCCTGACAGCGCATTGCCTCAACCACTGATCTTGGGTTATAAATATGCTGGAACTTTTTAAACATATATCCGTCATACCATCTGCCTGTCGCCTCAAAATCCATATGATACTGTTCACATAAGTTCTTTACTTCTGCCTCTGTAAATCCGGTATATTCCTCAAAAACATATTGGCTGGTCATCGAATATTCAGCAAACATATTCAGGGCAGAGTGCGTACCATATTTTTTTACCGGAAGAATTCCCGTCATATAAGCCAGTGCGACATAAGGCTGGTCTTTCAAAAGGTTACGCAGGAAATCAAGATAATGCTTCTGCAACTCCTCCTCCTCCTGCTTTTCACGCATCACACAATCCCACTCATCTATCAGAAAAACAAACTGCCTGTCTGTTTCCACATAAATATTCTCCAGAACAACGGCAAGATCCGTTTCATGTTCCGAAAACAGTCCCCCGTATACCCTGCGTATCTCTGCAATAACAACCTGCTCTAAATATTCCGTCACTTCCTGATTTCTGGCTTTGCCCAAAAGCTGCTGCATATTAAGAAAAATTACATCATACTTGTTCAAGTGTTCTTTAAAGGTTTCATTATTTTCTATTTTATAACCTGTAAACAACGCTTCTGAATCGCAGCCGCAGCTATAATAAGCTGCCAGCATCTCAAGTGCCATGGATTTTCCAAAGCGCCGGGGTCTGCTGACACAAATAAACTGCTCTCTTGTATTTAAACATTTATTGGTATATGCTATCAGTTCTGTCTTATCCACATATATTTCTGAACGGACCGCTTTCCAAAAACTTTTATTTCCCGGATTCAGATAAATTCCCATTCCCCGTACCTCCCAAAGTTTAAACAATTATATCAAATTCTTTTTTCTTTATCTACTGCCAATTTGCATGGACATCAAAAAGAGCCAGTAACCTGCATTTCCATGCACTTACCGGCTCTTTTACTCTCTAAAATTATTCTTTTGTTCCTCCATACCGCTTATCAGCCTATTTCTTTAACATCTGATAAACAAGGGCTGTATTGGTATTTCCCGACATTGCAAGCATGCCGCATGCGATTTCCGCACCATGCTCTTCCATTGTTGTCCTGAAATATTTTGCAATTCTCTCCTTAAGGGATACTCTGTTTCTGCCTTCTGTATAGGCTTTTCCTTTTAATGCTATTGTACTCATAACTTAACCTCTCTTTCTTTTTAACATAAGGATGGCTGGCACAGCCTGGCATCCGTTGTTACAATAAGTTAAACCGCGAAGCATGGCAGCGTTTGCTGCTGTTTTGCTTTCGCTTTACATGTTATATCTTACAGCTTAAAAAAGAGGAATTCTAGGTTGGATTTTGACTCTTTTTAAGGCAATATTGACTTTTTATTTACAATAGACTGGCTTGCGAAACATGGCAGTTCCCTATGCAGCACGGCGTTGGCAGGCAGCAGAAAACCGCAAAACTTTTGCGTTTTGCGGCTTCCTCTATTATTCCATATTCATTTTATACTATACTATACTTTCCATACCTTTAGCCTTTTACAGCGCCAACCGTAAAGCTTTCCTGAACCTGCTTGCTCAGCATCAGATAAATTACAACTGTCGGCAGTGTCGCGATTACCATGCCTGCGCCTATGATTCCCCAGTTCGTGGAATGCTCTCCCACAAAGGACATGATACCTACAGGCAGTGTCTTGTATTCCGCGCTGTCCACAAATGTGTTTGCAAACAGCAGTTCATTCCATGTATTTAAAAACGTAAAGATACATGCCGTGGCAATTCCGGGCTTTATCATAGGGAAAATAATCCTGAAAAACATGGAAAATATATTACAGCCGTCTATACATGCGGCTTCTTCAATTTCTCTGGGCAGGGATTTGAAGAATCCTCCTAAAATCATAACGCTCATGGGCATTGCAAAAGTGATGTAGGGGAGAAGCAGACCTAAATATCCTCTTCTTACTCCCATCATGTCAAGTCCCTGGAACAGGGGAAGCAAAGTAGCCTGCACGGGAATCATAATGCCAAGACTGAAAATTACAGCAACAATCCCCTTTGCTTTCCAGTACATTCTGTTAATTGCATATGCCGCCATTGCTGACAGCAGGGTTGCGATAACTACGGTCAGTACAGCATACAAAACCGAATTCAGCAGATAATGCAGAATATTTCCTCCCATTAAGGCTTTTGAATAGTTTTCCAGGCGCCATACTTTTGGCAGGCCCATCAAATTGTTTGAATCGAATATCTCCGTATTACTTTTAAAGGAAAATGTTATGAGCCAGTAAAAAGGAAAGATCTGGATAAAGGTAAACGCCAGCAAAAACACGTATATCAAAACTCTCTTGATTTTATTAAAATTTATTTCCATACCCCTCTCCTTTTAAATTGCCGATGCATTTTCTTCAGATTTTTTAAAGATACAATTCAGCAGAAAACTGAACAGCAGACACTCAAACACGATGAAAAACGCCTGAGCGCTGCCATAACCGTACCGACACTTGACGAAAAGGTTATCATACATCAAAGTTGCAGGAACTTCACTGGCATGATTGGGGCCGCCGCCAGTCATAACGTATACCAGATCAAATACTCTGAGAGAACCGACCAGGGCAAACGTTGCACTGACTTTAATCGTGGGCATAAGCAGCGGGATGGTAATTTTCATTGCCGCCTTAAACCCGGTGGCACCGTCCAGTTTCGCCGCCTCATAATATTCAGGGGAAATATTCTTAACCCCTGCGTAGAGGATGACCATATGGTACCCGATGCTTTGCCAGACTGCCGGAATGACAGTTGTCATATATGCGGTTTTTGAATTTACCAGCCATGCAATGTCATCTGTACAGCCAAAAAATCCCAATATTGCATTTAGAAGGCCGTCACTGTTAAAAATTTTACACCAGAGTTGCCCGATAACCATACTTGAAATAACCACAGGCAGGAAAAACACTGTCCTGTAAAATCCTTCTCCTTTTACCCCGTTTGCCAGCAAAATAGCAAGCAGCAGCGCAATTGGGAGCTGCACAAACAAAGAACCAGCCGCCAGTATGAACGAATTTAAAATAGATTTCAGAAAATAAGCGTCTGCCGCAAACAAATCAATATAATTCTGCAAGCCTATAAAAGTCTTCTTTCCAATGCCATCGTAATCAAACAATCCATAATATCCAGTAATAAACAGTGGAACAACTCCCATGGCAATAAACAAAATCAATGCCGGCGCAACAAAAATCGCTATGTACAACTTATTACTCAATAATCTCTTCATAGCATTACTCCTGTGTACTGATTGCTTCCTGATGTGCCTTCATAAAACTTTCAGCGCTTGCGCCCTCAACCAGCAGAGACTGTGCCTGTTCCAGATGGACAGCCGTTGCGTTTGCATCCAGAATGCCGTCCCAGTTTTGAATTCCTGTTTCCACGCTGTTATACAGATTGTATAAGGATACAAATGTCGGGGAAAGAGCAGACTCATCAACGTCTACATTCCAGCAGGGAAATCCCGAACCAATTTCAAGCGCCTTACTGCCCATCTGTTCTGCAATATAGATTGCAAAGTCTGCTGCCTCTGCCGGTGTATCCGTGTTTTTGTTTACAAAGAAGGATGCGCTTGCACCGCCTGCATAATCGGTTCTGCTCTGTCCTTCCGAAACGACGGGGAAAGTGATTACTTCCACATCCGTTACCACGCTTTCTTCTGTATTATCAATCGTACCTGCAAACCAGCTTCCATCCAACTGCATGGCAGCCTTTCCGTTTAAGAAATCTGCTGTCGCTTCCGGTTCTCCATCCTCTAAGGGATTCTTTCCGAAAATGCCTTTCTGGTTCAATTCGATTACTTTTTCAGCAGCCCTTTTAAACCCTTCATTGGTAAATGCAGTCTCCCCAAGCAAAGCTGCCTGTACTTCCCCGGCGCCCACTTCCCTAAGGGCAACGGCTTCATACAAAGCGCCTGCAAGCCAGGAATCTTTTGCACCAATCACCAGCGGCGTAACCCCGTCCAGCGTCTGAAGCTTTTCTCCTGCTGCAATCAGTTCATCATAAGTGGAAGGGATTTCTGCCCCAGCCTCCTCAAACAGTGTCTTATTGCAAAACAGACACATCATATAGCTGTCGATTGGAAGTGCATATAAATCATCTCCAAACTCAAAAGCGCTTGTGGAGCCTTCTTTTACCCTGCTCATAACCTCATCTGTCACATAATCATTCAGAGGTAATACTTTATCTGCATTAACCAGTTGTTTCAGTTTGCCGGGGGACCAGTAATAAAAGACGTCTATGCCCGATGCGCTGCTTGCAAATTCAGTGGAAATCTTGGTCTTGTAAGATTCCGTATCCAGTCCGTGCAGTTCAATCTTGATATTCTCATGCTCACTTTCATAATTGTCTACTGCTGCCAGAAATGTCTTTGTCTGCTCACTTTCCGGATCTGTGAACTGGTGCCATACATCCAGTACCACTTCATCGCTTTCCTGCTTTGCCGCCGGGGAACATGCCGATACGCCAGTCAGAACTGCAATACTCATGCACACTGCCGCAACCTTTTTCCAATTTTTCATTATTTTTTCCTCCTTCTAAGAACAGCCTTTTCCTGTGGCTTTTAACATATGTTTATCATAAGCCACATGCCAGTCTGCCTCAATTCAAATTATTCACCTAAAAGGTTGCGATTTTTACTTTTGTACTGATTGACCGTTTTCCCTGTATATTTTTTAAAGCATGTTCCAAAGTAATGTGCATCCGGCATGCCCACCGCCGCCGCCACCTCATACACCTTTAAATGCGTATTATCAAACAGATCCATGCTTTTTTCCATGCGCTTTCTCATAATATATTTCGTCAGGCTTTCCCCTGTGACCTGTTTGAATATACGGCTGAGATAGCTGGAATTTACAAACAAATCAGAAGCAATCCTGTTCAGGGACAATCCCTCTTTTCCAAGATTTTCTGCAATATACTCCTGGGCTGTTAAAACAATACTGTTCCCCACATGATTTTCAGAAATGATTTCAATCACTTTTTCAATAAAAGAATAAAATATTCTGCAGAATTCATGCAGGGTGTTTATATTGGAAATTGCCGTAAACAGTTCCATCTGCTCCGAATCATCCAGATATTTATTGTATTCTTTTAAGATAGACAAAGAATTATGCAGAATTAAGCCCCCCAGATTCCGCAGTTGGGAAATCATCATCGGTCCGTCATAGACATATTTTTTCAAATACTGGTCAATGATTGCAACAGCCGCTTCCAGATCACCGCCCTTTACTGCAATTCTGTATTCGTCAAAATTTACCGGGCAGGAGCGCTTGATATGCAGCATAAGGCCAATATAGTCCTCATAAAAAATCAGTATTTTGCTCTTATCCCTGATGATGTTCAGCGCCGCTTCCTCACATTCGGAAAGCATTCTGGTACAGTCTGTAATGCCCTTGCAGCAGTGGCTGACGGACATCACACGGATACTGTCATTGTTTACTTTTGTCATCTTTAAGAATGCAAGTTCAATCTCTTCCTTGATATTTTCTTTTTCTTCAATTATAAAGAAAATAATATCTTTATCCAGAAAAGTATACCAATATCTCCCGCCTGTCATGCTGTTCATGACTTCCAGGACCGATGATGTGAAAATCTTTTCAACCCCGTCAACCTTTATAAAAATTCCCCGGACTTTATTCTTGTGGAGGAATAGCATGTTATATGCAGATAGCTTTTCCTCCGCGTCTTTCTCACTGATATCGCCCCTTACAATCCTGCGCACCAGTTCCTGGCAAAGAACAGGTAAATTTTCCTTCTGCTTTAATTCTTCTTTTTTGGATTTTAAAATTGCCTGTTTCGCTTTTTCGGCTGTCGCAATCAGTTCATCTGTCAAAATCGGCTTTAAAAGAAAATCCTCCACCCCTATATGAATTGCTTCTCTGGCATATTCAAATTCACGATAACCTGTCACAATGACTATATGGACAGACGGATAAGCTTCTCTGATTCTTTTACTTAATTCCAGCCCGTCCATCATTGGCATATTGATATCCGTATAAACAAGATCCGGAAGTTCCCTTTCCATTATCTTCAAAGCCTCTGCCGCAGACTGGACAGTTGCCATGATACGGAATCCATGCCTGTCCCATTCAACACTTTTTGCCATCAATATACCTTCATATTTTTCATCATCTATGATCAATATGCTAATGATATCCTTCTCCATCCTTTTCCTCTTTCTTACACGGAATTCTTACTTTAATCTCGGTTTCTTTTCCAAAATCACTGTAGATACTCAAAGCATCTTCAATTCCGTAGAAAAGTTCTATCCGCTGTTTGACACTGTAAATACCAAATCCTGATTTCCTTGTCCTGTACTCTCCCCTTAATATTTTATCTATCTTATCCCGCTCAATACCTGCCCCATTATCCCATACAGAAAATTCAATCATTTCATCTCCCAATGCCTTTACAGATATTCTTAATTCTCCCGCGCACTCTTTCTGGCGCATACCGTGGTGAATGGCGTTTTCCACCAGCGGCTGCAGGATAAGCTTTAAAATCAAAACCTCCTGTACTTTCTCATCAACATCGTATGTTACCCGGATATCCCCATCGTAGCGGATATTTATAATTGTTATATAGCTTTTTATGATATCCAGTTCCTCCCAGACAAAAAGCATTTGCCGTCCGCTGTTTAAACTGTTCCGGTAAAACCGGCCAAGCGCCTGTGTCATCTGAAAGCTTTTTTTCTGATCTCCAATCAGCGTCAGTCCGCTGATTGCATCCAGTGTGTTATATAAAAAATGAGGGCTTATCTGTTCCAGTATCAAATTTAGTTCGTTTTCCCGAAGCAGCTTTTCTTTCTGTTTTGTCTGCTCCAGTAACCCCCGTATGGAATGAAGCATACCATTATAGGCACGCTTTAAGTTGCTGATTTCATCTTCACATCCTTCTTCTATAGCCATATCCTCCGGTATGGAATCTGCAGATGTCATCTGCTCCTCCATTTTCTGAATCGGCCAGCTCAGCACATAGGAAATATAGAACCAGCACAAAATAAGCAGAAGCACATTAAAGCTAAGTACAAACAAAGTCTGCCCATATCCGGCGGACACGGCAAAGCTGTCTAAAGGTATCTTGGCGACAATATTCCAGCCCTCTACCACGGAAGAAATCTTTTTATATACCGCGGAATTCTTTCCGGCTTTTACAATTTTTACCTCATCTTCGGCCAGACTTAAGATAATATCTTTATCTGTTTTATATTGCCCACTGTCTTCTGTTCCAAAAATCAGTTCATCACCCTGCAAAATATAAAAACCGGAATTCAAATTCTCACCAACTGTTGAAAAGCTGTTGCGAATCGTCTTTTCATCAATATTCACCATAAGAATCCCAAGCTTTGAATAGTCAGTCTTCTTTTTTATCAGCTTTATCATAGACAAAACATTTCTGTTCTGGCTTTTATAGCTGACCATGCCTCCTCCATCCGTTTCAAATATCCAATTGCCGTCCAAATCAAGCACCCTGTCATACCAGTATGCCTCCTCAACCGGAATATTGTTTTTAAAGACCACCTCATCTCTGTTACAGCTATATACATTCCCTAAATTGTCATAGAATATAATAGACGATATATAGTCGCCGGCCAGCATAATATTAACCAGACAGTCCTGTAAGTCTGATCGTGTTTCCACAGTCAGGTTTCCCTTTGATATTTCATCCAGTGTATCCTGAAACATTTTGCTCCAGAAAACAGCATAAGTATCCTGATTAACATGCTCAATCATCAGATTCATATTGTTATCAATCGCAAGCAATGTCTGGGTTGTCATTTCCCCAATCTGGTTCAGCATGGCTTTTTTGTTATTGTAGACCACAGCCGCAATGGATACCAGGGACGTGGCTATAATGCATGTGACGAACAATCCCCACAGCTTTGTTTTAATCTTCACTTTCTTCCAGGCAATTCTATTCAATCTCATGGCTGTTTTTATTTTAGCTTGATTAATGCGACTCCATGTTCCGGAAGGCAGAATTCCAAGCTTATCCCATTCTCTGTTTTTGTTACACATAGCGTTTCTTCCTGAACAAAAGATGCTCTTTTTAAACTCTTTATCTGCTCTGTATCCGGATAAACCGGTGAACCCATTTTCTCCCACTCGCTTCTTGCATTTGCATGGGCATCATCAATTCTCTGAATGGAGGCAGAAACTACTGAAATATTCTTTATGTCAATTTTTATGTTTTCTGCTTTTATCGGCTTTCCAGGCATCTCATGATTATATGCAATAATACACATTTTTTCGTCCCTGCCGCTGGCTGCAAAAACACCTGCTGTTCCCTGCTCGGCTTCCTTCTGGTACTGCCGGCTGCCCAACTGATGCATCAATTCCAGGGCACGATAGGCAGGTTTGGGAATTCCATGGATAGTCTGCAGTCCAAACCCGCCGCGAAATTCTCCCGGCGCCTGCCCATGCTCCTCAAAAATGTCCGAAAATGTCCAAAAAGAGTATATATCAGCATATCCATAGTTATCAAGCAAAGTCTTTACCATCAATGCTGAACTGTATGAGGTGTCATGGACTGCATCCCCTTCGTTGGCGGATGTGTTCCATTCCGTATAGTATAGCGGCAGTTCTCCTGCCTCAGCCTTTGCTTTTTTCGCCATTCTTGTAAGAATTCCTCTTCTGTCTACTTCCCCACCGGTGTCCCTTTTTTCCTTTTGGATAAAATCATCCAGGTTCATATCCCCGTTCCAGTTAGGATCATCGGTCGGATAATGATGCGTTGAAATGAAATCTATAGGCACATGATTCTTTTTGCAATATTCAATTATATCCAAAATCCATGCATTATTTGCAGTAGAGGGACCTCCTGTTCTTAATCCGGCATCAACAGATTTTATTGCCCTTACTGTATGTTCATATAAAGTAAAATAATCTTCCTGATTCCCAGCAAAAAAGAACTTAAGGTTTGGCTCATTCCAAACTTCAAAATACCATTTTTGCACCTCTTCCACGCCATAACGTTCCACTAGATGCTGGATAAATGTGACGATAAAGGAATCCCAGAGCTGAAAATCCTTTGGCATGGTAACATTTCCTTTATAATGAAAGCACGTTTGCTCTCCGGACGCAAAAGGCGATGGCATGAAGCTAATCTCAATAAACGGCCGCATATCTATACTTAACAGAAAATCAATAATATTATCTATATTTACAAAATTGTATTCCAGACCCCCATGCTCTTTTTCAAAAACCACACTCATATCATCATTCAAAATTCCGTGAAAACGCACATATTGAAATCCAACATCCTCTTTCACCTTTTTCAATTGATTTCGGTAATCCTCTCTTAACGCTGTATAGCCATGGCATGACCCGACACACTTTTCCCAATAATGTTCAAAATCTTTCGTTGATGCAGCAGCATCCAGATGAAACTGTAAATGACCCATTTCGATTTCCTCCAAATTAAAAATATGATTCCATCTTACATGATTTCGTAATGATGATTAAATTATTTCTATCATCTGCGTTTATCCAAATCAATACGACCATTTTATAAAGTCAAAATTGCAACATAAAATGTCAAAACTACACACTCCCTGCCATATTTCGCGGTCCAGCTTATTGTAAAAAGAGCCAGTAACCTGCATTTCCATGCGTTTACTGGCTCTTTTATTCCCGAAAGTCATTCTTTTGTTTTTCCATACCGCTTATCAGCCTATTTCTTTAGCATCTGATAAACAAGGGCTGCATTGGTATTCCCTGACATTGCAAGCATACCGCAAGCGATTTCCGCACCATACTCTTCCATTGTTGTCCTGAAATATTCTGCGATTCTCTCCTTAAGGGATACTCTGTTTCTGCCTTCTGTGTAGGCTTTTCCTTTTAAAGCTATTGTACTCATAACTTAACCTCTCTTTCTTTTTAACATCAGGATGGCTGGCATCCTTTGTCACAATAAGCTGTTTTTGTTTTCGCTTTCGCTTTACATGTTATATCTTACAGCTTAAAAGAGAGGAATTCTAGGTTAGATTTTGACTCTTTTTAAGGCGATATTGACTTTTCATTTCACTTTTGCTAAATTAAAATAACAGTCAGCGTACCACTCTGCCGCCAGTTGCTGCTTCTTACATCCGGCATACTGAATAACAACTAACAATAAAAAATATTTAACATCTTTTAAGCAGGAGACACTTTATGGAAAACTCATACTATGCAGCAGCAAGCCCCTTGTCCACGGGAATATCCATTGCATACACCACCGCTCCCGGCGGTTATTTTCCCCTGCACTGGCATGAAGAACTGGAAATCCTGTATCCCCTAAACGGTGCGGCGGATATCACCATTGAAGGGAAAAATTTCCGTCTTTTGAACAAACATATGCTTGTTGTGGAATCCCGCAAGGTACACAGCACTTACACTTATGACGAACTCTCTATGTTCGTCTGTATTCATGTATCCAAAAAGCATATCCGTCAGTATTTCCCGGAAATAGACTCTTATCAGATTCTCTGTACCCCGGAGGACGCATCCGACGAACTGTTTCCCTTATACCGGAGCGCCTGCGAACTGCTAGAAGCTCTGACAAGACTGTATATGGAGGAGCCGCCCACTTACCGCATGGAAGCCGAAGGGATTGTGCTTCAGATCGTATCCCGCTTAATCCGCTTTTTTTCCGTAAAAAAGCCCCAGCCATACCATGGCAGCGACACCCCTGCAATGGAACGCATCCGGGATGTCATCACCTATGTGGAGGAACATTTCAGGGAACCTGTTGCCCTGGACGATGCTGCCAGCCTGTTAGGTCTGGGCAGGGAGTATTTCTGCCGCTTTTTTAAGAAAAATATGGGCATGACCTTTTTAAACTATTTAAATGAGGTCAGACTGGCTCATGCTTATGCTGATTTGTTAAATACAAATGCCCCCATTTCCGAAGTCATGGAGGCAAATGGTTTTACAAACCAGAAACTGTTTAATTCTTCTTTTAAAGCGCTCTATGGATGCACGCCTTCATCCATCCGCCGGGAGCATTCCAATGCAGAATAACTGCTTTTTACCATACAAATCCAACACTCCGCGGCACCTGTCAAATGCGTCAATCCGCCAGTTCCCCTTGTATCTTAGCTTAATCATTCATTAAATAGTACGACAGCATTTATTCTTTATACGATATAATTTATGGTTTTTGCAGCATACAATTGACACCGGAGAAGGATTCACTTATCTTAAAATCATCCTTTGAAGGGATACGTAATAATAAAAACACTCTCTCAGCCTATGCAATACAATTTCAATGTAAAAGAGGGTATATCCTGTTTTACAGACATGGAAAGGAGACATGTTTCTATGAAAACAGCATCTATTTTTACATCCCATATGATATTTCAGCGTGGAAAAGATATACATATCTGGGGTGTCGGAGAAGAAAACGAAAAAGTATCCGTAACGCTGCAATATTCAGAATCCGGCCAGCCTGTGGTCATCCCCTCATCCTGCTCTGTGCAGACTGCAGTACAGGACGGGTGCTGGCATATCATACTTCCGCCTTTGGATGTCTGCAGAAATGTAGTCTGCATAATCTGTGGGGAATCAGAAACCATTACTCTGGAAGATATTTCGATTGGAGATGTATATCTTGCCGGAGGCCAGTCCAATATGGAATTCTGGATGCGCTATGACGCAGACCTGGCGGCAGAACGAAATATCTGTGCCAATCAGGATATCCGCTTTTATGACTGTCCCGAAATATGCTATGAAGGTCAGGAACAGGACTTTGATTATTCCAAAATGGGATTCTGGAGAACCTGTGACCCAGAAAATATCGAATATTTCAGTGCCGTTGGCTACTATTTTGCCAAAGAAATCCAGCGAAGCCAGCAGATTCCTGTCGGCATCATCGGTTGTAACTGGGGCGGCAGTACCGCTTCTGCATGGATGGATGAAGAACACCTGTCAAAACACGGACAAATCTGGCTGGACGAATACCAGGAAGGTCTGAAAAATATTCCGGAAGATTACGTTGAGAACTTCCGCAAAAATCCGATGAATGACCGGGGAAATCCATTTGAGAATGCATTCGGCGAAACCATGCTCTTCGGCCTCTCCCACGAAGAACAGCTTAAATTCATGAAAGAGAATCCTTCCGACGACTCTATAAACCTGATTGGTCCATGCCACCAGAACCGTCCCGGTGGTCTATATGAATTTATGCTGAAAAAAACTGCACCTTTTCCCGTCAGCGGTGTGCTCTGGTATCAGGGAGAAAGTGACGAAACCCACGCTGCAATCTACAAGGATGTGCTTTCTGATATGATTGACTGCTGGAGAGAATTGTGGCATGACACACTGCCCTTCTTCTGCGTACAGCTTGCGCCTTTTGACGTCTGGCTGGAATGCACCGGCGATAACTTCCCTGTCATAAGGCAGCAGCAGTATGACCTATCCCGGGAAAAAGAAGGTGTATTCTTGATTTCCAGTTCCGATGGGGGCATGCGCTATGACATCCATCCGAAAAAAAAGCAGCCTATCGGATACCGGCTGGCGTTATGTGCACGCAGCTATATATATGGAGAGGATATCTCCTGGGATGCGCCCGTGATGGACAGCGTCGTGCTAAAAGACAGAACACTCCTTCTGCACTTTGCACATGCTTATGAAGGATTGTCCATGCAGGGCAGTCTGCAGGCATTACAGATTTTCGGCATAACCCCAGAAGGTAAACGGACGGAAATACCTGCGGACTCCTGCCAGTATATGGCAGGCGGCGAACAGATAACCGTTATTCTTCCTGATGCGGTTCTTTTTGCCGAACTGGAAATCGCATTCGCATATACCCCCTACTATGAAGTGAACCTGTACAACAGCGCAGGCATTCCCGCTATTCCGTCCCGGATTGTTATGAAAACCATGTAAACATTCTATTGCAGATTTACATATTTAATGCTATCGTAATTTCCTGTCTGCAAAAAATGCTCCCTGCGTCTGCACGCAGAGAGCATTTTGTATCATGTCCCATCCGCTATATAAGTGTCCTGTCCAGCCAGTTGACAAACAGATCCTTCCACTGCTCCACCGCAGAATAATCCGGCACGCTCATGCCGGGTATGGGAGGCGCAGGCTGGGGTTTACAGCCTCCGAATCCATGTCCCCCATAGGGAAATATATGCATTTCAAAAGGTACCTTTTTCTCCCTGCATGCCCCTGCAAAATCCACCATATGGAAAGGGTCAATTACGTTATCATCCAGGGTATTGCACAAAAACATGGGAGCATCACCCTCTTTCACGTGGGTTTTCATCTCATACCGCTCACTGAACTGCTTTCTTTTCTCCGGGTTATTGTAAGTTTCCACATCAGCCATAACTACCTGAATCTTGTCGTCTGCCACTGTTACCGCCGGATAAATAAGTCCCACCCCGTTGGGAATCCCGCTGACCTTATCAATTTCATCCGGTTCGTATCCCGCTTCTTCTACCGGCGCATCCCCGAAGCAGACCGCCTGCACACCTGCAAGATTGCCCCCTGCTGAAAATCCCAGGGTCGCTATCCCGTCCGGTTCAAAGCCATACTCTTTCGCATGAAACCGCAGGAAACGGACTGCCCGCTGGAGGTCAAGAAACATATAAGGTGCTCTGTAAGGATAAGACCTGTACCAGAGTACAAAGCAACTGATTCCGGCCGCATTCAGAAACTCTGCAATATCCTTCCCTTCGTTTTCAATGCTTTTGGACAGATATGCGCCTCCCGGGCAGGAAATCACGCATTTTTTACTGCCTGGAACAAGATAAGGCACTAAAAAGGGAATATCGTCATAGGTTTCCTCTGCATAACCATCCTTAATTTCCTCCCGGTATGTAAGGGTGTCATTTCCCCGCATATCACCGATTAAATCCGTTGTTTTATCCCAGATACCGGGATATTTGGTAAAAATCTCCTGAAAAGTCAGGGTATCATCCCAGTTCATCCGGTCATGTTTGCTTTTTCCCGTATTGCCGGGCACTTTATTTCCCCAAATAGGAATTCTTTCTTTGGATTTTTCAAACTTCATCCTTTTCACCTCTGGTAACTGATAATAAGTCAGAAAACTTTTCTAATGGATAGGTTACTTTTTCGTGGGTTGCCGCTTCACCGATACCTGCCCCATGGAATCCGCCCGCCACAGCCGCGTCAATTCCAGCCAGCGCATCTTCCACCACCAGACAGTCGGAAGGATCAAGGCCCAGAAAGGCCGCTGCCTTCAAAAAGACTTCCGGATCCGGTTTGGAATAGGTGATATTCGTGCCATCGCTGATTGCGTCAAAATATCCTTCCAGCCCCAATTGCTTTAAAATCATCTTCGTATTTTTGCTGGAAGATCCGATAGCAAGTTTATGCCCCCTGTTCCTTAACTCATCCAGGGTGTTCTTTACCTCTTCTGACAGATCCGCAGGAGACATCTGCTCCAGAAGCTTTTTATATATTTCATTTTTCTGCGCCGCCAGCTCTTCCTTCTCCTTTTCGCTGTATGACTTTTCACTGCGCTCCAGAATAATATCCAGGCTTGCCATCCGGCTGACACCCCTTAAACGGTTATTGATTACCTCATCAAAATACACACCGATACCGTCCGCCATCTCTTTCCATGCCTGATAATGATACTGGTCTGTAAAGCAGATTACCCCGTCCAAATCAAAAATAATTCCCTTGTAGCTCATACTGAAATCTCCTCTCAATTTATACTTGTTATTTGTACTAAAACTATATCATTTTCTTTTTGTGCATTCAAGAAACTTAACTGACAATCTTCTTGCCCCGCCCACTTGATTATTATATAATAACCTTAGAAAAACGGGGGTTTGAATACAATGAATCATGTAGAATACATACTTGACTTTGCCGCAAATCTGGGCTGCCGGATGTTAACTGTCGGCGCAAATCTGGAGCGCGTCAACGATACCATGTTCCGCATCTGCCACAGTTATCAATTAAGTTCCATCAGCATATTCTCATTGAGCACTATTATTATCATCAGCGCCAAATCCCAGGACGGGCAGTCCGGGACCAGACAGATTTCCGTGCCTCATGAAGACAAACATCTGGAAAAGCTGAACCGGTTCAACCAGCTCTCCCGCAAGGTGTGCGCCAAAACGCCGCCTCCCGAAACACTTTCAAGACTGCTGGAGGAAGCGGAAAAAGTCAGTGATTACTCCCTGCCCGCCATTATTTCCGGCTATCTCATTGCAATGACCAGTCTGGGCGTGCTCAACGGCGGAACCATAGGGGATATCATTTCTGCCGACCTCAATACGCTGATTCTGCTATGGCTGACAGATTTTCTGGATAAGAGGAATATCAACCGGATCGTGGCCAATACCCTCTGCACATGGATCGCCGGAACCCTCGCCATCCTATATGTAAAGCTGGGAATCGGTGAACATTTCTTTATCATTGTCATTGTCAACAGCATGCTGATGATCCCCGGCACCGCCCTGGTAAATGCGTTCCGCAACATTCTCTGTGGCAATGAAATGAACGGTATTCTGGAACTTTTGAAGGTCATTCTGGAAACCATGGCAATCGTGTTCGGCCTGATTGTCAGCATATATATGTTTGGAGGCTTAATTTCATGGTAGAAAATATAAAACTGATTCTCTTTTCGTTTACTGCTTCTTTTGGATTCGGCATCGTATTCCACATTAAAAAAGAATATTTAATCTGGGCCGGCCTGGGCGGCGCCCTGACGCGTCTTAGCTATCTGCTCCTGCTGGAAATCATAGACAAACGGTTTGTGTATACCCTTCTGGCCGCCATCATCGCTTCCCTCTATGCCGAGATCATGGCCCTAGAGTTAAAGACACCATCTACGGTTTTCTTATACCCGGCCATAATCCCGCTGATTCCCGGAGGGCTTCTTTATAATACAGCGGTAAACTTCTTTTTGCATGAAACCGCCCTTATGCTTGAAAACGCCAGGGACTGCGCGCTGACCTTAGTTGGAATGAGCATTGGTTTTGTTCTTATCTCCACCTTTACCTATTACCGGAGAGTTTACTTTTTCAGCAAGGATATTGCTTCCCACTTTCTGCATTATTCCCACAGGAAAAATTCCTGACGAAAATTTCTTTCTGGTTCCGGCGTTTTGTCCGTTTATCCTGTTTTGCGGATGGACAAAACTGCCGGGAAGTCACAGACTGCCTGTTCTCCGCTTTTTGGACTTTTGCTGTCATTCATTTCCCCAATTCATCCCCTGGCAGTTTTAAGCTGGGTGTTAAAGGCTTCTATCTGTTCCTCTGTCAGATTGACAAAAGGCGTATCGCTCAGCATCTCCACTGTCATATCATGCATGCCTCCCGGCACAGCCTTCCATCCCGGTATAAATGTCTCCACAACAGCCATGGCTTCGGGGTTCTCCAGCAGTTCCCTGAAAGGCGATTTGGATGAATACACCTTAATAATAGGCGTTTCGGGCAGATAGAAATAAGTATGGGTGCCCGCTTCCACCTCTTCCGGCTGTCTTGTTGTATTGGGGAGTATAATTTTTGCAGATGCCCCGAAAGGTACCGTCACTTTTAAGCGGAATTCCCCGCTCTGCTCCACCTGCCAGCTAATTTCATATGTTCCCGCTATGGACTGGTATTTCATGTCGCACTGTGTAATACGGTAGTCCGGCTGGGGTGCAATGGTCACATGGGTAAAACCTGGATTTTCCTCTTCCACATGCAGTCCCGCCATATTCCGGTACATCCACTCCACAACGCTTCCGTAGGAATAGTGGTTCAAAGAATTCATCTCCGTGCCGCTTATTTTTCCGTCCGGCAGTATGGAGTTCCATCTCTCCCAGATTGTGGTTGCCCCCATATTTACCGCATACAGCCAGCTTGGGCATTCTTCATTTAAGAGAAGCTTATAAGCCAGTTCATTGTTACCGTAATCAGACAAAACCCTGTTCAGGATATAGGTTCCCACAAATCCTGTTTTTAAGTATCCCTTGTTGACCTTCAGCTTTTCCTTAAGGAATTCTGCAATCCGCTCTTTGCTTCCTTCCGGTGCAAAATCCATATACAGTGCTACTGCATACGCGGTCTGTGTGGTCAGGCCAAGACGTCCGTTGGCTGTAAAATACTCTGCCCCAAGGGCGGCCTTAATCTCTCCGGCCAGTTTCCCATAATAATCTGCTTCCTCTTTTTTTCCAAGAATTTCCGCCGCCTTTGCCACAATCCGGGCGGAATTATAATAATAGGCCGTGGCAATATAACCGTCCTCGGTAGAACCTTTAAAGCCGTCGTCCCCTTCCCCGTCCAACGCCAGCCAGTCTCCAAAATGGAATCCCACATCCCAGAAACGCCTGCCTCCGGTTTCTTCATCAATGCCTTTGATGTAGTCCACCCACTGTCTCATGCTCTCGAACTGCTCTTTTAAGATATGAATATCCCCATAGTACAGATAAAGATTCCATGGCAGGATTGTGGCTGCATCTCCCCATACAGAGCAGGTCGGCCCATTCTCATGGAAAGCCGGAACCACCGATGTCACATGACCGTATTCCTTCTGTGTTTCATAAAGATCATGGCAGAATTTACGCAGGAAATTGTAGCTGTCCATGTTAAAACATGCTGTGCCCGAAAATACCTGTGTATCCGCCGTCCATCCCATCCGCTCGTCTCTCTGGGGACAGTCCGTGGGAACATCCACATAATTACACTTCTGCCCCCACATGGCATTCTGAATCAGTTTATTTACTTTCTCATTATTGGTGGAAATCCATCCTGTCCGGTCAAGGTCACTATAAAGCACACAGCCGGTAAACTGCTCCGGCGTAAGTTCCTTCGTAAATCCCTCCACTTTCACATAGCGGAATCCATAATAGGTAAAATGGGGCTGCACGTATTTGGGAATACCGTCGGAAATATAAGTAAATTCCGCTTTTGCCGTGCGCAGGTTATCCCGGTAGAAGTTTCCCTCCTGCAGCACTTCCCCGAACTGCATATAAATTCTGACGCCTTTCGGCTCATCCACATAAAAACCCAGGAAACCCGCCATATTTTGTCCCATATCAATGACAGTCTCGCCTGCCGGCGTATGAATAATTCCAGCCGGCCTGATTTCCTCTTTGATAATGACCGGCTGTCCGTATCTTGCAGTAAGGCGGCTTGTGGGGCCATCTAAAACCTCCGCAGCGTAACGGGGAGAGGGACCGGACGCAGGGGCATATGTTTCTCCGTCATAAATATTGCTGAACACCACATCCCCGGCAGACACTTCCCAGGATTCGTCAGAAATAATCCTGTCTTCGCTGCCTTCCTCATCCTGCATAACCAGTTCCAGAATCATTTTGTGCTGATCTCCATAGTTATTTACCGCATGGTCAAGGCCAAACCTTCCCATATACCACCCGTCAGCCAGAAATACTTCCAGTCTATGGGAGCCGCTCTTTATTTCCACCTCATAGGTCTGATACTGTATCCACTGATTATAGTCCGTACAGCCCGGTGTCAGGTACTCGTTCCCTACCCGCTGTCCGTCAAGATACATTTCGTACAGGCCAAGTCCTGTAATATAGATCCTTGATTTTTGATAGGCTTTCTTCGTGGTGAATTCCTTCACCAGCATAGGATTGATATCCTTTAATTTCGTGGTTCCAATCCATCTGCCTTCCCAGGGTTCCTCCATTTTGGCTGTCTCAAACCATGCCGTATCGCTTATGGCGTGCTCCCCGTTATCTCCCCATACCTCCACTTTCCAGTAATATCTGGTACGGGGCTTTAACTGAATTTTCAAATCAGTCCCTATGGTCTGTATTCCGGAAGATTTACCGGTATCGTAAATAATTTCTTCAAAATCTTCATCCAGAGCCGCCAGAATCCGTACCGATTCCGCCTTCCTGGCTTCTGTATCCGTAACCTGAAAAGATACTCTGGGTGTCCGGATATCATATCCCAGAGGATTTGTGAGATGATTTGTCTGCAATCCTGTTATTTTCATAGCTTACCTCTTCTTTTATGCTGGATTTTACCTAAAACTGTGCGCCCCATATGCCGCAGAAGGGATCCACCGGGCTGATGCCTTTAAATTCTGACCTTCCCATAATTTTCTCCACCACCTGGTCAACCACTTCTTCACTTGGCGTATAGGCGTTGATAAAAGTCTTCACCATCGGCGCATCCACTAAATGGTAAGGGTTGGCAAGGGAAATAAACATGACCGGAACATCCATTAAAAACCAGGGAGCATCCGACGCCATCAGATGTACCCAGTCAATCCTTCTGACGGACTGGTTACTTGCAGTGTCTATACATGCCACATATACTGCAAGATCAAATTTACTCTTAATATCTTCCACGCCGCCTTCAAACATTTCATAAAAGTCGGGTTTTGTATAGTCAAAAAGGGAAACCTCAAAGCCTTCTTTTTCCAGCTTTTCTTTCACTTTGCCGATGGCCCCTTCGCCGTCCTTAAAGCCGCCGCCAATACGGTCCTCCAGCAGATAGAGACGGATCTTTTTATATTTATCAGGAGATATGGGCAGCAGATTCTGGGTATCTTTTACCAGTGTTACAGCTTCATCCGCACATGCTTTCGTCCATGCTTTATGCTCCTGGCATCCCACAACATCCAAAGCCTCCCTGCCTGGAACAATGGTGCCTGCTTCTTTCTGTTCCGGAAGCCCCATCGCCGCTTTCATTGCAAGGATTCTGGTCACGGCCTCGTCCACTCTCTCCATGGTCAGCCGCCCGTCCTTTAATGCGTCGCGTACAAACTGATAATCTTCACGGATGCTTTTGTTGAACAGAATCATGTCGCAGCCTGCCGCAAGCGCCGCCGGAACCGCTTCAGAGCGCTTCATCGGAGTGCAAAATCCCATCATAGGCGTTGCATCCGTAACGATCATTCCGTTAAATCCCAGTTTTCCCCGCAGAAGCCCCTGAAGGATTTCTTTGGATAAGGTAGCCGGAAGAATTTCTTCGTCCTTTATTTCCGGGTTAAAATGCCTGCTGTAGGCAGGCTGCAGAATATGCCCGACCATAACAGAAAGCGTCCCTGCATCCACCACTTCCTGCCAGATGGCTCCGTAAGTCCTGTCATATTCTTCCACAGAAAGACTGTTGACAGAAGCCACCAGGTGCTGGTCCCTCTCGTCCACGCCGTCCCCCGGGAAATGCTTGACTGCCGCCGCAACACCATTGTCTTTAAGCCCTTTCAACTGTTCCTTTACGAAGCTGGTCACTCTCTCCTGTTTACTGCCAAAGGTACGGACATTGGTAATCGGGTTTCGGAAGTTCATATCCAAATCGCAGATTGGGGAAAATGCCCAGTTACATCCAACTGCAATGGCTTCTTTTCCGGCAATCTCCCCCAGGCGGTATGCGTTAACCGGATTGTCCGTAGCCGCCACGCCCATAGGTCTGGAAAAATAAGTCCCGTCCGCACAAATACCGTTTCCGCCGGACTCCAGATTGGCGCCAAAAAGCATCGGCACTTTGGAATGTTCCTGTAAAAAACGGTGGGTCTTCTGTATGTCTGCCGCAGGCATCGGCCGGTACAGCATTGCCCCCGGTTTAAATTCATTCAGAAACTCCTGTAGAAACTCTTCCTCAATATTTCCGCCAATCGGACAGAACATCTGTCCAATTTTTTCCTCCACACTCAGTGAAGCAAGTGTCTCTGTTACCCATTTTTCCTTCTTTTCATCCAGAAAGAAGGGATTTGCTTTCAAATCTACCATACTTTTACCTCGTTTCTGCGCTGCTTCAAGTTATCCGTCAGTGCCTGTTTTATTTCGATTTAATACTGATATTAGTTTAACAATTCTGTTCCTGATTACAATGTACATTTTTCCTGTCCACCCGACATATTTTCATGGGTTAAGAAAAACCCTTTCTGTGTTAAACCAAGATTCTGATAGACTCTGCATTCTGATTGTGCTATACTAAATTCATGTCAACAGTTGTTTTCCATTAGGAGATGATTTCATGCCTTGTAACGGTGAGATTATAAAAGATGCAGCAGAACAATTCCCAAAAGTACAAGTCCATATCAAACGCGCAAATCTATTATGTACAGGCTGCGCTCTGATACATGTGGTTTGTAAAGGAGCCGTCAATGACATACTATATTACTTATGGTAAATTTCAGCATTATCTGAAGGAATATTATATAAGAACCGGAAGCCGGATGCAGTTTCCGGAAATGATCAGCTATCTGAAACGCAAGGGGTTATTATGTGAAGGCTGTCCTGAAAGCACGCCTGGCCATAAAATGTTTTCCCATATGTCAGACGATGAATTTGAAAAAATACTGGATAATATGGTTTTGACGATAACGCCGGATCTGCAGCTTTCCCCTTATGTCAGAGAATCCTCCATCATCCCCACAGAACGGGATGTTTTTATTATCCGCCATCCCAGATATACCCGTCTGTTTCTGCATACGCATAATTATTTTGAGATCAATTTCGTGGCATCGGGAAGCTGTACCTTCTATTTTGAAAAAGAGTCCCGTGTGCTCAACGAAGGAGAATTTTGCATTATTGCGCCCGAATCCCGGCATGATTTATCCATCAGCGACGAGTCCATTGTATTTTGCATGATGCTTCGGAAAAGTACCTTTAACACCACCTTCTTTTCCCTGCTGTCACAGAAGGATTTGCTCTCGCTGTTTTTCCGGACTATCCTGCAGGGGAATTCCCGCCCTAATTATCTTCTGTTTTTTGTAAAAGATACTGACTGGATTAAAACAATTATTCACAACGCACTGGGAGAATGCCACAAAAACGATTCCTACAGCAATATAAGCTGCATCAACTGGATGAATCTTCTGTTCTCCACTTTGCTTCGCAACTACAGCCAGACCCTGCAGTTCTATAATTATCAGATGGGTTCCGATTTTTCACTGGTACTGCAGTATATCCAGCACAACTACCAGACGCTGACTCTTTCTTCCCTTGCGGAATTTTTCCATTACAGCGAACCCCATCTGTGTACCTTAATTAAACAGAACACCGGATACAGCTTTACAGAGTTAATCAGGCAGCTTCGTATGGCAGACGCCGTCAGCTACCTGATCAACACAAATTTAAAGGTAAGCGAAATCGCGGAGCGGATCGGCTATAATTCAGCGGATCATTTCTCCCGTGTGTTCCGCAATGCCTATAAGATGTCTCCCCAGGAATACCGGAAAACCCAGTCTTCCCCACAGGAGACGTTTATTCCGTTTGCCTGATATCCGCGAAACTGCCGCTAGTCAGCATATACAAAGGTATTACATGCATTTTTATATGATTTCAAATTCTGCAAAGTCAAGGCTGCCATCCAGAATTCTGAAATACACTGCATGATTTCCGGCTGGTACAGGGTTTTCCCCAAAAGAAATTTCCATCTCTTTAAATTTCGCCGAGTCAAGGCTGACACTGCCCAGAACATCCTTATCCGGCATGTCTGTGCTGAATCCAATACGACCTTTTCCCCGTGCCAGGACTTTTACCCCTGTCTCGTCTCCGTCAAAAGACAGATATTTAAATCCGCAGACAGCCCCGCTTCTCATATTGCATATATAGGGGCGAACCCCTTTTTCCCCATCCTTCCAGGGTTCCTGTGTAATATAGGGCATCTCCCGGGGCAGTTCCAGCATGCCTCCCTCCGGCCCTGTCATTACCACCTGCCCTACCTTTAATCTGTCCCTTTCGGTCAGATGGCAGGCAATGTAGGTCTGATATCTTCCCCTGGCCGGAAGCGGTCCCCCGTTCAGCCCACAGCTTGTCATTTCTGTCTGGGGTATGGTTCCATCCTCCAGCATAGTCACCTTTTCCGCCACCCCCTGCCGTGAAAAAGCAGTGCCGTGGGTATGCCGGTGTCCGAAAATAAAATAGTCCTCTCCCACCTGCACCAGTCCGCCGTGATTATTTCCCGTATAGTTTACCGCCAGTTCATTTCCCTGATATCCAATATCTCCGTTAGAATGAATCACCCCCCGGTATTCAAACGGACCTTCCGGTGTCCTGGACATTCCATAGCAGAGTTCATGTCCCTGCAGGCTGGAATACACCAGATAATACCAGTCCTTGTAGTGGCGGATACTGGATGCTTCAAAAAAAGGATGCTCCTCATAGGATGTCCCTTTGGCCGTATCACAGCCATTAGCTACACAGACCGGTTCGCTGATAATCGTGTGCATGTCGTCCGCCAGACGCACCATCATTGCACCGGGAATCTCCAGTTTTTCCATTCCCGGAAAACGTACCGGAGGGCAGAACCCGTAATACAGATAATTTCCGCCTTCCTCACTTAAAACAGCAGGGTCGAACCATCTTCCCACATCCGGTCTGCTTCCGTCCTGCCTTGCCACGAAATCCAGAAATTCGTACTTTCCTGCCGGCGTATCGCACACTGCCACAGAAATGATATTAGTGAAGTCCAGTGAATAATATAGATAATATCTGCCATCCGGCCCCTTAGCCACATCCGGCGCATATAAAAGGTGTGCCTGCCCTGTAGAAAAAGCGCTGTCATACAGCGGAATTTCCTTATCATATGGCGCCCCGTTAATTGGATCCTGCTCTTTGCGGTAAATAACGCCTTCATATCTCCAGTCCCCCAAATCCTCCGCCGGAGCGCTCCAGCACACATAATCCTCCACACAGAAAGCCTGTGCGCCAGCCTTGTCATGGCTGCCGTAAATATAAACTCTTCCGTTAAATAAATGAGGTTCCCCGTCCGGGACAAACTCCCAGAAAGGCAGATACGGATTTAATCCCAATTTCTTCATTTTCAATTCCCTTCCTTTATCCAGTTTAATATCGTGGTTCTCAAGCGCTTCCATTCTCTGCAAGCCAGCTTACTGATACAAAAAAGGGTATTCTTTCCGTTTTAGCCAACCTGAAGAATACCCTCCTTAACCTTTTATACTTTTCTATAAACTTCTTACTTCCTGTTCGTAACAGTTCAGCCTTCGGCCAAACTGTTACTCCTGTTCATCTTTTAGACAGTTTCATTTGCCTGATGCTCTGCTGCCATCTTCGCTTTCATTTCAGCAATCTCCGGGAAGAATTTCTTCAGCGGATAGAATATCATCAGTACAAGAATCACTGCAGATACAATTGCCGGAATCAGGAAACGAATCATATTGGTACCCATAATTGCTGTCTCAGACTGCCCAAAAGGCCCTAACTGTGCGTCAAATCCGCAAATAGCCAGAATAGCCAGCATACCGGAATTTACCACTGTATTACCACATTTTTGGGCAAAACCTTTTACAGAAGAAATAACGCCGTTTAACTGTTTGCCCTCTTTGAGCATAATAAAATCAATAGTATCATTTACAAGGACATTTACCAAAGCATTTACCATAGCTCCTACCAGGGTTGCAACAAAGGACAGGATACAGCAATACATAAAGTTCATACGTCCTGTAAAGTACAGAAGAATGTAGCAGATAACCGTCAACGCCTGGGAAACAATCAGCGCTTTATAACCTGTCTTAAACTTCTTTAAGAAAATCGGCATGAGCACCATCATTGAGAACAGTGCGCCCATGGAAATGAATCCCATATAAGTGGAAATAGTACCGCCGATGGTTGCCCCAATCATCCCCTCGTCCATAGTTGCAAAGTCTACTCTCTGTCCTGCAAGGATATACTGTGCATAATATACGGAAGAAGCAAACATAAAACCGTAAGAAATGGAAGCCAGGCACCATGTTATCATTACCGGCCAGATTTCTTTATGACGGAATACAAAAACCAACTGTTTCAGACCGCCGTCTCCTTTTACCTTGGGGGCTACATAACGCTCCTCGGAGGTTTTGTACAGGCCCCAGAAGGAGATAATTGCGAATACAGCATAAACGCACATAATGTTGCGGTAACTTCCAAAAATCTGCACTAACTGGGTGGAGAATGTGGACGCAATTGTAAACATCAGCGCACAGACGCCTGCACCTTTTGCCACCACATCGTTACGCTCCTGATCGTCCAGTGTCATAGCAGGCAGGATTGCCATCTGAGGCATGGTATATGCAGTTACAATCATGCCATAGAACATATATGTAATGCAGACATAAATACATTTTGCCATGGGACTTCCCTGAATGAATCCCGGATTGCTGAACAGCAGAAACATATCTACCAGCAGGAATACTGGTGTAAAGGTAAACCATGTGCGGTAGCGTCCCCATCTGGGGTTCATGGTATCACAGACAACCCCCATCATAGGGTCATTAATTGCATCCCACAAAGTACAAATTAACAGAATAACAGATAGCTGCGCTGCAGTGATTCCGATTTCCTCCTGCACATATAAGGAAAAATAGGAGGCAATTGTCGCTGCAATTGCCATAGCGCCGCCGTTCACAGATGTTGCGTGAAACCAGACAAATGCTTTACTGAGTCCTTTTTTCTTAGGTTGATTACTCATTTCATTCCTTCCCTTCTCATTAATTTTCATGCAGACCCTGATCCTTTCCTCCAGCCATCCTGTTTATACAGCTTCAGGCGGCCCATAAACGTTCCTGCATTTTATGTTTTAATAATACCGAATTACAAATTGTTATTAAATGTTGTTTTTTTAGTTATATCCGACATTTTTTCCTATATGACAAAAATGAGGGTATCTTTTTACAGATACTCTCATTTTCAGACATGTTTACCTATATTCTGTTCCCAAATTATATAATCTTAAGTTCCTTCCCGTCCCATATGATATGGACAGTCTTATCTCCCACCGGAAGAATGCAGTCCAGAGTGTCAAAATACTCCAGATGGGGATGAACCACATATTCTCCCCTGACAGGGTCTGTAATTTCCAGCCCCACGAAATATCTTGCCAGCAGGTAAATGGGGCTTGCCGACCATGCATGGCACAGGCTTTTGCCGAACTTATCGCCATACATGTCATACTGTTCTTCCTCCGGCACATCAGGGTCATATTCCTCCCAAAACGTTACTGCCCCCTGTTCCAGCATGCCGCCCCAGTATTCCCGGATACGCACCAGTACCTCTTCCAGATATCCCATTTTACACAGAGCATCCATCTCATAAAATTTAAAGTAGGGGGTGGTAATCCGGGCAATACCGTCATTAAAGAGCACATTTTCTGCAATCCGCTCCTTCTGTCCCTTATCCGCTATGTCAAACAATACCGCAAAAATATTTGCATGCCTGGTGACATGCTTTTTCCCGGAAGCAAAAGAATCTATATAAGCGCCTTTACTGCTGTCCCAATAGAACTCGTTAATATTCTTTTTAAGCAATTCATATTTTTCCTGATATCCGTCAGATATGGCGCTGTCCTTCCCCAGCCGCCGGCACAGCACAGCCATAGTTCTGAAACATTCGGCATAAAGCATCTGTACTGCACACAGCGCTCCTTCTTTATCCAGATCCGCCCAGTCGATAAATATCCAGTCCCCCTGCCGGCCTGTCAGGAATCCGTGCTCATCCCTCTGGCCTTCGCAAAAAGCCATCAGTGACTGCATCTTTGGATATATCTGCTCTATAAACGGCAAATCCCCATAGGCTTCATAATGTATTTTGATACTCAAAATCCAATAGAGTGTGTAGTCCAGAATGGTATTTATATGTGTCGTCATGGGATCGTTTCCCCTAAGGGCAAGCAGCGTGCGGCGGTTAATATCCCTGTCTGACATCAGGTATTGGTTGACGAAAAAACTCTGGTATGCATCGCCGCCCCAAATCCATTTGTCCCTCTTAATCCCGTCAATAAAAAAGATACCGCTGCACAATTTAAATGTATGTTCCGCAACCGACCAGATTTGGTTTACCAGCCCGTCACTGCTGCAAAACTGTGCTTTTACAGGGATATCAACATATTGGTGGATTGCTTTTACCTCAAGTTCTTTCTCTTGGCAGTCCGGTATAAATGCATAGCGCACCGCACATCTGGGGCATCTTCCGGTCCTGGCATCCGGTATCCAACTGTAATAGCAGTGCTCCCTGTCCAGTGCCTCCTCCCTGGATTCCCCACAGCAGACTCTTAAAGGACGGTATCCCTTTTTATCCTTTATCTCAAGAACCGCTGTCAGTTCTGTCTCAAATTCATACAACAGGCCGCCGCCACAGGCTTCCACTGATACAGGCAGGTATACGTCCTCGCTGTAATCCCAGCAGGAAGGATTCTGGTTCTCATCCGTAAAATATCTGCTATATCCGGCCTTCACCGGAGGATTCCCATAGTCCTCCACCTGCCAGGTTCCGTCCGAATAAATCACCTCGCCTTTTACATAGATGCTGGGAAAGGTTTCAATGCAGCCTGCATGAACCGAAATTTTTATTTTTCCCGGGCCGCAGACGATTTTCTCCCCAAAGGGATATTTTTTATCCCCGGCAAGCACATATCCCACTGCCCCGGAATATACGCAGAAAGCCGTTTCCCTCTCCAGATAATATTCCCTCCGGAACGCAACACGGTTCCGGAACCCTTCGCTTTTCCAGAAAGCCGGCCATCCGTATCCCCGTTCAATACGGCTGAAATTCTGCTTCATGGCATGATATAGTTCAAAGTCCCCAAAATACCAAATCCAGTAACAAGTATTCATACACCAGTTTCCTCCCACGAACTGTTGCTTCTTAACCTAATACTATTGCCTGTCCATATTACAGGTACTGCAAAACACTATATGGTTTCCAGTCCCACATCCATGCTTCCCGAACGGAATCCCTCCAGATCCAGGGTTACATAAACATATCCTAATTCTTTCAGACAGGAGACAATTTCATGCTTCCGCTTTACCACTTCTCCCAATGCATCCCCGTCCACTTCGATTCTTGCTATGGTTCCGTGGACTCTGATTCTCACATTTTTAAAGCCAAGGCCCTTAAGATACGTCTCGCCCCTTTCTACCCGCTCCATATCCTTGTAGGACAGGGCTGTTCCGTATGGAAATCTTGTGGCAAGACAGGGCATGGAAGGTTTGGACGCCGTCTCAATCCCGTACTCTGAGGCAAGTTTTCTGACTTCCTTCTTGGTAAGGGCCGCTTCCGCTAAGGGGCTGATGATTTGAAGTTCCCGCAAAGCCCTGATTCCCGGCCTGTATACATGAAGGTCATCCTCATTGGTTCCCTCTAAAATAATGCTGATTCCAAGTTCCGCCGCTTTCTCCTTTATTTGGGTAAAAAGATGTCTCTTACACAGGTAACAGCGTTCCGGCGGATTGCCCATAATACCCGCTTCATTCAGCTCGTCTATGGCAATCACTATATGCCCGGCTTTCATCCTCTGGCAGATTCTCTTTGCTTCCTCTATCTCTCCCATAGGGTGCAGCATGGTCTGCATGGTGACGGCGTATACCTGTGTCCCCCTCTCCCCTGCCATGTCGCAGGCAATTTTGAGGAGAAGACTGCTGTCAACGCCCCCCGAAAAAGCAACCATCATATCCTGCCCGGCATATTCCCACATTTTTTTTAAAAGTTTTTCCTTTTTTATCTGCAAATCACACATACGTTCTCCCTGTCATATCTCTATTGTTTGTGCTGTCAGACCGCTCTCTGCCTGACTTTATACTGTATGCCTGAAAGCATCCATTATCTGTCCCAAGGTGCAGCCCTTTTCTTTTGCCAGCTCCACAACACTATCATATTCCGGGTAACACCTCACCTGTCCGTCCGGCAGGGTACATTTCTTCACCTTAAGTTCCCGCCCGTCAATCATAATGCTTCCGCTTTTCCTTGGCAGGATCGTGCGTTCCATCTTCATGCGCCGGATTCCTATCGTAGTGGTCTCCTCAAAAATAATCTGTTCCAGCTTTCCAATACTGCTTTCATCACAGATAACCGTCAGTTCATATGCAGGACGGTTCTTTTTCATATAGACAGGAATAAAGTGTGCATCCCTGGCCCCTGCTTCCAGCAGCCGTTCCATTACATAGCCCAAAATTTCCCCAGTACAGTCATCAATATTGGTTTCAAGTTTATAGATAACATCTTCCCGGTTGTCTTCCCCGGCGCAATCTTCCGGCTCTATCAGTATTGCCCGAAGCAGGCTGGGTCTTTCATAACTGCGTTTTCCTGCGCCCATCCCCGTTTTCACTATTTTAAACTGTTCCGGGAGCCTTGACGATGTCATTACCGCCGCCGCAATTGCCGCCCCTGTGGGCGTTACCAGCTCCCCCTTCACTTCCGTAATTCTGACCGGAAGCTGGCAGGCTTCCATAATATTCACCACCGCCGGAACCGGAACCGGGAGAATCCCGTGCTGACACCTAACCGTTCCCGTTCCTTCACACACAAAAGGCACTATCACTTCTGTAATGTCCAGATTGTCCAGACATACTGCCACTGCAACAATATCCACAATGGAGTCCACTGCTCCTACTTCGTGAAAATGCACCTGCTCCATGGATACCCCATGGGCCTTTGCCTCTGCTCTGGCCAGTATGTGGAAAATTCTGGCTGCAGTGTCCTTTGCGCGAGCCGTTATCTTTGCTTTATCTATGATATCCAGAATTTCCGGCAGTCCCCTGTGCTCATGAGGATGCTCGTGGACATGCTGCTTTACCTCACCATGATAGTGATGTTCATGACCGTGTGCTTCCGCTTCTCCATGATGGCTGCGTTCATGGCCATGTCCTATCGCTTCTCCATGATGGCTGTGTTCATGGTCATGTCCTATCTCTTCTCCATGATGATTCTCATGTCCTTCCCCGCCGTGTAGATGCCCATGGTCATGACCATGCAGATAGGTCATGTCGTGGTCATGGTTTTCGTGGGACGTATCCAGCTTCACAAGAAAATCACACACATCAAGCCCTGCTTTTTTTACCCTGGTTATTTCAACCGAAAATCCCTTTACCGGAAGACTGTCCAATGCATCCCCAAGAACCTGCTTATCCGCTCCAATATCCAGCAGGGCCGCTACTGCCATATCGCCGCTGATTCCCGAATTGCATTCCAGATATAATGTCTTTCCCACCCTTTATTCTCCTTCCTGTCTGCATCCCAGCCTGTTAATCTGGGTTGCAATATATCCGGCTCCGTAGCCATTGTCAATATTTACCACTGCAATGCCGTTGGCACAGGAGTTAATCATGGTCAGCAACGCAGAAAGCCCATGCATACTTGCCCCGTACCCCACAGAGGTCGGCACGGCAATCACCGGCCTGCTCACCAGCCCACCGATTACACTGGCCAGAGCGCCTTCCATGCCTGCCACTGCCACCACACAGTTGGCCCCCTGTATGGTATCTATCCGGGAAAGAAGCCTGTGCAGGCCACTGACTCCCACATCATAAATCCGCTCTACATAAGAGCCGAAATACTCCGCTGTCTGAGCCGCCTCCTCCGCTACCGGAATATCCGCCGTACCGGCTGTGCACACTGCAATCTTTCCATATCTGACTTTGCCCGGCTTTTCCAGTTTCAATATACGGGATGTCCTGTCATAAGACACTTCAGAAAGAACGGCTTTAACCAGCCGGAACTGACGTTCGTCCGCTCTGGTTCCGAATACTTCCCCATTTCTCTCAAACAGCTTCTGGTAAATGGACACCAGATATTCGTCCTGCTTTCCGCTGCAATAAACCACCTCCGGGAATCCTGAACGAATCTCCCTGTGAGTGTCCAGCTTCGCATAACCCAGCTCCTCAAAAGGCTGCTTTCTGAAATATTTTTCCGCTTCCTCCACAGTTATGCTTCCTGCTTTTACCTGTTCCAATACTTCTCTTGCTTCCAACCAGGCATCCTCCATCCTATTCCTAAACCTTATTATTTTGCAATCTGCTATTTATACTTGTAGTGAGTTACAAAAATTTTTGTTTTTGGCGTTCGCTATATATGATTTTAAATGTATTGACGCTGCATGCTAAGAGGCAGTTCCAGCCCATTTGCCTCCAGAAGTTCCTTATCCATTAGTATTTCCCTGGTTTTTCCGTCTTTTATTACCCTGCCGTCTGAAAGAAGGATTGTCCTTTCGCAGATATCCCACACCATATCCAGGTCATGGGATGCAATCACTTTTGTCTCCTTTATTCCATTCAGAATATGAATCAATGTGCGCCTGTTCTTGGGATCCAGGGCGATGGACGGCTCGTCCAAAAGCATCACTTCCGGCTCTAAAGACAATATGGTGGCAATAGATGCCAGCTTCTTCTGCCCTCCCGACATCCTGTAAATCTGCCTGTCCTTTAAGCCCTCTATATGCATCTTCCGAAGGGCTTCCATAACCCTTCCTTCCACTTCTTCCTCTGTATACCCATAATTTCTGGGGCCGAAAGCAACATCCTCATAAACAGTGGATAAAAATAACTGGCTCTCCGAATCCTGAAACACATATCCGGCCTTTGCCCGTATCTGCGCCAGATTTTTCTTCTCCACCCCAAGACCGCCAAGAATTATACTTCCCTGATACCCCTCGGCAAGCCCTACCAGAAGCTTAAGCAGCGTTGACTTCCCGGCCCCGTTGGCCCCAATCAGCCCCACTGCTTCCCCCTTATCCACTGCAAAGGAAATGTGGTGCAACACTTCAATTTTGTTACTGTATGCAAAAGTAAGGTCTTCTATCTTAATATCATCCAATTCTGTAACTCCTTATCCTATCAGCGGAATCCCTCAAACGAAGCCATGCTTCGCAATCCAGAAGTCAGCCCCTCTGCTGGCGGAACATCTGGTTAGCTGCGTTGCAGAGCGGCGGGATATGTGCCCCACAGCAGCCGCTAAACGTGCATGCAGGCATACCTCCCTGGCCCGTTGCCCACAGAAAGCACTTTTCAGCATACACAGTCCGGCTGATTGGCTAAAACAGGCTTCCCACCATCTGAAAAACAGGCAGTATGCGGATTCCTGCCAGAACCAGTGTCCACGAAACTGCATACCCGATGCTGATTCCTCTTTTTCCCACAGGGCGTTTTCCTATAATTTCTCCAGTATAACCCCTAAGAAGCATACTTTCATAGACAGTCTGCGCACGGTCAACGCTGCGCAGGAGAAGCTGCCCGGCAAAGGCTCCCCATGCATTCACATGAATCCCTTTCTGCCCCGGCGCCCTGAGCCTGTACGCCTGCATCATCCGCTCCGCTTCCTTGAGCAGCACAATCAGATAGCGGTGCATCAAAAGCAAAATTGTCACAAATTCCTTCGGCACATGCAGAACCCTTAAACTGCTGCATATGCCCTCCATACCTACCGTCATAATCAAAAGATAAGAAGCCATAACACTGAAAATCCCTTTCAGCATCAGTGTTACCATGGAAACCATGCCATAAGTAACTGCCAGAGAGCCAGACTCCCAGCATACCTTCCTGTCAACAAAAGGATTGGCAATCCCCACCGCTCCCGCCAAAAGCAGCACGGGCCATATACGGCCAAGGGCTTCCCTGAAAGAAATTTCCTCCCATATGCCTGTAATCAGCAAGTATACTACCATAGCCCCAATGCCACCCAAATCGTACTTGGGAAAGGACACCGTCAGCAGTATGTACAAAACCGTCACTGCCAGCCGGGACAGGGGATGAACCTTGCTTTGCCCTTTTCTCCCTGCCTCCTTCGCATCTACGGTATGGATATCTTTTACTGCCTTCTGGAGCCTATTCATGCTTTACTGACCTTCCCTTGAAAAAACGGAGAATATAACATCCAGTCACAGATAAAAGAATCACCACTGCTCCGCCGAAAATTCCTGAAAATGTAGTTCCCGTAGGGGATTCACTGCTTTTCCATGCATAATCGGGAAGAATTGCCGTAGTCTCCAAAATCTCCCCTGCCAATGCATAAGCGCTGCCTTCCGTTTCCAGTTCAGCAGTTCCGGCCACCTGTTCCATGGACCATTCCAGCCCGTCAGGATGGGAGGAGGCAGCCAGAGATACCAGCCCGCCTGTGACCGCTGCCGCTATTACAAGGACGGCAATCGTCCTCTTATAAGACATTTTAGGTTTTCGTGCACCCTCCGGCCCCTGGGCATTGTATCCCCAGAGAAGTTCCGGCCTGGCCTCATAAATAAATACCAGCACAGCCGCCGTAATCAGTCCTTCCACAAGGCCGATTGCCAGATGGATAGGCTGCATAACCGACACAAAGATTCCAAATGGAAGTTCTGTAATGCCTGATGCCAGCGTTTCCAGCGTCACGGAAAAAGCCCCCATCTGCAGTGTAAGCATACACCCTAAAACAGACGCCGCCATAATCTTTTTCCGGGACATACCCTTTTTCATAAAATGCTTCCAAATCACCAGCGCCCCCACAAAGCAGCCGTAAAAGGCCATATTCCACACATTGCATCCAAGGGCCAGAAGCCCTCCGTCTGCAAAGAGAAGGCACTGTACCAGCAAAACCCCTATCATGGAAAGGAACCCTGCCTCCGGCCCTAAAACCGCCGAAAGCAACATACCTCCGCATAAATGTCCTGACGACCCGGTTCCCGGAATCGTAAAATTAATCATCTGGGCTGCAAAAACAAAGGCTCCCATAACCCCCATGACAGGAATTTTTTCAGGCGCATTTTCAAGCCTCACTTTCTTCATCGAGTATCCCATAGCCGCACCAGAACAGGCATACATTGTTCCTGCTACCACCGGTGCAACCAGCGCATCCGCCATGTGCATCTCTCTTCTCCTTTCTTTCCGCTGAATTTATTGGTTTTATTATAACAAACGCTGCCACGCTTTGCGGGCCAGCTTATTGTAAAAAGAGCATCCAAACCCAAAGGCTTGAATGCCCCATTGTTTCATGTATCTTTTCTGCCCCTTAAACTTCCACAACCCAGCCTTCAGGAGCGTTGATTGTGCCCATCTGAATTCCAGTAAGCGTTTCATACAGTTTCCTGGTAACAGGGCCCATTTCCGTCATGCCACTTGGGAAACAGATTTCCCTGCCATGGTCAACCACTTTTCCTACCGGAGAAATTACCGCCGCCGTACCGCAAAGACCGCACTCGGCAAAATCTCCCAGTTCGTCAACATGAATCTCTCTCTCTTCGGCTTCCATGCCCAGATATTCCTTTGCCACATGCATAAGGGAACGCCTTGTAATAGAAGGAAGTATGCTGTTTGATTTAGGCGTCACTACCTTGCCGTCCTTTGTGACAAACAGGAAATTCGCCCCTCCTGTTTCTTCCACCTTTGTCCTGGTGGCTGCATCCAGATACATATTCTCGTCATATCCTTCTTTGTGCGCATCCATAATGGCATACAGGCTCATGGCGTAATTCAGTCCAGCCTTAATATGCCCGGTTCCGTTAGGGGCAGCCCGGTCAAAATCACATACCCGGATGGTAAGGGGTTTCACGCCGCCTTTAAAGTAAGGGCCTACCGGAGTTGTAAACACTCTGAACTGATATTCGTCTGCGGGCTTTACACCGATTACCGCATTGCTTCCAAACATATAAGGCCGCACATACAAAGTTGCACCGCTTCCATAGGGAGGCACATAAGCTTCATTCGCCTTCACCGTCTTAAGCACCGCTTCCACAAATTTATCCTTCGGAAAAACAGGCATTTCCAGACGCTTTGCGCTCTGTTCCATTCTCTCTGCATTTAAATCGGGACGGAAAGTGACAATACGCCCATCTGCTGTCGTATAAGCTTTCATGCCCTCAAATACTGTCTGCGCATATTGTAAAACACCTGCACACTCGTTAATGACCACATTGGCGTCCTGCGCCATAATGCCCTCATCCCATGCGCCGTCTTTGTAGTTCGATACGAACCTGTAGTCCGTCTGGACATAATTGAATCCAAGATTTGCCCAATCAATATTTTTCTTTTCCATCCTCTCGCGCTCCCTCAAAAATTTCTGCTTAATAAGTATAAAATAAATCTTTCTTATTATTATACTTTTTCCGGTAAAAGTCAATAGCTGGTGTTTTTCATAACTTGCCATCTCTGCTTTTACGCTGTTTTATTTCCTAATTAAACATCGTTTGTTTCTTTCTGCATCAACGCTCTTGCCATGTCATATTCCTCCTGCGTGATTCCAACCCCTTCACAGGCTCCGGGTAAATCCACATGGAATTTCAGCATGACTGATTCCACACTTTTTATCAGCGTTTCAGCCTTTCCTTCTAATTTCCCCTCGCTTCTCTCTTCTTCCATCCATTCCCTTAAGCCCTGACACATATTTACCTTCTCGCCTTTCTTATGCTTTTCCTTTAACCTGAACATCTCTTTCTCCCCCACATAACACGCCACCATATCATAGGCGTCCTCTTCTAAAAATGCGTATGCTGCATCCTCCGTCACCAGTTCCCTTAACTTATGTCTGTCCTTTGAAAACCGGATAAAATCAAACACCTGCTTTACGTCTGTCTTAAACATGCTGGTATCTGACAGCTTTCTCACCTCTACCACATGAATCCGATAGTTGGATATCTTCCTCCTGAGGCTTTCCGGTATATCCGTAAAATCAAGAAGGCCATGGATATCTTTCGCGCCATCCCATTCCTTTTCCCCGTAATACAGGACAAAAGTGACTGTGGGCAGCAATCGGCTGTTCTTTTTAAACCCATACAGATATTCCCCTTCCGTCAGTCCTTTCCGGTTCCTTCTGACTTCCTTCCTCACCATGGCCGCCTGCCTCTCATATTCTCCTGCATCGTAACACATAATCCGCAGGGGCAGGGCATAGTCAGTCTCCTCCTGATTCTCAATCCCTACAATGGCAAAATTCACACCGAAAGGTGTCTTCCGGAGCAAATCCCTGTACATAGTCCTCCTGCGGGATATTTTTCTTCTGAACCTCATTCCAAAGTTCCCCCTTGTGTCCATCTCCTGCAAATCCTTTCCCTTTACGAACGGCACGCCGTCACAGCCAATGCTGTTTATGATATCCGCATAGCGTTCATTGTCTGAAAAGAAAGCACCGCTTACAAAATCCTTTTCCATCTTCTTCCTCCTGTACCTGCGCAGGAGCCTTCACAGAAACCTCCTGCCTTTTGCAAAATTAATAGGGTAATAAAGCATAGATTTCTTGAAGTCTGACGATACCTGCCCAGCTTTAACCGATGGCAGGCGTTAGAAGGCTGATTGCCTGATAAGTAGAAAATACCGTATGCTCTAAAATAATATTATCACAATCACAACCACTAATCAATCTTTTCATGTAAAGTTTCCAAAAATAATGCAGCGACTGTTTACTGTTCACTCCGTGACCAGTAACATGCAAAAATCCATCGAAAATTACCTTAGGCAATGGGATTTTTGCACTCTCAAATCACTTTCTTTCGACCAGCCCAGTAAATGCGTAGGTCTGTATGAACAATAACCAGCTATTCTCCATAGCAAAGCTGCTGTAAAACACTTTCAACGTCATAGTACATGTTTTAAGGAACTATTGGTATAGTCCCGTCTTCTGTCTGAACATTGATAATTAATGGAAAATACTGTAAACTCTACTTATATTATTAAAAATACCAGAAAGAGAAAACCAGTATGGATAAAGATACAACAACGATTTCCCCAAAAGCATTTGCCCACTTATTCGGCGAGGCAGAAAAGTGCAGCCGCCGGTTTTGTTTTATATTAGGTTCAGGCGCCTCCCGGCAGGCCGGTATCATGACTGGTGTGGATATGGCCAGGCAGTGGTCTGACCAGTTAAAGGACAAGTACGAGGAAAAAGAACTCAAAGCCCTTATGAAAAAACTGAAAATCGACAGCATTGAACCAAACAGCAAAAACTACTTTGGCATATATGATTTACGCTTTTATCCCGACTATCAGACCGGATATGCTTATTTTGAAAAAGAACTGGAAAAAGGCACGCCAAGCCTTGGTCATCATGTGCTGGCAAAGATTCTTGCAGGTAAAAAGCACAATCTGGCAATCACTACCAACTTCGACAGTCTGATTGAGGATGCCCTTTTTATTTATACCAACGAACATCCCCTGGTGGTAGGTCATGAATCCCTCGCCCAGTTCATCAACTTAAACATCGAAAGGCCCGTTGTTGCCAAGATACACAGAGGGCTGTATTATCATCCCTTTAACCGCCAAAAAGAAATAAATGCCCTTGCTGAAGAATGGAAAAATACCTTAAAAAATGCCTTGATGGTTTATACACCCATTGTCATCGGCTATGCAGGCGGCGACCAGAGCCTTATGAAATTCCTGTGTGATGACAATGCAAAAATGAACGGAATGTACTGGTGCTACTGGAATAAGGAAGAACCTTCCCGGGAAATTGTTGATTTGGTCAAAAGTAAAGACGGATGTCTGGTGCCTATTGAAAGCTTTGACCAGATCATGTTTCTGCTTTCCAGAAAATTAGGCATTGAAAATCCTGAAAAGGAAATGCTGGAAGTGACCCAGAGACGGATTGAAAACTACAACCAGCAGTATGATGAATTTGAAGAGCGAATCAAAGAAGCATCTAAAGAGGAAAGTTCTTCCAACGGCATTATTGGAGAAACCTTAAATGCAATTGATTCTTTAAATGAACAGCTTTTAAAAGATACCGAAAAGGAACAGAGCCCGGAAGCGTTTTATCAGAAAGGCAATGTATATAGACGCTTAGAAAAGTATGAAGAAGCAATAAATGCCTATACAAAGGCCATTGAACGTAACCCTGAATACAGTGCTGCTTATAATAACCGCGGTCTGGCTTACAAAAATCTGGGGAAATATACTGAAGCCATAAATGATTATACCGAGGCTATACTAATTAATCCTAAATATGCCATCGCTTATAATAACCGTGGATTCGCACATAAAACTATTGGAGAATATGCCGAGGCAATCGCTGACTATGAAAAGGCAATCGAACTGAATCCTAAATACAGCATTGCTTACAATAACCTTGGGGCTACCTACAATAACCTTGAGGAATATGTGAAAGCAATTACTTATTTTGACAAGTCCCTTGAACTGAACCCTGAATATGCCATAGCCTATAACAACCGCGGTTTTTCTTTTACAGCCCTTGGAGAATATGAAAAAGCAATCGCGGACTGTACGAACGCCATAGAGTTTAATCCCAAGTACAGTCTGGCATACAGCAATCGCGGATTTGCTTACATCGGCCTTGAAGAATATGAAAAGGCAATTGCTGACTGTACTGAAGCGATAAAACTGGATCCTGCAACCGCCAGTGCGTATAAACATATGGGTGTTGCTTACTTTATGCTAAATGATACTTCAAAAGCACTCTCCTGTTTAAATAAAGCCATTGGCTTAAATCCTAATTATACCAAAGCATACGAAATGCGGGCTAAAGTATACCGGGCAATGAATAAGCTTAAGGAAGCTGAAAAAGATGAAGAAATTGCTCAAAATGGAGCCCTGTTAACTTCTAACCAAACTGCTTCCGATATATAGTTTCCTGAAAAAGAGACAATTACCTCCCCCGTAATTGTCTCTTTCCAATTATTTCCCCAAATCCCATCCACCACCTTTGAAAGCAGTATATCAACCGTCAGACAATAACTTTTAAAAAATTTATTTCCTCTATTGCCTTATAGCCTACAATATGTTAATATGAATATGCCTACGTAGTGTTAATATAAAACCAAAAATTGTGGAAGAAAGAGGAAATCATGTTACAGCAAATTTCGGAATCCGAACTGGTACTTATGAATATTATCTGGAAGAATGGGGGGATTGCTTTATATTCTTTCATCATGGACGAATTGGAAAAAGACAGAAATGAATGGAAAAAAAACACTGTGCTCACACTGCTTTCCCGGCTGATTGATAAGAAATTTCTGAAAACAAACAAAATTGGCAGGCGTAATGAATATGCGGCGGTTGTGACACAACAGGAATATCAGGCAATGCAGACTCACCGGTTTCTTGACAGAATCTACGGCGGGGACGTTAAGAATCTGGTGTCCACTCTTTTGCAGGAGGATATCATTTCTTCCGGCGAGCTGAAAGAGATTGAAGATTTCTGGAACGCGCAAAAACAGCGCAGAAACGGGGCGGACTATGATTGAATTTATGAAAATCTTACTGTCCCTTTCCTTTTCCGGCGCCCTGCTCACCCTGCTCATTCTGGGGCTGAAACCCCTATACAAAAACAGGTTCAGTAAAAGCTGGCAGTACTATATTCTGGCAATAGCCGCCTTACGTTTTGTCATCCCGTTTACACCGGATACCACAATCACAGGGAGCCTGTTTGCCAGAGCGGAAACCCTGCTTGAGGGTGCTGGCCCCACCGCTTCCGACAGCCTCCAGACACGCTTTCAGACGCCTTTATCCGGACAGTTGTCTCCGGCGACAGAGGACAGCATTCCAGCCAGCCCGGAGGCGGATGAATTATTGGAAACAGCGGAAGGCTCCATAATGCAGACAGGTACAAAAAGAGAAATCAGAACAGCCAATAACGGCTTTCTGTCAGATTCCCCCGCTATAGGCGCCTGTTTCGTTTTTATATGGGCGGCCGCCGGGCTCATGTTTTTTGTCCGCAAAATAACCCTCTATCAGGCATTTACCCGCTGCAGCAAAGCCGGAAATATGGAAGTATCAGACCTTGCAGTTTTAAATATACTGTCTGCATGTGAAGAAAAACTCCATATCAGAGGAAGGGTAGAATTGTACCAGAACAGTCTGATTGGTTCGCCTGTCATGACCGGATTCTTCCGTCCGAAAATTATACTGCCCGCCGCAAAAATAACAACAGACAATTTAACTTACATTTTTACCCACGAACTGATCCATTACAAACGGAAGGATATGTTTTACAAGTGGTTTGTACAGATTATCCTCTGTATCCACTGGTTCAATCCCTTCCTGTATTTACTGGCAAAAGAAATAAACAGGACATGTGAATTATCCTGCGATGAACTGGTCACAGCCCCTCTGGATAATAAAGCAAGGGCCGCCTACGGCGATGCACTGCTTTCCTTTTTAAAGGCGGAGAATGGCTATGGCAGTTCCCTGGCTTCTGTCACCCTGACAGAAGGCGCCAGACAAATAAAAGAAAGGTTAGGTGCAATTATGGACTTTAAAAAGAAATCAAAACTGCGCACCACATGCACGGTACTTGCGACAGCCGCATTCTGTGCCTGCTTTATGGCAGTCGGTGCATATGCTGCTTCTCCGCAGACAGGGAAATCCCTTTCCGGCAAAGAAGCAAAAGCCGACGAGACACCTTTTCCCGAAGAGGAAAAAGACGAACGCCAGATAGCCGATTCCCCCGGTGAAGGAGAGGGATACGGAACGTTATACTATACCCAGACCGGCTTTTATATAGATTCCCATATTATTGAAATGGGCTGGAACTTAAACGAACAGGCCAGTAAATTCTATCCCACCGAAAGAACACTGGCCTTAAAGGATAATTCCTACATCACCGTATATTTTGATGATGCTGTAAAAGAGTATGCCTATGATGAAAAGGCTGCCAGCGCAATTGCCGGACTGATTTATCATCTGAAAAACACAAACTGCAACCCTGTCCTTGAAATGCCTCTGATAACAGACATTGAAAATATCGAGGGCAAGGACGTAAACCTTCTGGCAGAAGAATACTACCGGAATGGAATGTTATGCAGATTTTCCGCGATTTTTCCTCTTCTGGATACTGCCAGACAGGAAACCTACTATCAGAACATATATCAGGACGGCAACACCGCTTTCTTCTCTGTCACCATAGAATATATGGATGCTGCTGAGATGGCATCCTATGCGGCAAAAGCAGATGAAGACGGCAATGTAGCTTTCTTTTCTATTCTGCTGAACTATTTGGATGAAAAAACTATCCGGCAATACGCAGAAAAATGTTACAAAGAGGGAAACATTGCAGAATTCTCAATTCTTACCGAATACATGACCAGTGAGGAACTACAGAACTGGCTGTCAAAAGCCCATACTGATAAAAAGAATTCTTTTCATCATGTAATATATGATGCACTGTACCGCTAATCCATCGTATCCTGAAAACATGTCTGAAGTTAACAAACGCCGCCGCGCTTCGCGGGCCAGCGTTTGTGGTGATTGCGAGGAGGCGCACATACAGTACGCCTCCTTATGCCGGCTGTCCTGCGGCTTTTCAGATTGTAACAACGGCTTTCTGAACCGCCGTATCCTCTGCACTAACTTCAATACATGCTTCTTCTTCCGCTGTCTTTTTCACGATTAAAAGCGCCCTTCCCTGGAACAGGCGGCATTTGCCCAGAGTATAATTATCCTCACTTACAGGATCTGCACTGCCCATCCCCACAAGTATCAAATTTTTGTCCAACTGGCAGGAAACCGTTCCGGCATAGTTGGGAACGCGCCGGCCTTCTTCGTCCACAGCTTCAATAGTTAAAACAATAACATCCGCTGTTTCATTTTTTTCTGCCACAGCTTTTAATGCCGCTGTCTCCTTCGCAGTTTCCAGTCTGCTGGAAAAGCCTTTTATACCGTCATGATACTCTGCAACTTCAATAATTCCCGGCTCATAAACAATATCGGTCTGCAAAATCCAGCTATCCGGCACAGCCCTGCGGCCTATGCTTTTACCGTTTATAAAAATTTCAACTTCCTGCGCCCTGCTGTATATATCAAGACGGACCCTGCGGCCTTCAAAGCCGGGCCAGGTCCAGCTTTCCGTAACATCCGGCCAGCCCCATGAAGAGACTGCTTCTTTTTTGCCGAAATGCTCCGGATTCAAAACCGTAATCACCGGACCTGATTCCACTCCCCAGAGCAGACGGCGGAATTTTCCCTGCGGCCTCAAAAATCCGCATAAGTCATAATCCCCACAGTTGCCGGTATGGAAGGGGTAATCACAGAACAGCCCTCCGGTCTGGTCATAAAAAGCATGTCCGATTCCGCTCTCCCCCAGGTAATCATATGCCGTCCATGTAAAATCTCCCAGAACATAAGGATATTCCATTGTCCGTTCCCATACCTGTTTCATCTTGTTTGGATAGCTCTCGGTTCCTAATATAATTCGCTCCGGGAATGCCTTCCCATCCTCTTCATAGCGGTCATCCAGATAATTATATCCCACTACATCCAAATCTGCTGCAAAAGGAGCTGTGATTTCGCCCCAGTGCCGGGTAACATAGTCTGCCTGGTCAAGGAACCCCCTGACCTCTTCCGGCAGGCTTTCAAAATCAATCTCTTCACCGCTTCCAAAAATGTTTGCCAGAATACCTCCAAATTCCCCTGCATCGAGAAAAACAGCGCAAACGCCGTTTGTAATGGCACGTGTGCCATCCATACTGCGGACATATTCACACATGGCATGGGAAATTTCCGCCCCGTTGCCGCTGCCATCACGCTCCCCAATCTCGTTGCCAATGGAATACATAATGACAGACGGATGATTTCTGTCACGCAGTACCATGGACGCAAGGTCTTCCTTCCAGAATTTTTCAAAATATAAGTGATAATCAAAGGGATTCTTTTTCGCCCGCCAGCAGTCAAAGCACTCGTCTATGACAAGCATCCCGTACTTGTCGCAGGCATCCAGCAGTGCCCTGCTCATAGGGTTATGGCTGGTGCGGACAGCATTATAGCCGCTTTCCTTCAACTGACGGATTTTTCTCTCTTCCAGGGTTGTATAGGCACAGGCCCCGGCAATGCCGTTATCATGGTGGATACATCCCCCACGCAGCTTGATATGCTCACCGTTCAGGAAAAATCCCTCCCGGGAAAAAGACAGGGTGCGCACACCGAATGCAGTTGTTTTTTCATCATTGCCTGCCTTTACTTTGGCGGTATAAAGATACGGATTTTCCAGATTCCATGGAATCAGGTTTTGATTTTTTACTTTAAAAGTACAGTCCGTAATGCCAGGGCCGCAGAAAATATCTTTCCTTTCGTCCGCAACCATCCTTCCGTCTGCGTCATAAATAGTAAGCGATGCAGGAATTTCTTCCGGACACCCGGCATTTGTAATTCTGACAGAAACTTCTACTGTATCAAGTGACAGCGGATTAGCCCAGACAGACCAGGGTTCTAAATGCACGTCCTCTCCTTCCAGCATCCAGACATGGCGGTAAATCCCGCTTCCCGTATACCAGCGGCTATTGGGAAGCGCATTGTTTTCAACTACAATTTTAAGTTTGTTGTCCTCATCAAATTTCATCCACTTTGTAATGTTAACATAAAATTCTGTATAACCGTAATGGTGCAGGGCGACCATGGTTCCATTAAGCCATACCTCGGTATTTCCATAAGAGCCTTCAAAAAGCAGGATAAACTGCTTCCCTTTTTTATCTCCCGCCACTACAAAATGTTTTTCGTAAGTGCCAATGCCTCCCTGATAAAATCCGCCTGCGCCTTCTGTTCTGGCATCCGGGGTCCTACTGGTGGATATCATAAAATCATGGGGAAAATCCACTGTTTTTTTGTATGCTGCCCCCTCTTTATCTAAGGCTGCGGTTCCTGTTGAATAAGAAAAACTCCAGTTTTTGTCAAAAGATACGGCCTTCATAATATATCCTCCTGTTCTAATTCCTATATTTTTGCCGGTATTTTATTTCTGTTTTCATTATATCTTTTTTTCTCTTGGAAAATTTGTTATGATTACCTTATTATCCGTGATTTTTTGACATCAGAAGAGGCAGGAGGATTTCTCCCATGGAAAAAATGTATGAATATTTTACTTTTGGCCAGATACAATCCGTTAAACAGGAATGGTTTGAAAAACGCCGAATCAGCTTAAGCTTTAAGGATGCTGTCCAAAAACTTGTGGAAGCAGGACAGATTTCTTACGGAATCCCGCCCAGACCGGATTTTTTATCCTGGAATCTGATGGATATGCGGGATTTGCAGCGCCGTATCTACCAGGTTCCCATTGCGCTTAAAGAAATTATGGATGTGAAAGACCAGTTCATGGATCATGTGAACTATCTTTCCACCCTGAATGAGGTGCAGATTACCATGGAATCATGCTACATGAAACCGCAGTTAGTTTCCGTAAATTACTTTACTGTAATTTATGTATTAAGCGGAAGCTGTACTCTGGCTGCAAAAGGAAACAAACGGCACATGAAAGAGGGAGAACTCTGCATTCTCCCTCCTGGTGTACCTTATTATGTTCTGACTTCCCCCAAAGATATGGTTCTCAATATCTCCTCGAACCGGATAAATTTTGAGAAGCAGTTTAACAAACTGCTGTATCAGAACAACATTATTTCTGATTTTTTAAGAAATGCACTTTTAAAAGATGCAAAAGACTATATCTTTTTTATGGTTCCGCCCACAAAAGATTTCAAAAGTATCATCCAGCACCTGTTTTCAGAATTTGTGCAAAAAGACAGCTATTCTGAATCCCTTTTTTATTATTACCTGCAGATTTTTTATGTCAATATCCTCCGCAGTATCCAGAATACATGCCAGTACTATGCATCAGAAGAAAAAAACACTGCCCAGATACTGCTCCCTGCTATTTTACAATATATGGATGACCATTACCGCAGCATAACCCTTGATGAACTGGCGGAACGGTTCCATTATGAAAGTTCTTATCTCAGCCGCTTCATCAAAGCTTCAACGGGAAAAAATTATATCAAAATCATTACGGAACTAAAAATCCGGGAGGCAAAAAAGCTCCTGACGGATACAAACTTAAGTATTGCCGAAATAGCCCTGCAGACCGGCTATCACAGTGCTGACCATTTTACCTGCTCCTTTAAGAAGCAGTGCGGGCTGTCACCCACAGCCTTCAGGAAAGCCTCTCATACTTCACAAAATGGTAAGTCGTGTCAAAATATACCTGCTCCTCACTGTCAGCCGTCACCTTCCACTCCGGCATTTCATCCAGATTAGGAAAATAGGCATCTGCCGCATAAGAACGGTCAATCTTTGTCACATGGGCCACATCACAGTAAGGAAGGAGCTGCCTGTACACGCTTTCCCCGCCTACCACATACACATCCTTTGTATCATACTGTTTTAGTTCTTCAAGCAGTTCCTCCACATCATGAACCACCACTGCGTCCTTCACCTGATATGCCGGATTTGTTGACATAATGATATTCGTCCGCATCTTAAGGGGCATCCCCTGGGGAAATGTCTCTAAAGTCTTTCTCCCCAGCACCACCACCTTTCCGGTAGTCTCCTGGCGGAAAAACTTATGATCCGCCGGAATCCTGATTAAAAGGTCTCCGTTACTGCCAATTGCCCAGTTTTCATCCACTGCTACTATCAAATTCATGTATTCAGGCTCCTTTCCCTCTATATCTGCGCCTGCTTAACAATCCAGGCCAGGCTCTGTCCAACCGTAATTCTATATGGCAACAGGAATATTCTTTACCTGCTCTCCCGTTACATAATTTTCCACCCTCACATCATCCGTGGTAAACTGGTAGAAATCCTTCACTTCCGGGTTCAGCCAGAAAGCCGGGGCCGGATAAGGCGTTCTTTCAATCAGTTCTTTGATAACAGGGATATGCCTGTCATAAATATGGGCGTCCGCAATCACATGCACAAGTTCCCCTGCCTGCATATCACATACCTGGGCCAGCATATGGAGCAGCACCGCATACTGTGCCACATTCCAGTTATTGGCAGTCAGCACATCCTGGGAGCGCTGGTTTAAAATTCCGTTCAGGGTAAGCTTCTCCTCCCCCTTTTTCTGGGTCACATTAAAGGTCATGCTGTAGGCGCAGGGGTAAAGATTCATCTCGTGCAAATCCTGATGGACATAGATATTGGTCATAATCCTCCTGCTGAAAGGATTGTTTTTCAAATCATAAATGACCCTGTCCACCTGATCCATCATGCCTTCTTTGTACTGGTGCTTTACCTGCATCTGGTACCCGTAGGCCTTGCCGATAGAGCCGTCCGGCCCTGCCCATTCATCCCAGATATGGCTCTTTAGGTCTTGGACATTGTTGGATTTCTTCTGCCATATCCAGAGCATTTCATCCGTAGCGCTTTTTAAAGCCGTCTTTCTGAGTGTTATTATGGGAAATTCTTTTGACAAATCATAACGGTTCACTACCCCGAACTTTTTAATGGTATAGGCAGGCGTCCCGTCCTCCCAGCGGGGGCGCACCTTCTCCCCTTCCGTGCTGGTTCCGTTCTCCAGAATGTCCCTGCACATATTGATAAATATCTCATCTGCTAAACTCATTTTATCCTCATTTCCAGTCTGATTTTGTATGCCTGCAAAAGCTTCCCCGCTCCTGCCTTCTTTCTGTTCCCATCATGTATCCCACTTATCGCACAGGGAATTAATCTGGTCGGCAAATTTGGCCAGATCTTTATTTGCGCCGCCCTCATTTTTGCGGATAACTGCCAGAAGCCTCTGCCCGGCCGCCATCAGGCGGACAAATACGTCAGAAACTGTCCTTGCTTTCTTCTTAACGGGAATCGGCTCAGCTTCGTATTCCAGCTTATTGGTAAGAAGATTAAATTCCGTTCCGCTGTAAGGCGCGTATGCATTGATTCCATGTTCCATGCGGAGACATTCTGTAAATGCCTTGCACACGGAATCTTCCCCGTGTACCACAAAAACACGCCTGGGCTTTTCTTCAAAGCCTTCAATCCACTCAAGCAGTCCGTCTTTATCGGCATGTCCCGAAAGTCCTGCCAGCGTTCTGACACGGGCCCGGACATCAATGGTTTCACCGAACAGCTTCACTTCCTGGATCCCCTCAATCAATATCCTTCCCAAGGTTCCAACTGCCTGATACCCCACAAATAGAATCGTACACTCCGGCCGCCACAGATTATGCTTCAGGTGATGGCGGATTCTGCCCGCCTCGCACATACCGGAAGCGGATATAATAACCTTGGGCGTATTATTAAAATTAATTTCTTTTGATTCACTACTGGTAATCGACAGCGTCAGGCCGGGGAAGGAAATGGGGTTTATTCCCGCTCTCACCAGCTTCAAAGCCTCCTCGTCAAAGCAGCTCATTTCATTTTTATGGAAAATGCCGGTAGCCTCCACCGCCAGGGGACTGTCCACATAAACGGGAAAGCCTTCATGTCCTTTTACCAGCTTTTCCTCTTTTATTTTCCGTATGAAATAAAGGATTTCCTGGGTTCTGCCCACGGCAAAGGATGGAATCACAACATTTCCCCCTTTGTCAAAAGTCTCTTTCAGTATCCCGGCCAGTTCCTTCACATAATCAGGATTTTCCACTGCATGGAGCCTGTCGCCGTAAGTTGCTTCCATGACCACAAAGTCCGCTTCCTTTGTCCTTGCAGGGTCTTTGATAAGAGGCTGGTTTTTATTCCCGATATCGCCGGAAAAAACAATTTTCCGGGTGGTTCCTTCCTCTGTGGCCCACACTTCAATGCTGGCAGACCCCAGCAGATGCCCCACATCCGTAAACCTGATTTTAATCCCTTCGCAAATCTCTATCTCCTGCCCGTAATCGCAGGGCACAATCCGCTTAATTGCAGCATCCGCATCCTCCATGGTATAGACAGGATGATGAGGATCTAACCCTGCGCTTCTCTTGGCCTTTCTGTTCTTCCACTCTGCCTCCTGCATCTGGATATGGGCACAGTCACGCAGCATAATACTGCACAAATCGGCTGTAGCCCTGGTAGTAAGTATCTGCCCCCGAAACCCCCTTGCACAAAGCAGGGGAATCATGCCCGAATGGTCTACATGGGCATGAGTGAGCAGCACGTAGTCTATCAAAGCTTCCTGTACCGGCAGTTCACAGTTTTCAAATACATTTGCTCCCTGTTCCATGCCGTAATCCACCAGTATATGCTTTCCGCAGGCATTTAAGTAATGACAGCTTCCTGTCACTTCATGGGCCGCCCCAATAAAAGTAAGTTTCATCCTTTACCCTCCGTTTAATTGTTCTGACAGATTATATAATCCGCCCTTCCGTACATTTCATTCACCGCCGTAAAAAAAATATCCCTGTCCTCTTCACTTTCTATGTCCCCATGAAAAAAGAACACTGCAACCTCATAAATCCTTTCCAGTTCTGCTTTTATCAGCAGGCCAAGTTCCTTATTTGTCCCCATAAAAGCTATCACACATCCCTGGCTGGCATATTTCTCCAGAACAGAATACTCTTTGGCCCCAGTTTCTCCGGCAAGCACGCACACTTTTGTATTTATCATGACAATTTCCGTACCTTTCTTTGTCCGCGCCGACAAAATCTTTCAAATATTGTAGGCAAATTATAACATAACAGAATATGATATAGCAAACACTCAAGGCAGTATAACATGATGCTGACATCTTATTTCTTATTACTACTGATAGTCATTCTTTCAATGGATGCTTTTGCTGCGGGGTTGTCTTATGGCGTGGAAAAAGTGCAGGTTCCCTTTTTATCTCTGTTTATCATAGCATTTTTATCGGGCAGTATGCTGACCGCTTCCCTGATTGCAGGAAACATCCTGCTGGGCCTTATCCCGCCCGGACTTACAAAAGGGATTTCCTTTACCGTGCTTTTTCTGCTTTCCCTCTACAAATTTTACGATGCCCTTCCCTGTCTTCACCGGAAAAGTGGAGGACTTACCACTGGGAATATTTCCAAAAGAGTAAATAAGGAAGACACTGCCCACCTTTCCTGCCGTGAAGCCGCCCTGCTTGCCCTTGCCCTCTCCATAGACAATATTTCCGCAGGGCTGTGTACAGGGACTGTGTCCTTATCTCCTATTATACTACTGCTTTTTACAACTGTAATCCATTTTTTGTCTATCAGGCTGGGTCTTTTTGCCGGACACCTGTTATCCAGCAGAAGTTCACACAGCTTCGCCTGGCTGGGGGCTGCCATTCTCATGGCTATTTCCTTCCTTAAGCTCTGCTAATTTTTCTGCGTCCGCTTTCTTAAACAAGGCGTCCGAGAGAACCAGAAGTTCATGAACCGCTAAAGGCACAGCAGAAAGACCGCCCAAAACCGCCCACTCCGAAAGGCTCAGCCTGCTGGTTCCAAAAAGTGAAACGAAATAAGGCACTTCTGTCACCAGAACCTGGAGGAAAATCCCTATAACCCAGGCAATCATCATATAAATGTTGTCAAAATGTTTCATCTTAAATATGGATTTATTGACATCCCGCATCCCCACCGCATGCATAAGCTGGCTCATTCCCAGAACTGTAAAGGCATGGGTCTGGGCCTTATTCAAAACTGGCTGGAGCCGCAGGATTTTTTCCAGGTTGCCCAAAGTAACCGGAAGGTTCTGCATCCCCAGTTCCTGATAGGGAACCGTCAGAAACGCCAGAAGGCTGATAATTCCGATTACGGCCCCATAGCACAGGGTACATGCAAGCCCTCCATGGGAAAACATGCTGTCGGTACTTTTTCTGGGCGGTTCCTTCATAAGGGCATCCCCGTCATTTTTATCCATTCCAAGTGCAAGGGCTGGCAGGGAATCCGTAATCAGGTTGATCCATAGAATATGGCTCGCCTTTAAAGGCGCCGGAAATCCCGCCAGAACCGCAGCCAGCATGGTTATGATTTCCCCAAAGTTAGAGGATAAAAGGAAAAGGATGGTCTTGCGGATATTCTCGTAAATCCCCCGCCCTTCCTTCATGGCTTTCTCAATGGTTGCAAAGTTATCGTCGGTAAGCACCAGATCTGCGGCATTCCTTGCCACATCTGTGCCCTCCTTTCCCATGGCAATCCCTACATCGGCTGCCTTTAAGGAGGGCGCATCGTTTACCCCGTCTCCGGTCATCGCCACAATTTTTCCCCTTGCCTTTAAGGCTTCCACAATACGCACCTTATGTTCCGGGGAAACCCGGGCAAAGACATGTATTTTCTCTACCTTCCCGGCAAATTCCTGTTCGGAAAGGGATTCGATTTCCGCACCTGTCATGCATTCCTTTTTGTCACCGGCTATCCGCAGTTCCCTTGCTATGGCAAAAGCGGTATCCACATGATCCCCGGTAATCATTACTGTATCCACATGGGCGCCCTTAAAGCTCTCCACTGCGCCCCTGGCCTCTTCCCTTGGGGGATCTATCATTCCCACAAGGCCCACAAAGACCATATTCTTCTCATCCTTTAAATCTCCTTTGCGCTTTACCGCTACCGCCAGCACCCGGTAAGCCCTGTTTGCCATTTCTTCCACCGCAGCTTTCGCTTCACGCTTTGCCTTGGCTGAAAAACTCATCTCCCTTCCATTCATCCAGACATTAGAGCACAGCCCGATCATCTCATCTGCCGCTCCCTTAATATATGCAATCTGCTCAGGGCCATGCCTGTGGACGGTGGTCATCCGCTTCCTGTCCGAATCAAAAGCCCGCTCGTCCACCCTTGGAAACTTCTGCTCCAGCCTTTTTTTCTGAATCCCATGCCTGTCTGCCAAGTCCAGAAGGGCCAGTTCCGTCGGATCTCCCAGCCTGTTCCCGCAGATAGACGCGTCATTGCACAAAGTACAGGCTTCCAGAAAAAGGCTGTCCCTGTCAGTATCCAGTTCCTCTTCTTTCACAAGCCGTCCGTTTACAAAGCACTCCTTCACTGTCATCCTGTTTTTGGTAAGGGTGCCTGTCTTATCGGAACACACTGTATTGACCGCCCCCAATGTTTCCACGGAAGGAAGACGGCGGACAATGGTTCCCACCTTCACCATCCTGGATACGCTAAGAGCCAGCACTATCGTGACGATAGCCGCCAGACCTTCGGGCACGGCTGCCACTGCCAGTGAAATTGCCGTAAGCAGCATGTCCCCCACATCCCTTCTCTGCAGCACCGCCACCAGAAACATAAACACACACACGCCGACCGCAAGGATGCTTAAGAGTTTTCCCAAATCTGCAAGACGTCTCTGGAGGGGTGTCATCTCGTTCCCCCCTGTGCCTATCAGCCCTGCAATCCTTCCTATTTCCGTGGACATGCCTGTGGCTGTGACAATGCCCTCTCCCCTGCCGTAAGTTACAGTAGTGGTCATATAAGCCATATTGGTCATATCCCCAATACTCTTTTTCTCCCCATCAAGGGCCGCCGCGGTCTTGTCCACCGGCACGGATTCTCCTGTAAGGGCAGATTCTTCAATTTTTAGGTTGGCAGCCGTAAGGAGCCGCAGATCTGCCGGAACCTGCCTTCCGGCCTCCAGAAAAACAATGTCCCCCGGTACCAGCTTTCCGCTTGGTATCTCATACTCCCTTCCATCACGCCTGACAAGGGCTTTCGGGCTTGCCAACTGCTGCAGGGCTTCAATCGCTTTTCTTGCCTTGTCCTCCTGGATGACCCCCACCACTGAATTAAGCAAAATCACCGCCGCAATAATCATGGCATCGCCTGCCTCCCCCAAAAACAGGGAAATGGCAATAGCTGCCATCAGAATATAGATAAGCGGATCGTTCAACTGTTCCATAAAAAGCGCCAAAAGCCCTTTTTTCTTCTGTTCCTCAAGACGGTTCTCACCGTACTTTAAAAGTCTTGTCTCAGCGTCCGCCCCTGAAAGCCCCTTCTGGCTGCTTTCCAGCCGTCTGATTACCTCTGCTGTGTTCTGATTTGCATACATAGTTAATCCCTCCTGCTCTTATGATTTTATATGCAGAGTCAGAAGGGATTATGACGTTATTGATATTAATTTGCCAAAGCCGGCGTATAGTTGTCAACGTAACTGTAGTTGCATCTTACACAGGTATAAACCGTATACCCCTGGCTGGTTCTGGTGGCCGGAACAACCACAGACCGATAGGTATGGTTATTTAAATCACGCTCTATGGTTTCAGCGTAGCTGCTGCCGCAGTTACAGATAAAGGAGCGTATTCCCACTTCCGTACAGTTGGCTGTCTTCAATACATAAGACTGGTAACTGTGGGCATGGGGCGTAGCAGAAGGAACAGCCGAAGGCGTGGCGGAAGGTGACGCTGTTGCCGCCCCGGATGCTGCCGGACTTGCGTTGCTGTTGTTATTATCATTGTTATTATTATTGGATGAACTTGCCGCAGGACTGGGCGAAACCATATTGACAGGTCTGGAGTCCAGTACCACCCCGCACACAGTACAGGTTCTCTGCTCCGTTCCCATCTTCGTGGTGGTAGCTTCTTCCGCTGTGGTCCAGTCTGTTGCCACATGACCGGGGGCAGGTATCATTTCCGTATAAAAATCGCCGCAGCTACAGGTATATTTGCGAAGCCCTGCCAGGGTACAGGTAGGCTCACGGTCTGTGGAAGCCGTATATTGATGGACATGATTCGCATCCACGCCGCCTGCGCCCTCCTCACTGCTCTCTAAGGGTATGCTTTCCTGGGCCACTATCTCGTCGCAGTAAATACATTTCTGTACCCGCAGTCCATCCTCCTCTGCGGTGGGTCTCCTTACAATCTCCCAGTCATCGGGCACATGCCCGGTTGACATAATATCCACATAATAGGTATCACCGCAGCTACATTCATATTTAATTTTCCCTGCACTATAGCAGGTAGCCTTCTTTTCAACTGACTCCTCGTAATCATGTACATGCTCCAAAAGTTCCCTTACATTCTGTACAGGCGCCGGAGTCCTGTTATCCTCCGGCGTCGGCGATACGTCAGGCGCCGTGGTTGGTACCGCCGGAATCTCCGTCGGGCGGGGCGTTTCCCTGTTTTGTGCTGTTTCCGTTGTTTTGTTATCTTCTGTGTTTGTCATGGAATACCCTATAATGCCTACCGTGGCAAGGCAGGCAACCACCGCAAGTACTCCCAGGACACAGGTCAGTGCTTTTACAATCCCACTCATTAGAATTCTCCATGATGTATGTATTTTTATTTTTAGATAGAATTATAATTCTACTTCCCTTTTAGTATATAATTTTTGATGGAATTTGTAAACCATGGAAATCAAATTTTGAGATTGGCCGGCCCTTGCCTGTACTGTTCACTCCGTGACCAGTAACAGGCAAAAATCCATCGAAAATTGCCTTTGGCAATGGGATTTAAATGCGCAGGTCTGTGTGAACAGTAATCCTTTCCTCACCCCGAAATAATCAGCGACTGGGAGGCAAGAAAAATGGATATACCTATCATTATCACCCATATAATCAATCTCCCTGCCTGAAGCAGACGTCTCTTTTCTCTTTTTTCATCTTCATTTATATACATTCCTATATCCATTATCCGATTATCCTTTCATTTGTATCTTTCATCTGCCGATACTAAAATCTATTATCTCCCGGACATTCCGGCATCATACGTCACATTTATCTATCAATAATAAGCTATTGTGTATCTTATTGCAAGTCCGTCCCTCTCCTGCACCGGAGATAAGTCCAGCGCTTTATTCCCATCGATGCGCAGCCATGTCAGTTCTTTCAATTCATTCAGGACACTGATATCGCTTATCTGGTTATATCCCAGATTCAGGTTTTTCAACCGCAAAAGGGAGCCTGTCTTACTGATATCCGTTATATTATTATAACTCAGATCAAGATTTTTCAGCTTTGTTAATCCTGCTAAAGGTGAAAGTTCTTCCACTCCGTTATCGCTTAAGGAAAGTTCTTCCAGATTTCTGCAGGAAGCTATGGGAGTAATATCTGTCAGTCCGTTTCCTTCCAGAGACAGACGCTTAAGCTTTGGCATATCTTCAAGAAATGAGATGTCTGTCATGTCCATATTGCTGATTTCAAGTACTTCCAGTTGGGACAGTTTCCCCAGAAATGCGCTGCCTTCTCCATTAAAAGTGCAGTCTTCCATATAAAGTTCTTTTAACTCCGCCATCTGTCCTAAAAAGTCCGTTTCCGCCAGCCTGCAATTCTGCATGCTCAGTTTTTGCAGAACGGGAAGCGCGCGCTCTGATAATATGATTTTAACCTCTTTTGTCCCCTCTTCCTGCCCGTCGCCTAAAAGAGTGAGACTGGTAAGATGGGGCAGATATTCCAAATCCCGGAAATCCCTTATATCCTGGACATTTTCTATGGTGAGACTGGTAATCCCCATGATTTCCTCGCTGCTGAGTTTCCGGGCATCTGTGCCGTATTCTTTTTCCGCCGCACTCAAAACGTTCTGCCGCAGGGTGTCATCCGTCCATCCAATACACGCCTCCATCTCCCTGCCCTGGCACAGTTCACCAAAAGCCTTTTCATATAAATCCGCATTCTCCCTGTCAGTCAATTCTATGCGGTAAACCGTCTCTCCTGTTATATAAAAGAATCCTTCCCTGCCTTCTGAGGTCTGATAAAGCATAACCGACGCCTCCTTTCCGAATTCCCCTTCCTGTATAAGCTTCTTTGGCCAATCCTCCCCTTCCCCGGGGCGGCCATTTGCCAGCTTATAGGTCCGATGCTCCCATTCCTCTTCACTGGTTCCTAAAATCCGGCCGCATGCCTGCCAGAGGTTCCTGCAGTCGCTGTCCATATCTTCGGACGGAAAAGCCGTTATCTCCACAGTGCCGCCGTCATATGTCATTTCTATCTGGAAAAGGCTCCCCACATCCCCGCCTGCAGACGGCGTCAAAGCCAATCTGGAAAGCAGAATATTTTCCTGCCCAATCAGCCGGGGTATCAGAAAAGCAACCAGTTCATCCTGGAAAGCTGCTTTCAATGCTGCTTCGTTTAGTAACTCCTCCCTCAAAGCCCGGAAGTTTACAGATGAATTTTCACTACTACAAATTTGTGCTGAATCCAAAACCTGCAGGCTGTCGGCAACATGGGAAATCGGGGTGTCAAAAGAGGTCTCCCCAAGGCTTTCTCCGGGGATATCTGCCTGCATATTTTGAAGCTGGCGCATCCATACTGGCTTGCTGGCGCTGCTGTTGAAAAAAGAATATAAATCGCCGTCAAGTAAATCCGCCAGATAAAAAACCTGCTCATCGGAAAGTTCCATTACCTGGCTTTCAGGTGAAATATCCCAACCCGCCCCCTCCTTAACAAAGCAGTTGGTTTCCCCTTTATTGGCAATCCCATAGCAGGTGCCGAACAGCCCTTTGGCACGTATGGCAAAATTATAGCAGTCTTTTATAGTCCCTATGTTTTTGGTGCAGATGCCAGCCTTATCGCTCCGGCTCCAGGCATTGCCCATGCTCCCTGTGAAGCCGCACCGCTCTATGGTACCGTTGTTCTCAACGCAGATTCCCGCTCTTTTTCCCGAACCCGGTGTCCATACCTCTCCGCCATAATTGCATCCGCTGATAAGGGAATCATTATAATAACAGATACCGCCGTTGGAAAACTCTCCTGTAACCAGGGATTCCTTTATGGTCAGATTCAGTATGGAACCTCCGTTCATCCTTACCAGCCCATATCTGCTGTCGCTGTAAAGCCCGTATAAAGTATGTCCGTTTCCGTCAAAAACGCCTGCAAAATACTTTACGGGTTCACTCACATTCTCCGGCGGTTCCTTGTGCCACCTATCCCAGCCGTCGGTATCATTCAAATAAATATCATTCATCATCCTGCCTTTAATGTCTGCATCCAATACGGCCTTTTTCCAAAAAGCGTGATAATCGGAGGCTGTCTTTATTTCATAGAAACCGTCCTCGTCCATGGAAAGCGTCCCTTTGGACTTTTCCCTGAGATTCTCCGGAATATCCTTAAATGCGTAATATGCTTCCAGAAAAATCTCTTCCGGCCTGTCTGCAAAAGCCATAAAAAGACATCCTATCGTGATGAGGGCCAGCCCTCCCAGCCCCACAATTATTTTTATCCCACTTTTCTTTGCCATATGTTTTTTTAATATTAAGCCTGCCCGCGAAACAGGGCCGCGTCTGGTTTTTATTCTGCTGTTTTTTTCCATGTACAGACTCCTTTTATCTACGAAGTGTGCCAAAACCGCCAGACGTCCTTTCGTGGATTGCCGCTCCCAAACCTGTGACACTGGCAGTCATTGCCTTATTCCATGTAAACAGCTTACACGCCCGCTGCATCAAAACAGCATCATTTTTGCATCAAAGTTGCATCATTTCTGATAATTCTCCCTTCCATTTTCTATCCCGGTTTTTCCACGGCGCCAGTGTAACTGCCATCTTTATCATACAGCGGCCGCACCGCCCTCCTGCAAAATATATTCTGTTTTAAATAGCAACGGACAGCGCGCTTCGCAGGCTGTCCTTATATTAACAAACGCTGACACGCTTCGCGGGACAGCTTATTGTAACAGAAAAACATAGAGCAGGTGTTGCTTTCTCTATGTTTTCCCTAATTTACCATATATGTTTTTTTGTTGAATAAGCTGACTTAAAAAGGTGTCAGCGTTTCATGCCGTCTGTTCCTATCTTCTAAGCCGGAATCTCTCGACAGCCCGCTTTAATTCTTCTGCCTGTCCATATAACTGCTGGGAAGATGCCGCTGTCTTCTCCGCTGTGCTGGTGTTGGTCTGTACCACATCGGCAATCTGCTCCATGCCTTCGGTCAACTGTCTTAAGGACTGGGCCTGCTGCAATGCGGAATCTGCAATCTTCTCTATCAGTTCCAGCGATTTCCTTGCTCCGCCCACGCCCTTTTCAAGAGCCTGCGTGGTATCCGCTGAAAGTTCTGCCCCATGCTGCACCAGACGGATAGAGTTTTCAATAAGTTCCGTGATATTCTGCGCCGCTGCCGAACTTTTGTTCGCAAGATTTCTGACCTCATCCGCAACCACCGCAAAGCCTTTTCCTGCTTCTCCGGCGCGGGCTGCTTCCACCGCCGCATTCAGTGCAAGAATATTAGTCTGGAAGGATATGTCTTCAATGGTTTTAATAATACCGCTAATCTGGCTGGATGCCGTGGAAATGTCCTCCATGGCCTTAGTCAGTTCTTCCATCTTCCTGCTGCACATTTCAAGTTCGTTTTCCGATTCCTCGGAACTCTTGCGGGCAACATCCGCATCCCCGGAAGTGCTGTCCACTTCCCTTGATATTTCCTGGATACTTGCCGACAACTGCTCCACTGCTGCCGCCTGGTCCATGGCTCCGTTGGAAAGAATCTGTGAACTGGAAGCCATCTCTCTGGATTCCACCGACACAAATTCCGCTGCCGTGTTAATTTTAGCCAGTGCATCATTCAGGGAATCCAGTATCTGCTGCATGGCCTCCTGAATAGGAAGGAACTCTCCTCTGTAACCAACACTGACCGAAATATTCATGTTTCCTTCTGCCATCTGGGACAGTTCGGAATTGATATTGTTTATGTATTTTTTCAGTTCCCGTTTCGTCTCATGAATCGATTCCACCATTCTGCCTATCTCTGAGGTATTCGGTTCAAGAGCAAATTCTGCTGAAAGATTACCCTGGGAAATTTCCGCCATCTGATCCTTCACCGCAATAACAGGACGCAGAATACGTCTTCTCGTATAAACCATACTCACTACCTGTATCAGTCCCACAACAACCAGCAGAATAATCATATTTAACCGGATTTCGTCAATTCTCACTCCCAGCACATTAAGTTCTTCCAGCGTCCTTGCATCCAGATCCGCCAAAAACTGTTCTTTTACAGCATTGATTTGGGCAATGGATGAATTATAATCCGCCCCGTATACATAGGCGACCGCTTCATCCTTTTTTCCTGCCTGCACATTTTTCATGGCTTCTTCTTCCAGTGGAACCAGTGTATTGGAGATGCTTGACATCTTATCAATCATCGCCTGTTCCTCGGCGGTGATCCCAATTTCCTGCATGGCCGCTACACCCAAATCACGGTTTTTCAGGTTATTGATTTCATTCCAGTAATTGTTATAATGCACCTGTTCACCAGTAGCGGCAAAAGCTCTTACCTCATTTGTAAGATAGGCAGAACCATTCATAAACCGGTTTGCATTATAGGTCAGTGCAAACCTGTCTTCATTGGCTTTTTCAAGCTGATTGTTTGTGTCCCTGTAGTTTGTTAAAGATATAACCAGTAACACAAGTGATAGAATTGAAACTCCGTTTAAAATAAAATTTGTTACTGACTGGCTTACTGCTTTTTTCATTTTGCCGCTCCCTTCGATATACCATCCCATGCGCATTATCAGATATGTTTTAAAGCCCTGTAAAGTCAACTATCTCCAGTTTACAGAAAAAAGCCGGAAATAGCAATACCTAAATGAGGCAATTTGGCACAGCAATGCGGCAGTTGTAACTATTGCACGGTCTAAAGACCGCTCATAGCAGCGATTCGGGGCGGTAATTAAAGTTTTGCTGCGCAAAAGGCGCCGCATTTGCACATCTTTCCGGTCTGTGGTAACATATTGGAATTAAGAAGCGCTGATACCAGCCATTACATGGAGTCTTTATGAAAAAAAACAGACCGTTTATCATTCTATCATTATTTATATTATTATTGTTTTCTTCCTGTCTGGGGTTGTTTCTGGGAAGCGTGTTTTTAAGTCCGGGAGAGGTTATCCGCGCCCTTTTTTCCGGAAACCGGGATATGGCTTATACGCTGGTGACTACTGTTCGCATCCCGAGGGTTGCCGGAGGGCTTTTTGCAGGGATGGGGCTTGCCTGCGCCGGGGTCATCTTACAGGGCGTCATGAACAATTCCCTTGCCAGCCCAAATACCATCGGCGTCAACTCCGGTTCCGGTTTCGCCGTTATGCTTGCCATGATGCTGTTTCCGTCTCTTCCCCGCCTGGTTCCGGCTTTTGCTTTTTCCGGTGCGCTGCTGACCACTCTTTTCATCTTCCTGCTGGCTTATCTGGCGGACAGTTCCCGGACTACCATTATTCTGGCCGGGATTACGGTTTCCAGTTTCTTCAATGCGGGAATCAATACCATAAAGCTTTTGGACAGTGAACTTTCCATCAATCTCACTTCCTTTATGGCAGGCTCCCTGTCGGGCCTTACGGTAAATAAACTTGTCCTTCCCTGTCTTGGTATCCTGACAGCTTTTGTCCTGTCCCTTTTTCTGGCTGGCTCCCTGAATGTCCTGGGCCTTGGGGAAGATATTGCCCGTTCCCTTGGAATGCGTGTGGCACTGGTCAGATTTATCCTGCTGGCGCTTGCCAGTCTTATGGCAGGCTGTGTGGTCAGCTATGCGGGGCTTTTAAGCTTCGTGGGGCTGATTGTTCCCCATATATGCCGGCAGCTTTTCGGAAACGACGCCCGCTTCCTTTTGCCCTGCTGCGGACTTTTGGGGGGCAGTTTTGTACTGCTTGGCGACCTTCTGGGAAGAACACTGTTTTCCCCTTACGAACTTCCGGCTGGAATTCTGCTTGCTTTCGTGGGAGGGCCCTTTTTCCTGTATCTTCTTCTAAAAAAGAAAGGAGGACGCAGAGTCAATGCTTGAATACCGACATGTATCCGTATCCTGCCAGCGCACACCCATTCTGCAGGATATCTCCATTTCCTTTCCCGAAGGAAAAATTACAGCCCTGATAGGGCCTAACGGCTGTGGGAAAACCACTCTTTTACAATGTCTGAACGGCGTCTCCCATGTTACGAAAGGGAATATCTATTTAAAAGGGAAGGATTATCTGAAACTTTCTCCCAAAGAGCGGGCCAGAAACTTGGCCTTTCTGCCCCAGGTGCGGACGGTTATCCCTTCTCTTCCTGTAAAGACACTGGTAGAACACGGACGTTTTCCTTATCTTGGCTTTGCCCGGAAGAAAACGCAAAAGGACATTGCGCTGGTGCAGAAAGCCATGGAGTCTGCCCGGGTGGCGCAGTACGCAGACCAGTATGCAGATACTTTATCGGGCGGTATCCGTCAGCGTGTTTTCTTTGCAATGGTGCTGGCGCAGGACTGTGATATCCTTGTCCTTGACGAACCCTCCACTTATCTTGACTTGCCCGGTCAGCGGGAATTTCTTTCCATGATTGGCGGTTTGAAATCCCAGGGAAAAACCATCATTCTGACTTTGCATAATCTTAACCATGCCCTCCAGATATCCGATTATCTTGCAGTCATGGGGGACAGAAAAATAGCTGCCTTCGGCACCCCAAAAGAGTGTCTTGGGCAGCATGTGATAGAAGATATATTTGACACCTCATGGAAAAAATTCCAGGATGAGGAAGGGGTTTATTACTTTTTCAGCTAAACAAATCCATCCCTGCGGTCTGCCCTATGACAATGACTGCAGGTGACTTTATCCCTGCCTCTTCCGCTTTTTCGGCAATATCCCCAAGGGTTCCCCTTACTGTCTGCACACTGCCTTTAAAGCCTCCCTGTACTACTGCTGCCGGCGTCCGGGGGCTTTTTCCGTGGGCTGTCAGTATTCCGGCAATTTCCCCAAGATGCTTCAATCCCATAAGAACCACCAGAGTCCCCTCAAGAGCGGCCAGTGTGTCCAGGTTTTCGGGAAGACCTTCCCCACCTGCGGCTGTATGGCCTGTTATTACATGAAAGCTTCTGCTCATCCCCCGGCAGGTAACGGGAATTCCTGCAAGGGCAGGCACCCCTATGGAAGAAGAAATGCCGGGGATTTCCCTGACTTCTATACCTTCCCTTTTCAAGGCAGCGGTTTCTTCCCCTCCTCTTCCAAATACGAAGGGGTCGCCGCCTTTCAGCCGTACCACGTTCTTTCCCTGTTTCGCTTTCTCCACAAGCAGGTCATTTATTTCCTCCTGAGACATACTGTGTCTGCCCCTGCGCTTTCCCACATAAATCTTTTCACAACTCTCCGGCGCATGGGAAAGCAGCCTGGTGTCCATCAAATCATCATACACCAGCACCTGGGCATTTCTAACCGCGTTCAGTCCTTTAACGGTAATCAGGTCAAAAGCGCCACAGCCCGCACCCACAAGGGTGACATCCCCCGCCGGATATCCTGCCCGCAAATCTACTTGGGGGAAATCTTCCCCGGCCAGGTCCTCCCTTAGGGAACTCTTTTGCCCTGGGGGATTATCTCCCTGACACGGACTGGTAAAAAAAAGGCATAACTCTTCCGTCTCCTCCTCCGAAAGAGGACGGTCTTTCTCCATACACAGCACAGCCGCTTTCTTTAAAAACCCGGCACGTTTATGGGAATCTGCAATTTTTTCCCCGGCATAAGTGCGCAGACAGGCAAGATAGTCCAGAATTTCTTCCATCCGCCCAGGTAACTCCTGGGCGGTCCGACTCCTTAGATGAGCCGCCATCTGGGGGCTTGCGCCTTCCGTGGAAATACCCACCGTCAGTTTTCCTTCCTTTACCAGTGCAGGGAACAAAAAGCCGCAGGCTTCCCTGTCATCCACCACATTCACCAGAATATTCCTGTCCCTGCAAAGCTGTGCCACGTGGCGGTTCAACGACTTATTATCCGAAGCCGCAATCACAAACAGGCATCCGTCTACATCACTGTCTTCAAAATCCCGGACAATACAGGTAATTTGTTCATTTTCAGTCAGTTCGCGGGAAACAGCCGGAGCCACCACCGTAAGCTCCGGCTCAAAAGGCATCAGTTTCTCCACTTTACGGACAGCAACTTTTCCGCCTCCCACAACCAACGCTTTTTTATCCTTAATATCTATAAAAAAAGGAAAGTAACCCATTTCTCCTCCTTTCTAGTACTCCGTACTCAAAATTTCTGTGCAAATTTCTGAGGATATTTTTTCGAGGGTATAGGTCAAAAAACGGAGGCGTAGCGGGCTACGTTGAGTATTTTTGACCTGTGCTATCGGGAAAATAGACCAGAATATTTACACAAGAAATTTGAGTACGGAGTACCAGAGACCTTGCCTGCAAAAAATTTCCGCCGGATATATGGAAATTAATTTTCTTATCCTTTACTGTGAGGCCTCTGACTGGGGATACAGAATATCTGCAAGCAGTTCATAGGCTTCACCCCACCGCGCATTTGGCTTAAGATTAAATAACCGCTTGTCCAGCAGATGATAATTTCCGTTTTTTACTGCTGACAGGGAAGCCCACGCAGGGTTTGAGATAAGCATCTCCTCCACATTTTTCATAGCCGCCTCCTGATTGTTTCCCTGGACCGTCACAAAAATATACGCCGGGTCCGCCGCTATGATTGCTTCCATGCTCAAATCCTCCAGCAGGGAATCTGAACTGTCTGCAATATTGATACATCCAAGACCTGCCAGCATTTCGCCGCACACATTTCCTTCGCTGCCCTTTGCCTTTACGCTGGTGGAAGATGCTCTTAAAAATAACACAGAAGGTCTGCTTCCATCTGCCCGTTTTTTCGTGGCCGCAATCTGCTCCTGCACTTTCAGTCCGTTTTCTTCATATAAATCCCTCCGGCCTGTAATCTGTGTACAAATGTCCAGCATGTGAAGATACTCTTCAAAATCTGACACTGCAAAATAAGCCGCCGGAATCTTTGCCTGGTCGAAAACATCCGCAAGAGCCAGATCTGCCTCCGTATTGACACTTGCCAGAACGAAATCAGGCTGGGAGGCTATCAGCCGTTCTATGTCCGGCTCCTGAATACTTCCCAGATTGACTGTATCCTCCCCCAAATCAAGTTTAAGGCTTTCCCACGCATCATTGACTGTTGCAGTCACCTCTCCCCCTGCCAGCAGCCAGATATCCGCAAAACTTCCAATCAGCGCCGCCACCTTCCGGGGATTTTCCACAGTGACCTCTCTGCCTAAATCATCCGTAAATGTAACCGCACCAGTCAATGCCTGTTCTGCCTGTCCGTTTTCTCCGGCGCCACATCCCCCCAGCGCCAATATCAATAAGAGCAGAATCCCTGTCCCAGCCGCAAATTGCCGCACATAATTTTTTATCATTCTCCATTCCCCTTTCTTCCATTCTTACATCACCTTACCTGATGCCAAAAAACTAATACTCCCTCTTCTTTTCCCCAATAAGCAAAAGCATCCCCTCTTTCACCTCCACTCTGCTCTCTCTTCCTAAAAATTCGTTACTCACGCCCACTGGATATTCTTTCGTAAGCTTTGCATCATCCAGTTCATATTTAAGTCCCTTCTCATAAACCCCTCTGGCTTCATCTCCCAGACAGAACACCGAAAGGTATCCCTCTTCCTCTTTTTCAAAAACAATTTCTTCATTGAAAATAACCCGGTACCAGACACCTTCTCCAATTAAAACCCCATGTCCGCCTTTCGCTGCAAGATCTGACAGTAACTGCACGTTTGCCATGGTATGGGAAATCCTTCCCCCGGTTACGCCATAAAACACAAATTCCCGGTATCCTCTTTTCCATCCTTCCTTCATGGCCCATCCTGTATCTGTGTCGTCTTTTTCCGGCGGCAGCGCCACCACATGGGGATGCTCCGGTACATAGCCCAGAGAGTCAAAATCCCCCACCGCCATATCCACTCTGATGCCTTTTTGGATGCAGTGTTTAAAGCCGCCGTCGCAGGCGATTACCAAATCCTCTTCGAAAGGGCGGGGCAGTCCGTCACCGAACTGTCCCGCTCCTATAATATAGCATACTTTCATTCCCTTCTCCTTATGCTGCTTCTAAATTTAATAACCCTGCTCCTGTTTTTAACACTCCTGTTTAAGAACTGCACATTACCCTGCATTCTTTCTGATAACATGCAATCCCATATTTTAAAACTGTATGCATACCATCTTCGTAAAGTTCCTGCGCATAGCGCTTCCTTTCAATCTGTTCAAGGGCTTCTCTGCACAGGGCTTCCATATGGGAATCATGGGCATATTTTATTTCAAGCACAATTCCAATCTCTTCATCCTCAATCTCCACCTGAATATCGCTGTAGCCTTCTCCTGCTTCTTTGTTTGACCTTACATACCAGCCGCCCTTATAGCCAAGTATACCAACCAGTATGCCATGATAAAAATTCTCTTTTGTCTCTCTCCTTGCAAAGGTATCACGGATGCTGATTGTCTTTTTCAGGTAGGCGGTAAACTGCTGTTCCACGCTTTTGGCATCCCCAGTCTTTAGCGCCTCACAGAAGGATTCAAGGGCATTCCCGTCTTTTTTGGCATTTTCCTTAAATAATCCCATAATCTGGTCTGTAAATATTTTTCTTATTTCCCGGTTGGGAATGGACAGCCTGAACAAATCCCCATCCGGCTTTCCCCGCTGGGTAAGATATCCCGTAGCAAACAATACGCTCCACATATTTTCCACTGAATCATACAGATTATTATAGGTCAGTTCCTGGTGAATCTCCTTCGCCACGCTCTCGCCTGCAATGAGATTTTCAATTTCACGTCTGGTCAGTCCGTCGCCAACCTTTTCAATAAAGTGTCTTACCACGTCATTGCTGCTCGTATTTGACCAGTAATTCTGAGGAACAAGAGTCGGATCCGCCTTCAGGTCATCCACATAATTTACCACATCCCAGGGACAGTATACATCCACATTTCCGAAATGGTATCCGTCATACCAGTCCTTCACTGTGTCATAAGAACCGGACAGGCTGTAATAAGCAAGCAGTTCCCGGACTTCCCCATCAGTAAATCCGAAATATTCGCCAAACCGCACGTTTGTAATTGACAGAATCCTGGGATTGTTAAGCCCTGTAAAAATACTTTCCTTGGCCACACGAAGGCAGCCTGTCATCACGGAAAAATAAAGGCTGTCATTTGTCTTCAGTGCCTGCTCAAACAGGTTCCGTATAAGAATAATCATCTGATCATAATAACCGCTTTCATTGGCCTTTGCCAGAGGGACGTCATATTCGTCAATCAGCAGAATTACTTTCTTTCCATAATGCTTATGCAGCAATATGGAAAGCGTCTTTAAACTTTCCATCAAAACAGAATCCGGCATCAGAAAGCTTTCCCTGCCTGTCACATCCACGTATGCCAGTTGTTCATACTGGCTTTTCTCCCAGTCTGTCAGTTTGCGGCTTTCTCTTAAAAACTGAAACCGCATGGCCTCCGCTCCAATCACAGAACACATCATGGAGCGGGCCGTGGAATAATCGCTCCCTTTTACCCCTTTAAGGGAAACTGCTATCACAGGAAACTGCCCCATATATCTCCCGCAAATTTCTGTTTCATCCCAGATTTCCAGCCCTTCAAAGAGTTCCTTCTTACATCCGGTTTCAAAAAATGCTTTTAGCATGCTCATATTCAGGGATTTTCCAAAACGCCTGGGACGGGTGAACAGATTTACCTTTCCCCAACTATCAAGCAACTCTTTAATAAGTCCCGTTTTATCAATATAATAAAAATTTTCAGTCCTGATATCTTCAAAATTCTCAATTCCGATGGGAAGCATTTTTCTCTTTCCAACTGCCATATAGTTTCTGCCTTTCCTTATTATGACTACTTTTGCCCTTCACACGTTTATATTTCTTTCCCTCTTTGCCGGTAATACTCCACATCCCTGCATACGTCTCTGCAGAGCATCTCCCGCATGGTCATACTGTCCACGCCTATTTTATTTTCAGGGTCAAACTGGTACAGGGCAAAGCAGACCAGTTTTGAAAAAACAGCCATTGTCAGATAAGCCCTTTCCTCCTTCGTCAGACTGCTTTCTGTCCCTGTTTCCTGCTCAAGAATCAGACGCACGATGTCCATAACCAGCATATCCTCTTCTTTTTTCGTTTCCACTATCTCCCGGAGTTTACTGCTGATTGCGGAATTGTCCATCAACACATGAATGACCCGCACAAAGCAGCTAATTTCAACCATCTTCTTTTCCATACTTATAAGGACTCTGTTCATCCTTGCATACAGCCCTTCTTCCTCCTTAAGCTGCCTGCACATATCCTGACATTCCCTTTTCAGTTCATGGAAGAGGGCGCCTGCAATCATTTCTTCCTTATTAGAAAAGTATTCATAAGCCGTACCCTTTCCAATACCTGCTTTTGCCGTTATTTCCGACACAGTAAGGTTATTTAAGTCCGCCCCTTCCCGGAATAAATCTATGACCGCCTGATAAGTAGCTTTCACCTTGGGGGCAAGTTCCCTGCTTTCCATCCGTCAATCCTCCTTATCCTGCACTTTTGTTTTCTTTTCCCTTGAAAAAATATCGTAAATACAGGGAATCACCACCAGCGTAAGCAGCGTGCCATAAGTTAAGCCGCCGATAGTAACTACCGCCATGGGTTTTGCCAGTTCAGAGCCCATATCGTTACTGAACACCATAGTGCACAATGCCAGAATCGTGGTAAGCGCCGTCATAAGCACCGGGCGCAGCCTTGTTCTTCCGGCTGTAAGAATTGCCTGTCTCTTCTCCATCCCTTCACTGCGGAGCTGATTCATATAATCCACCAGCACAATACCATTATTTACAATAATACCTGAAAGCATAACAAAACCAATCAGCGCAATGACACTCAGTTCGCTTCCACTGAAAACCAGCCCCAGAAATCCGCCTGTAAAAGCAAGGGGAATGGTAAACATGATAATAAAGGGCGACAATAACGACTGGAACTGGGCAACCATAATCAGGTACATAAAGATGAGGGCCAGAAGCAGCATCAGATAAAGCTGTTCCATGGCATCCGTAATGGTCTCATTTTCACCGCTCATCACCAGCGTATATCCGGCAGGCATCTCATAGGAAGCAAGTTCTTTTTCCAGCACATCAGACACCAGCCCCACATTATAACCGTCTGCAATCTCTGCCGATACGGCAATATATCTGTTCTGTTCGATTCTGTTCACGTCCTTGGGTGAAATGGTATCCTGGAATCTGGCAATTTCAGCTAAAGGCACCTTTTCCTTCGTTCCGTCCTGTTTCGTCCTGTCAAGTACCAGTTCCCGCACCAGCTTTCTGGTAAGTTCCATATCCCCTGCATGTTTTACATATACACTGTACTCTGCCTCCACAGATTCAAGGGTCGTTGCGCTGGTGCTTTCCGCAAGCTTATCCATAATCTGCTGGAACACCTGGGCTACCGTCATCCCGTGTTCAATTGCCTTATCCCGGTCTACGATAATCCGCAGTTCCCCTGTGGATTCGTCTAGGCCGTCAGAGACATTTTCTGTCCCCTCAACGCCCTCCACAATTTGGGCAATGTCCCCTGCAATTTCCTGCAGCTTGTCAATGTCGCGGCCCCTCACCTGCACGGTAATTCCGCTTCCTCCTAAGGCGCTCATGTCCATGGATGATGTGTCTATGACGATTTCCGCTTCCTTTTCCTCACAGATATCCGTCATCTGCACCATGATTTCCTCCGCAATCTCTTCGTTGCCCTTTTCCTTATCTGCCTTTAACGTCACATAAATAGTCGTTGCATTGGTTGCAGTATTTCCCCCGCCTGAAAGCATGGATAAAGAGGAACTGGAAGCCATGGCCCCTACATCCTCCACGTCTTCCCTGGCAATCAGACGTTCTACAATCTCATCCGTAACTTCTCCTGTCTCCCTTAAAGGAGTATCCTTAGGCAGGGTCAGGGAAATGGTAAACTGGGTGCTGTCCATATCCGGCATAAAAGCAGTGCCTTTGGCATAGGATGCCGCCGCGCTGATTCCTAAAAGTCCTACCACCAGCAGCAGAACCACCGGCTTCCATTTCAGGGCAAAGGCTAAAATTCTGTCATAAACATCCATCAGTTTTGTAAAAAATCTGCTGTCTGTTACCTCTTTGGTCTTTACCAGCGTTTTGGAGGACATGGCAGGCACTACGGTAAGGGCAGTCACAAGACTTGCCAGCAGGGAGTAGGCAATGGTCAGCCCCATATCAACAAATAACTGTCTTGTAATTCCTTCCGTAAACACAATGGGAAGAAATACGCAGACGGTGGTAAGGGTGGAGGCCATGATTGCCCCCGCCACTTCGCCTGCCCCTTCTATGGCCGCTTCCAGGGCAGAGCGCCCTTCCTTCCGCATACGGTAAATATTTTCAATTACTACAATAGAGTTATCCACCAGCATGCCGATTCCCAGCGCAAGGCCGGATAATGAAATCACGTTTAATGTAATGCCGCTGAAATACATCAGCACAATCGCCGTAACCAGACTGATGGGAATAGAGCAGGCAATCACCGCCGTGGGCCTTAAATCCTTTAAAAATACAATCAGAATCAAAATTGCCAGTACTGCGCCAAAAAGGATATTGTTAATGATAGAATCCATAACCAGGTCAATGTAAATTCCCTGGTCCATCAGGGTAATCAGCATAAGGCCCTGGTTTTCTTCCATCAATTCTCCAAATTTGTCCAGAATCTTGTCTGAGACATCTCCTGTAGAATATCCGGTCTGCTTCTGGATCGTCACCATGATACCCGGCGCACCGTTTACATTTGCATAGATATCCTCTGAATTGTCAGTCATAAATACGTCCGCCACATCCTCAAGGGTAATAATGTCAACCCCGTCCATCTCAAGGTTGATAAGCGGCATCTTCTTTAAGGTTTCAATATCTTCCGGCTTATCACCCACACGAATCAGATAAGAGATTCCCTCTTCTGTCACATACCCTGCAGGCATGGAGAAATTCTGTGCCTGTAAAAGGGCTTCTACTGTGTCCACTGTCAGGACACTGTTCATATCCGCCTTGTCGTAGGCATCCTCCCGGCTCTCTTCTAACTTTTCCTCTCCTTCCAGAATCTGTTCAAGGGCGTCGGAAAGCTGCTTTGCCGTGTCGTTCAACTGTTCCTCGCCGTCCTTGATCTGCTCCCAGCCGGAGTTAATCTGCTCCTGTCCGGACTCAAGCTGCTTCTCGCCGGACTCAAGCTGCTTTTCCGTAGCCTCAAGCTGTGCTTCCGCAGTGGTAATCTGCAGTTCCCCGAGGCTGATAGTGGTCTGGGCGTTGGCAAGCTCTGTGGCCGCCTTGATATTTCCTATGTAAAGCTGGCTTAAAGCACTGTCAAGAAGGGAAATGTTGTTATCCAGTTCCACCACCTTGCCTTCCATTTCTGAAATGGAGTTTTTGTAAGATTCTATAATTTCCTTAATGGAGTCCAGCGCTGTATTCTGGTCTTCCAGCCGCTTTTCAATCTCCTCCCACGCGGTAAGCTGGAGCCTGAGCCCCGCCATCCTGCCGTTGATTTCTGCTTCCTCACTGCCAATTTCCGCCAGTTCGCCGCTGATTTGTGCTTCTCTGCCGCTGACTCTTGCTTTCGCCTCCCCTACAGTTGCATCTTCCGAAAAATCGGTTGAAAGAAAGGATTCAGTCCGCACTCTTACATCCTCGGGCAGTTCAGAATATGGCTCGTCATCCCCTGCACTTTCCAGCATAGCCGATACTTCTTCCGCTTCCGCAAGTTCCTGCTCTTTTTCAGCGCGCCTTTGCTCAACTTCAACAAGCTCCTGTTCAGCTTCATTAAGTTCCAGGTTTATCTCCTCCCTGCTGGGAATATCTTCCGGTAAAAGGGAATCGCCTGCTCCTCCCAAATCTTCCAGCCGCTTTTCCGCTTCCTCCAGCATGGTGTTCATCTGGGCAATTTCAAGAGTAATATGTACCTTGGCTGCTTCCGCCTCGGATTTGGCCGTAAGCAGCTTCGTCTCCGCCTCCGCAAGTTCCCTGCTGGCTTCCTCTTTCTTATTGGCAAGTTCGGTTTTGCCTTCTTCCAGCTTGGACTTGTTTTCGGCAATTTCCGCCCTGCCGTCGGCAATCTTCTGTCTGCCTTCCTCAAGTTCCCTGCGGTTATCATCTAATTCCTGCTGGCTGTCCGTCAGAGTCTGTTTGGATTCCTCCAGTTCCTTGCGGGCATCATTGATTTCCTCCTGCCCGTCATAGATTTCCTGCCTGTTTTCATCCAGTTCTTCCCTGGCCTCTTCTATCTCCTCATCAATCGAGCCGAAAACCTGCTTATTGATTTTGTCAATCTTCTCCTGGCGGATGACAACATTTACGCTTTCCTCCAAAAGTCCCGCAGCGCTGGCGGAGGCAACGCCCTCGATACTTTCCAGTTCCGGGATAATAGTGTTTTCCGTCATGGCCGTAATCTGGGCGGCATCCATATCATTTCCGCCTACAGCCGCAATCATCACCGGAAGCATGTCCGGATTCAGCTTCATAATAATGGGATTGCCCACAGCGTCATCCCAATAACTTTTAATCTGGTCCAGATTTTCCCTTATTTCCAGGGAAACCGCGTTCATATCCGTGGACTGGGCAAATTCCAGAATAACCATAGAATAGTTCTCACTGGATACAGAACTGATGCTCTCAATATTGCTTACAGTAGCCATGGAAGACTCCACCGGCTTGGTGACAACCGTCTCCACTGTTTCCGGACTGGCTCCCGGATATGTGGTCATGACAATCACATAGGGCAGGCTGATATTGGGCAGAAGGTCTGTGGTCATTCTGGTAAATGACACTACCCCCAGAACAATAACAAGAACCACAGCCACCAGTACGGTATACGGTTTCTTAACACTGAATTTCGACAACATATGTATTTAACTCCTTTTCCATCGTAATAGTCCAGCCATGCCAAACTTTTACTTTCCGTCCGACCAGTCGGTCGGCACACAAAAAAAGTATATTGATAAAAACGTTTTCTGTCAATATACCTTTCAATTTTTTAACTTTTATTTAACATATCCGGTTATGTTTATAATTATTTCAGAAGTGCCTTCCTAAGCTTTGATTTTATCCGCTGGAGGGCATTGTCCGTGGATTTGTCGTCCCTGCCTAAAACCTTGGCAATCTGGCTGTATTTCATTCCTGTAAGATAAAGATCCAGCACCTGCTTCTCAAAAGCGCTCAGTTCTTTCTCCATGGCCCTTTCCAGATGCTCCACGTTCTCTTTGTCAATCAGAAGTTCCTCCGGGTTTCTCTCTGACCGGGAAATAATGCTGTCTATCAGTTCCCACTCTTCTCCCTTTTCTGTGCCGTCATGTTCGGAGCCATTGGCATAGAGGGAAATATAGGTATTCAGCGGCGCATGTTTCTGCCTGCCCGCCGCCTGCACCGCCGTGTACATCTGTCTGGACACGCACAGGTCGGCAAAGGTGAAAAAACTGGCGTCCCGTCCTGTATCGTAATCCCTGACTGCCTTAAAAAGCCCAATCATACCCTCCTGAATCAAATCTTCCCTGTCAGCGCCTAAAATATACATGGACTTTGCCTTACTGCGCACCAGATTCTTGTATTTATCCATAATGTAATCCGTGATGGCTGACTCTCCGTCCCTCAGCCGCACAATCAGTTCCTCATCACTGCATTTTTCATACCCCTTGTCCATCATCCTGCTCCTGACTGTCTCTGTCCTGTGTTCCAGGTTCCTGGCTTCCTCCCGGCTCCCCTTCTGCCTCCGGTTCTTCCTCCTGCTCCTGCATATCTCCGGACACTTCCGGCGTATTTTGTGCATCCGGCCAGCTTCCAGGCTGTATTTCCACGCCCCCGTAAATCCTTATTAATTCCGCTGCCAGATGCTCCGCCAGCACGCTATACCCATCAGCGTTGCAATGGACACCGTCTGGCATGTAATTATAGATTACCGCCGCATCGTGGGTATCCAGCATATTGGAATTATAAAGGTCAATTACCTGTATATCGTACTCTGTGGCCAACTGGATAATCACGTTAACCAGCGTGTTCTGGGGAAGGAGATAATCACGTTCTTTCCGCAGCATGTCATGAAGCACATTGGGAAGCGGGGTGACAAACACAATTTCCGCAGCAGGGTAGTTTTCCTTTAAGCCCCGCATCAGTTCATCCAAATCCCCGATGAAAGTTCCTGCCTTCCGTTCCTGCATAGTCCCAAGTTCCTCCTGACTCATGCAGAAGCCGTCATTGGTTCCTCCCATGACCACAATCAAATCCGTATCTGCGGGAATCTCCTTAAATCTGTCCACAAAAGCATTATCCCAATATCTTCCAATGGAAGAACCGCCGATTCCCAGATTCGTCACGCTCTGCGCACCCAGCAGTTCTTTCAGCCGGGCAGGATAAGCGTGCTGCTGGTAATTTTCCATGCTGTCCAGATTAGTGCCTGCGGTGATACTGTCCCCCAGACAGGTAATGGAGACTTGTGAAAAATCAAAGCTGTTGTTGGAAATCACATCCAGATCAATCTTATTCTGTATCTGGGTTTCCATATAGGAACCGCGTATTTTCCGCTTTTCCTGAAGGGTATTTCCAGCCGTTGCACTTAAGAACTCTGTACTGTTTCCAGACACATCGTAAACCTTTTCCTGCCCGTTTGCCGACACACCGCCCTCCAAACCGTCTGCCCCTAATTCATTTCCCGATATGCCGCCCAACCCGTTACCCGATATACTCTGGCTTACGTCCGGCTGGTTTCCTGATACCGTGCCTTTTCCATCCAGCCCGTTTCCCGATATGTCATGGCTTCCGCCAGCTTCATTCCCCGATATACTGGCGTTTCCATCCAATTCGTTTTCCGATACTCCATGACTTCCATCCGGCTGATTCTCCAAAAGAGTGTCATTCCCATCCGGGTCATTTTCCGAAACATCGGAGCTTCCATGGGTCTGGTTTCCCGAAACGGCATCGTCACCACCGCCGCTCCCTTCTGCTTCATTTCCCGAAACACCAAAACTTTCCTCCGGCTGATTTCCTGATACATCATAGCCTGCGTCCGTCCCGTCTTCAGAATCAAGCAGGTTTTCTCCATGTTCGTTTTCAGACTCTCCGCCCTCCATACTGCCAGAGGTTTCCACTATATTTTCCTGCAAGGCGGAACTGTCAGGACGGACGTCCTCCGCCGCCCCGGCAAATTCGTCTCCAAACTCCGCCGCGCCGTCAAAGTATTCTTTATTTTCCTCAATAAATGCCTCAATGGCTTCCTTATCCTGAGCTAACTGGCTGATTGTCATCTGGATATCAGCCACATCCGCATAAGCCTGCTCATAACGGGCTACACGCTCTTTTTCCCATTTCTGGTCATTATAATGTTTTACTCCTATGTCAATGCCCACTGCTGCAATCATGATGCCCACCATTGCAATTACCATTAACAAAAATCTGTTGATATTTCCCATTATACTTCCCTGCTTACTGTTTCACTATCGGAAATGGAACGCAGAAAATCTATCCTGCATTTCCCGTTATCCGCTGACGGACAATCTCATAGGCAAGGACTCCTGCCGCCACAGAAGCGTTCAGTGAATCGATATCCCCCTTCATGGGAATAGCCGCCCGCATGTCGCATTTTTCCTTCACCAGCCTGCCCACTCCCTCGCCCTCACTTCCAACTACAAGGCCCACAGGCCCTTTCAAATCCAAATCGTACATTCTTGTACCGCCCATGTCCGCGCAGACGAACCAAAGCCCTTTATCCTTCAACTCTTCTATGGTCTTTGCCAGGTTCGTTACTTTTGCCACCGGCGTATAATTAAGCGCCCCTGCGGAAGTCCGTGCCACCGCCGCCGTCAGTCCCACTGCACGGTTTTTGGGGATGATGACTCCATGGGCCCCTGCCAGATTGGCTGTTCTGATGACAGCCCCCAGGTTATGGGGGTCCTCAATATTATCCAGCAGAATCAAAAAAGGCTGCTCCCCCTTTTTTTCGGCCAGTGCGAACATGTCCTCAATTTGGGCGTACTCATAAGCCGCCGCGCAGGCAATCACGCCCTGATGCCTGCCTGTTTCCGATAACTGGTCAAGGCGTTCCCTTGCCACGTACTTAATCATCGTATTCTGCTTTCTCGCCTCACGCTTGATGGTGAGAACCGGGCCGTCCTGACAGCCATCCAATATGTACACCCTGTCAATGGGCCTGCCAGCGCGGAAAGCCTCAATCACCGCATTTCTTCCCTCTATTGTAAATTCATTTATTTCCCGCTTTGTCTCTTCCACTTATCTTTTCCTTTCCTTATCGTCAACACCCCACGCAGACTGGCAGGGCATCCATCCTGCAGCGCAGCAGGGTATTTGCCCCCACGACAGTCGTATGTCTGTACCTGCTTTATTCTATCTTATGTAAACCTATTTGTATCAATTCCAGTATCCGCTCCATCCGTCCCTTAAGATACAGATATCCTACCAGGGCTTCCAGCCCGGTAGCCATTTTGTATTCTGTTATGGTAGCATTTTTAGCCATAGTATAAGGTTTGGCATTTTTTCCTCTTTTATACACAGCCAGTTCTTCCGGTGAAAATTCTTCCATAAGAGCCTGAACCATAAGGGCCTGGGCAGGCGCTTTCACGTAGCGTATGGTCTGATGATGGAGTTTATTGGCCGAGGTGTTCCCCCTTTGAACCACTGCCGTGCGGAAAATCAAATCATAAACCCCGTCGCCAATATACGCAAGGGCAAGAGGTGAATACATCCGTATATCCACCTCTTTTAGATTAAAGCTTTTTTTAATTAATTCCTGTAAACTTATGCTCTCTTCCATTTGACCCCTTCTCGGGTATCTTCCAGAATAATACCCTTATTAAGCAGTTCATTCCTGATTTCATCGGCGCGCTTAAAATCCCTGACTTTCCGCGCATTTTGACGCTCTTGAATCAGCGCTTCAATATCTTCCTCCAGCATCTCTTTCTTTTTCTCAACAATCAGGCCGCAGATATCGGAAAGCGTCACAATTTCTTCTTTCAGTCCAAGCAAAAATTCCTGACTGCGCTGTACGTCCGCGTTTGTGTTTACAAATTTGACCAGTTCGAAAATAGCCGCAATGGCATCTGCCGTATTGAAATCGTCATCCATGGCCTCATCAAATTTGGCAATAAAGCCTCTGGCTTCTTCCATCAGCTTCTTTTCCTCTTCCCTCATGGAGCCTGCCGTGACTTTTTCCAGCAGATAATTTAAATTATCTACACAGGTGACTATCCTGTCATAGCCGTTCTGGGCCGCTTCCATCAGTTCTGCGCTGAAATTTAGCGGGCTTCTGTAATGGGCCGAGAGCATGAAGAAACGCAGTACCTGCAGATCATACTTTTCGCTGATATCCCTTACGGTAAAAAAGTTTCCTGCTGATTTGGACATCTTCTTATTATCAATATTCAGAAAGGCATTGTGCATCCAGTATTTTGCAAAAGGCTTTCCATTGGCGGCCTCGGACTGGGCAATTTCATTTTCATGATGGGGGAAAATCAAATCCTCGCCTCCTGCATGAATGTCAATTTCATCCCCCAAATACTTCTTGCTCATGACGGAACACTCAATATGCCAGCCGGGACGTCCGTTACACCAGGGAGATTCCCAATATGGCTCTCCGTCCTTTTTGGGCTTCCAGAGCACGAAGTCAAGGGCATCTTCCTTCTGATCCTCCCCTGTCACCAGCAGGGAACGGTTTCCTCCCTGCAGATCGTCAAGATTTTTGTGGGAAAGTTTTCCATATCCCTTAAAGCTTCTGGTGCGGAAATAAACAGTGCCGTCCGCCGCCGCATAAGCATGCCCCTTCTCAATCAGCGTGCCAATCATGTCCAGCATACCGCAGATTTCCTCTGTAGCCTTGGGATGGGTTGTGGCCGGCTTTATGTTCATCCCCTGCATATCCTTCATGCACTCTTTGATATAGCGCTCTGAGATAACCGAAGCCTCCACGCCTTCTTCAATGGCCTTTTTGATAATCTTGTCATCCACATCCGTGAAATTCGACACAAAATTCACTTCATAACCTTTATGTTCCATGTACCTTCTCACAGTATCAAAAACAATCATGGGACGGGCATTTCCAATGTGAATAAGATTATATACGGTAGGGCCGCACACATACATCTTCACCCGGCCTTCCTCCAAAGGCACAAACTCCTCTTTCCTTTTGGATAATGTGTTGTAAATTTTCATAGTTACTCCTCCGTTTTAACTCTTATGATTTTTTCTTGTTCTTGTGTTTTATATGCCGCAGTTCCCTCTCCAAATCAATAATCCTGTTGGTCAGTTCCGCGTTTGCATGGTGAAGGGTGCTTAAATCTTCCTTAATTGGGTCTGGCAGGTTTACCTGGTCAAGTTCCTCCTGGGGCAGGGACTGGTTATTGCGTTTCACCACCCGCCCCGGTACGCCCACTACCGTGGACCCCGGCGGAACCTCCTCAAGCACCACGCTTCCCGCGCCTATCTTGGAGTTATCCCCTATGGTAAAGGAACCAAGCACCTTAGCCCCGGCGCTTATCATCACATTGTTACCAATGGTAGGATGTCTTTTGCCCTGCTCTTTGCCTGTTCCCCCAAGGGTCACGCCCTGATACAGCGTCACATTATCTCCGATAACCGTAGTTTCTCCTATGATAACACCGTTTCCGTGATCAATAAAGAACCCTTTTCCAATCTGCGCCCCCGGATGGATCTCAATGCCTGTCTTGCGTACGCCCCGCTGGGAAATCCACCTTGCCAGAAAATAGTGTTTTTTCAAATACATCTTATGTGCAATGCGGTAATGCAGCATTACCTTAAAGCTGGGATAAAGAAAAACCTCCATGGATGAATGGATGGCAGGATCTCTCTGCCTGATAATCTCAATTTCTTCTTTTACTCTTTTAATAAATCCCACGAAACCGCTCCCCTGCCCCGGTTTTAAAACACTCAGAAATCCTCTCCTACAACAAAAAGGATAACCTCATTTCCTTTAAGAGACGAAGTTATCCGTGGTTCCACTCTATTTAGGGGCACTTCCTGTCCCCTCTCGTTGCACGTAACGTGTGAATACGTGTCATGCTACTGGAGTCCTTTCCCAAAAAGTCCCTTTCGCAAGACCTGCTCCCGGATGCACTTCTACTATCTCCATGACGGGAACGCTTTCAGCCGGCGGCGCTCCTTCTCTGTATACTGGATGATAATATACTCTTTCCGTTCCCTGCATTTTCCATACCATGTTTTAAACCGGAAATTTTTTTTACATTATCAGCATATGCAAAAGTCTTAAGTTTGTCAACTGGATTTTCAATACTTTTATACAATATTCATTACTGACAAAAACGAATCTTAAACTTAATGAAATTGCCGGCAGCCCTCCGCTTTCTATTTACGCATAGGGCATCCGCCGCATTCTGCGCACCCACGGGCGGTCACGTCCTCGCTGCCAAGATTTACAGGACTTGTCAGCATACAGACCGCCTGGGCCGAAATACCCTCTCCCGTCCCTGTAAATCCCAGACCTTCCTCAGTGGTGGCCTTCACATTCACCTGCGCTATGGTAATACCCAGGGCTTTTGCAATATTTTCCCTCATGGCGTCAATATAGGGACGCATCTTAGGCGCCTGTGCAATGATGGTGGCATCAATATTTTCTATCAGGAAAAAATTTTCTTCCAACAGACTTCCCACATGTTCCATGAGGCGGATGGAGGAAATCCCTTTGTAGGCAGGATCCGTATCCGGGAAGTGCTTACCGATATCCCCCAGCGCCGCCGCTCCCAAAAGGGCGTCCATAATGGCGTGGAGAAGCACATCCGCATCCGAATGTCCCAAAAGTCCCTTTTCATAAGGAATCTCTACACCCCCCATAATAAGCTTCCTCCCTTCTGTCAGTCTGTGCACGTCATAGCCCATCCCTATTCTCATAACTGTCCTCCATTCCTGCTTTTCTGCTAAAATATCATTTCCCTGTCCGGCCAAACCTATACACCGGACATTAATCAGTTTAAAGGCTTCCCTCCAGCCTGTCAATCCTCATTCAGGGCGCCGATATTTTTCATCCATGTCCTTCTTCTGAAAACCATAATGGAAATAAAAAGGCGCACACACTCCTCCAGTGACAGGATGAAATACACATAAGGGATTTCCAGCTTCCATACGAAAGCCGCCAGAAAGCCAAGAGGTACGCCGAAAAGCCATGTACCCACAAAATCAATGACCATGACATATTTCGTCTTTCCGCCGCTTCTTAACACACCGCCGCCTAAAATCATATTCTGGACTTTCACCGGTGAAATCAGCGCAAAAGCAATGAGAATATGATTTCCAAGGATTTTCACTGTATCCTCCACCTGATAAATCTGCACATAAAACCGCCCTGCTGCCACAAGCATAATGGACAGAAGAACAGACCCTGCCAGGCCGTAGCCCATCAGCTTTTTTGAATTCTGATAAGCCTTCTCATACTCTCCGCCGCCAAGAAATTTTCCAATCAATATGCCCGTGGCCTGGGCAATTCCACTCAAAGCTCCTATCATCAGCGCCTGGACAGGCACGGTCAGGGTCATGGCCGCACATGCCTGGGTTCCCATATTCCCATAAATGGCAGTATAAACATTTTCCCCAAGACTCCAGAACAGCTCACATAAGAGAATCGGAAGAAGAATCCCCATATACTGCACTCTTTTGCCTTTCCCCATGTGGAAAGAAACTTCCAGTTTTATTTCCTTCTTTCTATAATATCTGCCATAATAAAACGAGAACAGGACGATGCATAAAGCGCACCCGGCAATCCGGGAAGCTACAGTCGCCCATGCAGCCCCGTTCACCCCCATCCGGGGGAATCCAAATTTACCGAAAATCAGCACATAGTTAAGTCCCGTGTTGACCATGGCGCCAAATACGCTGGCGAACAGAGGCAGGGATGCCGCTTCCATGCAGCGCAGTAAGGTGGCAAAAAGCGCCTCCGCCGCCATTGGGATATAGGAAAACGCTACAATCCACAGATACCCTGCGGCAATCTGCCCGGTACTGGTGTCCTTCGTATAAACCTCCATGATCCGCCCGGGAAAAGCAATGCATACTCCTGTAAAAACCAGCGCCAGCGCCATTGCCGCAAGAAGGCTGACTCCAAAACTCCTTCCCACTTCCCTGCCGTCCCTTTTTCCCATATATTGGGCAATCATGATTCCCGCCGCTGCTGCCACCGCCGATATCAGAACCGAATAGACTGACGAAAACTTCCCGCCCAGCCCGATTCCTGCAATACTGCTGCTTCCAAGCTGCCCTGCCATCACCTGATCCGCTACACCGAAAGACGACTGTAATAAAGACTGTAACGTTACGGGCAGCGCAATTTTCAGCACTGATTTATAAAAAGCCTGTTCTCTCTCCATTTTCATACTCCGTTTTTCTCATTAATCCTGTAAATACCGTATGTTTATTTTAGTGCAGAGTATGGGAATCCACAATAGGTTAAACGCGTAACCCATTACAAAAAAAGCAGATTATCTTTGTGCAATCTGCTTAACGCTTTGTCTTTTTACCAGTTTCACAGGGAGAGTTATCGTACAACCTTCCTGTCTTTCTTCCTTCATTTTTGCCAGCATGGATATGGCAAGGCTGGCTCTTTCTTTTCCGTCCTGCTTTACTGTGGTAAGAGCCGGATAAATCCTTTCACACAAAGGACAGTCGTCAAATCCTGCCACAGAAATGTCCTCCGGCACCCGTATCTGCCGCTCCCAGAGAAACTGAATCAGGTCAGCGGCATAATAGTCTGATACTGCAAATACTGCCGTATGTCTCATGATTTCATCTAAATACTCCTGATAAAAATTTCTCCGCTCCTTTTTCCTCATGGGAACCATCATAAAATCCACCCTGCCATCCGCCATTGCCGCCCGGAATCCCTGATACCGTTCTTTATCCATACAAATATCATTGTCCGCAATACACAGCGTCCTCCGGTGGCCTGAAGCATACAGATAGCTTCCCATCTGATATCCGCCGTCATAATTGTCAATGGCAAGGTTGCATATACGTCCTGATTCTTTAAAGTATCCGTCATATACCACAAAAGGTATATGCATGGAATCCCTGAGTTTCTTGTAGTCCTGCTCGCAAAAGCCGATGGCAACCAGCCCTTCCATATTCCACATGGAGGCATACCGGGCCACCTCGTTCCACTCTTTTGTGACCTTTACCATCATAAAATAACCTGCTTTTTCTATTTCAGCAGACAGATAATTGAGTGACGACGCTATAAACATATCCTCAAATGCATGTGCTTCATACTTTTCATGATCATTCACCACTACGCCAATAATGCGGGAATTATTCTGCGCCAGCAAAATTCCCGCCATGCTTGGTATATACTGCTTTTCCTCCAAAAGCTCCTGCACCCGCCGCACGGTTGCATCCGAAATCTTCTTTGTCTTACCATGGATGACATTGGAAACCGTTGCGGTGCTCAGTCCTAGTTCTTCCGCAATATCGGCAATTCTCACTCTCTTACTGTCCATTATTCATCAACTCCTGGATATATCTCACATCCTCCTGCCTGATATACCCTACCTTATGATAGGAAAGCGCAAACTCTCCCCGCATAACTGCATATCCTCTGTAGATATATTCGCCAAAACCACAGTATACCGCCGCCGTGTCTGTCAGTATCTCATTCTCCCAAGGGTCACTGAAACGGATGCCTTCATAAAACAAATGCAGATGGACAGCCTCATGGGCAAGCACAGCCGCCACCGCGTCCAGTGTATAATGCGCCTTCATGTCAAGGCGGATGGTGGTAAATGCCAGATCTGTCGTGATTTGCCCTGCCCGGTCTGTCATGACTACGTCCTCTACCACCAGTTTAATAAATTCCCCTCTGATTTCCAGGTGATCGCAAATACTGCAGAGCAGTTTTTTTAAATATACTTCATCATTCAGGTTCTCCTTTAATGCCGCTTCAATGTCAGGCGGCATTTCATAGGCTTCATAAATACACTTTTCCTTTTCTTTAAGAAGGGCGACACACTCCCCAAGCAGTGCTTTGGGAACTTTTTTAAAGGCGCTTGAGGGAACCGGTGACTTGCGGAGAATCACCAGCCTTATGATAAAAAAAGCAAAACCTATATAAGATAAAATTTCACAAATATCAGCGATTGTCATGCTCTATCCTTTCCTTTAAATCCTCCAGATACATCCATCTGTCCATTTTTTCTTCCAGTTCCTGTTCTGCAGATTCCTTTTCCCTGGTCAGTTCATTCAGCTTCACAAAATCGGTGGCCGCGCCAAGAATCTGCTTTTCCAGATTTTCTATTTTTTCCTCAAGCGCTGTGATTTCCCCTTCGATTACTTCATACTCCTTCTGCTCTTTATAGGAAAATTTCAGCTTCGCACCAGGCTGCTTCCAACTGTTTTTCTTTTCTGTTCCCGCCCCGGAACCGCCTTTCTTCCTGCCATCTTTCTTCCCACTGTCATTTAAGAATCCTGCCTCTTCCTGCTTTTTAAAAAATATCCTTATCTGATAGTCTGTATAACCGCCTTCATACTGTTGTAACCTGCCGCCCTCCTCAAAGGCAAATATTCTCTTCACTACCCGGTCAAGAAAATATCTGTCGTGGGAAACTGCAATGACAATCCCCGGAAAGCTGTCCAGATAATCCTCTAAAATAGTAAGGGTGGCAATGTCCAAATCATTGGTAGGTTCATCCAGAATCAGCACATTGGGCGCTCCCATCAGTACCTTTAAGAGATTCAGTCTGCGCTTTTCCCCGCCGGAAAGCTTGCCCAAAAGTCCGTACTGGTCTTTTCCTTCAAAAAGAAATCTCTCAAGCATCTGGGAAGCCGTAATGCTGCCTTCTTCCGTCTTCACATACTCCGCCACATCCCTGATATAATCAATCACCCGCTTATCATCGGGCATCTGTGCACTACCTATCTCCTGGGCATAATATCCGATTCTGACTGTCTGCCCAATGTTGATTCTTCCTGCATCCGGCGCTGTCTCTCCGGTCAGTATCTTCATAAGCGTTGTCTTGCCGCATCCGTTTGGACCGATAAACCCTATCCTGTCATCCTTAAGGAAGATATAGGAAAAGTCATCTATCAGAACCTTATCCCCATATCTCTTGCCTATATGTTCGATTTCCACTGTGGTTTTCCCAAGTCTGGAAGCAACAGAACTGATTTCCACCTTTGCACCGGCATCCGGCCCGGACATGTTTTTCAGTTCCTCATAACGGGCAAGACGGGCCTTCTGCTTGGTAGAACGTGCCCTTGCGCCTCTTTTTACCCATTCCAGTTCTTTTCTTAAGACCGACTGTCTCTTCCGCTCGCTGGCAAGGGCGGCTTCCTCCCGCTGCGCCTTTAACTCCAGATATCCCGAATAACCTGTCTGATAAGAATAAATCTTTCCTTTATCTATCTCCACAATCCTGTCGGATATGCTGTCAAGAAAATAGCGGTCATGTGTCACCATAACCACGGCCTTTGTACTATTCTTCAACTGCTCCTCCAGCCAGTCCGCCATTTCATTGTCAAGATGATTGGTAGGCTCGTCCAGAATCAAAATATCCGACTCTGAAAGCAAAGCCGCCACCAGGGCCAGACGCTTCCTCTGTCCTCCCGACAAAGTATTGCACACAGCCCCAAAGTCCGTTACCCCTAATTTCGTCAGCATCGTTCTTGCCTGTACTTCCAGTTCCTGCATCTGCGCCGCCCCGGCGCTGTTTCCTGTGCACCTTTTTAAAATTGCCTCTATGACCGTATCATCTTTCCCAAAGACCGGATGCTGGGGAAGGAAACTGCACAGTACATGATTAGCCATAGTGATGATACCCTCATCAGTTTCCTCAAGGCCCGCCATCATTTTAAGAAACGTGGACTTGCCTGTGCCGTTTATACCTATAATCCCAACCTTCTCACCCTGTGCCAGATAAAAAGAAGCACTGTCAAACAACAGCCTTTCACCGTAAGATTTTGTTATATTTTCCATTGATAAAATATTCATACGTCTCCCCATTTCCCAGCAGATTCCTATAACACTGCTTTATTATCTTAACATATACAGGCGGGGTATGACAAACTTCAAATTTTACTGAAAAATCTTGACTATATCCGCTCTTCCTTTATAATGTACTTATGCACTAAGTACATTCAGCTTCGGAGGGAACATCCCATGGAAATCATTATCAGCAGCAATGCCAGTAAACCCATATATGAGCAAATCACATCCCAGATAAAGGCAATGATAATGAGCGGAGAACTTAAGGCCGGAGACGCCATCCCCTCTATGCGTTCCCTTGCAAAGTCAATCCATGTTAGTGTCATTACCGTGCAGAAAGCCTATGAAGATTTACAGAGGGATGGTTTCATTGAAACTACCGTAGGCCGGGGAAGTTTTGTATCAGCGCAGAACAGAGAATTTTACCAGGAAGAGCAGCAGAGAATTGCAGAGGAGCATTTGCAGTCCGCCGCAGACATCGGGCGTATGAACAACATTTCCCTCCAAAAACTGACGGAGCTGCTGGCCTTATTTTATCATGAATGTGAATAGCAACGCCGATTGCGTCCGGATATCCAGGGCGCTTCTTAACATCACGACATTGGTAAGGAACTGTTACAAAAATTTTGTAGAAATTTCATAAAAGGGTTGACAAGTATGCCAGGAAAATAGTATACTGTCAAAGTGAGTTGCGAATGGAACTCAAATATGGGATCTTAGCTCAGCTGGGAGAGCATCTGCCTTACAAGCAGAGGGTCATAGGTTCGAGCCCTATAGGTCCCATTTCCTGGGAAACCAGGACAATTTATATGGCGAGATAGCTCAGTTGGCTAGAGCATACGGTTCATACCCGTAGTGTCGAGGGTTCAAATCCCCCTCTCGCTATTTGCGGAAGTTCTAAAAGCCTTGATTTTACAAGGTTTTTGGGACTTTTTTTGGAGGTAATCAAAAGGTAATCAAACATCAGTACGATATTGCCCTTTCGATCCCTTTTTAGCCGCCGTTTTAGTGGTACTATGTCATTTCTTTAAGGGATAAAAAGAAACGGCGGCTTCGATTTCTCTAAAGCCGCCGTGTAAGAATGGGCGCGTAAAAATTCTTCTGCTATACGACGGCTTTTTTCTTTTGCCGTCGCACGGCAGATTGCTTTTTTATTCAGTTAATGGAATGGTTATGCAATTATTCCGTCACTCACTGTAATAATCCGGCTGCTGCTTTTTGCAGCTTCCGGCGAATGAGTAACCATGATAATTGTCTGTCTGCTTTCCCGGTTGATCTCCTGCAACAAATTCATAATGTCTGCCCCGGTACGGCTGTCAAGGTTTCCCGTTGGCTCGTCAGCAAACAAAATCTGGGGCTTGCCTACAATCGCGCGGGCGATTGCAACACGCTGTTGCTGCCCGCCGGACAACTCGCGGGGCGTGTGTTTTCTCCTGTCAGATAAGCCCACAACCTCTAAAATTTCAGCAAGCTCATTTTTATAGTCACGCATTTTCTTTCCGTCCAACAAAAGCGGGAGCATGATATTTTCCTCTACGTTCAAGTTTGGGATAAGATTATAGAACTGGAATACAAAGCCTGTATTCTGCCGCCTTATCCGGCTCATTTTTTCATCACCCAGCTTCGATATATCTATGCCATTGAGAAAGACAGCTCCGCTTGTAGGCGTATCAAGACCGCCAAGAATATAAAGCAAGGTACTTTTACCGGAACCGGATTGCCCCATGATAGAAACAAATTCTCCTTGCGAAACTTTCAAAGATATGCTTTTCAATACCCTTGTTCTGGTATCGCCAAGCTGAAAGTCTTTTACAATGCTTTTCCCCTCAATAACGATTTTTTCTGTTAATTTTCTCATTGACAATGCCTCCGAAATGTACGCCTACGTACATTTTATTCAAATTTAATTTCTTCTATCAGTTTCATATTACGACTTTTAATGAATGGTACGATGGAACCTAACAGCGTGATGAAAATCCCTAATCCACCTGCGGCAAGAAACGTCCATAAATCCAGTTCCGGCAGCATGGAGATTTTGGGAG
>CAMWUN010000006.1 GCA_947177425.1 uncultured bacterium
AACTACGCCCCTTGTGGACTTCCACCACAGACTGACGGCATGCCCGTCATACTTAAAAGAGACGTGCTGACATTAAATCAGCACGTCTTTCTTTTTCAATTTACGCCAGACAGGTTCCGCCTGCGCTTTCGGCAGGCGCCTGCGGGATTTATCCTGCATGATTAAAGAGAAAAACTATCAATCTTTTTTAATTCCTCCTCACTGAATGAGGTATTTTGAAGCGCCCCAATATTATCCAGAATCTGCGACGGCTTGGAGGCGCCTATCAGAACACTGGTCACTTCCCCATCTTTTAAAATCCAGCTTAGAGCCATCTCCGCCAAGGTCTGTCCTCTCTGCCCGGCCAGTTCATTTAAATTCTTTATCTGAATCAAACGTTCTTCCGTAAGGGAAGCTTCATTTAAGAACCTTCCGTCCGTCCTCACCCTGCTGTCAGCCGGAATCCCGTTAAGATATCTGTCCGTAAGCATTCCCTGTGCAAGAGGACTAAATGCAATAATGCCTTTTTCCAGCCTGACTGCTGTTTCCTTCAATCCATTCTGTTCTATGGTCCGGTCAAATATAGAATATCTGTTCTGGTTGATAATAAACGGGCAGCGGAGTTCCTGCAAAATGGCGGAGGCTTTTTCCAGTGTTTTCCCGTCATAATTTGACAGTCCCACATACAATGCCTTGCCGCTTATGACTGTCTGCGCCAGCGCACCCATAGTTTCCTCCAGAGGCGTGCCCGGATCCATTCTGTGATGATAAAAAATGTCCACATATTCCAGCCCCATACGCTTTAAGCTCTGGTCAAGGCTGGCCAAGAGATACTTGCGGCTCCCCCAGTCCCCGTAAGGGCCGTCCCACATGGTATAGCCCGCCTTCGTGCTGATAATCAGTTCGTCCCTGTAAGCGCCTAAATCTTCTTTTAAAATCCGTCCCAGATTTATCTCTGCGCTGCCCGGCTCCGGCCCGTAATTATTGGCCAAATCAAAATGAGTGATTCCATTGTCAAAGGCTGTAAAACAGAGCTGCTTCATATTTTCATATACAGCAGTATCCCCAAAATTGTGCCAGAGTCCCAGTGAAACTGCCGGAAGTTTCAGACCGCTGCGGCCGCAGTGGGAATAGATCATGGACTGATAACGTGATTGTGCTGCCTGGTGCATAGTTTCCTCCTGAATTTATGATAATTTTTGGTGTTAGTCCAAATTGCAGTTCATACCTTCCACCCCACTTTCGGACTAACACCTTTTCTTATTATATCACAGGCCGGAATTCCTGCAACCATCTTTCTCCCAGCGCGAACTTTTTCACTCTACAATTTTATATCCAGCATCACCAAGAACCTCTAATGCTTTCCAATAATTATCCTTTTTCGTCAGTACATAGTCTGTATTGAAAGTTGAAATTGCAAAAATCCCAATTTTATTTTCTGCCAAAACTTCTAAAATTTTTGACAGTATTCCAACCAATGAAAAATCCAAAATCCCCTGAATACGAAACGCTTTCCAGCCATCGTCCCTTTCAATCGTATTAGACGGTACATCGCCTGTGATACATACCAATGATTTTTCTTCATCGGTTTTCCCTGCAAAGCAATATTCTGAATCCAAATTCAACATCGAATAGTCCTCTACTTTACATATTGAAAAATCATAGTCAATCTTTTTTATTTCCATCGCATTTTATCCTCACACAATTCTGGTTATGATTTAATGATTTTTAAGGGAAACAAAATCACATAACATAGTATAACACAAAGCCTACGTGATTTGTAAACTGATTGTCAATGGATCTGTAACATTAATGGCAGCCATATATCCAATAGCTGCAATAAAAAATGGAATAAAAGGAAACAGCCAAAAAAGTAAAGGCATCTGACGGTATCCAATATCGTCAAATGCCTTTATTTCAGTACTTTTACAGCTATGCTGACTACTGTTTTATCTGTATGTCAACGTATACCCGTCCGCATTCTTTTCATGGAGGAAAGTTTGTGTAATGGTAAGGGTATATGGCCTGTCACATGTCAGTTACATAGCCTCATGGAATGTTCTGGAGATTACGTCTGCCTGCTGTTCCGGTGTCAGTTTGATAAAGTTTACTGCATAGCCGGATACGCGGATGGTAAGCTGGGGATATTTCTCAGGATGTTTCTGGGCATCCAAAAGCATATCTCTGTTCAAAACATTGACATTCAGATGATGTCCTCCCTTTCCTGCATATCCATCTAAAAGATTTACTAAATTGTCAACCTGTGCTGAGTTTGTCATGATAACTGCTCCTTTCCATTATATGTTTTATTGCTGTTTTTGAGTATTTGTTTTCTGTGATTCTATCTTACGTTTTTTATAGAGAAAAATCTGTAACCCAAGTTACAATTTGAAAAATTTAATGTTTTTAAACGGATACATTCATCCCTGCGGATATCCGACCTTATCCATAAAGCATTTCCACCGCATCCTTATCGCACACCTTAATCAAATGGCGGCCCACTTCTATCAGTCCGTCTTTCTGCATCCGCATCAGTTCCCGGGACAGGGAGGGCCTTGCAACTCCCAGAAAATCTGCAAGCTGTTCCCTGTTCATGCGAAGTTCCACATTGGAATCCTCATCCATGGAATCTATCAGCCAGATGGCAATTCTCTCGCGAAGGGACGATGTGCTGACTATATGGAGTTTTCTTGTTATTTTAAAATTGTTTTCCGACAAAATCTCCAGCATATTCTGCGTTAACTGCTTGTGGTGGTCGCAGGCATTGGAGCAGAAATGATAAAAGAAATCCCAGGGCATCTCAAGCACCGTCACATCCGTGATTGCCACAGCGTCATACCAGTAATGCTTTTTGTCCCCGAACAGAAAGATTTCCCCGAACACATTGCCCGCTTCCACCAGATAAAGCACATCCCTTTTCCCGGAAGTAAAGTCCTTGCAAATCTGCACCTGTCCCTTAAGAAGAAGAAACAGCCTGGAAGGGACGCCGCCCTGTTCAAAAATATAGGTTCCTGCAGGGTATTCCTTCATTCTGGACTTGGAGCACTTCAAAATCCGCTCCGTTTCCTTTTCATTAATCAGTTGAAATAATTTTAATGATTCAAGACTTTTCATGCCAATCCCCCTACAATGCCGGCCTGCTATGAATGTACAGTCTCCAGATGCCGCAGAAGCACAGCGGCGGCAAATGGAATATCCGTTCTGTCAAAATGCCGCTGCTCCAGACCTGTACATTCACCGGTACATCTTTACTATTGTTTCCGCCTGCCCCAGTCTCTCATAAAACTGCCCATAAAAATCCAGTTCTTTGCCCTTATCCGGGACAGTTTCATAGGGCTTCACATAAAACTGGTTCAGCAGGTACATATTCAGCTTTTTGATAACTTCACCGCTTTCGTCCCTGTCCGTTCCTTTTTCCCTGATAATCTCCTGCACATCCTTTAAAAAGTAATGCCACTTTTTCACATAGGCTTCATATTTCCCAAGTTCCGGTATTCCCAGCCATTTCTTCAGCTTTACTTTTGTTTTATTGGGATAGGGACACTCATGAATCTGCAAAAAATACCGGAAATCTCCATCTTCATAAATCCTGCCAAGGGGGAACATCCTGCAAAAACCGGGCCGGAATTCATGAACCGCGCATCTTCCTTCCTCATTTAAAAAGGCACAACATTCCCTGCTTCCCTGCATCTTCAGATTCGGCTGGATAATGCCATCCACCACGTTAAGCTCTATCCGGCTCTCCATCAGTTTTTCAAAGGTAGTATGAAGCCCCTTTTCCAGATTGAAAATATCACAAGGGTCCAGGATAATAGAGTTTCCCATTTCATGACAGCACAAAGAACAGCCTGCGCAGTCGCCGCAGCCTGCTTTTATCATATCATTTGCTGAGTATAACTTTCCGTCTGATATCTGTTTTAAATCAATCTCTCTTTCCATACTTTGATTGTACACCAAATCTGTCCTGTTGGAAATAGATTCGGTCAATATTGACGGACTTATTGCCCAATGCTAAAATATACTTATTACAACATATCGTTTTGCCGCCTGTATGCAGCGCCATATGTAATACTATATGCGGCACATAAATAATTGCACCAGACCAACGAGGTAACAGGATGAAGGAAGTAAGGATTTTAGAAATTAAGCAGAGTGTCTATGCGGACAATGACAGGCAGGCTGATCTCCTCCGGCAGGAGTTGAAAGAAAAGGGGGTGTTCCTCCTGAATCTGATGTCTTCCCCCGGTTCCGGCAAGACCACCACATTAATGCGTACCATCGAGGCACTGAAAGGCACCCTGAAAATCGGTGTCATGGAAGCGGATATTGATTCGGATGTAGATGCGAAGACAATTTCCGAATCCGGCGCCAGGGTAATTCAGCTCCATACCGGCGGTATGTGCCATCTGGATGCAGAGATGACCCGACAGGGACTTAAGGGGCTGGATACCAAAGATGTGGAACTTGCCATTCTCGAAAACGTAGGCAATCTGGTCTGTCCGGCGGAATTTGACACGGGAGCATCTAAAAATGCCATGATTCTGTCTGTGCCGGAAGGGGATGACAAGCCGCTGAAATATCCGCTGATGTTTTCCATCTGTGATGTGGTGCTAATCAACAAGACTGACGTGCTTCCTTATTTTGATTTTGACATGGACCGGTGCCGGGAATACATTCACATGCGCAACCCGAAAGCAAAAATTATTCCCACCTGTGCCAAAACCGGCGAAGGAATCAGCGAATGGACTGACTGGTTAAGGGAAGAAGTCAGACGCTGGCAGCTCCAATAGAATTCATCCTTATTACGGACGGGCAATGAACCAGTGTCATTGAGTCAGGAAAAGACAGCGTTTTTCATTTCTATTTGCTCCGCCAAAGGCGGCATGGAGAATGAATATGAAAATTTACGAGGGAGGAAGGTATGGAGAAAAAATTAGACAAAGAACTGTATCCGGAGTATGTTTACCCTAAACACACACGCTCGGGAGTTGAAGCGGACCACAACGGGCCGCCCCGTGAAAGTATTTTGAAACTGGGAAAAATGATTACCGACAGGATTCCCCAGAAGCTTGGAATTAAAAAAATTACGCAGGACGATCCCGAATACTGGGGGCTTGCGGGAGTCCTTACCGATGAGGAGGCCGAGATAGCGTTAAAGCTTGGGGTACGCAAACCCAAAACCCTGCCTGAAATTGCAAAGCTCACCCAAATACCGGAAAAGGAACTGGAGCCGAAGCTTCAGGAGATGTCCATCAAAGGGATTCTGGAGTACAATTGGGAAAATCCAAAGCATGAGAAACAGTATCTCCTTCCCATGTACGTACCCGGCTCGGCGGAATTTTTTAATATGAACAGTAAGGTGATGGAGCAGCACCCGGAAGTCACTTTATTTTTTGAGCATATGTCAAGACTTCCTTTAGAGCATGTCACTCCATTTGTGGGGGAAGGCGGCAACGGAATTGGCATGCATGTCATACCCGTGGAAAAGGCAATTGAGATGGAAAGCGAGTCCATCGATTTAGAACATATTTCTTACTGGCTTACCAAGTATGAGGGTAAATATGCGGCCAGCCCCTGTTCCTGCCGCCGTTCCCGGCTCTACCACGACGAGGGATGCGGAGATGACCCGGAAGGCTGGTGCGTGGCAGTAGGGGATATGGCTGACTACGTGGTGGAAACCCAGAAAGACGGACGTTATATCACCAGGGAAGAAGCCCTTGAGATATTTAAACAGGCGGAGGACAATGGTTTCGTCCATCAGATTACCAATATAGACGGCGCCAACAAAATTTTTGCAATCTGTAACTGTAATGTCAACGTATGTTATGCCCTGCGTACTTCCCAGCTTTTTAACACGCCAAACATGTCCCGTTCTGCTTATGTGGCAAAAGTGGATAAAGCAAAATGCGTTGCCTGCGGTAAGTGCGTGGAAGCCTGCCCGGCAGGTGCGGTGAAGCTGGGACAAAAGCTTTGCAAAAAGGATGGCAGTGAAGTGACCTATCCCAAGATGCCCCTTCCCCAGGAACAGAAATGGGGCGAGCATATGTGGACCCATAATTACCGGGATGTAAACCGGATCAACTGTTATGATACCGGTACGGCTCCCTGCAAGACGGCCTGTCCTGCCCACATTGCCATACAGGGCTATTTACAGCTTGCCAAAGAAGGACGTTATGAAGAAGCGCTGGCCCTGATCAAGAAGGATAATCCCCTTCCGGCCATCTGCGGACGGATTTGTAACCGCCGCTGTGAGGACGCCTGCACCCGGGGAACCATCGACGAGGCGGTTGCCATTGATGCGGTGAAACGTTTTGTGGCAGAGCGGGATTTAGACGCTGCCACACGGTACATACCCAAACCTACCGTCCCTTCCTTAAGAGGCTCTTTTGACGAAAAGATTGCCATTATCGGCGCCGGCCCGGCAGGTCTTTCCTGTGCATATTTCCTGGCAGATAAGGGCTATAAGCCGACGATTTTTGAAAAAAGCAAAACCCCCGGAGGAATGCTGACGTACGGAATTCCTTCCTATAAATTAGAAAAAGATCTGATTCAGGCGGAAATTGATGTAATAAAAGCCATGGGCGTGGAAATCAAGTGCGGCGTGGAAGTGGGTAAGGACGTTACCATCGCCCAGCTCCGGGAACAGGGCTACAAAGGATTTTATGTTGCCATCGGCTGTCAGGGGGGCAGAAAAGCAGGTATCCCCGGGGAAGATGCAAAAGGCGTCTATACGGCAGTGGATTTCCTCCGGGAAGTTGGCGAAAAGGAAGCCTTTGACCTTGGCGGTGAAGTGATTGTTATCGGCGGCGGCAATGTTGCTATTGATGCCGCAAGAACCGCTTCCCGCTGCGGACAGGGGAAAGTCTCCATGTTCTGCTTAGAGAGCAGGGATGAAATGCCTGCAAGCCGGGAAGAAATTCTGGAAGCCTCCGAAGAAAACATTACCATCCAGAACGGCTGGGGGCCCAGGGAAATCCTGACAGAGGATGGAAAAGCCGTTGCCGTGGTATTTAAAAAGTGCACCCGTGTATACGACGAAAACCACAGGTTTGCGCCTTTATATGACGAAAATGACACCATCACCGTATCCTGCTCCGATGTGATTTTCAGCGTAGGACAGGGCATTGTCTGGGGTGATCTCTTAAAAGGTACAAAAGTGGAACTGCGCCCCAACGGCGGCGCCATTGCCGACAGACTGACTTACCAGACGGCGGAACCGGATATTTTCGTAGGCGGCGATGTGTATACCGGGCCTAAATTTGCTATTGATGCCATTGCGGCGGGACGGGAAGGGGCTATCTCCCTGCATCGTTTTGTCCATGAGCATTGTACACTGACAATCGGAAGAAACCGCAGGGATTTCATTGAACTGGACAAAGACAATATTTTCATTGCCAGCTATGACAATACCGACAGACAGCGGCCGGAAAAGGCGGAAGAAGCACAGATGCATTCTTTCCGCGATTTGTCACACACGCTGACAGAAGAACAGGTGAAGGCGGAAACTTCCCGCTGCCTGGGATGCGGCGCCTCTGTGGTAGACCCTAACAAATGTATCGGCTGCGGAATCTGCACTACCAAATGTGTGTTTGATGCCATTACCCTGCACAGGGAACTGCCAGGCTGCTCTACCATGATCAAGTCAGAAGATAAGCTGAAATACGTGCTGCCTAACATGATTAAGCAGTCCCTGAAGGTGAAATTCGCACCGAAGAAAAACTGAAAGGTCATAAGAATTATGCATGAACTGGGTGTAGTTTTTCATATTATGGACAGTCTGGAAAAGGTTGCCGCCCAAAACAAAGCGGAGGGCATTTCCAAGGTTGTATTAGAGCTTGGCGAGGTGTCCACAGTGATAGAGTCCTATCTGCAAAGCTGCTGGAAATGGGCGGTAAAGAAACGGGACTTATTTGACGGGGCGGAGCTGGTGGTGGAAAAGCTCCCTGCCGTCACCTACTGTGAGGGATGCGGACAGACGTACCCTACAGTGGAATACGGGAAAATTTGTCCCTACTGCAAAAGCCCGGAAACGTGGCTTTTGCAGGGGAATGAATTTAATATAAAAGAAATAGAGGTATTCTAAAGAAAGAGGGAGAGAGATTATGATTTTTCAAATTTATGACGGAAGGACGCTCTGGCAGATTTTAGGCTGGGTCATGGTATTTGCAGGCTTAATTATAATGAATGAGATTGCGCGCCGTACCAAAGCCGGAGGGTCTGTCTGTTTCTTTGCCATTCCCGCAGTGCTGACGGTTTATTTTATTTCCATTTATGTGGGAGCCGCACAGGGCGCGGAATGGGCGCTTAATAATCAAACCTATGTGCATATGAACAGTTGGTTCCATTATGCAAAACTTTATGCCGCGCTGGCAGGCTGTATCGGATTTATGATTATCAAATATCACTGGGGAAAGCTGGGAAATTCCCATGGGTTTAAGGTGTTTCCGTTTGTGATTGTGGCCATCAATATTCTGATTGCAGTGGTATCAGATTTTGAGTCGGTCATCCGGGCAGGCAGTGTGATGGGCGGCTGGTGGAAGTCATCCGAAGGGGTATGGCTTTACGGCGGCTGGTGGAATATCTTAAACGGTATTGCAGGTATTCTGAATATCCTGTGTATGACCGGCTGGTGGGGAATTTATTCCTCCAAAGATAAAAAGGATATGCTCTGGCCGGATATGACATGGTATTTTATTCTGGCTTATGACATCTGGAATTTCCAGTATACATACTTAAACCTTCCTACCCATTCATGGTATTGCGGTTTTGCCCTTCTGCTGGCGCCTACCGTTGCCAATGCCCTCTGGAATAAGGGTGGGTGGATTCAGAACCGGGCCAACACTCTGGCGCTGTGGTGTATGTTTGCCCAGGTATTTCCCCTCTTCCAGGACGGAAGCCGCTTTACCACCGTATCTTCCGTATACGGCGCAGGCGGGGCAGCCGCTGCTTTCGGGGAGACAATGCCTGCCACTGCAAATCCTGCGGCCCAGGGCGTGATTTCCGTACTTTCTATTGTAGTGAACATTGTTGTTTTTGCAATCATTTTGAAACGTGCAAAAAATCAGAAGAAGAACCCTTATACCAACGAAATCTTTACCGACCAGAAAGACTTCAAACAGGCAATGGCAAGGGCCGAATAGACAGGACTGATATTATTGAGATATCTTACAATAATTAAACAGGAGGAATAATGCTATGAAAAGCATTCGAACCAAAATTACATTATGCCTCATTCTGACCGTTCTCGCAGTACAGGCTGCGTCCGGGATTGCCAGCATCATGCCCAATTACAACAATACCGTATCTACTGTGGAACAAATGATGCGGGAAACCGCAGTTCTGGCGGCAGGACGTGTGGAACAGGAATTATCGGCTTACAAAAACGCTGTCATGGATGCTGGCTGTGTTCCACAGTTATCCGATCCAGGCGTGCCGCTTAGCGAAAAGCAATCCATTATTAACGAGCGTGCATCCATGCACAATTTCCAGCGGGGAAACATCATTGGTTTGGACGGTATCAGTATTTTTGACGGAAAGGACTATTCGGACCGGGAGTATGTACAGCAGGCCATGCAGGGAAATATTTTTGTATCGGAACCGCTTGTCAGCAAGATTACCGGTGAACTGTCTATTATGGTTGCAGCACCTCTTTATGCAAAAGGAGAATACGGTTCTGCTATCGCCGGTGTGGTATATTTTGTTCCCAATGAAACCTTTCTGAACGATATTGTATCAGCCATTCAGATTGGCGAAAACAGCAGATCCTATATGATCAATAAATCCGGTGACACAATTGCCGATATTACCCTTGATACAATAACTGTACAGAATATAGAAGCCGAGGCACAGAATGATCCGGCGCTGGGAGATCTTGCGGCAATTCATGCCGACATGCGTCAGGGCAGTAATGGATTTGGCGCCTACATCAGCGGAGGTCATAAAATGTTCGCCGCCTATGCACCTGTGAATGATACGGACGGCTGGAGCATTGCCGTCACTGCACCACAGATAAATTATCTGAAATCCACCCTTAATACCATGATTCTCAATATCGTGGTGATCATCATTTCCATACTGGTTTCCGTTATAGTCGCCCTGATACTGGCTGTCCACATAAGCCGCCCCATGAAAGCATGTGCCAAACGGATGAAGCTTCTTGTGGAGGGTGATCTGGATACACCAATGCCCAAAATAAACAGCAGAGATGAAACAGGCATGCTTGCAGAATCAACCGCTTCTCTGGTTGAAGGGCTGAGTACTGTTATCAACGATATTGGTTATATGCTGAACGAAATGGCAAACCAGAATCTGAATGTCCATACCAGGCATGAAGAAGTATATGTGGGCAGTTTCCGTAACATCCTGCTTTCCATACACAACATGAGGGACGAGTTGAATAATGCCATGCGCCAGGTGAGCCATTCCGCAGGCCAGGTGGCTGCTGCCAGCAGCCAGTTGTCTGCCAGCGCCCAGACACTCAGCCAGGGTACCACAGAACAGGCAAGCTCTGTGCAGGAACTTGTGGCACTGCTCGGCCAAATTTCCTATGAGGCAAAAAATACTGCAAATGGTGCAATGGATGTCCGCAGCAAGACCCACCAGACCGGCGAAGAAGTTTCTCTGTGCAATCAGAAGATGCAGGATCTGGTAAACGCTATGGATAAGATTGAAGCCAGTTCCAATGAGATTGAGAGAATTCTTAAAACAATTGATGATATTGCATTCCAGACAAATATACTGGCTCTGAATGCGTCCGTGGAAGCTGCCAGGGCAGGCAGTGCAGGAAAAGGGTTTGCTGTTGTTGCAGATGAAGTCCGCAGTCTGGCCGGCAAATCTGCGGAAGCCGCTCAAAATACCTCGGTGCTTATCGGAAACTCTACAGACGCAGTACATACCGGCACGGAAATTGTCAAAAACACGGCAGAAATCCTGCAGGATGTCGTAAACAGTATTCAGCTTATGGTCAATTCTATTGATAATATTGCCACTGTGTCCAATGAACAATTCAACGCCGTCGTGCAGGCTTCTGAGGGAATCAATCAGATAGCAGATGTTGTACAGAACAACAGCGCTACCGCAGAGGAAGGTGCGGCTGCAAGCGAACAGATGTCCTCTGAGGCGGACAATCTGAAACAACTGGTACATCAATTTACACTTGCTTCAGATTAAATATACCAGGTGTTCCAATAAAAAATCTTTATCATAAAAGTATCAGCCAGATTATAAATGAACATTATAATCTGGCTGATTGACTGTCAATTACATTATAGCTTTTGAAAACCTGTCTGTTTCAGGGGCAATTATAACGCTGGTGAAACCATCACCGGTCTCCCTGTCTTGGCGGACTGGTACAGCTTCTCAATCACATTCTGTACATAAACGCCCTGCCATCCTGTGACCAGCAGTTCTTCCCTTCCCAGACATGCGTTTACGAACTGAACCAGTTCCTTTTTATGAAGGTTCTCGTTTTCCTCAAAAGGGAAATGCTGGTTCCATATTTCCCCGTCTTCCCCGGAATAAATTTCCAGCGGGAAAAGATCGGCTCCTTTTTTGTCCCCGAAAATGCTCAGCTTTTTCACATCCCTTTCCCGCATATTCAGGGCAAAGGATGTATCCAGCCTAAGCACTGTGCCGTTTTTAAACCGCACGTATCCAAAAAGAGCGTCTTCCACGGAAAAGGTATCTGCATTCCATTTTCCCATAAAACCCGTTCCGCCTTTTCGTCCGATAAAATCAAACATGTCCGCGCAGACATAGTCAATTTCAGGATAATCAAGAAGGTATAGGGCCAGATCCAGCACATGGGCGCCTATGTCGATAAGAGGGCCGCCTCCCTGTATTTCCTTATTGGTGAAGCATCCCCATCCGGGGATTCCCCTCCTTCTCAGCCAGACCGCATTTACACCATAGATTCTGCCGAATTCTCCCTGCCCGATTTTTTCTTTCAGGTAACGGACACCTTTCCCATGCCTTAGATGAAATCCATAGGAAAGGAGTTTACCCTGCTCCTTAGCCGCCTGGTTCATGGTTTCGGCCTCTTCGACGCTTAATGCCGGTGGCTTCTCGCAAAGCACATGACACCCGGCCCGCAGGGCATCCACCGTCAGGGAACAGTGAAACTTGTTGGGAACGCACACGCTCACAATATCGGGTTTCACTTCCTGCAGCATCTGTTTATGGTCATTATAATAGGAAGGAATTCCAAACTGCTCTGCCAGGACTTTGGCGGATTCCAGTCTGGTATCGCAGATTCCCGCCACGGTAACTTCCTCCATCTCTTTATAGTTGGGTATGTGGGACACCCGTGCAATCTGTCCTGCGCCAATCAGCGCAACTTTTAATTTTCCATTTTCCATTTCCGCACTCCTGTCTGTCCAAATATTCTGAACATCTTTGAAAGTTCACTTCCCAGCCTGCAGCATATCACCAGTCTCTTTTATCAGATAAACTGTCTCATATAAGGGATAGACGCCTTATAGGCTTCCAGAGGATTTTCCCCACGCACACGGCCTTCGTTGACAACCGCTCCCTCATAGCCGATTTCATGCAGAGTTTTCATATGACGGGCGAAATCAATGGAGCCTGTGCCCGGCTGGTATCTATGGTTTTCTGCAATATGGATATGCCCGTAGTATTTTGCATATTTCTTTAAGGATTCGGAAATATCGTCCTCCTCAATTGCCATATGGTAAAAGTCGCCTGTAATTTTTACCCGTTCAAATCCTCCTTCATCAATGATGGAAACCGCGTCTGAAATAGTGTTCAGCATGTGATCCTGGTATCTGTTTAAAGGCTCTAAATACAGATAAACGCCGTATTCCTTTGCAACAGGGTCAAGCTGTGACAGGGAGTCGATGATTGCCGCTCTGTCCCCTTCTTTACTTCTGGGGGAGTTCATGGGAGGAAGCCTGTAGGTAAACATGCCCCATGCTGCAGGCACCACTACGCCTGTGCCTCCCACTTCGCTGATTAATTTCAGAATTACTTTTAAATCAGCGATTGCGTTCAGCCTGCGTTCCTCGATAAAGTCGCCAATCCATCCCCGGTAGCCTCCGCAGGCGGAGGATACCATAAGCCCGGAGGATTTTATGGCTTCCTTTACCTCCTGGGCATGGTCCATCAGCACTTTGCCGTCAATCTCAAAACAGTCAAAGCCAATTTCTTTCATAAATGCAAACTTTTCCTTCAGGTCTGCCGGGAAAAAATCCTTATCCTGAGTTCCTAAAATCATAATCCACCTCTTTCATCAGTTAACAACCTCGCGACAGCCGCCAAATAGATGCGTAAACACATCTGCATAGCTCCCTGCCCGCGGGAATCACTCACTAAAAGTTATGCCAAGTTTAATACTCTCTTCGGGATGCTGATCCACATATTTGCAAAAGCCTTCCGCTGACTCCTCAAAAGGTATCACAGGATAAATAATGTCTTCGCAGTTTAAATAGCCGTTCATCAGCATTTCCCATACCACATTTTCAATTCTCTTCCTGTTCCATCTGGGATATTCCGGGTTTGGCTCACTGCATGCTCTTGAGAAAATAATCTTCCCGTAATTGTAGTGGGCCTCCTGTCCTAACCACAGTCCTGCAGGGAAGGGTTTTGCAAAGGCCGCGTACGCAATGGTTCCGCCGTAAGCCAGCCCTTTTAAGGCAGACTGGAGGGCATGTACGTTACCGCTGGTTTCAATGATAACATCCGCTCCCATTTTATCCGTCAGTCTCTTGATTTCATAGCCCGCATCACAGGCCGTATTGTCCAGCACGTAATGGGCGCCGTTCTTTTTTGCAATATCCCGTCTGTGGGCAATTGGGTCGATGGCAATCACCGTGCCTGCCCCAAGCTTTGCCGCAATCTGGGCGGCAATCTGCCCGATTGCCCCAAGACCGATGACTGCCACATTGTCGCCAGGGCGCACATTGGCATCCCGTATGGAACTTAAGGCAAATTGTGCAGGGTCATAGCAGACAGCATTTTTTGCCGACGCTTCTTTGCTCATTTTCCGCAGTTTATAGTTGTCTACCGCATTTACAATCTGGGTTTCTTTAATAGGTCCGTAGGAACATACCCTGTCCCCGACAGCATACTCTGTTACCTCCGACCCTGCCTCTATAATGGTTCCCACAAACATATTTCCCAGCGGAAGGTCCCCAAATTCAATCCCTCTTGGCTCGTCCTTTTCCCTCTCCACGAAAATTTTCCATTCATCATCAAACTTCCCGTCAATAAAAGGTGTGGTACCTCTAAAGTCCGCCAGTTCCGTCCCATGCTTGGGTGAAGCAAACTCCACCTTTATACGCACTTCATTGCTTTTGATGGGCGCATCTTCATACTCTCTGAACGCCGCTTCCCGCGGCTTTACTGCAACTAATTTTTTCATGATTTGTCCTCCATTTTCTTTTCACACCAGCCACTTACATTCGTATGGTTTCAGTTCTGTCTCCGCCCCTGCCTTTTCACCGCTTAAGATATCCAGCCCCCAGGCAAAGGAATTCTTTATTTTTACTGTTTCCCCGGAAACATTGATATATATGGTTATCTTTTCTTCCCCGGAAAGAGATTCCCTCTCAAGGGCAAAGACTCTTTTATCCAGAGAAAGAATTCTCTGGGGGCCGTCCGGTGCAAAAGCCGGGTGACATGCCCTTATTTTCAGCCTGCGGAGCAATTCTTCAAATATGATTTTACGGTTGCTCCCACCTTCCAGCGCCTTTTCCAGTTCTTCTATCTTTAATTTCTCCCGGTTGATTCGGCGCAGTATGCCGGAAGTGCTTTTACCATAATAATCATTTCTGGAACCCAGCAGGCTGTGTATATAAATCCCGGGAAGCCCCTGCATGGATAAAAGAATAGTCTCCGCAGCCAGAAATCTTTTTATCCTTATCTCGTCACTGTCTTCTGGGGAAGCCAGAGCGTCCTGATAGTTGATGTTCAGTTCGTATGGGCTTTTCGTCCCGTCCCCGTTATCTTTGTAGGAAACCTCACCGCCGTTCCTCAAGGCGGAATCAACTAAAAACTGCTGTTCCGCTTTGTTTAAAATCCCCTCCACCGGACGTACTCCCACGCCGTCATGGGAACTTAAGAAATTAAAGTAAGTGGTTCCCGGCGCCGGTGTGTCCAGCTTCTGCGCCCACCCGGTAAGGTGGCTGGCATCCCCTGTCAGAAGGGAAAACATGGTAAGGGGCGGCAGAGGAAACTGGTATACAAGCTGTGCCTCATCCTTTCCGTTTCCAAAATAACTGATATTATCCTTATGGGGCACGTTGGTTTCTGTTATAAGCAGAGTGCCGGGTATATAATCCTCCAGCACCTTTCTGGCAAGCTTAATAACCTCATGGGTATTAGGCAGATGCATACAGGACGTCCCCAGTTCCTTCCACAGAAATCCCACAGCATCCAGCCGTATAAGCCTTGCCCCGTTTTGGGCGTAGGTCAGGAGCACATCCAGAATTTCAATCAGCACATCCGGGCATTTACAGTTCAAATCAATCTGATCGTCACTGAATGTGGTCCACACATATTTTTCCCCTTCTGCTGTATCAAATTTCGTAAGCAGGGGAAGCGCCCGGGGTCTTGTCACTGTGCTGTAATCCGTCTCCGGATCGCAGGTAATGAAATAATCCTTATAGGGTTCTTCACAGCACAGATATTTCTGGAACCAGTCCGAACTTTTGGAAATATGGTTAATCACTGCGTCAAACATCAGATGATAGTCTTCCGCCAGTCTGTTTACATCTTCCCAATCCCCTAAACCGGGGTTGATTTTTTTGTAGTCCACAACGGAAAAGCCGTCGTCCGATGTGTAAGGAAACATGGGCAGGATATGCACCGTCGAAATGGCGTCTCCCACATATTTTTTCAGGAAACCGTGAAGTGTCGCAAAGCCCGGCTCCCCTTCTTTTACTAATGTATCTCCGTAGGTAATTAGTATGGAATCCTTTTCATTAAGCCATCCGGCCTTCGGCTGTGTTCCTTCAAATTTACGGAACCGCTTTTCCATTTTGTCCGCCGTCAAAGCCGCTTCCTGTTCTCCGTACAGCTTTGTAAGGCTTTTTATCCACTCATCTTTGCGCATCACCTTTTTCTCCTTCCCAGGGGACATCTGCTATCATACTTTCTTTGTCCACTGATTTCTCATTTATGACTAAACTGCGGGAAATCCCGGTATATACATTGTTCCTGATTTCTATATCCCGACAGTCGTTTAACTCTATGGCACAGCCGCTGTTTTCAAAGCAGTTTCCATCTATCGTAATCCGGCTGTTGAAAGGGCCGTCAAAGCCCTGGGATTTAACGGCAATGCATCCGCACCCGTACCTGCCGTATCTGGGTTTAAATCCAATATTGGAAAAATAATTGTTTCTGATTGTAATGTCATGGCCATGGCCGCTTTCGCAGTGGGTGTCAAATTCCGCCCCTATAAGCACGCCTGCGTTCATCAGATTTTCATAACGGTTATTTTCTATCCGCACATTGCCGCAGCGTATCAGGTTTCCAGCCCCTGCAACATTCCGGAACACGGAATTTATGCAGGTATAGCTTTCCGGTTCCCAGCAGAGGGGTTCCATCAATGTGCCCGGAGCAATCTCACCGTCAAAGGCATCTTCAAACCGTATCCGGTAGCAGGTGATGTGGTTTTTTGTGCCCTCCGCCGCACGTCCTGCGCTCTTATTTTCCGACTGGACGCTTTCTTCCATACGGCCGCCCATAACCATCCACTCTTTCATCCGGTTATACCAAGTCCTGTCTCCGCCGTGGATTCTGACCTTTGTCCCTGCCTTGAGAGCAACCGGGGCATATTTGCAGGTACACAGAAGGGTTCTTTCATCCACCATCCTGTCTGCAGTCAGATAATTGCTATGGACATTCTGGGCATCCATCCTAAGTCCCTCAAAATGGCACTGATTTACCAGAATATTTCCGCTGCACCGGTAAATTTTCCACCCATCTCTTGGCCCTGTAAAAAGCTGTCCCTCCTTTGGCTTAATACATAGTTTCTCCGCCCGCATGTGACAGCAGTTTTCCGTCAGCAGGGCGAAGCTGTTTGTATTGTAAATTCTTACATTTACCATTGACAAGTCAGAAATTTCCCCAAAGAAAAGCAGAAAATCCGTTTTGCCCGCCGCGTGCCAGGAAAGCCCTTCCCCGGCCTTCACCCTTCGGGCAAGTTCTATGTCTCTAATTTCAAGACAGCCGCCCCGCAGACGCTTCCATCTTTTATCAAATCCAAATCCATAGGTCAGGCTTTCTCCCAGCAGGGCGCCGCTTTTCAGGTCAAAACGGTTCATACAGTAAGCCCCCATTTCCTCTTCTGTATCCAAACCGTGAAATGGTTTTACTCTGATGCAATCCCCTTCCGCCTGTTCCACCACACCACTGCACACCGTAGAAGGGGTTCTCCCAAATGCCAGATTCTCTATGGTCAGCCCGGCCCCCTTCTCCGCCCACAACAGGGAGGGATACAGAGATTGTATGGTATAAGGATAACATCCCGTCAGCAGAGACGCCGGACTGCCATCCTCATCCGTCTCTCCGACCAGCTTCAGATTCCGGACATCCTCGAGAACCAGATAACAGTCCTTCTCATGAACATCCCCACATCCGTCATCATGGGCAATCGACTTCGTCTGGATTGTTACCGTATCTTTCAGAAGATATTCTCCCTTAGAAAAATGAATCTCCTCCGCCCCCGTCTCCTTCGCATAAGCAATCGCTCTGCGTATCCCTCCGGCGGCCGACCTCTTATCCTTCACAAACCAGTCTGCTTCCACTCTCATTTCCTACTCCATTTCTGCCCAAAGGCGCTATCGAAAACCTATGGCACGGGCTTGACACTATGCGCAGACAATATGTCCGGCCAGCTTCCCAGCCACACCGCAGTTTCCCAGCGCCTCTCACATACAAAGACTATCCCTGATGCCCCGGACTAATACCTTTTCAATCTTATCGTACCCTGCCCGGTTAGGATGCACATGGTCTTCCAGAAATCTTTCTTCATTCTGTCTGTGGATATTCACCAGTCTCCCCACATCTATCAGAGGAAAATGGTACCGCCATGAGGCTTCCTCCAGCGCTTTCCCGTAATCATACATGGTATGTCCTGCTTTATTCTTCAAAAAGAACGCGTCATCTGTCCGGTTTCCTCCGTCCGGCATCTCCAGCCGGAATATGGGGGTTGCCCACACAATGGGCGTCTCCGGGAATTCTGTCCGCAGGGTGGTAACGGCCGCTCTCACGGAGGCAAAGAAACTCTCTCCATCCTCATCCTCACAGGAACCTATGGGGGTTCCCCAGTACCAGTCATTACTGCCATGCCAGATGAAAATAAGATCCGGTCTTTGCATTTTCTCCCACATTTTTTCCTTGATCTGCTTTTCCATCACCGCCAGCATCCCATTAGGGGTGGCTTTGGAAAGGCCGCTGGAACCTACTGCAAAATTGTGTAGTTCCTGCATATGGAATTCCTTTTTTAAAGCTTCCAGATAAGCCCCGTCCCCGTGGGTTCCTGTGGAAAGGCTGTCCCCGTAAATCCAAATCCGCTCCAATTTATCAACCTGCATCTCTCTCCTCCACACCCCTTCCCAAACTGCACGAATTCAAATACATACCCTGCCTTCGCAAATTTACAGGGAAATTTCAAATTTTGTAACGGACTGCTGTCCTTTGTTTCCGCTTACGGGGAAATCATATTCCTTCCCCTTAAATCTCACTTTCAGCAGGAATTCGTCTTTTGTCTCCACTGTAATTACCAGCTTTTCATCTATTATCCGGGCGTCAAGATCCGCCTGTTTTCCTTTAAACCAGTAGCGGTCGCATCCCACACTGCCCCCGGCCAGATAGTCTTCGTTCAGTGTCCATTCCAGATAATCCGCTCCTTCCGGCACGCACAGTCCCACACCATACTGTACATAGTAAAGGATGGGGGCAAGTCCTGACCATCCCACCATATCCGGGTGGTCGGAGTTTCCGCTGGTCAGATATTCCGGGGGATAATTTTCCCAGATAGTTCCCGTATCCTGGAATACTTTATTAAGCACCTCCAGATGGTTAACGGCAATATCCCGTGCCAGTTCCCGGAAACCGCATTTTTCCAGACCAAGGACAATCATTGCGTTGGTAGGCGCCCAGACGGACCCTGCCCAGTAGCCGCCCATGGGATCATACTCCTCCTCGTCGGCCGCCAGCACCGGTACCCTGTGCGGCCGTTTGAAAGTCTTTTCATCATCCAGCCATGCCGCCAGTCTCTTTTGCTGTTCCTTATTGGCCGTTCCTGATATCAGCGCCCAGAATGCCGCCGCGGTTTTCATGCCGCTTTGTTTTTCTTCAAAAGTCACATCGTAGAAAAAGCCGTCTTCCTCATTCCACATATATTTCTGGATGGCTTCTATAGTCTCCTCTTTATCCTTCTTAAGGAAAGCTTCCCGTTTGTCTGCATCTTTGACGGGCATATCATGGGCCTTTAATACATCCATCATGTCAAGAAGATTATTGGCGAACAATACCATCTCACAGGTAGGATCCACGCCAAATCCCAGATATTTATTGCGGGGAGAGTTGTCCATGCTTGCCCAGTCTGTCACATACAGGCCGTTTGCGTGGCGCACATGATACCGGAATGCCTTATAATACTGGTACAAAGGTTCCCACACCAGTTTCAGCCGCTCCACATCCCCTGTATGGACGAAACTCTGCCACTCTGCCATTGCCAAAATCGGATGATTCAGGTTGTCCAGAGTCAGATAGGGATTTTTCGGAACCTCTCTCCCAAGTTCCGGCTTATACATATCCTCATAGGAAAGGTTCGTCATCTGCTTTAGTCCCCGGAACCCATAATGATTGTGGAAATAAGAATACAGGGGTTTGTCGTAGGCATTTACCCACAGTAAAAAGTCTTTTCCCGTATCCCGTACCATTTCCCGGGGGATTTCCCCGTCGTCAAACTGTTTACAGTAAAAATTGTCAAGGGAACAGATGCCCGGAATATATTTGTGGAACAGGTTGCAGAATAAGGTCATAAAACAGGTATCCCACAAAAAAATGTCATCATTAAAAGCTGCATCCACGAAATTGCTTACATACCCGCTTCCGTCCTTTGGCTTATGGGTATTTCCGAACAGAATCTTCACGGTATACCAGTAACAGTCGTTCCATTCAGGCTTTGCCCCAATCCTTGGATCAGGCAGGCTTTCCCTTACCTCGTCAAATACCGGTAGAGGCTTGTTGTCATATTCCTTTTTATCAAAAAACATTCCCCTGGGCGCGCTGTCCAAAAATGTGTAATCTCTTTCCATATCCACCTCAAACTTTCTGCTTTTCCTGCATTTTTATCACTCTTGCAAAATTTTCAACTGCAAAAGCCAGATTTTTTTCCGCACTGTCCAAAATAGATTCTATGGAATCATTTTTCCGCAGAATGCAGAAAATAGCAGTAATTCCGCTTTCATAATGCTGGTTGCTCTCTCCCTTGGACATTCCCACAAAGGCTATCACAGGTTTCCCGTACTTCTTGGCAATCCGGGCGATGCCCACCGGCACCTTTCCCTCCAGACTCTGGGCGTCCATGGAGCCTTCCCCTGTAAGCACATAATCACATTCTTTTATCTTTTCTTCTATGTTCATGGATTCAATCAGATATTTGGAGCCGCTGATATACTTTGCGTCACAGATGCCGTACAGGGCGCACCCGATTCCTCCGGCGGCGCCTGCCCCTGCAATATCCGATATCTTTCTTCCTGCAGCTTCATTCATCCTTGCGGCGTAATTTTCCATTCCAAGTTCCAGTTCGTCCAGCATCGCCTGTGTTGCGCCTTTCTGGGCGCCGAATACGCGGGTGGCTCCCCCCGGTCCAAGGAGCGGGCTTTTCACATCATAAAGGACAATCACTTCTATATTCTTCATCTTTTCTTTTGGCGCCGATAAATCCATATTTCTAATCTGCCTCAGCCCTCTTCCGCCCCGGTCTATTTCCTTTCCCTGGCCGTCGGTAAGTTTTGCCCCAAGAGCTGAAAGCATCCCGCAGCCCCCGTCATTGGTCACGGTCCCTCCCAGCGTAAGAATAAGCTGGCGGCATCCCATACTGATGGCATGGTTAATCAGTTCCCCGACCCCATAGGATGATGCCATCATGGGATTCTTTTCTTCGGAATGAATCAGCATGATTCCGCAGGCTTTCGCCACTTCAATGACCGCCTTTTTCTGTTCCTCAAACCAGACGAATCCAGAATCAATCTTTTTCCCTAAAGGATTTTCAACCACACACTGTACAATTTCCCCTGCACCGCACATCCTCAGGCAGTCCGCCGTTCCTTCTCCTCCGTCCGCCATAGGCAGAATCTCGCACTGGGCCTCGGGCAGCACCTTATGGATGGCGTTCTTCATCACCTCTGCGGCCTCCTGTGCAGACATGCTTCCTTTGTATGAATCCGGGGTTATAAGAAATTTCATTGTTTCTGTCTCCTTACCTACACTCACTTGATTCTCTTCGTGGTTTCCCTGTCAAAAAACATAACCATCTCATTTTTTACGTAACATGAAACCTTAGTCCCGGGCTTCATATCCATATAGTCCACCGTGTGAATCTTCACGTTCTGGTTAGTCCCAATTCTGGTAATCAGGATGGAATGGGAACCCTGAGGCTCAATAAAGTCAATCTCCGCATCGCACAGGTATCCTTCCCCTTCCTTCTTCTGGGGCGATATCCCAATATATTCAGGCCGGATTCCCATATCCACTTCTTTGCCCACATAGTCCGCAAGAGCCTGATGCAGGGAAGCAGGCACCTTGTAATAAAAGCCCTCTCCCTTTGCGTATATTTCTTTTCCTTCTTTAATAATAGAAGCGTCAAAGAAGTTGGTAGGCGGAGTGCCAATAAATTCCGCAACAAAGCGGGTAGCGCTGTCCTGATAAACCTCCATGGGAGTTCCTATCTGCTCGATCTTCCCTTTGTACATAACCACAATCCGGTCCGCCATACTCATGGCTTCCGACTGGTCATGGGTAACAAAAATGCTGGTGGAACCCTGCTGGGTATGGATTCTTTTCAACTCTGTCCTCATGGTGACGCGCAGCTTTGCATCCAGATTGGATAAAGGCTCATCCATAAGGAACAGCCTGGGTTCCACAACAATGGCTCTGGACACCGCAACTCTCTGCCGCTGGCCTCCTGACATCTGGGCAGGGTATCTCTTTAAAAGCCCCTGAATTTCCGTGGCCTCAGCAGCCTTTTCCACTCTTCTTTTAATCTCATCCTTTGGAAGCTTCTGGAGTTTTAAAGGATAGGCAATATTGTCATACACTGTCATATGGGGCCATACCGCATAACTCTGGAAAATCATGGACACACCCCTCTCCCTTGGAAGCTTATTGACAATGCTTTCCCCGTCAATGGTAATGTCCCCTCCAGTGATTTCCTCAAGACCGGATATCATTCGGATGGTAGTAGTCTTCCCACACCCGGAAGGCCCCAGGAATACAATAAATTCTCCTTTTTCTATGGAAAGGTTCATGTCATTTACAATAAGCGGCCCGTTTGCCGTATATTTTTTCTGTAAGTTCTTAATCTCTAAATAACTCATATTTCGCTCTTTCCTCCATTTCTGCTCCGGTACAGCCCTGCATAAAACATATGGTTCATCCGCATGGGTTATACTGGTTTTCACGGTTATAATTCAACGCCGCCCCACATCTGTCCGATGTATTTGCGGATAATAAAGGTAAATACCAGCGCCGGTATAATCAGCACAATGCTGCCTGCCGCCGCATACTGGATGCCGCTGGAGGTGGTGCCGATCGCCTTATACACAACCAGCGCAAGGGTCTGGTTCTCGTTAGTAAGAATCAACGCTGAAATGGTATCATTCCATGCTGTCAAAAAAGAGTACATGGAGCTTGCCGCCATTGCGGGAAATGCCATGGGCAGGGTAATTTTCATAAAAGTCTGCACACTGTTTGCCCCGAAAACAAAGGAAGCTTCCTCAAGTTCCTTGTTAATGCCAATGAAAATACTGCTGGTAATCCAGGAAGTCAGGGCAATATTGGGTATGGAATACAGGAAGGCAAGACCTAACATGGTGTCATAAAGCCCCATCTTAATCAGCATCACCGCCATAGGTATACTTATGCCTACTGTAGGGAACATTCTGACTATTAAAAGACCAACATTAATCTGCTCCCTTCCTTTGAATTTGTACCTTGCAATTGCGTACCCTGCAAGACTCCCTAAGGACAGGGATATCAGAATCGTGTACAGGGATACAATAATACTATTTTTCAGGGCAGGCCCTGCGTTGGGCACAATTTTGAAAAACTGCCTGAAATTATAGAACATATCCTTCTTAAAGGTAAATTCCCTTGCCCCTTCCGTACGGGTCTTCGCAAATTCCTCTAAAAGTTCGTCCCCGTCAATAGTCACTGCATACTGTCTTGCAAAATGCTTTTCCAGTTTTGATGCGCTGTTTGTGGTGATAATGGAGGTGTACCCATTGCCATCCTTGTAATCGTAAAACAGTTCATACTTTCCGCCCTCTTCCGGCTCCACATACACCGTCACCTCACCGGAAGGAAACATCCGCTTGGGGAACTGGGTCATTTCCGTCGCATTGGAAAAAGAAACGGTAATAAAGAACAGTAACGGTATGGTAACTAACATGACCATTCCTGCCAGTATAATTGCAAAAACACATTTTTGTACTGCGCTTAATCTATCCATCATCCTTCCTCACCTCCCCCTGCAATCCTGTTTCTGTTAGATACCCTTAAGTAAACCACGGTTGCCAGAAGCACCACGATTGTGGTCAGGAAGGAGTAAGTGTAAGCCAGCTTCGTACTGGTGTCCACTCCCGGAATCGCATCCACATAAAAGGCAATCCGTTCAACCAGAAACGGCGCTTTTGAGTAGCCAAGCACCATAACCGCTATGGACCATACCTGAACCGCCGCAATCATACGCATGATAACAGAGGTTGTTATGGAGGGTTTCAGAATCGGTAATGTAATATCTTTTAAAATCTGCCATTTGTTCGCGCCAAAGGTATAGGCTGCTTCCTTCAGTTCCCTCTGCAGTCCCTGCAGGCCTGCAATGAGAATAATCATGACCGAAGGCGTCACTGTCCAGGTATCAATTGCAATCAGTAATAAAATAGCGTTGAACCCTTCTGCATTCATGAACACAATAGGCTGATCGATTATGTGCAAATTCATAAGCAACGAATTAATCCATCCGTCCTTTACAAGTCCGGTCTTCCACAAAATAGCCGTAGCCGTAGGCGTGATTGCCATGGGAATCATGGAGACGAACATCAAAAGTTTGGAACCGGTAAATTTTCTCGATAATAATAAGGCAAGAACTAATGCGATGATATACTGCAGAATTACAGAAATCGCTGCAAAAGCCGCTGTGTTGAGAACTGATTCAGAAAACAGTTCTGACTGGAACATCAGCTTTAAATTTTCAGTAAGTGTAAAGCCCCCATCCATTCCAATAAATACTTCTCTTACTCCCGACACCACCGGCGCAAGCCAAAATACTGCATAATAAATAAATATGGGAAATAATAACAGATAGGGAGTTGCTTTCTTGGGAACTTTTAAACTTTTATGCATTTTCAGCTTCTCCTTTCCTTAACGGTGTTGTTTTTGTTTATATAAGCTGGGGGGCTGAATTTATCAGCACCCCCGGCAAATTTATGAACATATGGATAATCCGCCAAATACGGCATCCGTTGTGTGATACAATTACTCTGTGATATACAGCGCTTCCAATTCCGCCTGTTTTCCGCTTAAGAAATCGTCGCTGGGCGCTGCCTTGGTGCTAAGAATCTCGTTGAAGATATCACCGTAAAGCAGTTTTACTGCATTCCAGTCAGAGTACTCTGTGGAAGGAACGCCGCTTACAATGGCTGTGTCAAGAATGTTGATACCTGCCTGCATAACTACGTCTTCGTCTGTCAGAATGTCGCCTACCTGTGCAATAGGGCTTAAAGCGCCGCCATAATTGGAGCAGAAGCTGTAATTTACTTCGGGCCTTGCAATATATTCAATAAACGCTTCTGCAAGATCTGCGTGGGGCGCGCCGTTCTGGATGCCATAGCACCATGCTCCTGAAGTGGAGCCTACTCCTGTACTTCCGCTGGGTGCCGCGCCAATGACAAAGTTATTGGGTGCTGCATTATAGCTTGTACCTGCTGGAGCCATGTGGGAGAAAGCAAGCCATACATCGCCGCTGTTCATAGGCTCGGTCACTGCCGTGTACTGATCCTGCTCTGCATAAAAGCCGTCTCCTGCCGCAATCTTTGCAACAACTTCCATAGCGCTCTTGAATCCGTCAGAAGTAAATTCGGGGAAAGAACCGCCGTAAGCAAGGCTCATGCCTCCCATGGGATAGAGAAGCTGGGAACCTGTCATGTTGGAAGGCATCATGGTTTTTCCTGTGCCTTCCCCTTCTGCGATTGCCACTGCCCAGTCAGCATACTGTTCCCAGGTAATACCGGAAACCACGTCCTCTTTAGTCAGTCCGTCGGGAAGATAATCCAAAGCCTTTACATTGGCAATGAGCACATATACGTCAAAGGAATTGGGAACAAAATATCTCTTTCCGTCCTTGTTGGTAGTTCCGTCAAACATACTTGTATAAGTGGAGCCTGTCCCGTCAACAACAGCCGTGATATCCTGCATCCATCCGCCGTTTACATAAGGCGCCATGTTTGCGGTATCTGCATAAATAACGTCGGTTACGATATTGCCGGATTCCTGCTCCGTCTTGATTTTGGTAATGGCGTCAGCCTGTGCAACAAAGTCAACATTAACTGTCACGCCGTATTCCTCTTCAAAGTCTGCAAAATACTCATCCATCAAATATTCTTTCTCATGAACCTCGGGAGTTCCGCTGTAAAGAATCGTCAGTTCTGTGGATGTGATTTCACTTCCTGCCGCCTCCTCTCCGCCGTCTTCCTCCGCTTCAGGAGCCTGTGCATTTTCAGTTTCTTTTTCTTCAACATTTTCATTAGCCGGCGTTGTGGAAGGCGCGCTGTCCTTAGAACCTCCGCATCCTGCTAAAGAAGATGCAACCATACCCATTGTCAGTAAAATCGCTAATCTCTTTTTCATACTTTTCTCTCCTTTAATACATTTGTTTGTTGTTATGAAAGTCATTTTATCTTCTTTATGCCCAATTATCAATGTTAAAAGACACATAGTTTTTTGTCATTTTAGTGCATTTGCACAATCGCAAGAATATACACTTTTGGCAAAAGTAAAATGGACGAAAAGGAATTTAAAAATGTATGAATACTTTGACCGCCTTATTTCTGCCCGGCGTGCAACAAAACTTGAGAAAGAGAGGTATGAGTATGGCGAAAGTTACGATGAATAGTCTGCCGGCTGAATTGACGCCGGAAGAAATGGCTGAACTTGAAGAGGCTGAAAAAATGCCTATAACATTTGATGGGGATTGTCCGGAAATGACAAATGATATGCTAAAGCAATTCCATAGAATGGATAAGGTTGCGATTAAAATATCGCCAGACAACATGAAGAAAATCAAGTCATTAGGACCTGATTATTTAAATATTCTTAGTCATTTATTGGATTTAGCGCTCAATGATGCAGAATTAGTAAAGAAATGTCTGTGAGCCACCAGCTTACAGTCAGCGGAAGCTTAAGCTGCTTTTTCTTCTTAAGTTTCCGCAATTAATCTTCTAACTTTCTCCTTGCCATGTACAACTATAATTCTCTTTTCCCTTCTTACACGCTGGTCCTATACAATTAAACGCAGGTGAATAACCGCAATATAGAGCAATATCAGATTCTTCCCATTTCTGGGATTCAAGCCTGTCAGTTCCTCAATTTTATCCAGCCGGTAATTTAAAGTGTTCCTGTGGATAAACAGCATACTGCATGTCTTTTTCTGATCCTCATTGGAATCTGCATAGACTAAAATGGTATGCTGCAAGGTGTGGTTGATATCATTCTGCGTCAGCTTTTCCATAATGTCCCGGATTACATTGTCCTTAGTAATCTCACTAAGCAGGCATTCCAGCCGCAGGTCATCATAGCTGATAATCTGCTGGTCGTTTTTCATGGCCTCCGCCATTTTCATCACTTTTTCCACCGACTGGACGGATTTTAAGGCAATATTGCTCTTTTCCCCGATAAAGCACCTCTGCAGATCCGTGCTGATCTCCATGATATCGCTTATCCGTTTTGTTAGCTGCGGAACATCTTCAAAAAAGATAATCACGTTTTCCATACTTTGTCTGATAACATAGTCTCCCTGATGCAGCATCCGCTGTATCCGCTCAATAACGGAAAACCTTACCCTCTTCAACCGGAACAGAACCGCCACTCTTTCTTTGGATACATCAACCTTAAAATACTCCGCCTGATTTAAAAAGGCTTCGTCGTAGTCCTCTGCCTTCCGCTGTGACCATTCATAGAGAAAGTTATTAAGCCGGGTTTCTTTGATGGCCACAATGTCATTGAAAATATCATTTTCCACCATAAGCTGTGCTGTGGTAACGACAATCCGGGCAATGTCCATGACCTCGTCCACATCGCCGCTGATGCCTATGACCCCCAGCATCTGCATATTATAAATAATGGGCAGATTCACGCCCTTTCTTTCCGTCTCCGTATCCTGATACACATTATAAGCCTCCCGCCGCTCAATTACCCGGACAGCGCCTTTGTGTATAGAGCCGATTCTGCTTTTGTCCCCGCTGGCAATAATCTCCCCATTCTGGTCCATAATGTTTATATTATAAGGGACAATCTCCATAATCCTGTCTGCAATTTTCTGCGCATTGCTCTGTGTTAAATATGGCATGGTATTTTTCCTTTCACCGGGAAATTTCAGGCAGATACTGGCTGTTAATACGGTTTTCCGGTTTTTCGTCAAAAAGATAAAGGATCGCCGCAAAAATCCACTCTGGCGGTTTCATAATCAGATATACGATATCCGCGCTCCAGGGGCTGTTAATATGTCTGGAAATAGGATACCCGTATGTATCGTAAAAGCTTCTCACCATTTTGTGGAAACGGGGCGCCTTTTCCATAAGAAGCTGTTCAAAGGCATTGGCCACACATAGCTGCCTGTTCACCACAATTTTTTCTCCCCTGCGTATTCCGTACCTGAGGGGCCTTACAAGCCCTGCATGTCCCCGGAGGGAGACGGTACACAGATAATGGGTATCATATTCCACCGGAGGCGGTGCGGTTTCCGCCGACAAAATCCAGTCGCTGGTTTTGGTAAATGCCAGAATGATACCGTCCGGCTGCTGCCCGAACAGACAGAGAATGATAACAAGAATTCCAAGCACGGGAAGCAGCCCGATAACTGCCCCCAGAAAAAGATTCGCTCCCTTTAAAAACCACAAATTAATCCTCTGTATCACAGGATTATCGTAATTGATCCCCGCCTGCTTCCCTGCCTTTTCCTTTACCAGCCGCACCATCAGATGGATTGCATGAATAAGAAAAACTACAGGCACCACGCACAGGCACAGAGACAGGAAGCTGTCGCTTTCCCCTATCCCCATGCCTTCCGGCGAAGCCCCCATAAGAAGCTGAAAGATCCATACCAAAGACAGCCCGCATCCCACATATACGCCGCCAAGTAAAAGGACTTCTGCCAGGGGCGGCAGGCTTTTTCTCCTAAATTTTAAAATGTAATAGCTGAAAAATCCCCAGAGGGCAAACAGCACAATTGCTATAAAATGTTCTTTAGAAAAAGGCTCATGCACATTTGCCATGCCGTATTTGTTTAAAGGTGTCCGGTAATCCGGCAGTTCCCAGGCCGCCAGTACCAGTATCATATAAATGCTTCCCGTAAAAAATGCAATCAGCTCAAATATGGGAGCTTCCTTTTCCTGCACATAAAACATAACATCCAGCGCCAGTAAAACCAACGGAACCAAAAGCAGGTTTACTACTACAATGATACTAATTATGCCAATCACACTTCCCACCAGTTTTCCTCCCAAACGCCAGGCTCTGCCGCGCCGGCCTGTTAAATCCAAAAACGTGTCTGAATTCTGCCAGAAGCAATTTTCAGACACGCTTTATATGTATTATTATACGCCTGTAATGTCTATGGCATGCATATAAGCATCCGACCCCCGCGTGCAGGTGACGCTGAGTTTCTTGCCGCTGACTAATACTTTACAATTGGTTACGTTTCTCACGGTATCCAGTTTCAGTTCCATCTGCCCCTGGGGCGTATCCAGATAAAGTATGTTTTCCGTGGATTTACTTCCAACCGTTCCGGTGACTGTTGCCTTTGACGTAGCGTCCACATCCGCCGCTGAACCATCTTTTGACGCCTCAATGTTTGCAGCATGCATATAGGCATCGGAACCCCGGTAAACATAAACTGTTATTTTCCTCTCCGGCGTAAGCACCATGCCGCTTCTGGAATCTGTATTGGCATCAATCACAATCTGCATCTCTCCGTCTTTTGTTGTCAGATACAGCATGTTTTCTTTGGTCTTGTCGTTTACCGTCCCCGAAACCGCTGTGGTAGCCGCCGTCACATAAGAAGCAGGCGCAGGCGTCAGTCCCGCCGAAACTGCCGCCGCGGCTGTCACCCCGTCGGTAATACTGACCGCATGCATGTAACCGTCAGACCCCCGGGCACAGACAACCGTGTAGGTCTTGTCCGCAACAAGGAAAGAACATCCGCTTAAATTAGTGGTGGAGTCCATCTTAATCTGCATCTCACCCTGGGCCGTGTTAAAATACAGCAGATCGTCTTTGGTCTTCTCGCTTATCTTCCCCGTTACGCTGGATGTGGATGAATCCAGCTTGACCGATGTAATCTGCGTGTCACCGGAAATCTTCACTGCATGCAGATACCCGTCAGAACCATGGGATACTGATACGCTGACTTTCTTGTCTGGAAGCAGTATTTTACAGCCGCTTGTATCCGTCCCACTGTCTATTTTTATTTCCATGTTCCCTTCTTTCGTCGCAAGCTTAAGCAGATCCGACGTGGTTCCCGTAGAAACTGTTCCCTGCACTGTTGCTATGACCTCCGCCGCCTTTGCCTTAAGCTGTCCTGCCGGATTCATGACTATTCCCAATACAAGGCAGGCTGTTGTACATAATTTTAAAATCCTGTCCTTTTTCATAATAATCCTCCATGCCGCCTCTGGCGGCTCAAATAGGAATAAAAAATGCCGTATTTTAGGCATTTTCCCGGGTGAAACTTAGTAGTTCTTAGCGAAACAGCCTCTGTTGTGAGTTTTAAAACTACTTTTCACCCTATCCTCCATTCCCGCCCGGCGTGTGAAAATATTTGTCTTCATTCTATAGTAACGCCAGCTTTCACAACAAATTATGTTAAATTATCATACAATATTTGCCATGGAAAATCAATATGGATTGCCTGCATAAGAGAGAACCTTAATATAAAATTAATCTATGGTCAAAGTCCGGTATCCGGCTTTCTTTACAGGGAAAACCCGTAACCCCTTCGCCGCATAGCGTTCGAATCACTTTCTTACGACCAGTGCAGTAAATGCGCAGATCTGTGTGAACAGTAACCATACCGCAACGCATTTGAGTATATTAACAAAAAATGGTTTCATTTATAAACTTTTTATGATATAGTCATTTAAAAGTGGTAAAAATAACTGTTGGCGAAAAAATTAGAGCGTTGAGACAAAAAGCCGGACTTACTCAAAAAGAACTTGGTACATTATAATATAATATGCTTAACCGGGCAGCCGGGAGGGCGTGCAGCCATTTCGTTCCGAGTCTTGTGGAAAGGAGTGGTGCTTGTGAGTACATATGAGGAATTAATGGTAATACTGACAGTTGGACTTTTGATTGTCGCAATTCTGAACTTGAAAAATAAGTAAGCCGCCCTGCTCTCTGGTAAAGAATAGGCGACTTACTTATTAGCGTTTTTATTCGCCGGAACGGATAGGCTTCATCTATCTTCCGGCTGTCCTGTTAAGCATATTATACACAATCCATCTCATAATTTCAATAATGGATTTGTACATTGAAAACATAATATGCTTAGCTGGGCAGCCGGGGGACGTGCTCTCACCCGAACCGAGAACCTTTCGGGGGAGGTGATTATTATGAGTACATGAGGAATTGAGTTTAATTGTAAGCATTGCACTATTGATTGTAGCAATTCTGAATCTGAAAAATAAGAAATAGCCGTCCTGATCTCTGGCCAGAACTGACGGCTATTTCTTAAAGTCTTAAGTTTTCGCCGGGTCGGGTGACGTGCACTCACCTTCCGGCTCCCTTGTTAAGCATATTTTAACCAATATACAATCTTCTGTCAAACAGAAAAACCGCCCCAGTGTTACCAGCATGAGAGCGGAGGTTACTGCTCACACAGACCTGCGCATTTACTGCGCTGGTCGTAAGAAAGTGATTCGAGAGTGTAAAAATCCCATCAAAGTCCGGACTTTCTTACGGCACTGCTAATAGTGTTGACAATGCATAGCAGTATAAAAAGGCACGTAAAGTTAATCCAAATATCCCTATATGCTGTTTTCGCTAATTCTTCCCTTAATCCGCTAAACCATACATATGCAAATGCTAATAATTGAGACGGAACATATGCAATCATATATCTGAAAACCAAAGGCTTAACAGGCAAATCCGTACACAACATAAATGCCGCAATGCCAATCAGGAGAATAATAGCCCTGTCTAACTCATGCCAGTTACCGCTTGGATCTTCATAAATACCACTGGCAAGATATAAAACACTGCTTAACAATGTTATTACCGTATATATTACCGAATAAACTGACACAATACTCATCCATTTTTTCTTATTCATTTTTTCCTCCAATTCTAACGTTCCGCCCTGCTTTCCTCTGCAGGATGTTCAAAGAATATCTTCCTTTGCCGTGTCCCATCTTCCGCATCATGCGTTAATAGCGGCACGCACATGACAAACCTGCCAAGGACACTGCTCCAAAGCATAACGTTTTTCATAAAGTGTCTTCCTTAACTTCTTTCAGCATCCCTCTGAATACCTGCGCAATCATCCTGCTTATTTCTTCTGCAGTAAATACGCACATATTTGTTGCGCAGAGCACCGCTATACCATGTGTGTAAATCCACAGGTGACGGTATAACTGCTCTGCTTTGTTTTCGGACAAATGATATCCCTTTTGGACTGACAATAAAATGTCTTTGTAGTTATCATCTATCATGGGCAATACATTGGCAACTACAGGCGTCTGCGTCTGCTCCGACATAAAAAGCAGTTGAAACAATTTTGGCTCCTGTATTGCAAAAAGGATATATTGTGTGCCCACACCCTTAAATGCTGATTCCTGTTCTAAACCTTTCCTGACATACCCGGCATAAACCGCTTTTGCTGATTTTTTTACTTCCTCCTGGACTTCCTCCATGTTCTGAAAAACTGTGAAAACAGGTCTTGCAGAACTACCCAGTTTTGCGCCTAATGCTCTGGCAGATAAAGCCTCCATTCCATTTTCTCTAATGATGTCCAGTCCGGCCTGTATAATTTGATCCCGTGTAAATTTCGCTTTTGGCGGCATATGATATCCTCCTTATTCTAAATCAATCGTTATGCAACATATGTATTAAAACATCCGTCTACATTATATGCAATGCATACGTCTGTGTCAATAAATTTCTAAAAAAGTTGCAAATATACAGTTAAGCAGTTGGTTAAAAAACCCACAACAAGTACTGTAACCATACTGTTTTGATAAATTCATCCCCACAGCCTTAAAAATAAGGGCTGTCACACCAGTGATTGCAAAATCACAGGAATGACAGCCCCGTATATAAAAAATCGTCGCTCGCCAGCATTCTCCCTAAATGGTTTATGCTGTCGAAATTTCCTATAATATAAAATAGAAAATCAGCCCCAGGACTAATTGTCCCTTATTTCTTAAGCAATATCCGCTTTCCAGAATCCATGAAGGTTACAGTATGCATATGCCGCTACTGCCTTATCCCCGTCGGCAAGCACAAATTCGCCCACAGGCTGACTGTCCGGGTCAAGTCTTACAAACTGCCCGCCTTTTTTTGTCTCCAGAAAAATCCATGTGATGCTGTGTTCCTGTGTCATGGGATGAAATACGCTTCCCACCTTTACAGTGATTTTGCTGCCGGATTTCTCTACCACGGGAAGGTGCTTCTCTCCTGCGCCTTCAGAGGTGGTACTGTCCAGAATGCTGAATCCTTCACATTTGCAGCCTTCCAGTTTATCTTTTTTCCCAGATACAAGATATAAAATCTCTTCGCCGTTTTTTAAAAATACAGGTTCCATTTATTCTCTCCTTTTTGATTAAAATATTTTCTATAAAAGAGGATTTTCCGCTCTTGCCCGGAGCGCCTCAAATCTTCTGTCCACTTCCTTTTGCAGTTCTTCTACAACTCCCGCATAAGCTTCCTTCTTAAGATGTTTTGTCCTTCCCATCATGGCCAGCCAGTCAATAACAGGGATTTTCTTCCCCATCTTTTCCGGGTCATAGTTTAGGGATGTCTTTCCTTTCTCCACCTCATAAAGAGGGAAATAACAGCAGTCAACGGCCGCTTCTATCACTTTCCGCTCTGTGGAGGGCTTATCGTTCCAGTTTAGGGGGCAGGCGGATAATGCTTTCACATAAGCCGTTCCCGTGGTTTTGGCATAGAATGCCGCCTTAGCCGCTTTTTTGATGAAGTCCACAGGATTAGATTCCACCATTGTGGCCACATAAGGAATCCCTGTTGCCGCCATAATCTGGGGCATATCTTTGTGAAAAAACGTCTTTCCGTACTGGGCTTTTCCTACATGGGAAGTAGAACTCCTTGCCCCCTTGGGGGTGGAATAGGACAACTGATACCCTGTATTCATATAGCCGCCATTGTCATACTCGAACAGAATCAGCCTGTGCCCCCTTAAAGCTGTGCCTAACGCGCTTCCCATACCGATATCCATGCCGCCGTCACCGCTTACCATAATAAAGATAATATCCCCGGGAGGAATTTCCCCCTTTTTCTGTTTACGGTAGCAGATTTCTGCAAGGCCGCTTAAAGTAGCGGCACCGTTTTGGAACAGGTTATGCAGATACGGCACCTTAAAACTGGTTCGTGGATAAGATGTGGTGACGATCATACCGCACCCTGTCTGGAACAAAAGCACCACCGGATCCTCAATGGCCCGGAGAAGCAGGTTCAGATTGACTGGTATGCCGCATCCCGGGCAGGCCCCATGGCCCGGCGCCAGACGCTTGGGCATTGCCGCAGTTGCATTTAAGCTTCCGCCGCTTACCTGGGCTTTTCCTGCCCCGTCTTCGCTCACCTGGATAGCGCCAATCCGTGTCCTCTCCGGAGTCAGCGGTTCAAAGAAATTCTCAGAGATATTCTCTTTGTCTTCCTCCGGCTCTTTGCCTTCTGTGACGCCGTAATATTCAAAGTCAGGCGTGCCTGTATCTTCCGCCCACTGAATCATTTTCACCGCATCCTCTGCAAAAAAGTCCTTGCCTCCAAGACCGTAAACAAGGCTCTTGATTTTTACCCTGCTTCCGTATTTCTGCATGGCCGCGCGTACCTCCAGAGTCAGATTTCCGCCTCCGGCCCCATAACTGTCCTGTCTGTCTGCCACCAATATATTTGACGCATTTTTACAGTAATCATAAATTTCTTCCGCCGGGAAAGGCCGCATCACATGAATAGTCACTGCCCCTGCCTTTCTGCCGGCCTTGCGCAGTTTGTCGATGGCTTCCAGGGAAGTGTCATAGGAGGAACCCAGAAGAAGCAGAATCGTTTCCGCGTCTTCGTGGCAGTAGCCCTCCACCTTCTGGTACTCCCTTCCTGATAATTTCCCGTATTCCCCGAAAATTTCTGGCAGAATCTCATCCGCCTCTTTCATGGCAAGATGAAGCTGGTACCGGTTGTTGATTAAGTCCGGCTCATTCATATAAGAGCCTACGGTAATAGGATGCTCTAAATCCAGAAAAGGATACTCTTCCTTTTTAGGCCCCAGAAAATCCCTCACCGCATGTTTATGCTCAAACCGCATACACCGTCTTTTCTGATGGCTGGTGAAAAAGCCGTCAAAAGCCACGATTACAGGCAGGCGGACAGTCTCCGCCAGTTTCAGCGCAATGATATTAAAATCATAGACTTCCTGTACGGAGTGGGCAAAAAGAATAGGCCATCCTGCATTTAACATAAACATAATGTCACTGTGATCCCCTTTTATGGAAAGAGGACCGGATATGGTTCTGCATGCCACATTCATGACCATGGGATACCTTGTCCCCGACTGTACAGGGAACTGTTCAATTGCATACAAAAGCCCATTTGCGCTGGTAGCGTTAATTACCCTTCCGCCTCCTACTGCCGCTCCGTAGCAGATGCCTGCCGCGCTGTGCTCGCCCTCCGCCGCAATCATAATCAAATCCGTCCGGCCTTCCGCCTTCATGGTATCCAGCCCTTCCGCTATCTGGGTAGACGGCGTAATCGGGTAATACCCCATCAGATCGTATCCAATCTGCCTGATGGCAATGGCCGCCATTTCATTTCCGCTTGCATATTCCACTATCTGTTTTTCCATTATACTTCCCCTCCTCCCATTCTCTTCTCGGTCAAAAAGGATTCCGAAGTAATATAACCATCGGCTCCCGTCTCAACATAATAATCCGGCGTTCTGACCAGATCCTGGTTTGGAAGAAAGTATTCCTTGTGGGGATGCTCCGCCTCCAGTCCCCGCACAAGTGCATTTACCGGACAGACTTCCACACACCTGAGACACCCTTTACAGTGATAATAGTCAAGCCCTTTATTAACCATCATCTCCCTGTCCTTATATTTTCCAGGCGCAAACTGGAAAACCATGTCAGGGCAGGTAGAATCGCACAGTCCGCAGTTGATACATCTTTCTTTTATAAAAACAGGAATGTACCCTTGTCTGGAAGGCGATAAATCCGATACGACAGAACTCCCGAAGTTGGGATTAATGCCGCCTATAGGGGCTGTCCCATATCCCCACCCGGAAGCATCCTCTCCAGACTTGTGCCCTTTGCAGGCTTTTCCTTCCGGGCCGGGCGAATACTCTGACACGCTTCCCGCAAGTTCCCTTATCTCTTCATACCCGCGCCTGATTCCCTCCAGATTCCCCTGCAGGGCATCCGGGTACTTTTTGCCTAAAGTATCCTCGCAGATCTGGTTCACATCCTCCAGTTCCGCAAATCCCATGACTTTTGCCATGGCCCCCAGCATCACTACATTAATCCTGGAATGGGTCTCCATGGCAATCTGCTGGGCATTGACCACATAACAGGCTTTTATCCCTGTGGGGATTCTCCCCATAATATTGTCTCCCCCGCCATCCAGTCCGATAATAATTTCTGTATTTTCACCACATCCTTCCAGCACGCTCTCATCCTTTAAAAGCGCCTGGTGGAAAACCACCAGAAGGTTGGGGGATATGACAGGCGAATGTACCCGGATCTCCCGGTCCTTATCACAGTACCTTATAAATCCTTTTACAGGGGTACCGGTCTTTTCCGAGCCGTAGCTGGAAAAACTGCTGCTGTTTAAGCCAAGGTATTTTACCCCCAGTTCACCGAGCATCTTGCCGCACAGGTTGGCTCCAAGACCACCTATACTTTCCAGCCTGATTTCATAATATCCACTGCCGCCGTTTACAGGCAGTTTTGCTTTTCCCATACTATTTTCATTTTCCTTTCTCATAATTGAAATTTATAAAAACAGTATGATTTTTTTTGTAAAAAATATACTTATAAGACGAAAAATTGGAAAAGGCCGGCTTTCTGTCTCATGTTGGACAATAAAGCCGGCTTTAATAAAAATTTATATATCATTTATTTTATAAATGTGTATCCCATTTTCCACAAAACGGGTCTATTGGGCTTTTGCCCTTAAAACTGCTGTTTCCCATTAATTTTTCAACAAGCATACTGACACACATGTCATTATTGCTGTAACAGTTAATATAAGTCTTCACCCTTGGGAAATCCAACAGATGGTACGGATTTTCAAGAGAAACAAAGATGGTGGGAATATCATTGACGTAGTGGCCGCAGTCTGCGCCCATAGGCTGTTTCCACTCAATCCGCACCGCTGTCTGGTTGCTCTTGGTGGAAAGATTTGCCACATACAGAATCAAATCGTATTCATTTACAATATCCATATATCTGGTGGTAAACCCTTCTCCATAGGGCTGGGGAATGAATTCATCCACCTGGAATCCTTTTTCCTCCAAAAGGTTCTTTACTTTGGTACATGCCGGAACCACTTGATAAGCCCCTTCCCCTCCTGCAAAAGGCTCAATGGGATAAAACAGGATCTTGGGATATTTTTCAGGCGTTATGGGCAGTATGCCTTTTTCCTCTTTGACAAGCGTGATTCCCTTATCGGCACATTCCATCGCCCATTGTGTATGCTTTTTGCAGTGAATTACCTCCTGTGCCTTTGCAAGACTGGCCTCTGGCACTTCCTTATGTAATCCCAGCGCTGCCTTTACGGCCAGGACACGGGTAACTGCCTCGTCCAGTCTCTGGGGCGTAATGATTCCCTGCCGGATGCCGTCCATCATAAACCCGAAGTCTTCCGCCAGATTCCGGGCAAACAGAAACATATCGCATCCCCGTGCGATACTCTCCGGCACCGCTCTTTTACGGCTCATAGCCAGGGTATAGCCTGCCATTGTGGTTGCGTCCGTACATATCAGCCCGTTAAATCCCAGCCTTTCACGCAAAAGCCCCTGTAAAAGTTCCGGGCTTAAGGTCGCCGGCATGATATCCTCATCCCTGATTTCGGGGTTCATCTTCTTTGTCCAGGCCGGCTGCATGATATGCCCTGCCATAACCGTCAGCGCCCCCGCCTCAATACATGCCTGATAAGCTTCGCCATAGGATTTCATCCAGGCATCGCAGTCCATGGAATTGATGGAAGTCACCAGATGCTGGTCCCTTTCATCCTGTCCGTCCCCCGGGAAATGCTTGACTGCCGCCGCCATTCCCATCTCCTGTACCTGTCTGACATAAGCTTCCCCCATTCTTTTCACCCGTTCCGCGTCTGACCCGAAAGTACGTGTATTGGTAATGGGATTGCGGAAATTACTGTCTATATCAATGATAGGCGCAAAGGCCCAGTTTGCCCCTACTGCCTTTGCCTCACAGGCACAGACCTCCGCCATTTTAGCCGCCAGGCCCATATCGTCGGATGCGGCAATCTCCATGGGCGAGCCTACCAGCGTCCCTTCTGTCACAATACCGTTTCCGCCCTTTTCCAGATTAGCCGCAATCAGCAAAGGTATCCTGCTCCTGGCCTGTAATGTATTCGTTGCCCCGACGGCCCTTTGCGTGGGAATAACACGGTACATACAGGCGCCGGGAGATAAAATGTTATATACGTAATCAAATTCCTCCTCCTTCGCTTCCTTGAACAGCACACAAAATAACTGCCCTGCCTTCTCCTCCACGGTCATCCCCGCAAGGGTTTCTTTTACCCATGCAATCCCTTCCTCATCCAAATAAAAAGGATTCGCCTTTAAATCAATCATTTGTTCCTCTCCTCCTATTTTAAGTTCCGCACCTGCCCATCCAAGTGCTGTTTTCAAATTCCATAGCGTATAAACGCCTCCCTGGGCGCATCATTTTCTTTCATCAGCAGTTCCATCTGCTGCAACAGCTCTTTCTTTTTCTCTTCATCTGCAAGGGGATGCATCTGCTTTGGATCCTCCTGCAGATTAAAAAGCAAGTCCTCTCCCTCCCGTTGGTTATTTGCAGTCCTGGCATTTGTGTCTGCCTTTATCTTCATGACGGGAACTCCCTTGGTAAAGGCAAAGCCGTGGTGCATCTGTGCTGTCTTTAGTTCTTCCACCGAAAACATTTTCTTCATATGGGCTGGCATAAGGGTATATTCATAAGCAGGCTCTGTCATGTCTGCTATTGCCCGAAGCAGAACATATTTTCCGTCTGTAATGCCCACTGCGCTGTTGTGGTATCCGAACAGGACTGCATCATGTCCTTTCCCCTTTCCTTCCAGCACAGGCAGTAAAGATTTTCCCTGCATGGCTGGCGGGATTGCTGCTCCAAAGTAATCCAGCAGGGTAGGCGCCAGATCAATGGTCTGAACCAGTTCCCCGCACTTCTCCCCCTTTCTTCCCGCTTCCGGGCTCCATATAAAAAGCGGCGTATGCACCAGTTCCTCATAATTGGGCATAACCCCCTTTCCCCACCACTCATGCTCGCCCAGCATAAACCCATGGTCTGTATTGACTATCAGCAGAGTATCCTCCCACAAGTCCATTTCATCCATCTTATCCAGCACCCGTCCCAACTGCTCATCACAGAAGGACAGCAGGGCCAGATACTTATTTCTCATCCCTTCTATTTCTTCCGGGCTTTCCTTAACGCCTGCATATTGGGGCCAGTCCGGGTCGTGGAAGGCGCAGGCGTCCATATAGCGTGACTGGCAGCGCTTAGGCGAAGTAAAAGGCTCATGGGGATCAAAAGTCTCTATCTGTAGAAACCAGTTATCATATCTGCCGTTTTTTTCCAGAAATTCCAGACCGCCGTCAAACGTCCGGCGCATAGGATAGTCTTTCTCCTCTTTTATGACACTCCGGTTGTACATATTCTGCCATCCCCCATTCCGGCGGGCCTCCCTCATGGAAGCGCTGGCCCCCAGAGGATTCATCTGGTTCGGCGCAGACTCTGACGGTCTGGCTGATAAATCAGCCTGCCATTCATCGCTTTCCTGCCCCCTGAAACATTCCCAGGCGGAATACCGCCCATGATAAGTCGCCCCTCCGTCCTGTAAGTAATGGTAATGATCCGTAAATAAGTGCGTGTGTACCCCATGGTTTTTCAAAATCTGGGGCATGGAGTCGTCAAAAGGCTCTATAGGCCCCCAGCTCCGGTGCAGGAAGTTATATCTGCCTGTATGAAGTTCCCTTCTGGCAGGCATACAGGGCAGGCTCCCCACGTAGCTGCGCCCGAACATAACGGTGTGGGATGCAAGACGCTCAAAATTCGGCGTATGGTTCCCACTCCCATAGCATGATAATAAATCTCTTCTTAATGAATCAAACATAATCATAATGGCTTTCATAAAACACCTCGAATTTCCCATATGTTGACTTTTCAGGCTTCATTTGATATATTTAAATTAATTAATTATCTCTCTGACTTTTAGTTTTGGGAAAGGCACAGGCTCTAAATGAAATTTGAACATGGCAATAATCTTCCCCGGGTTAAGGTAACAAACCAGGCCGCTATCAGAAAACTTATTTACCATTACGGCCCTATCCTGCGTTCTGAAATAGCCGAAAGGTTATCCCTTACCCTTCCAACCATAACCACTAATATCAATAACATGATTGCAAACGGCGCGGTCTGCGAAATTGATGAAATGAAAACATCCTTAAGCCGGCTGGGCCGGAAAGCAAACCCCGTAGACATTGTGGATGACTTCCACTATTTTGTTGGTGTCGAGATGCGCGAACGTTCCCGTCATATCTGTATCACAAATTTCCGGGGAAAAATATTTTATTCTTTCTCCGACCACAATACCATCACCGATTACGAGCAGAATATGCGGCAAATCTGCACCATGATTTCGGAAGCCATGACCTCCGGTTCCGTTCCCCGTGAAAAAATTGCAGGAATCGGTATCTGCGTTCCCGGTATTGTTGACAGCGATGCCGGAAAACTCCTCACCCACCACCAGTATAACTGGCACGATAAGGATATCCGCGGCGACATTATCGCCGGAACCGGATTTACTGGTCCGGTTACAGTTGACAATGACGCCCATTCACGGGCCATAGGCGTCCAGCTTTTCAGGCATAAGGAATTAAATGAAGCATCCTTTTTTGGCTATTTATTTATATCCCGGGGCCTTTCCTGCCCTTTTATCATCAACAGTTCCATCTATGAAAGCCATTGGCTGGGCACTGGCGAACTGGGATATATGATTATGGATGCTGGCAGGACATACACGAAGTACGGCCATGCCGGAAACTTAAGCTCCCTTTCCGGCGAACGCTCCATCATGGAACGCTGCGAAGAAGCTGTTGCCAACGGGCAGGCGCCGGTTTTACAGCAAATCAGCGCCGGTACAGGCCGCCCCTCCATCTTTCAGATATTACAGGCGCAGCAGAAAGGGGAACAAAGTATCTGTGATATCATCGCTAATGCCATCACTTACCTTGGCATTGCAATTGCAAATGTTTATAATTTTATCCAGCCCAACTGCATATTTATGGAAGCCCGTATTTTTCAAAACGAGCAGAACCGGAGCCTTTTCCTTGACACAGTATACAGACACTCTATTGCCCAGGTTACGAAACTGCCCCAGTTTATCTTTGTTGACTTTAATGATTTAAACGGTGCCCAAAGCGCATGTGCCATCGCAGTCAAAACAGATTTGGAAACCTATCTGGAGTGATTTTTCTATAGTTAACGGCACCAGAAATTACGCAATGCTGCACTAGCTTATTGATAAAAAAGAGAGGATTTATTTATGACACAGCCTAATCGGTATATACTGCATCCCTTCAAATTTACAGTCAGCCTGATAACCGCAGCCCTCTGCCTTGTGCTTTCCGTCTGCGAATTTCTGATATCACGCCCTTTTTCCGCCGCTGTTTTTATCGGAACCGCCCTGTTGTTTTCCCTTACCGCTCTCTACAATGGCTCCCGCATCACAGTGTGCAACGATGGTATCCATTGGTCTGTGCCTGGGATAAAACGCCGTTTTATCCCATGGGACGGTATGAAAGAAGTCGGTGTATTTGGCAGCAGACTTTTTTCTGCAAATAAAAACCGGGCTGGAACCCTTTACATTTATTTTTCCACACAGGCCATGACCGAAGAAGAACGCTTTCAGATGGTTCTCCACTGGCCCCCGAAAGATAAAATTATCTTACAGTATTCCAAAGAGCGGATGGATACCATCCAGCTTTTATGGAGCCGCGAAATTCAAACCTACAATGCTGGCGATTTTCATTTCTGACTTAACAGCACTGTTTCTTTCCAGCAGTTCAGACAGGATAACCTGCCTGAACTGCTTTTCCGTCAATAAACCGGGTTTGGTTTTCATAGTTCATGAATCCTGCAGCAGGTTACAAAATGCCCTTTTGACACCTCTTCCTGTACCTGGGGCTGGCTGCAGTTCTCCGTGGCATGGGGGCATCTTGCCGCAAACCTGCATCCCGGCTTGGGATTAATGGGCGATGTAAGCTCCCCTTTCAGAATTTCCCTTTTGTTGGGATGATGAATATCCACAGACGGAATTGCCGACAGCAACGCCTTCGTGTAAGGATGCAGGGGCATTTTAAACAATTCCTTGGCCGGACATTTCTCAACCACCTGTCCCAAATACATAACGCATATATCATCAGAAATATGACGTACAACCGACATATCATGGGTAACGAACATGTAGGCAAAGCCTTTTTCCATCTGGAGTTTTTTCAACAGATTTAAAGCCTGTGCCTGAATGGACACATCCAAAGCGGAAACCGGCTCGTCACAGACCACAAATTTAGGATTAAGAGCCAGCGCTCTTGCGATTCCCACCCTCTGTCTCCTGCCGCCGTCTAATTCATGGGGATAGGAAACCCTGAGTCTTTCGTCAATTCCAACCATATTCATCAGTTCTAAGGTTTTCGATTCAATTTCACTTTTGCTGTATTTTCCCGATACTTTAAGGGGTTCTCTGATGGTGCTTTCAATGGTCTTTCTTGAATCCAGCGATGAATACGGATCCTGAAAAATAATCTGCATTTTCTCCCGGGCCTGTTTTAACTCTTTTCCCTTCACCCTGGTAATATCTCTGCCTTCCAGAAAAATCTGTCCGGCAGTGCTTTCATGCAGGTGGATAATCGTCCTGCCCAAAGTCGATTTTCCGCAGCCCGATTCGCCTACCACGCCCAGCGTTTTTCCCTCCTCGATGGAAAAGGTAACATCGTCTACCGCATGTAACATACCGTGAGGTGTGGAAAAATATTTCTTTAAATTTTTAACTTCAATTACAGGTGTCATATCAGTCCTCCTGTGTACTAATTTCGTTGATACGGCAGCACCGGCAATCATGCCCGTCCGGGGTCTTATATACGGAAATTGGTTCTTTGCGGCACTCATCGGCGGCATATTTGCACCTTGGGCTGAATGCACAGCCCTGGGGAAGATTCGTAGGGTCAGGGGGCAGGCCCTCTATGGGATGCAGCCATATTTCATCCTCATTCATATCCGGTATGGCCCCGAAAAGCCCTATGGTATAGGGATGGGTGGGATGGTCAAAAATCTGCTCTTTTGTTCCGTATTCTACAATGTTGCCCGCATAGATAACCGCCACATCGTCACAGACCGTGGCCACCACTCCCATGTCATGGGTAATCAGCAGCAGCGCGGTTTCATACTTTTTCTGCAGGTCAACAATCAAATCCATGACCTGTGCCTGTATGGTCACATCCAGGGCCGTGGTAGGTTCATCCGCAAGCAGTAACGTGGGATTACATGCCAGTGCAATGGCAATAATGACACGCTGTTTCATACCGCCGGAAAACTGATGGGGATATTCCGAATAACGCTCCGCCGGAATCCCCACGATTTCCAGCATTTCCTTTGCGCGTTTTTCAAAGTCCGTATATTCATCGCTGTGGAGGCGGATTACTTCTGCAATCTGATCCCCTATCTTCTGTACCGGATTTAATGCTGTCATTGGGTCCTGGAAAATCATGGAAACAACATTACCTCTGATTTTACGCATTTCATTTTCCGGCAGGTTCAATACATCTTTACCGTCCAGGGAAATGGAGCCTTTGGCTATTTTTGCCCCCACATCCGGAAGGATTCTTAAAATAGATTTGGCTATGGTGGTCTTTCCGGCCCCTGTCTCCCCCACCAGCCCCAGGGTTTTGCCCTTTTCAAGGGATAGAGACACCCCGTTTACTGCATGGACTATCTGGCCGTCTGATTTGTACTCCACCACCAAATCTTTCACGGAGAGAAACGGCACATTTTTCCTAACTTCATTCTCAGACATTTGCTTCTTCCTCCTAATTCTTCAACTTCGGATCCAGTGCATCCCGCAGGCCGTCGCCTAACAGGTTCAATGCTAAAACCGTAACAGCAATCGCCAGCCCCGGAAAAATAACCAGATGGGGCGACTGGCGGATATAAGACCGGGCGGCCGAAAGCATGGCCCCCCATTCGGGAAGCGGAGGCTGCACGCCCAGGCCGATAAAACTAAGCCCTGCTGCCAGCGTAATTGTCTGGGCAACACCCATTGTAGCCTGTACGATAAGGGGAGAAATACAGTTGGGCAGCAAATGCTGGAAAATAATGCTGAACTGGCTGCAATTGATAGATTTTGCCGCTTCAATGTATTCACTGTCCCGTTCTTTCATCATCTGCGCCCGGAGCATACGGGCCATGCCGGGAATCGTGCTCACCGACAGGGCAATAATCGTATTCATAAAACCGGGCCCCAATACGGCTGAAATCACAATCATAAGAAGCATCCCAGGAATCGCCTGCACAACATCAAGAATCCGCATAAAAATATTGTCAACCTGCCCTCCGAAGTATCCTGCAACCGCTCCGATGCATATACCCACCACAACCGCAATCAGTACAGCAATAATCCCTATGGAAATAGAGTACCGTCCGCCGTAGAGAACCCTGCTGAAAATATCCCGTCCCATATCGTCACAGCCGAAAAAATGTTTGAAGGAAGGGGTTGCAAAACAGGCTGTCAAATCCATTTCTGCATAGCCATATCTGCTGATGTAAGGGGCAAGGGCCGCCAGAATAATTTCCACAATCAGGATATACAGTCCCAGCATGGCAATCTTATTCTTTTTTAACTGCTTTATCACTCTTTGCAGTTCGCTTTGCTTTTTATGTTTTTTATTACTTTTTGTCAAATTATTTATCATTGTATTACGCAACTGCTTTCACCTTCTTTCTCTTTTTAGAAGATGCATACTGGGCTTTGATTCGCGGATCAACCGCTGCATACAAAAGATCGATCAGTAACATGGCAATACTAAACGCAATTGCCAGCATGATGGAACCTCCCTGCACAATTGGGTAATCCCGGTTGTTCACCGCTCCTATAATATAAGAACCCATTCCGGGAAGACTGAAAATCGTTTCAATAATCATTGCGCCGCCCAGCATACGGCCAAAGGAAATCCCCATTGTCGTTATAATAGGAAGAAGCGCATTTTTTAACGCATGTTTGATAATAACCTGTCTTTCGGCCACGCCTTTAGACCGGGCTGTGGTAATATAATCCGCCCGGATAACGTCAAGCATGGCAGACCGGGTCTGACGCGCGCTGTTTGCCAGCGCCCCCGCACAGTTAGCCAGCGCAGGCAGGATATAGTACTGGATTCCCGCCAGCCCTGTGCCTACTCCCATGGCAGGAAGCCAGCCAAGTTTTACCGAAAAAAGTATAATCAGCAGCAGCGCCAGCCAGAAATTGGGAATGGCCACGCCAATCAATGCCAGAACCATGGAAACATGATCCTGCCATTTATTCTGGTGGGTAGCCGCTGTGATGCCAAGGGGAATCCCCAGCCCAAAAGCAATGACCAGGGTGACAACTGCAAGAATAAGGGTTCTTGGCATCCTGTCTGCAATTGTTGACATAATATCAACATTGGTGATCCATGATACGCCTAAGTCAAAATGAAAAAATACATCACTGATATAAGTTGCAAGCCTGATAAGATAGGGCTTATCCAGCCCCAGTTCCACCCTTTTTGCCGCCAGATCGGCCTCCATTGCCGTGGAGCCAAGTATAATTTCCGCAGGATCGCCGGGACAGAAAATCATCATGGTAAATACCAGAATTGTAACTCCAAGGATAATTGGAATCATCCATAACAGCCTTTTTACTATATACCTCAGCATAGAAATATCCTCCATATCATAACAAACGCAGGCGCCAGGCGCCTGCGCCCATTACGTGTATTAAGTCAATATATTACCATTACTCAAACTGGCAGGCGGAAGGTACGATATAATTTCTTCTTGCGCCCGTCACTGCTTTGGAAAGCCCTGATGCCTTACTCCATACAGTAAATAACTGGGGATTCACCAGCCCGTATGCGATTGCGCTTTCTTTCAGATATTCATGCACTTCATTAATATTTTCCTCTGTAAATCCGTCAAGTGTCCATGTTTTGTAGATTAACTCTGCAAGATCATAATCGTGGCGGCTTGTAGCGTCTCCCGTTGCATAAGCAGCAGGGTCAAATCTGATAGACCAGTTGTCTGCAAGACTGTACTCGCCTACTGTGTTGATTACCATGTCATATTGTGTCCCGTCAAGACGGATGGAAGTGTAAAGCGCCATGTCCACACTGTTTACTTCACATTTGATATCCATTGCCACCAGATAATTCTGGAGAAGCTGTGCCAGTCTGGATGCTGTTGCTGAGGAACTGCTCAGGATAGTAAGCGTTTCCCCGTTATAATCTGATTCTGCCAGAAGAGCCTTTGCTTTCTCCAAATCATAATCGTAGTAACTTTCGTTTTTCCAGTTTTCATTAAACCCGACGGTAAAAGGAGAACATACATCCCACATCTGGGTTGCATAACCGGAACAAAGTCCCGCTATCAGCCCCTGGGCATCAATGCCGTAACAGATTGCCTGACGAAGCTTCACATCGTTCGCTGCGGGGCTGGTATCTGCACCTGAGAAAAATACCTGCCACCCGGAACGCCCGTCAGATAAGTCCACTACGAAATTGTCATTGTCAACGAACTGGGAGCCTGTCTCTGTGGCAATGTTAATCGCCATGTCAATTTCTCCTGTTTCCAGCGCAATTCCCAACTGGGAAGCCTCTGTAATAAGCTTATAGTTTACTTTCTTCTGCAAAGGGCGGACACATTCGGGAAGATTTTCAATATCCTGCCAGTAATCGTCCCTTCTCTCAAATGAAATGCTTGCACTGGCGGTAAATTCCGTACATACATAAGGCGATGTGGAAACCACACTGCTGCCAAACTCATCACTGCTGGCTTCAAATGCCGCTTTGGAGACAACAAAGACATCCATAAGGATGGTATCAATGGTTCCGAACTTATTATCTGTAAGTTTCAGTTCCAGTGTATAATCCCCTGTCTGCGTTACAGAATCCACCTTGGCAAAAATAGGTTTCAGGGCTCTCGCCTTGGATTCCTCAATAAACCACACAATATCGGCTGCTGTAATCTTATTCCCTGCACTGTCGGATATGGTATCCCAGATTTCAATCGTATAGGTAAACCCGTCGTCGCTGGTTTCCCATGACTTTGCCGCATAGGGCTGCATTTCCCTGTTTCCGTCAAGTACCCCGAGGGTTTCATATAACTGGACAAAGTAAGGGGAGTCATTGGCCACATTCGCCCTGAAGGGAGTCAGGGAATCAATAACAGTTCCATAACCAATATTGACTTCCTTATCGCTAAGGGTCGTGCTGGGCTCCACCTGTGCCGTTTCCTGTACTGCACTTTCACCGGCAGGCTCCGCCTGTTCCGTTCCTGATGCTTCCTGCGTCGTCCCGCTTTCGCCGCCTGCGGTACTGCCTGCATTATCTGCCTTCCCCCCGCACCCTGTGAGAACCGATGCGGTCATTGCGGCGCAAAGTAGTAATGCCAGAACTTTCTTTCTCATACATCCTCCATTCCATTGGGATTTATTCTCCCAATTATTACAATTAATATTGTTGTTTTGACCAAAATGGCCGGGTTATTACTTACTTAATTAATTTAATTAAGTTATTTAAATGTATTGTAACACAACGTAAATCCACTTACAATATTGCAAATCTAACAAGGCTGAACACTCATTTTTGTCAATTTTCACTATTTTCAAAGTACTTTTCTGAAATTTATTAATGAACATGACCGAACTTTACCTTGCCTTTCCTCCATGCCGGAATTATACTGGATATACATTTACCGCTAATGTCATAAAGTGAAGGAGTGACTTTCCACAATGACTAAAGACCTCAATCATGAAAGTGTTATACAGTCTTTCAGACAGCGGGAGCATGAATCTGCCCACCTGCCTTATGAAACACAGCTTAAAAATTTCAATTTAATAAAACTTGGGGATTTCTCTGCCGTAGATAAGCTGTATGCCACCTTTACCAACAGTTCCTCCAGTCATTTATCCAATGACCCTCTGCGCAATAAGCAATTCCTTTTCATCGTCTGCATTACCATGGCTACCCGTCATGCCATCGAAGGCGGACTGCTTATGGAGGAAGCTTTTAACTTAAGCGACCTTTATATCCAGAAAATGGACTGCTGTAAAAGCATCCCGGAAGTGGAATCCCTTTACAGGCAGGCAATAACCAGTCTGGTGGAAGGTGTCCGGGCATCTGCTTCAAAAAGCAGATACTCGCCTGCTGTACAATTATGCCTTGATTACATTCATCTGCATCTCCACTCCCCAATCACCACAGAAGATTTATGCCAGGCTGCCGGCTTAAGCCCTTCCTACCTGACAAGCCAGTTTAAAAAGGAAACCTCCCTGACCCCTTCCCGTTATATCCGGAAAGAAAAAATATCCGCCGCGTCCAATCTGCTGAAATACTCAGATTATTCTTATATTGATATCAGCAATTATTTAAGTTTTTCCTCACAGAGCCATTTTATTCAGGTTTTCCGAAAGGAAACCGGATTAACCCCCAGGCAGTACCGTGATAAATATTTCCGGCGCAACTATACTGACCTCAGTCAGGAATGACAATTCCCTTCATAAAATCAGCAGGCTTGTTTTCCAGTGTTTCAAAAGCCCTGTTAATCTCTGACAGTCTGAATTCATGGGTGACAAGTTCCTTTGTGCGGAATGTGCCATTATTGATGAAGGAGACAGCCCTTCTGAAATCCTCATATTCGTTGGCGGAATAGCCTGGATGGGGAACGATAATCTGAAAACATTTGTCCACCGCAATTCTGAAATCAAATTCAGGAGCAGGGGCATGATGGGAACTCATCAGTACCAGCCTTCCCCGTCCTCCCGTTTTCATGTATCTTTGGGCTTCATTAAGCAATGCCGGGATTCCTGTCCCCTCAATCACAAAATCTGCCATATGCCCTTTCGTAATTTCTTTTATCCTTTCTTCCACATTTTCCTTCTGGGAATTGATGGTATGGGTTGCCCCGAACTTCCCTGCCTCCTGCAGCTTTTTGTCGTCAATGTCAATTGCAGTAAGGGTACCCAGCAAATGCCCGGAAAGGGCCTGGATGCACCACATCCCCATTGGGCCGCATCCTAAAACCACGCCGTGATCTCCAGCCTCTGGTGCGGTTCCCCTCAGCACTGTCATGATACATTTCTGGGGTTCCCCCAGAGCATATACCGGATCCACATGTTCTTCCAGAATTTGCAAAAAATCTTCGCTGACCACTTTATATTCTGCATATCCGCCGAATCCTCTCGCCAGTCCTGAAACCTTGTCCCCGGCTTTTATTTTCCTGCAGTCAGGTCCTGTCTCCACTACAACGCCTGACCATTCATGCCCCAGCTTATGGGGATATCCCATAAAATTTAATTTTCCTTCCCAGAAATTCAATTCCCAGTTGCACAGGCCGCAGGACGCAATTTTCACCAGTACTTCATTTCCCTTTGGAGTCTCGTCCACTTCAAATATCTCAAAATGCTTAGGTTTGACTAATTCTGCTCTTTTAAATTTCATTTTCCTTATCTCCTATCTTATATTTCTGCCGCTTGCATAAGTTTTTCCTTCTCTACAGTCTTCCGAAGGATAGCCATGTATTTCTAATCCGTATACATTTCCGGTTTCCTGTCAGGGGACAGCGGCTTAGGAAGCTCACAGGTGGTTTTTAATGTAATCGCTCTCTTTTCCTTTGCCGACTCCATAATAGCCAGCATAACTTCTGTCACATGGGCGCCCATAGACCCTTCCGTACGCCATGGCTGTCCTGTCCTGATTCCATGAATCATCTCGCAAAGCCCCATTCCCCTGCAGTTCTCCGTAAAGTTCCCCTTCACTTCCACCTCTTCAAATTCACCGCCGCCTTTTCTTAAAAGAACCGGCCCTGCAAAGCTGTTCACATCCGGCACGGAAATGGTTCCTTCTGTACCATAAATCTGAATGTAAGGCATATGGGATTCCCAATAAGCACACTGTAAGTCAAATGATACTGTCAGATTTGCCATCATTCCACTGGTAAATTCCAGAATGGACGTTATGTAGGTGGGTACCTCAACCGGAAATTTCTGCCCTTTTCTGGGACTTCCCGGGGCTTTGATCTCCTTTTCCCCATAAGGCTTCCTGGAAGATCCGTAAACACTTTTTACCGGCCCGAACAGGGCAATAAGGGCAGTGATGTAATAAGGCCCCCAGTCCATCAAAGGTCCTGCCCCTTCCTTATACAGGAACTCTGGATTGGGATGAAAATACTCCGGCCCCCGGCTCAGCAAAAACGCCTGCGCTGCAAAGGCCCGTCCAATTGCCCCCGAATCCAGAAGGCTTCTTACCATTTGCATCCCGTCTCCCATGAAAGTATCCGGCGCACTTCCTGCGTACAGATTTTTGCTCTTTGCCAGATTTAGTAATGCAGAGGCCTCCTCATAGCTGGTGGCAAAAGGTTTTTCACTGTAAACATGCTTCCCTGCATTCAAAATTCTCATGCCCACTGGCCCGTGCTGGTCAGGAACCGTTAAATTTAACACCAGCTCTATTTCCGGGTCTGCCAGCAGTTCCTCAACTGTCATTGCCTGTATGCCAAACTGCCCTGCCCGTTTTTCTGCCGCCTGCCGGTTGATGTCCGCACATGCCTTTATTTCCATGTTCCCAAAACGCTGGGTGCAGTTCTTTAAATAAATTTCACTGATCATGCCGCAGCCAATCAGCCCTACCTTCATTTTTTCCACAATTGCTTCCTCCAAAAAATATATATTTCACATGCAGAGTCAATTATCGCGATAGCCAGTCTGCTCTTTCTACTTTTGATTGTATCTGACAAAGCCATATATTCATATCAGATAATCACTTTTTATATCAAATTTCTCCTGTAAAAAAAATGTATTTCAATCACGTCATCCTGGTAAAACTATGCCATGCAGATATACATTTTCCTCGTAAAAAAGGAGCTGCCACTATCTTGTAAATAGTAAAGCAGCTCCAGCCTAAACTACCGGCAATGCCATATTCTTTTTAATACCTTTCTGTCAGTTCATGGGGATGTTTTAGCCGCAGCCTGTTTGCACATTCCTCCCGTCCTGTTTCCTCCAGACGCTTACAATAATCATACAGATACCCCCTGCAATGGAAAGGCCCTCCTTCTGCAATCACGCTCCACATAGGGTCTTCGTGGTAATTGTAAATGTTGCTCAGCATATTATCTGCCACCCAGCGTTCTAAATACCACGCTCCATGCCAGCAGACTTCAGGATATTCCTCTGCAAGATTATGGATTTCATGAGGGTCTTCTTTTATATTGAACAATTCTTCGGACTCTGTCAGATGATACCCGTCGTGATAGGTGCGGATATACATCCAGTCCCCAAATCTTACGCTTCGCTGGCATACATGGGCGCACTGGCTCACTACCAGATAATCACGGCCTCCGTCTGCCCCCGTGCGCACATTTTCCGCAAAGCTTTCCCCGTCATATACCACTGGATTGGGTTTCCCCACTACCCGGTTACATGTAAACGGCGGTATATCGCCAATCAAATCCATCAGCGTGGGAAGCAGATCCACATTGTAATGAAAACCTCCCGATACTGCCCCTTTCGCACAGCCCGGCCACTTGATAATAAGAGGGATGTGAGTGGTAATATAATCTGCCTCCCCATGTTCACAATAGCACCCAAGTTCTCCCAAGTCTTCTCCATGATCGGAACTGATAATGATTACCGTGTCTTCATATATCCCCTGCTCTTTCAGCTTATCAAACACCAGCGCCAACTGCTGGTCTGCATACCAGATTCCTGTATCATATTCGTCAATCATCGTCTTAAAGTCTTCTAAATCTTTAATCTCCGTAATCTGTCTGGGTGTCTCCGGATCCGGCGTATTATGGTATCCGGTTACTTCCACCGCACAGTGTGTTCCCGGCTTGTGCCTGCGGTGATCCTCCAGAATTTCCCGGGTCATCCAAAAGTCCGGCAATTTTTCGTCTGCAAAAGGTTTTCCATATGATTCCGGCGTACGGTACGGGATATGGGGATCCCAAACGTGCAGATGAAGGAACCAGTTTTCTGTATCCTTCTTCCGTTCCAGCCAGTCTAAAGCCAGCGGAATCACCTCATGGGCAGGCTCAAGCCCCCTCTTTCCAACATTATAAGTCTCGTCAAATCCGCCGTTAAACCACCAGGCCCCGTGCCTGTCAGGAAAACTGCTGATGGAAGCCGTTTTTAACCCGCCGCGCCGCAAAACAGCCGGCAGATTGTAACGCCCGTTAAAATCTGCCATTCCTCTTTCCCGGCCTTCCCAGCGCATTTCAGCATTTACGCCCCCATGACCCACACAGCCCGTATGAATGCCAAATCTTCCCGTCATCAATGCCGCCCTGCTGGGAAGACAGGGGGCATCAGAACAGTAAAAATCTGTAAACCGCACCCCTTCTGCGGCAATCGCGTCTATATTCGGGCTTGTATTGCGCGCATAGCCATAACACCCCAGATGATCCGGACGCAAAGTATCAATATCCACATATAATATCCGCATAGAAAACCTCCTTTTAATTTAATTAATAAATTTAATTAATAAATTTAATTAATTATAACACTCCACTATATTCATTGTAAACATTTTTTACACAAAAAAACCGGGAAATTTCCCGGTTTTCATGAAAATCCAAAAGTTTACCTTCTTATATTATACCTGCTCCCACTGGTCAGGATATCGAAAATATCGTTCCCGTCTTTATTGTAGCTGTAATTTCCTGCATATAGGCTCTTATTGATCACTGCCAGATTGGTTTCCGCGTTGGCAATAATGTTGTCGGCCCGTTTTCCTATATCATCCACAAAGGAATTAGAGGAACCAAGTATCTTCTTAATCTTCTGGGCGTCTGCATTTTTAAGCTTTTCCTGATCCACCGACAGGGTACCATCTTCCTTCTGGGTAATGCCAATGCTCTCAAGGTCTGACTTTGCATTTTTAAAGTAGCCCTTAAGCTGCTTCAGATAAATTTCATTGACCTGGCTGCTTTCTGCAGACATGCTCTTTATCATGGCATTATAATCAGTGACCAGATTAGTCACTTCTTTCACAACATCTTCCTTATACTCGGCAATCTCCTCTTCCGTCATGGCATCCCAATCCTTCTCCGGCCAGAGCAGAAGATTCTTGGTGTGCGTCTTCAGACTCTCCGCCGCTTCCTTCATAGTCGTATAATTCTTCTTGGAAGCAGCATCTGCATCGCTTAATCCTGTTTTGCCGGAAGCAGCGTCCTTCTTGATGGCGTCGAGCAGGCTGCCCTTGCTGTTGGCAGCGCTGTTCAATATTTTGCCTATCTGTGTGCTCTGGCTCCTTGCCCGGGACCTTGCCTGGCTTAACAGCCTGTTCTGTGTGATAAGTGAATTGATTTTGCTGGTGCTCATTGTTCATTCTCCTTCCCCTGAAGCATTACCGCAAGCAGGAACTCCCCATCCCTGCTCTCACACCTGAGTGTTCCGTAATACTTTTCAGCACAACTTCTCATATTTTTTATTCCTAATCCATGAATGGATGTGTCACTTTTGCTGGTTTGAAAAACATTACCTCCATCCTTCGTCTTAAGGATTCCGGTAAATGTGTTTCTGATTTCTATAAAAAACATGTTCCCCTTACTATAGGATGACAGATGGATAAACGGCTGTTTTTCCTTTTCCGAAGCCTCCAGTGCATTGTCCAGGCCGTTGTTAAGCAGAATACTGATATCAAAGGCACTGATTCCCAGCTTCTCCGGGAAAAGGAAATCGCATACAAAGGAAATATCTTTTTCCTCCATCTTCCGCATTTTCCTGCTGATTACCACATCAGTAACGGGGTTGCCTGTACTGCATTTCATATCCAGTTCATCCATAGCCACGCACAGCCCGTCTAAATAACTGCGTATCTCATCACCGTAATCTCCGGCGGATTCCCTCTCTTTGCGCATCAGAATCTCCAAATCCGCAATGCAGTTCTTCATGTCATGGCGCATCCCCCGGATACCGTCATAAAGCCGCTCTATGTCCTTCATATGTTCTTCCATGTCGCCAATCCGGTTCCGGTATATTTCAACCATTGCTTCCTTCTCACTACTCTCCACCAGCTTTCTCAAAATCACAGCGCTCAGCATAATAGAAAGCAGGCACAGGCCGGAAATCATAGGTATAAGGAACCGGGTTTCCGGGTATTCATCCATCAGAAAACCAATACGGTTTTCATTGTAAGTGTACAGGATGCTGCGCAAAAGAATGCTAAAGCACAGCCCGGTAATGCTGGGTACAAAAAGGAACAGCGTCTGCACATGGTCAAATTCCCTGTTTACGGCAGAAAAATTTCTTTTTAAACTTCTGATTACTTTATATAATAATATAAGGAACACCCCGTGGAAAGACAAATTCCACAAAAGCTGGATTACACTGAATATATGATAAAAGTTTTCCAGTATAAATATATTTTCTTCAATGACCAGATACGTCATGAAGGCGGAAATTCCGCCTATAATTGCAACAAACAGGGAATGAAGGGTAAACATGACCAGTTCGTTCAAAGTACAGGCCGTAAACAGCAGATAACAGATACTGCTCTTTTTCCCTGCGTAAAAATATAAACCGTACCCTATCACAAGCAGCAGGCTTATGAACACCGGAAAAATACTGGACCGGCTCTGCACCATCCCCTCTTCGTTTCCATAAAAAAGCATCTTCATAAAAGGCACGTAATTTATTGCTATATAAAATGCCATCAGCAAAAAGATAAGTCCGGCCTCCACCCATCTCTCATGCTTCCTGTATCTGTCTTTTACTTCTATAAGCCCGTGGATAAAGTAAACCATCAGGACTCTTTTCAGGCAGTGGCTTGTCAAATCCAATATTACATAAAAAACATCAATCAATGCTGTCCCATTTTCTTTCTAACCTTTATGATTTCCTTTTGCGGAACCTCAAACCCATGAAATATTTATTAACTCTTAGGCGGCGTTCTTTGCTGCCTTAGAGATTCTTATTATTTTTTCCTACGGAGAAAATCCATATAAGCGGATACGAAAGCACTGTATTTCTGTTTTGCCATAAGAATTGTTTCCCCGTTTTTAAGCTGTATGCTTCCTGTATCATACCCTTTCACTTCATTTAAATTCACCAGATATCCCCTGTGGCACCGGAAAAACTGGCCGCCCAGAATCCCTTCCAGCTCTGCCATCTTCGCATAATAGGAAATCAGCTCATCTTTCAGATGCAGCACTACCTTTCTGGCTTCATTTTCCACATAAAGAATATTTTCCTTGGGGATATTCTGGTAGATACCCTTCACCCGGATAACCAGCGGTTCGGGCTTTTCCCGGGGCCGGCACTCTTCCAGCGCCCCCTCGAGCACCTGATAAAATTTTTCTTCATCTATGGGTTTTAACAGATATTGGAATGCCTGTACATCAAAAGCATCGAAAACATATTCCTTCAGGGCTGTTACAAACACAATCACCGCCCCGGACTCCTGCCTTAATCTTCTGGCCGTATCAATACCGCTCATGTCTTTCAAATGAATATCCAGGAAAAAAATATCGAAATCTTTCCCGTTCTTCAACAGCTCCGCTCCCGATGAAAATACTTCAATTCTGTATTCCTTATCATCAGCCAGCCGGGTTTTAATCAACTGTTTCAGATACTCGCCCATGCTCTTTTCATCATCGCAAATCGCTATCTGAAGCATCCAGGTATCCTCCCTCCAGATACATAAGTAAAGGTTCCAAAAAACCTTACATATTTATATCGGTCTGTTTTCCAAAAGGTGTATTAAACTTGTAATGAAAAGATATTTTTTTGTCATTAAAGTCATTGTCCGTCTTTAATTAATTCATCCACAAATTCCGCGCTTTTCGCTGTCATTTCCACCCAGGCAGGTCTGAATCCCGCTTTGACTGCATTACGCACAGATCCGATATTCGACCACGCAGCGCAGTAAAAAGGCAGTTTTTCCCTTTCCAGAATTGCTTTGGCAAGACTGTTTGTAAGCGCCGCCGCAATCCCCTGCTTCCGGTGTTCCTCCAGCACATCCACACCGATCTGCCACATGCTGTCACAGTCCGCCGAGCACCCTGCCAGCCCTATCAGCTTTCCGCCCTCATAAGCCCCGATGCCCAGGACATCCAATTCCTTTCTCTTTTCACAAAGGGCATTGCTCCATTTACTGGTGTAAAGTCCTGCAAAATCTTCCCCGGACAAAAGGCGCAGTTCATACCCTTTCTGCTCCACCTTCCCAATGAGTTCCTGCATCTTCCCACTGTATAGTTCATTCATATCCGGCAGAAAATATTCCGCCATAAAACATATTTTCATCCCAAAAGGCGCAAACGCCTCACTCAGCACATGGAGATTGGGCGTCTCAAAACAATGGGCTGTTGTGTACCGGGTAATGTAATCCCTGACCACCTGCTCTATCCGCGGGTCAACAGAGGCCACTATATTTCCCCCGTAAGACACCAGATTACAGAAAAACGGAAGTTCCAGATACTTTCTGGCTCCATCGGCCTTCCCTGAATACACAATCACACTTTCCTTCTTCCCAAAGTCCTCCGCCCTGCAGCCCAAATCCACCGCCGACTGCTCCATCGCAGCCGCAAGCACCTGGCCATTGTCCATAAAGTTCATAATCCACCTCACCATATCAAACGCTGTCATATCCATTCTGCCAGCAGGCAGCGGACAGGATGTCCGGTGCAGGCACAACTTGGCCATGGAGGGCCGACTGTGCCGGCTGCGTCCCCATTTGTCAGCCTTGCGGCGGGGGATACTTAGTCCTCCTTACCGCTGGACATAGGTTCGTGCGGATTTTATGTCCGGCCTGCTATCTGCGCCGCCCTCTCCCTGAACTTATTTTAATCTTCTATCTTTCCAAGTAACAGCAAAAGGCTGGAAAAATTGATTGACTGTGCCAGTCCCTTTGCGTCAAGCAGTCCGTCAATATCACCCTGCCTTATGGCGGCCTCCTCGAAAACCCTCTGCATAATTTTCCGCTTTTCATCCGCCTTCTGCTGCATTTTCATGTATTTTTTAAATCTTTTTGTTCTTTTATCCCAAAAACTTTCTTCGGCCTCATCCTCATATATGGCCTTCCCTTTTCCGCCCTTAAATCCGGTATACCATCCATACCCCCGGTACTCTTCCTTTGTCGCCCCGAACCTGTGGACTGCGAAGCTTCCTCCGCACACACTGGCCCAGGGGTCATTGAAAGCAAAGTCACGGCGCAGGGTATCCAGCACCCACTTTTCGTACTCCGGGTCCGCCTGCATAGCCTTAAATCCCTCGTCGGAAATATGCACACAGACCGAACGCATGACCTGGGACGGATGCATGGGAATCATGGATATTTTCTGGAAAATATACTGTTTGTATTCATCCAGCGTCATACCCTTGACGGACAAAGCGCTGACACCGCTTTTGTCATCCGCTGCCTGGACATAATCCTTAAATCCCAATACCCCCTTGGCGCTGCTTCCCGCCAACTGGCTCTGAACCATTCCAGCGTAAGCCTTTGTCATATTATTCACTAAAATCTCATTCCCCGGCATATAAACTCCTCCCTCAATCTCCTGTTTCAGGTTCCGCATCCCCCGGAGGGTTATAGTAAACGGCAGATTTAGTTGACGTATACTATAGATGCCCCAAAAAGCACAGCGCACTTTCAAAAGTTTCAATCCTTTGAAAATGCGCCATCCGTAGCTCCCTTTGTGCTATATATATCGTTTTGCCCCACTTGATTCTTTAGTTTATTTATATGGAATCAACTGTTTTTGTAATAAAATTATTTTTGACACTGCATTTATAAAATATCAGAGAGACTACCGTTCCTATGCCCCATCCTACCGGCCATGCGCACCAGATACCTACAACTCCCATCATCCCGGAAAAAACCATTGCCAGTATTACACGCAGAATCAAATCCGTAAAAGTGGCAGTCATGAACTGAATCATCAGACTTGCCCCCCGGAGTACGCCGTCTGCCACCAGCTTTACCGACACTACCAGATAAAAAGGAGCCAGTATGCGCAGAATCTGTACGCCCGTATCAATCGCCACGCCTTCCGCACTGTCCATGAACAGAAAAACCAGCCATCTTCCCACTGTAAAATAAACCGCTATAATGGGCACACACAAAATCCACACCATTTTGATTCCCGCCTTAAAGCCGCTGTGCAGTCTGTCATATTTCCCGGCGCCCAGATTCTGGGATGTATAATTTGAAATGCCGTTTCCCAGCGTGGTAAAGGAAGTTATGACCAGATTATTCAGCTTGATTGCCGCCGCATACCCTGCAATCACCGCAGGGCCAAATCCGTTAATCAGGCTCTGGATAATGATATTTCCCACCGAAACAAAACTCTGCTGCAAAATACTCGGCACCGCAACAACGCATATCTGTCCAAAAATCTGCCATGAGAAAAGTTCCGCCTTCTCATTGCTTTTCAGCTCCGCCAAATGCCTGAATACCACTGCCACCGCCAGCAGACAGCTTATCCCCTGGCAGATAAAAGTGGCCCAGGCCACCCCTGCCACTCCCATACGCAGAAACCGGACAAAAAGATAATCCATCACGATATTGGCTGTGGATGAACAGGCAAGAAATACAAAAGGCGTTCTGGAATCTCCCATGGCTGAAAAAATACCTGTAGCAATATTGTAAAAAAACAGAAAAGGCAGGCCCATTATGTAAATCATCAGATACAGTCTGGAATCCGCCATAATTTCTGAAGGCGTATGAATCAGTTCCAACAGCCAGCCACACCCACAGGCCCCCACTGCCATCAGCAGCAGACAGAGAATCCCCCCGCTGATTAACGTTGTACTTACGGCTGTCTTCACATGCTGATATTTTTTGGCTCCGAAATATCTGCTTACAATCACGGAACATCCAATATTGCTCCCGAAGGCAAAAGCAATAAAAATCAATGTAATCTCATAGCTGTTTCCCACTGCTGCCAGCGCATTTTCACCTACAAATTTGCCCGCAATCAGACTGTCCGCAATGTTGTAAAGCTGCTGGAATATAATGCTGCCAAACAAAGGCAGACAAAAATCCCACAGAACCTTGTCCGGTCTGCCGCATGTTAAATCTCTGTTTTTCATAATTTTTCCACTCCTCTCCCAAAAGTCATATCCCTACGCTGTTACTTGTGCAAAAAATAACCATCACAATTATAGCACCTGCCAGCAATAATGGTATAGTTTTTTTAACAGTGGACAGCTTATGATTGATTTTTACATTGGAAAGTGCTATATTGTACGGAGGTTTTCAGCATCATTGAATAGTTCAGCAGAAAGGAGAAAGTGTAAAATGAAAAGGATATTGGAATGGGCGGCATTATTGACCGCACTGCTGGCACTTACAGGCTGCGCTGGAAAGGAACCGGCGGAACCCAAGTGGGAGGAACCCCTTTACCGCACGGTGGTCTACAACAGCGGAGAAGATGAAAGCGACGCAAAATATTTGGAGATTGCCCTACGCAGCCAGAAGCTGCTGGCTTTGCTGGAGGAGAAAGCAGGGGCATTTGTTATGGACGCATATAATTATCAAACCGTTGACGATGAGGGCACTCCCCTATATACCATGAACAGCCCGGAAGTTCCAATTGAGATTGCTCCCGCCGGGATGTCTGTGCAGGTCAGCCGGGAATATTTCAAATGGAATCCCATTGAAACAGTGGATGGTTCAAAACTGACAGAACAAATCGTGCTGGATGATTTGACACTGAATCTGCTTGTGCCGGAACAGTACCGGGATATGGAGCAGGAAATACTGGAGGCCTGGAGGGATTACTTCTATTTTGAAAAGGTGGAGGCCGGAAACTTTTACAATGAAATAGCCGGAAGGGAAGAACGGCTGGGCATCACAGAAGATCAACTGACAGTGAACATCATTTATGTGAAGGATGGACAGCGGTACTTTACCTATCGGAGTGACTGTGCATCTTCTGACGGAAGCTGGATCACCGATCCTCTGGTGCAGATTTATACTGGGAATACCCATTGCAACTATGCTCATAGCTTTCTGACACAGTGGACATATATCCCGTCAGAAGCAGGTTCGCCAGAAAAGGCTTATGAAGAAATCGCTCCCTATGTTTTGGAATGCGGCGCGCAGGAGAGTTTGAAGGAGCTGCGCCCTCTGCGGAATAAATAAATATAAATATTTATTTATGCATGAGTACATAAAATAATTTTATGATGAATGGAATGAACAATAAGAAAGGATACCAGAAAGGGGAATGCTTTTTCTTATGCTGCTGCCCGTGCGTTCTCCTAAAAGCAGGTATCCCCACTGTGAACATAAATAAGCTGCTCTCCCATGCATTCCTTCAGAATCTGGTAGGGAATTTCCCCCGTGCAATGCCCTGTGTAAAACAATGTCCTCATCTTTTTCAGTTCTGTCCCAATCTGTCTGATTGTTTCCAAATCATCTTCCGTATAGCCGGATTTCTTCTGCATATGGAACCCGCTTATTACTGCGTCCGGGTCGTCCCCATAAATCTCCCTGTACTTCTCAAGAATATTTAAAATGCCATTATGGGCGCACCCCGATATGAGTACTTTCGTCCCGTCTTCCTCAAGGACAAGGTATTGTTCATGTACAAATTCATCCTGTACAAACTCATTTCCCTTCTTCACTTTTAATTCCCTGTTTCCGGCAGGCCAGAGCCGCCTTCCCGTAACGCCTGAAAAAAGAAAAATCCCGTCGTCTATCCTTTTATCCCCTTCTATCAGTTCAACCTGCGCCAGCTCCATAATTTGTGGGTCTATTCCTATATATTTCTCCATCTTTTCATTTTGATGATAATAGGCCCCGCCTGCATGACTCTGCATCAGAATTTTAGCTGTGGGGTTTACCTGCACAAAACCAAGGATTCCCCCTGCATGATCATAATGGCCATGACTTAAAATCATGGTATCCACCAGTCTTAAATCCACACCCAGCCTTCCGGCATTTTCCAGAAAAGCATTGGTCGACCCGGCATCCACAAGCAGCTTATGTTTTTTGGTTTCAATATAAAAACTTAATCCATGTTCGGCCAGACATTCCCTGCCGCCCTGCGTATTTTCAATTAAATTGATTATTCTCATTTATTTTCCCCATACAAAATATCGTGTTACCTTTATCTGGTGTTTATTTAAAAACAAAAGTCCCTGAAAGCATTATATTCTCCAGATATCCCTCTCACTGCCCTCAGGAATAATTCGTCATCGGTTTCCTGATTGGATATCGCCGCACAGACATTCTTCCTCCGCCCCCCCCCGTCAGACATCTTGCTTCCTCCAGACATCTGGCGGCTTTCCAAATTCTTATCTTTTATACGAAGCTTCCATCTCTTTTACCTTCTGGTACAGCATCTGGTTCACAGGCACTTCCAGTCTATGCTTCCCGGCTTTTTGAACTACTGTGCCTGCAAACATCTCCACTTCCGAATATCTGTGGGAAAGGCCGTCCTGGCGCATAGAGGGCATCCCTTCGGGATTCAGCGAATCAAGCAGCGTCAGGTACCCTTCCATGTCCTCTCTGGTAACGCCTGTATTTTCATGGCCGGACAGTTCTATAACTTCCTCCATGGCCGCTATCATCGTATCCCGCGCCTCTCCGGGCTTCTGAATTGTCCCGTATGTCCCTTCGTACACCATGATGACCTGATTTACCCCTACATTCAGCATCCACTTGCTCCATAGCCTGTGCAGGATATCCTCCTCCACAACATAAGGAATCCGGGCGCTTTTAAGAATGGCGGCGGCCTTTTCTGCCAGATATGCCTTTTCCTTCTCCGGCACACCGATGCGCAGTTCCCCTATATGTTCATAGGTCAGTTCATTTCCAAGTTTTACGGCATCCATCCCCTGTGCAACACAATACACAATATGTCCGCTTCCAAACCGCTGCTTTAGAATCTCTTCACTGCTGATGCCGTTCAGAAGGGAAAGGATGATTGTATTTTCTCCCACTGCCCCGGCGGCAAGTTCCATTGCCTCCTTAAGGGCTGTACCCTTCACGGCAAAAATAAGCAGGTCAGCTTCCCCTGCTTCCGCTTCTATCTGAAACTCACACTTTCTTCCATTACAGAAAACGCCTTCTCTTTTATACCTGTCAATTCTGTCTCTGTCCGCCAGAAATGTAAGGGAATCCTGTCCCAGTGACCGGACAATCATATCCCCGTACATGACCCCCAGCGCCCCCATTCCCACAATTGCTATTTTGCTTTTCATGTCCATAAATGTTCTTCCTCTTTAGCACAATTTCCCCACCGAAAACAGTGCTGCTCATTTTCTTATAACGTTTTCTGTGCCAGACGCCGAATCCGGCAGTGCCTTACTTTTTCATATCTCTCCGGGCTGGATCGTCAAGCAGCTTCCCGTCCCTGTCAAACCCTGACCCATGGCATGGGCATTCCCACCTTTCTTCCTCCGAATTCCATTCCAGTCTGCATCCCATATGAGGGCACTTTCTTTCTTTTTTGGAAAAAAGTCCTCTGCCCAGCCCTATTATGCTTTCCCCTATATCTGCCAGCAGGTTTTTCACGCCCATCTGGAACAGAAGCCTTTGGGGACTGAAAGTTTTTTCATAGGGACTGTCCTTTCCGCATATCCGGCTGCTGATTATCAATGCCGAAACCATAGATGCTGTCATTCCCCATTTTTTGAATCCTGTGGCTACATACCAGTAAGGTCTGTAAACGGAAAATCTGCCGATAAAAGGAATTTCATCATGGGGCATACAGTCCTGGGCCGACCAGCGGGCTGTCTCACGCAATGCAGGATAATATTTCCCAGCCGCCTCCTGGAGATAAGAATATCCTGCCATACTGCAATTTCCCATGCCGTTTCCCGGCTTCCCGGTACGGCGGCTGCCGCCTCCAAGAAGCAGTATACTGCCTGCGCTTCTTAAGGATATCCCTTCCCCATCAGCGCAATAATACATGCCGTCCAATTCCTTATATCCTTCCAACGCAATCACATAACTTCTCTCCTGATGCTGACGCAGGAAATAAAATCCCGGAATAACAGGAAAAGGGTAATGACAGGCAAACACAATATTTTCTGCTGTTATCTCTCCTTTATCTGTCAAAACAACATGACCTTTTACAGAAAGTACTTTCGTGTTTTCATAAATTTCAAGCGGCCCGGACAGCGCTTTTATAAACTCCAGGGGCGAAAACTGCCCCTGGTTTTCAAAGCATACCGCCCCTGCCGCTTCAAATGGTAATTCCGTAAGTTCCCGCCCTTCCACAAAACGGGCTTTCATGCCCAGTTCCCGGGCCGTAGCTGCCTCCTTCTCCAAATCCCCAATCCGGGATTTATAAAGAGTATACAAATAAGATGGCAGCTTTTTAAAATGACATTCTACTTTTTCTTCCTTTATAATTCTCTCATAAATTTTAACCGCATCCTCAGCCGCCATGGCATAATTTTGCGCTTTCTCTCTTCCAGCTTTCTGCATCATCTTATGGTAAATGAGTCCATGCTGGCTTGTAATCTTTGCCGTGGTGTTTTTCGTCTGCCCGCCTGCAATCCTTCCAGCCTCCACCACTACCACATCTACGCCTTCTTTTTTCAGAAAGTAGGCTGTAAGTATACCGGCCATTCCTGCACCGATGACCGCTGTCTGCACCCGCCTGTTTCCCGGCAGAGCTTCCCTCTCTGGTATCTCCACCGTCCTGCTCCAGATTGATTCCATCTTTTTATTCCCTTCATTTTGTTATTGTTGTAAATACTTCCTGCTATCTGCTTTCTGTACACTATTTTTAACAGTTTAAAGGGAAATCATTCCTATTACAGGAAACGTCATTATTCTTAAATCATCTGGGACGGGTCGTACTGGTTATACCGGAGCTGGAGGAATTCCTGGAACTCCTTCTGGTACAATCTGAATATTTCATCCTGGTATCCCACAACCACCCATGGCATCATATTGTTGATATGCTGCAGGGCATCCTGCACATTGCTTTCACTGGACACGGCTATGGAAGTTCTCTTTTTATTGATATCATAAAAAACTATTTCGTAAGAAGTTCCTGTCTTAATGCCGTTGGTCCGGTGTGTTGTGGTTCTCTGGTATGCCCATATAATTTTGCTGTTGACCAGTATATGCGCCCTGCTTCCCTGCATATAGAAAATAAGCTTTTTACCTATGCGGAAATCGTTTGATTTGTTAACCAGTGTGGCGCCTTCATATTCCAGATCCAGATTGGCTTCCCCAAGCCCGGCGGCTGTAAGTTCCTTCTTAAGCTTCTTAAGACCGCCTCCGCTTACTGCAATAAGCACCATGATAACTGCAATCAGAATCAGCACGCCGCCGATAACTGCAATTGCTACCGCCGAACTTGCAGTGCTGCCTGTAAGCGCGCCTACATTGATAAAATAGGGAAGGGTGTTTGCTTCAAACTCCTCTTCCGTAAAGCCCGACTCCAAAAAATACTCCTTAAAATATTTGTGTTCCTCTGACGACATCTTAATAATGGCGCCAGTATAATTAATCGGATCCGAAATTTCGTAATTGTAAGTTGCCTCCGCCATCCTTTCCATCGCGCTTTCATCGGAAGCAGGCACCTTAATGCCCATGTAGCGGAAATCCTCGTCGTCCTCATCCCCTGTCCAGATTACGTAGTATAAATCTGTGGTCCGCCTGCGGTGGGTCTTGGTATTCTCCTCATACTCCTCCATATAACAGCCGAAGTTGTCACGAAGCGTCACATCCACCACCAGATCATTCCCTATTTCCTCCGGTGCAAGGCTTTCAAATTGCACATTTCCGCGGATCAGTGCCTTCATGGCTGAAAACTCAATTCCAACCATCCCGATACCGCATATCAGCAGAATAATTGCCAGTGGAAGTGATTTGATAATGCTTTTCTTTCTTAGTTTCTCCAACATACTTTTCTCCCTCACTTATGTACAAATGTTATTAGAAAAATTGTAACATGGATAAGTGGGAAATGCAATTTTTTAACTCACTTTAGCCACAGGAATTAGGTTTTTGATTACTGTTCACACAGGCGCATTTGCTGCGCAGGTCGTAAGAAAGTGATTCGAGAGTGTTTTTTAATTCGGTTCAGCAGTTCCCCACAAACACATTTTTCAGATATTTTCCGGCCGTCCGGGCAAGGCGGCGCACCAGGCCTGTATCCGTGGGCCCCCGGTCAGTCATATGGTATCTGGGAAAAAAACGGGACACATGGAGGGGAATGTGCTCACTTATGGACGCAATCCACCGGGCTTCCTCTTCCATTTCATCCTCACGGTCATTTTCACCGGGCACAATTAATGTGGTAAGTTCCACATGGCAGTCTTTTGCGGCCCGTGAAATAAATGCCTTCACCTGCCCGAAGCTTCCTCCCAGCTTTTCATAATAGCTTTCCGTAAACCCTTTCAGGTCAATGTTCATGGCATCTGTATAGGGCAGGATTTCCTCAAGCACCCACAACTCTGCTGTCCCGTTTGTCACCAGCACATTTTTCATCCCTGCTTCCTTCACCAGCTTTGCTGCATCCCTGACATATTCCCACCCCACAAGAGGTTCATTGTAGGTAAACGCAGCCCCGATATTTCCCATACTCCGGCACTTGGCGGCTTGCTCTGCCAGTTCCAGGGGTGAGAGATAAACTGCTTCCGATTCTATTCTGTCCGCCATGGAAATTTCATAATTCTGGCAGAAAGGACATCTCATATTGCACCCGTAACTTCCCACAGACAATATCATGCTTCCAGGATGGAACATTTTAAGGGGCTTTTTCTCAATAGGATCAAGGGCAAGTGACGTCACCTGCCCATAATTTTCACATACAATACTTCCATTCTCATTTTTTCTTGCCCTGCATATCCCCTTTTGTCCGGGCAGCAGGGCGCAATGATGCATACATGTCTGGCAAATTTTTTTCATACTTTTTCCTATCGCCTCCGGCTTAAAAATTTATACTAATAATGCCGCACCACTTCAAACCTCTCCAGTTCCACATCTTCCCTTTCCCCGATGCCTGCTTTTCGCTTTGCAATGGCAATCTGTTCTTCCACAGTGTCAATCCCTTCCAGATTGGGAAGCAGCAGACCCCTTTTACGGCCTTTCGTCACAATCACGCCGTACCGCCGCACATCCAGTTTGTCCGGAGATTCTATCTTTTCCGTATCCCCCAGCACATCCACGCTGACAGAAAGCAATTCCAGTTCCTCCTCCTCTATGGGTGAAAACCTGTAGTCTCTGGAAGCTGCGCTGATGGCATTGTCAATGATTTCCTGTGCAATGGAAGAATTTACGGCCTGAATCGTCCCAATACAGCCGCGCAGCCTGCCTTCTTCCTTGATGGAGACAAAAACCCCCGCCCTGCGGCTGTACATTTCCTCCGGCATTCCCTCCGGCATCTCAATTCTTTCGCCTGTGCGGACATAGGCTTCAATAGTCTTCCGGGCAAGCTGAACGTAAGGATCCTCCTGTTTTCTCTGTTTCAAAATACGCATCTTTTCCCTTTCCCCGTATTTTTCCTTAAAATTACGCTCCGGGTCAGTTCCTGCCGCCGTATAGACACAGACACCATAGCCCACCCCAAAGGGCCCTTCATAGGAAAGACGCTCCGCCTGCACCTTTGTCCTGTCAAACGCCCCTGCCATGATTAAAAAGGAGCGGTGCCCGCATTCTCCTGCCTTCTCACAAAAATCCTCCGAAAAATCCAGCAGTTCCCCAAATTCGCCTTTTTCCATCACGTTCATGATACGGGCATCATATTCCGGCCCTTCCTTCTGATACCCGTAAGGCCCGTCCTCCTTCAGTCGGTGGGATAAATCTCCACTGCCAATTACCACCGTCCGCCTGTTCAGCTTCTGTGCGGTATCCCTGATATACTGCCCCAGTTCATAATGCTTTGTAAAAGGAAGGCCGGACAATCCCACTCTTACCAGCTTATATTCTTTCCAGTACTGGTTTACAAAGTACAAAGGCACCATCGTCCCATGGTCAAGGCTCTTATCCCTTTCCCCTTCCGTGCCTGCCGGAAGATTCCCCATACCAGGCAGCCTGCAAAGCGTCTCCACAAACTCCGTGTCATAGCAGACCTCCATTTTCACATCTCCGGCACGGAACTGTCCGAAGTTCCCCTTCGCTCCTTTTCCCGGTGAAATATGAAAATAATCTGCATACATCACCTGGTGGGGCGACAAAAGCACAATCGTCTCCGGCTTAAGGCTCCCTATCCTGCAGGCAGCCTCCCGGTAAGCGTCAACCGTATTCTGAATCTTCCTCTCTTCACCTGCACCGATTTCCGGTATAATCAGCGGTGGGTGTGGAACCATAAAACCAGCCAGAATTCCCATACAATTCTCCCTTCTTATTAAATTTTATAAAATGCAATAACAAATATACTTAATTGCCGGACACTTCCACGGCATCCTCCCCGGAGGACAACATAATAGCAGAAATATTTCTGGTGCCGCCCCACTTAAAATAGTCTTTGCCGTCCTGGATACCTTTATCATAAGATATCTGGAAATGATAGATATAAAGTATCCTGCCCTGTCCCACATCGATCCTGTTAAAACTGCGCAGATAACCGCTTATCTCCTCCCTGTCCGCCTTGGGATTGGTTTTTATATATTCCATGGCTTTCTTTGCAAAATCACTGATATCCGCGGTAATTTCCTCATCTGTCCCCCTCAGCCGGAACCGGAAAGCCGAAAAATCAGGCTCCGGCTGTTCATCCGCCTCTTCAAGCATATGCATGGTCTTAAATCCCTCCACAGAAAAACCGCCCACCAACTGGCATCCGTGGATAAGGTATCTGTCCACTTTCCCCAAAGCACTCTGCTGTCCGTCATACAGCCCTTCTCCTGCCTTTTGCAGAATATCCACAGAGTAGTCGTCATATCCCCCTGCCATACCCTTTGGGGTCCTTTCTTTCAGATAAAAATAGGCTTCCCACATCCGATTGTACTCCTGCTGTGAAAGGCTCTCCCCCTTCTGGGCCGCCTGATAATATTTCTCAAGCCATGCCTGCTGCTGTCTTTCGGAAAGCCGGCACCTGTTCACGCCGGGCATCAGAAATGCCAGCACAATAAGCCCGCTCATAATCAGCAGCACATTCTCCATCCTGTTTCTCCCCAAATGCCAGCACAGCAGTGTCCCCCCTTCAAAAACAATCATCATTACTCCTACATACCTGTTCGGTGTAAGCCCAAATTCCCCAATCCTGACTGCAATGGAATAAATCTGAAGCAGGATAAGCGGTGCAAAGACATAGGGCAGACTGGCCATAAGACGGGAATACCGGGACTCCTTAAGCAGACTGCCGCTCACCATCCATATAGGCATACCCAGGCTAAAAAGCGTCGTCAGTATGGAAAAAACCTCGTTGGAGGGAAACTCCCGCCTGATAAGAATTCCTGCAGCATACACATAAACCGAAACCAGCGCGCAGACTGCCATAAGAGAAAGCACATACTGTACCGGAGTCATTAAGAGATCTTTTGCCGCACGATTCCGCCCATTCAGCGCCAATATTCCCCCCGGTATCAGAAAAAAGCCTGAAAGCAAAATCCAGCTTACCGTAACAATACTTGAACCCCCTCCAAAAAACAGTGTGTCAACGCAACTGCACACAAGCCCTGTCCCAATCAGCAGTATGACATACATGGAATATACGATGAGACAGTTGACCAAAAGGGTCAGCATATATTCTTCAAATCTGGCCACCCCTTTCCGGTAACAAAAATAAACCGTAAGAACCAGCATCAAAAAAATACATCCTGCCATCAGTTCCTGTGCCTTTTTATAAAAAAACACACCCTTGATGCCAAACACCAGACTTTCCATCCCCACTCCGATAAAACAAGTAATCAGTCCGGATAAAATTACGCCGGATAAAAGCCCCAGAAGTTTCAGCCGTTTTCTTCCCATAAAGCAGGTCTCTGAGAATAACGCCGTCACCCCAAACAAAAACATAAACCGGAACACAGCGCTTTCATCAAAACCTATATCTATGTAAAAATCTTCTTCCAACACTACCACAACAGCCTCAAACAACGCGCACAAAGCTGCCGTTCCCATGGAAAATTTATAGTCACGTACACGTGAAAATACCTGCTCCAGACTTAAAGACCGCCGGAGCAGACTGCCCGCCCTGTCCTTAAAAGTACCCATCATTCTTTCCCCTCCGATACCAGAACACAACCCTTTTTTCATATTTTACCACACTCCTTTTTTATCTTCTACTAGGGTTTGAAAATTGCTTTCCCTGAGATGTGCCTGAATTACAGATAAAACAGCCCGGTATCTGATGGCAGATTTCCGGGCTGAAAACTTATTTTAATATATTATTTATCATGAATCTCGCTGTGCAGTTCCTGTAAGGATTTAAGCTGGCTGCCCTCGTGGGTCTTTACGTAATGAATCCCTTCCGCCGCAACCCTTGCAGCCGCAACGGTGGTGATATACGGCGCCTTGGCTTTAATGGCCGCTTTCCTTAAATAACTGTCATCATAAACACTGTCTTTTCCCACAGGAGAATTAATCACCAGATCAAAGTCGCCGTTGGTAATCATGTCCCCCACATTGGGACGGCCTTCAAACAGCTTCTTTGCCTTCACTGCCGGAATGCCTGCGGCGTTGATGATATCGCAGGTTCCGCTGGTAGCCACAATTTTAAAGCCGTCATTTGCAAGACTTCTGGCAACCTCCACGATTTCATCCTTATCTTTCTTGTTGACGGAAATCAATACCGTCCCTTCCGTGGGAAGCTTTGACTGGACTGCTTCCTGGGCTTTGAAATAGGCTTCCCCATAAGAACGGGACAGGCCGAGAACCTCCCCTGTGGAGCGCATTTCCGGGCCTAAGACCGGATCAACCTCCGGGAACATATTGAAGGGGAACACCGCTTCTTTTACCCCGTAATTAGGAATTGCCTGCTCTTTTAGATCCGGCACCGGCGAAGGGCGTCCCGTAATTTCCGATGTAATAATATCCGTGGCCAGGGGCACCATGCGGATGTTGCATACCTTAGATACCAGGGGTACCGTACGGGAGGCTCTGGGATTGGCTTCCAACACAAAGACCTTTCCGTTTTCGATGGCATACTGCATATTCATAAGCCCTTTTACGTGCATTTCCTCCGCTATCTTTCTTGTATACTCCTTGATGGTTTCCACACTTTCCGCCGGAATATGCACAGAAGGGATAATACACGCCGAATCCCCTGAGTGAATGCCCGCAAGCTCAATATGTTCCATCACCGCCGGCACAAAGGCGTGGGTTCCGTCACTGATAGCATCGGCCTCACATTCCAGCGCATGGTTCAAAAAGCGGTCAATCAGAATAGGACGGTCTGGTGTAACGCCTACAGCCGCACGCATGTACTCTGTCATGCTCTCATCATCATAAACTACTTCCATTCCCCTGCCGCCCAGCACGTAAGAAGGGCGCACCATAACCGGATAGCCAATCTTTGCCGCAATGGAAAGGGCTTCCTCCACAGTAGTCGCCATCCCGGATTCGGGCATGGGGATATCCAGCTTTTCCATCATCGCACGGAACTGGTCACGGTCCTCCGCCAAATCAATGACCGAAGGAGATGTCCCCAAAATCCTGACACCGTTTTTCTCCAGTTCTGATGCCAGATTAAGGGGTGTCTGGCCGCCAAACTGTGCAATGACACCAAGGGGCTTTTCTTTTTTGTAAATGCTGAGCACATCTTCCAAAGTCAGCGGCTCAAAATACAGCTTATCGGAAGTGTCATAATCTGTAGACACAGTTTCCGGATTACAGTTTACGATAATCGTCTCAAATCCCAGCTTTTTGAGAGCCATTGCCGCATGTACACAGCAGTAATCAAACTCAATTCCCTGTCCAATGCGGTTAGGCCCGCCGCCTAAAATCATAATCTTGGGCTTGTCGGTGTTTACCGGATTCTTATCGGGGCTGTTGTACGTGGAGTAATAGTAAGCGCTGTCCTTTGTCCCGCTGACATGGACGCCTTCCCATGCCTCTTCCACGCCCAGTTCTATCCGGCGGTTACGGATATCCTCTTCGGGTATCTCTAATAACTGGCTTAAATATTTGTCGGAAAAACCGTCCTTCTTGGCAGTTACCAGCATTCCATCTTCCGGCAGCGCTCCCTTATGTTTCAGAAGCTTTTCTTCTTCCTCCACAAGTTCCTTCATCTGCTCGATAAAAAATGCTTTTACTTTGGTGATTTCATATATTTCTTCCACGGAAGCGCCCTTTCTCAGCGCCTCATACATCACGAAATGACGCTCGCTGGAAGAAGTATTCAGCATCCTCAAAAGTTCCTCTTTGGACAGAGTGTCAAAATCCTTGGCATGTCCTAACCCGTAACGGCCGGTTTCCAGCGAACGGATGGCTTTCTGGAAGGCTTCTTTATAAGTCTTGCCGATGCTCATAACCTCGCCTACAGCGCGCATCTGGGTTCCCAGCTTGTCCTCCACTCCTTTAAACTTCTCAAATGCCCATCTTGCAAATTTGATTACCACATAGTCCCCGTCCGGCACATATTTATCCAGCGTCCCGTATTTTCCGCAGGGAATGTCCTTCAAAGTAAGGCCCGCCGCCAGCATTGCGGAAACAAGGGCAATGGGAAATCCTGTGGCCTTGGAGGCCAGCGCCGAAGACCGTGAAGTCCGGGGGTTAATCTCAATAACAATGATACGGTCGGATACAGGGTCGTGGGCAAACTGCACGTTGGTTCCCCCGATTACCTGCACGGATTCCACGATTTTGTAAGCCTGCTCCTGCAGCCTTGCCTGACATTCCTTAGAAATCGTGAGCATAGGCGCCGAACAGAAAGAGTCTCCCGTATGCACGCCCAGAGGGTCAATATTTTCGATAAAACATACCGTGATGATATTGTTTTCCGCATCACGCACCACTTCCAGTTCCAGTTCTTCCCATCCCAGAATAGATTCCTCCACCAGGACCTGCCCTACCAGACTTGCCTGCAGTCCCCTTGCACAGACAGTTTTCAGTTCATCTTTGTTATAGACCAGGCCGCCTCCGGCGCCGCCCATGGTATACGCGGGCCGCAGCACCACCGGATATCCCAGCTTATCCGCAATGGCCAGCGCCTCTTCCACAGAATAGGCAACCTCGCTCCGGGCCATCTCGATTCCCAGCCTGTCCATGGTCTTTTTGAATTCAATGCGGTCCTCCCCGCGCTCAATGGCATCCACCTGCACACCGATTACCTGTACATTATATTTATCCAAAATCCCCGCTTTATTTAACTCCGCGCACAAATTAAGCCCTGACTGTCCTCCCAGATTCGGAAGCAGGGCGTCCGGGCGTTCCTTTGCAATAATCTGCTCAAGGCGCTCCACATTCAGCGGTTCGATATAAGTCACATCTGCCGTTTCCGGATCCGTCATAATCGTCGCCGGATTGGAATTCACAAGCACAATCTCATATCCCAGCTTGCGGAGCGCTTTGCAGGCCTGCGTACCTGAATAGTCAAACTCACAGGCCTGCCCTATGATAATGGGGCCTGAACCAATAATTAACACCTTATGGATATCTGTTCTTTTGGGCATAAAAAGTCCTCCTGACTTCTACTAAATTTATCTGTCATAACCTGCATCCATACACCCTGTGACGTATGCAGACTACAGCGTGAATCCTGCTGTGCATCATTTTATCATTACAGTGGGAAGAGTGTCAATTCAGTTCCGGCGATTTTTGCATGTTACTGGTCACGGATTGAACAGTAACAACAGAACAACACACCGGGGACAGCAGGCAGAGACTGAAAGCCACGCGGGGCCTATGTCCAGCGCATAGCTTTCAGTCTCTGCCTGCTGTCCCCGGTGTGCTGTCCTGCTGACGGTTGTCCTTTGAAATCTGGCTTAACGCAGGAATCCCGGGCAGAAAAGCTGTTCTGCTCCGGGATTCTCCTGTTAAATCTCATACCAGATTATCTGGTTTGCCTCCATATTTAATTCAAAGGATGTTCCGTCACCTTTATAAACAGTGGTGGACTGCGGTTCATAGGTATTGTTTACAACACAATATTTGCCATTTTCCACATAGGCGTGTACTTCCACATTGTAGTTCGAGGAAAACCATTTATGGATATTTTCCTCATCCCCTGCACACCAGAGTATTGCTCTGTACAGAAGTCTGCTGTTTTCAAAGCTGTAAGGAAGGCCGCTGATATATACGCTGCGTCCTTTTCCAAAGCTGTTGACCGCAAGGTGTACCTTTTTATCCTCAGCCGCCAGTACTTCCGTATTCTCCAATGCATAAATATATTTGCATGACTCTCCGAAATCAATTTTACCTTTTACATCTTCTGTGATAAAATGCTCGTGGTTCTCCCAGTTATACTTATCGTAGCCGAGCGTAAACCCTGTTTCTTCCTCTACGCCAAGTACATTCGCCATCTGGAAGAAACGTCCGTTTGCCTGGTGGCCGCTGGGCTCTCCCACGCCAATCAAACCGCCGCCATTATAAACAAACTCTTTTATCGCCGAAACAATTACCGGATTACACCAGTACGCTCCGCCGGTATGCGCCGTGTCCGCACCGCCCACGTTAATGATTACATCAATATCCTTTAAAATATCCCGATTCTCCAGTATATCTTCAAAGCTGATGAATCTTACATCGAAAGGCGCCCCGGAAAGAGCCTCTGTGATGCCCGCATAGGAGTAATTCTCCTTAAAGTAAATCGCATGATGAACCATATGGTTTCCCCACGCCCTCATCTTACCCCAGCAGTTAAGCACCGCTACTTTTTTCACACAGTAAGGAATGGTTCCTTTAATGTTTTCATACAGCTCCCGGAATTCCGCACAGACACTTTCCACATATTCTACAAACTCCGGAAAATCAAGAGCCAGTTTCAGATAACCGCCGTAACCGATACGGTCAATAGGCTTCCTCAAAATCGCGCGCCTTGCCGTCACCCAGTTCACCTTGGCTTCCTTTACAGGGTCGCCTCCCTCATGGAAAGTATCCGGGAAGAAGTAAGGCAGTAAACGTCCTTCCGTATACTTCACACCTTCTATATCGCTGATTAAACGTAAGGTAGAGCCGTTGCCCACACTGCCCACTACGGCATCCAGGCCAATCTCTTTAAACTCCTCCAGGAAAGGTTCCGTACCAATCCAATGATCCCCTAAGAACATCATTGCTTCCTTGCCGCATTCATGGCAGATATCCACCATCTCTCTGGCAATTTTCGTCACTTCTCTTCTCTGGAACGCCTGGAAATCCCGGTACTCTTTAGAAGGAATCCGATACTGGTTGTTATAGTAGCCCTGGTCGATAATAAACTCCGGCCGGAAAGTATAGCCTGCTTCCTTCTCAAACTGTTCCAGAATATACGGGCTTACCGATGCGGAATAGCCATACCAGTCCACATACTTTTCCCTCGCCAGCTCATCAAAAAGCAATGTAAACTGATGGAAAAATGTAGTGAACCGCAGCACATTTACATAAGGATGCTCCTCAATAAATTTTCGCAGACGTTTCATCGTATATGCATGTGTTTTCGGCTGTCTCACATCAAACGTAATCTGATGCTCCACATCCTTCCAGTCATTGACGACTGCATTATACATATGCACCGGATCCCACATAATGTATGCCAGAAAGCTTACTGTATAATCGTGAAAAGGTACGCTATCTATTACAACTTCGCCAGTCTCTTCCTCATAATGCCATTTATCAGTTGATACAATTTCACCGGTAGTCCTGTCAATGACTTCCCACCAACGAAAGATATCGTCTCTGGTATTGGGCATAAGCATATCGGGATACAGCCCCTTCATCAGCCGGATTCGCAACACTGTCTCCGAAGCCGTATAAAACGGTGTCATCACATACAACTGCTGTATTTCATCCGGATTGGCCTTTGCCCACTCATTATCTTTTCTCGTTGTATAATAAGTAGAATATACTTTTAGTCCAACATCTTTTAATTCTACGGGAAAATCGGTACCATCACAGTCACGCACAGCATCCGCTCCCCAGCGTCTGGATAGTTCCAAAGTATCCTGTATTACATCTATATCTGTCGGGATTGTTACCCTTCCTGTTTTCAAATTCACTCTGTCTCCTCCTGTTATGTCCATACAGTTTTCCTATCCCTTGATGCCTCCTCCGGTTACGCCGGAAATAATCTTTTCTGACAGGAATATATAAAGCAGGAAAGTAGGCAGGAATACAATAATAACTGCAGCAAACAATCCTCCGTAATTGCCTGTATACTTCATGGAATTTACAATCTGGAGCAGACCAACACCAACAGGTGTCATTTCTGCCGAACTTGCAAAAATCAATGCCATAAAGAATTCATTCCATACGCCCAGGAAATTGAATATCGTTACCGTTACAAGCGCCGGCTGAACCAGCGGAAGCATGATGATCCAGAAGGTCTTTGCAGGCGGACAGCCGTCAATTGCCGCTGCTTCTTCATAAGTCCTTGACAGGGTTGCAAAGAAGTTAAGCAAATAAGTTGTCGTATATGGCACATTCAGGAAAATATAAAGCATAATCAGGAGTATTCTTCCCTTAAGGTTCCACTGCGTCGTCAGTGCAAATATAGGCATGATAATCATAACTGCCGGAATACTCATCGCCACGATCAGACCTGATTTAATCACTTTATTTCCGAAAAATTCAAATCTTGAAAGCACGTAAGCGCCGGGAGCCGAAATCAGAATAACACCAACACATGCCACAACCGCATAAAGCAGGGAGTTGGCAAAGAATACTGATACATTCTGTGCCTGCCATGCACTTACATAGTTTTCCAGATGAAAGCCTGACTCAAATTTAAACACATTCCCTGAAAATATCTCTCTTGATGTAGAAAAGCTGGCGGCCAGTATCCAAAACAAAAAGGCTGCCGTAAATATAATCCATACTGTTACAATAATATACCCCGGAAGAAGCGATAATTCTTTCCTCCAGTTAACAGGTTCCCCAAATCTAACTTTCTTCTTTTTACTCATTATTCACTCCGTTCTGCAGACAGGCTGCCGGAATCCCGCCGCCTTCCGCCTTAAATCCCACAGACAAACTTCACTCTGTTAAAACTCCAGATCATCATCTTTGAGCAGTTTATTCATTATAAAGTAAATCACTATAATAATCAGCGCAAGGACAACGCCTACCGCAGCGCCGGCTCCGGCGTCCCTGGTAGTCACGCCCTTCCCGCCAAATACGGTATCATACAGATAAACAACCGGAACAATTGTCGTTGCCTCCGTATCTACCGGCGAGAACATCTTTGACCAGAGAAAAAATGTGGTAGTATGTACACTCCAGAAAGTAACATTTGTTTTGGTGATTCCCTTCAGCAGAGGCATGGTGATTTTCAGGAACTGCTGCACCTTATTTGCCCCGTCAATGGTCGCCGCTTCATACAAATCGGCGGGTATCCTTTCTATACCGCTGATAAAAATCAGCATATAATAACCAACCGCACCGAATATGAATGCAAACAGCATCGCCCAGAATTTCATATCTGTTCCAAGCCATTTGACTCCTTCCAGGCCGACCATTTTAAGCATCTTGTTCAGCATACCATAGTCATTATTGAAAACGTACTGAATCCACATGGTTGCCAGGGCAACTGCACTGATAACGTTGGGAAGATAAATTGCCGCCCTGAAAAACTTTTTAAACCGGATGCCGCTGGTAAGGATTACTGCAAACAGCAGGGCAAGAGACAGGGTGAAAACACCTCCCACCAGCCAGATGCGGAGCATATTCCACATAGACGTCTTAAAAGCCGGGCTGTTAAATATTTTGGCGTAATTGCCAAAACCGTTAAAGCTCCAGTCAGACATACCGGCTGTAACGCTCTCAATACTGAAAAAGCTCATTAATACTGTTCTGCCCACAGGATAAAGGTACATAATCAACAATGTAATCAGGCAGGGCAGTATAAAACATATAATTAACATTTTATTTTTTTTCATTAATATGTCACCTCATTAGAAAACGGGGCGGCACCACACAAGTGCCACCCCGTTGATTAAGCCTGTTCTTAATATAAAGCATCCATTGCTGCGGCGAAATCTTCACCTGTAGCAAACTTGCCTTCATATAACTGAATAATAAGGTCTTTGAAACTTGCCTTTAAGTCTGAATTGTCATTCAATCCCATATTCCAGGAAAGAGGATTGGATGTAGCCTGCAATGCTTCAACTGTACCGCTCATAATAGCAGGCGCTGTATTTCTCGGGTCAGCAGGAATCTGGGATGCTGAATCAGCCATCTTCTGGTCAAACTCGCCGCTTGTCAGGAACAGAAGGAAGTCAAATGCAGCCTGAGGATTCTCACTGTAGGATGAAATTGCCAGAGAGTTAGCTCCTGCATAGGAGTTGGAAGTATCTGCTCCGCCTTCTACTGAAGGATAGTTGAACATACTCCAGTTAATCTCTGTGCCGCTGTTGTTGTTAACCTCTGCACATACATAGTTTGCACATACAATCATGGCAACCTTACCTGTCAGACCAATCTTGTTCTGGCTGGAAGGATACTCTTCCGGTGCACCCTCTGCAAGGTAGCCTGCTGCTATGAAATCAATGATATCCTGTGCAGCCTTTGCTACGTTTTCATTCTCGCTCCATCCGCCGTTCATTGCCAGTTCGGAGATTGCAGCTTCGCCTAAATATCTGTCAAGATGATAGCCGAATGTGAAGTCTGCATATGCACTGTCCAGTGCCAGAGGCTGATATCCTTTGTCAACCATTGTCTGGCATGCTGCAAGGAATTCTTCCCATGTAGCCGGAGGCGTAGTAATGCCACAGTCATCAAAGATATCTTTGTTGTAGAAGATACCGCCTACCTGAGGCTGCTCTGTTACGCAGGGAAGGAATCCTGCCCAGTTTGTAGCTACATCATTAAAGCATTTGAAACTCTGTGCATCATAGCCTGCTGCTGCTGCCATATCGGTCAGATCATAACAGAAATCTTTGTAAATCTTAGCAATTCTGGAGTAGTCATCTTCAAAGATATCAATCTTCTCGCCGGACTCCAGCGCTGTCTGGATAATTGTGTTGATGTCACGGCCTTTCCATTCAATGTTGATGGTTGCGCCTGTCTTCTCGGAGAAAGCTTTTGCCGCTTCTTCAATTACTACTGCCTGAGGTTCTCCGGCACTCCACATAGACCAGAATGTCAATTCTACGCCGCTGTAATCTGCTGCTCCGTCTGTAGAAGCTGCTTCTTCCTCTGCTGCCGGTGCTTCTGCTTCAGGTGCCTCTTCAGCAGGCGCTTCTTCAGCAGGCGCTGCCTCTTCAGCAGGTGCCGGTGTTTCTGTCTTTCCACATCCTGCAAGTAATGATACTGCCATTACGGAAGCCAGAAGTAAACTAACAATTTTCTTTTTCATTTTTATCCTCCTTTATTATATGTACTACGGTTTTAAGTATAGCTGAATTATTCATTTTACACAATGCTAACATTGCTTTTCTTTTTATTTATATTGCTTTTTTACAAATAATAAATATATATATTGCCAAAGCATCCGGCATTTCATGGAAAAATCCGGGATTTTTTTGTCAGTTTTATTTTAAAACATTTTATGGAGTGCAGCAGGGAGAAGAAAAAATCCGGCGGTAAATTTCCCTGTCGCTGTCCTTGAATACGTTAAAAACAACCCGTTCCAACGATTTACCATAATTATCCAGAAAACCCAACACGGTTTCGCAGGCGATTTTTGCCGCTTCATCATTTGGAAAATGGAATTCCCCGGTTGAAATACAGCAGAATGCAACGGATTTAATCTTGTTTTCCACGCAGCATTTTAAAACATTTTTGTAGCAGTTCTGCAAATCCCGGCGCAGGCCGTCGTTCAGTCCGCCATACACAACCGGCCCTACGGTGTGTATGACATACTCGCAGGGAAGATTATAGGCTTTCGTCAGGGTTGCCGTGCCTGTAGGTTCTTCATACTTCCTTCCGAAGCGAATCCGCCTTTGCTCCATAATATGGCTGCACTCTTCCCTAAGCTGCATACCTGCCGCACTGTGGATGGCGTTGTCAATGCACCTGTGGCAGGGCACAAAGCATCCCAGCATCCGGGAATTGGCGGCATTTACAATAGCGCCTGCTTCCAGCCTTGTAATATCCCCCTGCCAGAGGGAAATTTTTTCTGCATAGGGAAATTTACTTTTATACTGTTCTTTTATGGTCGGAATGTCAGATATCCTTACAATGCCCTTTTCCGCAAGTTCGCCCTTAAGGTAGTCGTCCTGGGCCTTTAAAAGTTCCCCGGAAATTTCCTCCGGCATACGGATATTCATAAGGGAACGTATTACATTTTTCTTTTCCGCAAAGCTGTATCCGTCGGTTTTAAGATCTCTGTATTCAGAGGAATCTTCTTTTAATTTATTTAAAAATATTTCAGCCAAATGACTGCTGTCCATTTCAGCTCCCCGCCTTTCCATCATACTGTATTTGTCCCAAATGACCGGAAATCCTGTACTAAAACCGGCTTAATAATCCCCCGATATCCTTGTCAGTGCATATGGATTGCGCTTCCCAGAACCGCATACCGGATACCAGTATCACAACTTGCCTTTTCCTGTCTGATACCGTTCATCTACATAATTATGAAGCACCCTGCCCCCAGTTCCAGAAACAATGCCCTGTCTCTCCAGTGACGTTTTGTAAAGGACTTTTTAATTAAATTCACAAAAAATTTCATTCCATGGGCAAAAAACAGAGCCGGAAACTTGTTTTTAGATTCCCGACTCATTAGTGCCATTTACACATTTTGGTCTGCTTTCCATTTCGCTTTTGTATAATCATAGTACCATAAAGCCTCTATTTTTTCAATCTGAGGCAGTGTCTTTTGCTGCCTTAGAAACATTTTTACTGTTCACTTCATGACCAGTAACATGCAAAAATCCATCGAAAAATGCCTTCGGCAATGGGATTTTTGCACTCCCGAATCATTTTCTTACGACCAGCGCAGTAAATGCGCAGGTCTGTGTGAACAGTAACCATTTTTCACACAATTCCATCTTCCATTCCGCCTTGTCTGCAAAATAAGTGTTTTCCTATCGTTATAATTTCAATCGTTACAACTTGCATTTTCACTATACCGTCTTGTTGTTGTAATGCCAATAGTTACATTTAACTTTTAAATATGATATGGCATCGCCCCAATTTATTGGCTTTATTTTAAAGATATACTATTGACATCTTATATACTATGTAGTACGATATACTATAAGGAGACGACGCAATGAATATAAATGAATGGAAGTCACAGCTCAAACGGGGCACTCTTGAATTCTGCATCCTGCTGATGATAAATAAGAAACCCTGTTATGGCTACGAAATTATCAATGAGCTGGATACATGGCCCATTTTAGCCGCAAAAGAAAGCACCATATATCCACTATTAAGGCGGCTGTTGAAAGATGGCTTTTTGTCCTCCTTCTGGCAGGAAACCACAGAAGGTCTTCCCGCAAGAAAATATTACACAATTACGGCGGAAGGGAAAGCCTATTTAGCCGCCATGAGTGAAGAATGGAATAATCTGTTGACTGCAATTGCCGGGATACGGGGAGAATAAAATTATGGAAAAAGTTTTAAATGATTATCTTGAAAAAGTTGAGAAATGCTTAAAGCCCATGCCTGTAAGCGAGCGTGTTGATATCGTCAGGGAAATCAAGAGCGAAATACTTGAACTGCAAAGCGAAAACCAAACGGCCGGAGAAATTCTGGAAAGACTGGGGACGCCCAGAGATTTGGCCAAAGCCTATATAGGCGATTTGCTTGAGAAGGATACGAAATTCAGTTGGAATAAAGTCCTTACCGTCTGTGCCTTTTATAGTGTTGTGGGATTTTCAGGCATATTTATCATTCCTTCCCTCCTTATTATCGCGCCAGCCTTTGCTGCATCGGGAGTCCTTGTCCCTATTCTGGCGGCGGTAAAAATGGCTGACTACCTTTTCCATCTGGGAATTCCCTATATAGATAACATAGGGATCGTACTGACCGGTATTATAGAATTAAATCCCGTGGGAGAGTTCATTGCCGCACTCCCTATTGGAATTTTGCTGTATCTGGCGGGACGGGGCGCCTGGAAGCTGCTGGTGATATACTGCCAGGCAGTTTCCAGAACACATGAAAAAATAGCCGCCTAAAATCTGTATCAAACAGCGTTTGTTTTTACAGATATTTTTTTAGATTATCCAGTACTACCTGATAGCCGTTGGCATACATATGGATACCTTCAATCGTGTATTCCTTTTTCAGCTTTCCGTTTTCGTCTGTCAGGCCGCTGCTGACATCAAGAAATCTGCATCCCATTTTTTCTGCCAGCTTCTCCACAGCGGTATTTGCAATTTTAATATTTTCATTTGTCCTTGTAGAAAAAAGTGTCTTTCCCCAATCTCCTTCCGGAAGTTTGTCCGTCTCGTTTACCGGATAATAAGCCAGCATTGTAATCTCTGCTTCCGGCAGCCGCTTTTGTATCTCTGCAATTATTTTCCCATAATTTTCAACCAGCGCCTCCAGCCGGTAATCCGGATTTCCAATATCATTTGTCCCGATATTGATAAATATTCTGGACGGCTCTACGGCAAACACCATTTCCTCCATGTTCAGGAGCATATCATCCGTTGTGAATCCGCCGATGCCCCGGTTATAAATAACCTGTGTCATGCCGTTGGTCATTAACAGTTCATTAATGGGAAATTGTTCCATCAGGGAACTTCCTGTAAATAAAATCCCGCCTTTTATTACATTCTGGTTCAGCACCCTGTATCTGGCTAATTTATCCTGCTGTTCCCGTTTCATCATTTCTTTAAAAGCATCCATTATCCTGCCCTCCTTAACAGATTGTAAAAAATATTACCCTTTATATAAAATGTGCTATATAATTAAGATATCCTATCATTCATACGGAGGACTACCTATGGAACTTCTGCAATTACAATACTTTCAGGTCATTGCCCAAACGCAGAATATCTCCGCTGCTGCCAAAGAACTTCATATCGCACAGCCCTCCCTGAGTCAGGCCCTGAAACGCCTGGAACAGGAAGCCGGCGTCCCTCTTTTCGACCGTGTGGGCCGGAATATCAGGCTGAATGCATATGGCATAATATTCCTAAAACATGTAGAAAAAGTATTCTCTTCTCTGGATAATGCCGCACTGGAAATACAGGCGTTCCGCATGCAGGATGATAAGACTGTACATTTAAGCATACTGGCTGCCTCCATGCTGCTGCCGGATATCTACCGTGAAATACAAAATGCTGATCCGGCCATCCGTCTGCATATTCTGCAAAATGACCAGGAACACCTTCCGCATCAGAAGGAATTGATCCTCTCCTCTGACTGGAAACTGCCCGATGATTCCTCTTCCTGCTGTGTCCTGCTGGAAGAGGAAATCCAGCTCGCACTTTTGCCAGGGCATCCGCTGCTAAATAAGCCCGCCATCTGCCTGAATGATCTGGAAGGGAAATCTTTTATCAGTCTGTCCCCTACAAGTTCGCTGTCAAAAATTCTGCAGCATTATTTTACCATAAACCGCTTCCAGCCGGATATCGTCACATACATTGATAATCCTGATATTATGCGCAAACTCTTAGCTGCCCATGCCGGACTTGCCTTTATTCCGGTGCATACATGGCATGGATTTTCCCATGGCGTCGTGATCAGGCCGGTGGAAGACCTTAATATGAAACGTTATCTGCTCTTATCCTGGAAACCGGATTCTTTTCAGACGCCATCCCTCCAGCTCTGCCGGAATGTGATTACCAGTTATTTTACCAGACTGCATTTGCCAGACCAATTACCAACGGCATAGTCATAATGCTGAAAACTGTACTCAGGCAGACATCTTTGACAGCATCCGTATATTCCTTGTGATAGAGTTGTGCAAAAATGGCTACATTCGCGCCTACTGGCGCCGCTGCTGCAAGCAGAATTGCCAGGCGGATTGTTTCATATGTCTCCGGTACCAGCAGAAGTCCAATCATTGTAATAATCGGTATTACAATCAGCCGCACTGCTGTACAAAGGTAAGCCAGCCTGTCTGTAAAAAGTTCCCGGAATGAAATCTGTGCCAGATACACGCCAAGCACAATCATCGCAAGGGGCCCGTTCATGGATGCAAGCGTACCAATAATCCCCTCCGCCATTTCCGGTATCTGAATCGGAAAGAAAAACAGCAGAAGTCCTATCAGGAGACTTATAACAATCGGATTTGACACAATCTTTTTCAGGCTTACTGTAGAACGGTCCTTTGTCATAATCAATACGCCAAAGGTCCATTGCAGAATATTCAGCACAGCTACAAAAGAAGCCACATAAAATACCGCCTCTTCTCCCAGCGTCATCTGCACCAGCGGTATCCCGATAAAACCTGCGTTGGAAAATGCCGCGCCAAACTGGCGGATAGCTGATTTTTTGTGAAACACCAGCGAACTTACCGCTACAGCCAAAGCCAGCGCACCAAGGGCGGCAAGAAAAGATACCGCAAACCCTGCCAGCATTTCCGCAGAATATGCTTTCATATACGACCGTACGATTGCGGCCGGCATAATGATATACAACAACATTTTCCCAATGTCCCCGCTTCCCTGCGCGGTAATCAGATGCCTCCGGTACAAAAAATATCCAATCAGCAGATAAACGAACATCACTGCATTCTGGCGGAAAAGCAGCACTGCAATATCCATGTCCATACCTCCGGTTTTTTAACTATCGGCACAGCAAATTTTAAATGCACATTTTCTGTGTCCTGTTAAATATACCATAGAGGATTTATAATGTATAATATATATTTCATTATATAATTATAGTGTTTATCCTATATATTTTCATTGTCAGGCAGTCTTTCCCGGTCATTGCTATTGCTCTTTCCCTGCTCCATGCGGATTCTTCCCATAGCAATCTGGCAGGGCGTAATGGGCAGTTCCCTAAACCTCACCCCACAGGCGTGATAAACAGCGTCCGCCACTGCTGGCAGAGGGGTATTGATTACCACTTCCCCAATGGACTTAGCCCCGAAAGGGCCCGACTCTTCGTAACTGTTTTCAAATGCCACCTGAATATGGCCCACATCCACTCTTGCAGGAATCTTGTACTGCATCAGGGAATTTTCAAGCACCCGCCCCTTACTGTCATAAGTGATATTTTCCGTAAGGGCCATGCCGATTCCCTGCAAGATACCGCCCTCCGCCTGGACTCTTGCCAGATTGGGGTTAATCGGCGTGCCACAGTCCACAGCCGCCGCAAAATTGACCACTTTAGTCTCTCCGGTCTGCAGATCCATCTCAATTTCCGCCGCGCCTGCCATAAAAGGCGGCGGTGAAATAGGTGAACTATGGGTGGATGCAGCTTCAAGGGAAATATCATTGCCGCACATGGACGCGGCTGCGATTTCCTTCAAAGATACCTTATGTTCCCTGTCCAGGACGACTTCTTTTCCGTCAAATTCCACCTGTTCATACTCACAGGAAAGAATCTTTGCCCCCAGACGGCATATCTGCTCCCGCAGCTTCAAAGCACAGTTTTCCACAGCCTTTCCTGTTACATAAGTGGTGCTTGAGGCGTAGGAGCCGGAATCATAAGGCGAAGCATCGGTATCCGCCCCGAACACCATAATATCCTCCATCTCACAGTCCAGCACCTCCGCCGCAATCTGGGCCAGTATGGTATCGCACCCGGTTCCCATATCCGCCGCCCCAATCAGCAGATTGTATATTCCTTCATCACCCAGTTTTAAGACAGCGCTTCCCACATCCACACCGGAAATGCCGGATCCCTGCATGGCCATGCCCATGCCCACACTGCGCACCTTTCCATTTCCCATATCCTTTACCGGATAGATTTCATCCCACTTTATCATCTCACGTACCTTTGCAAGGCATCTGTCAAGAGCACAGCTTGTATTTTCCTGTCCATAATAAGCAGGCATCACTTCCCCCTGCCGCACAATATTCTGTTCCCTCAGCCGGATAGGATCCATGTGAAGCATGGACGCCAGTTCATTGACTGCCGATTCCACGGCAAACAATCCCTGGGTAGCCCCATAGCCCCGGTAAGCCCCTGCGGACATCACATTGGTGTAAACCACATCACTGACAAACCGGAAAGCTTCCGCCTTTCCATATAAAGGAATGGACTTATGCCCGGAAAGGCCCACTGTGGTAGGCCCGTGTTCCCCGTAAGCTCCTGTATTGGACAGGGTGTACAGGTCAATTCCCCGGATGCGTCCGTCTTTCATGGCTCCCAGCCGCACATGCATCTCCATCTCATGCCGGGGTGTGGATGCCGTCATGGACTCTTCCCTGGAAAAAATAATCTTGGAGGGCTTTTTGGTCTTCCATGTGACAAAGGCCGGATAAATCTCCGAGACGGAAGTCTGCTTCGCCCCAAAACCCCCGCCAATCCGGGGCTTGCTGACACGCACCATGGATTTGGGAATATGCAGGGCATTTGCAATAATCCGCCTGCAGTGAAACACAATCTGGGTGGAACTTACCACCGAAAGCCGTCCATAAGTATCTATGGTGCAAAAGGTGCGGAAAGTCTCCATCATTGTCTGCTGGCAGGCTTTCGTGTGATATACCCTGTCAAGTACAATATCACACCCTTCCAGTACCTTTTCAATATCCCCCTGGGAAGATTCATCGTGGGCGCAAAGGTTCCGCTTATTGTCGGCCCCTACCGGACACAGACTCTCCCAGTTTTCCTCCGGGTGGACCAGCACGGGATTGTCCAGAGCCGTCCTGAAATCCAGAACCGGTTCTAATATCTGGTATTCCACCTTAATCAGTGACAACGCTTTATCCACACATTTGTCGTCCGCTCCGGCAACAATCGCCACCACATCCCCCACATACCGCACCCTGCGGTCCAAAAGCAGCCTGTCATAGGGACTTGGCTCGGGATAAGTCTGCCCGGCCAGCGTAAACCGCCTTTCTGTCTGGGGAACATCCTTCCATGTATAAACCGCCTCTATCCCGGGAACCTTAAGGGCAATGTCTGTCTGAATGTTTCTGATCACCGCACTGGCATGGGGGGAACGCAGAAGTTTTACAACCAGACAGTCCCTGGGGGCAATGTCATCGGTATAGACCGGCTGCCCTGTCAGAAGCTGCATGGCATCCTTTTTGCGAACAGGCTTGTTTACTGTCTTCATAAGCGCCCCTCCTTTTTCCGCCATTCCATAAAGGCAAGAATCCCCCGAAGCTGTCCCTCATAGCCGGAACAGCGGCACAGATTCCCTGCCAGATACTCCTTAATCTCTTCCTCGCCGGGCGCCGGGTTTTCCCGGAACAGCGCCATGGCATTCATCACAAAGCCGGGATTACAAAAACCGCACTGCTCTGCCCCCTGATCGGCGATAAAGGCGCCAAACTCCGCCGCTTCCTCCTGCATCCCTTCCAGGGTAGTTACCTTCTTTCCGTCCGCCCTCACTGCCAGAACCGAGCAGGACAATACCGGTCTGTCCTCCAGAAATACCGTGCACAAGCCGCAGTTGGAGGTTTCACAGCCGCGTTTGACACTGTAACACCCGTGGTTTCTGACAAAATCAATCAAAAGGGTATCCGCTTCCACATCCCCGCTGACCATTTTCCCATTCAGATTCACTGTAATCAACATCCTGCCTCACCTCCCATCTGCAATATCGCCCTTTCCGTCAGCACCTTTACCAGGTGCGTCCGGTACTGGGCACTGCCCCGCATATTACTGCCTGTAGGCACATGGGCGGCGGCATATTCCCCGAATGCCCGGGCCTGTTCCCTGATATCCCCGCCGGAAAGTATCCGGCCGGAATCTTCAATTACAACTGCCCTGCCGGGACGGGCCCCTATAGCGAAGCGGTAATCCGCCCCTGCCGGCCCCTCAAAACGGGCCGCTGCACAGGTAAGCGCCGGAAAGTCTGTCTGGGAATTACGCACACTGCTGTAATGAAAAGAAGCAGGCTGCTTCCTGACCAGAATACGCACCAGCACATCCCGGTCGTATCCGCCGCCTGCAAATTCCCTCATGGACACAACACCGGCTTTATATAATTCCACATAACTGTCCATGGCAAGAAACATGGTAAGCACATCCGAAAAGCCAAAACGCCCGAAAATACTTCCTCCCACTGTGGCAAGATTCCTGAACTGAACCCCCACAATATGGCGCAGGGCCTCTTTCATTGCGCCGCCTGTGTAAGTCCCAAGTCCTTCATGTAACTCCAACTGACGCAGGGTTGCCATACACCCAACCCTGAATTCTTCCTCTGTTTCTTCTATCCCATCCAGTGACAGACCAGACAGGTCAATAGCAGTCTGCACTGTTCCTTTTCCCATTTTCAGCCAGAGCATACCGCCTATAATGCGGCTGCTTTTCTGCTGGTTAAGCTGCCACGCTTCCTCAATGCTTTCGGCCTTCTTATAGCGCCTTATTGTTATCATACGTGAATATCTCCTTTGATGCTCCGCTTCTTTACAGACAGTGGTAAAACAATTTGTCTTTTTTATAAGTGTAGCATAGGCGCAGGGGAAGTTCAATTTTTTCCTTGGCATATCCCCGTTTATCTGTTAAAATTTCGTTGTAGTTTTAAAAATATAACGAATACTATTCCGTGCACTGCGAAAGCGGCGGAATACAGAAATGAGGTACCTATGAAAAAATTTATTTCCACTTTCATGATTCTGGCTCTGGCCTTTTCCATTACAGCCTGCTCTGCCGGAAACACTGCTGAAAATCTCCCCTCTTCCGGGCAGACCGCCGGTGAATCCGCTCCCGCTCCAGAGCAGGATGCTGCGCAGACGACTGATTCCAATGAACAGGACGTCGCCAGCACAGAGCAGGGTTCCCAACAAAATTCCGCCGAACCGGCACAGGCCGGCACAGACGCTGACTCCCCGGACGCTGCCAGCGCCCAGGTCACATATCCTGTCACTCTCACAGACCAGTTGGGCCGTCAGGTAGTCATAGAAAAAGAGCCTGAGACTCTGGTCAGCGGTTACTACATTTCCACCAGCCTTCTGCTTGCCCTGAATTGCCAGGACAGGCTGACAGGCATAGAGGCCAAAGCAAAAACCCGTGCCCTCTACCGCCTGAGCGCCCCTTCCATCATTGACCTTCCCAGTGTGGGAAGCGCCAAAGAATTTGACCTGGAGGGTTGTGCGGCCTTAAACCCTGACCTTGTCATCCTCCCTGCCCGGTTACAGGACGTCATTCCCACACTGGAAGAACTGGGAATTACTGTACTTGCCGTCAACCCGGAAAATCAGGAACTGCTGGAAGAAGCTGCCCGCCTGATTGGCACCGCCACAAACACACTGCCTGCGGCGGATGCCCTTTTCCAGTCTGCGGGAGATTGTCTGGCAAAACTGGATGATACCCTGGCCGATACAAAAAAGCCTTCCGTTTATCTTGCAGGAAACAGTTCCTTTTTGTCTACTGCCGGAACTAATATGTATCAAAGCGCTTTAATAGCACAGGCTGGCGGAATCAATGCCGCATCGGAACTTACAGATAATTACTGGTCGGAAATCTCTTACGAACAGCTCCTTGCCTGGAATCCGGAATACATCATCGCGGCCTCAGACGCCTCCTACACAGTAGACTCAATTTTAAATGACCCTAATCTGTCGGAATGTGAGGCGGTAAAAAACGGCCGCGTGTACCAGCTTCCCAATGCAATTGAAGCCTGGGACTCTCCTGTGCCGGGCAGCTTTGTGGGAAGTTTGTGGCTGGCATCCATCCTGCATCCGGACCAATACCCGGACAGCCAGTGGAAAGAAGCCGCAACAGCCTTTTATGAAACCTTCTACCGCTTCACCCCTGACCTTGAAAATCTTTACGAATCCGACTAAACACATTTCAAATATTATCTGGCAGGAGAAAAAAAGCAATGGATAAAAACATACGGATAAAGAAATATCTGATATCCGCTTTATTGTTAATATTCGCCGGAACGGTATTTTCCCTTTTTACTGGAAAATACCCCCTGACATTTGCTCTTTTGCGCGGCGGGAATCCCCAGGCTGTAAAGGTTTTCTTAACCCTGCGCCTTCCCCGCACCTGTATGGCTCTTCTTGGGGGCTTTGGACTTGGGGCGGCCGGCTATGTCTATCAGATGGTTTTCCGCAATCCTCTTGCATCGCCGGATATCATCGGCGTCTCGTCGGGCGCCAGCGCCGGGGCAGCTTTTGGCATCCTCTTTTTATCTGCCGGGGCATTTTCTGTAGCGCTGGCCTCCTTTCTGGGAGGGCTGGCCGCCGTGCTGCTGACGCTGGCGCTGACCAGGCTGGCCCCCGGCCGCGGACAGGGCACCATTGTCCTTGCAGGCATTGCCGTCCACTCCCTGGCCCAGACGCTGCTTATGATACTGAAACTGACAGCAGACCCTGAAAGAGAACTTGCTTCCATTGAATACTGGATTATGGGGAGTTTAAGTGGCATCAGCCTGTACCGTCTGCCTTTCACGGCAGTCGTCTGCTTTCTGTGTCTGGCTGGCATCTTTGTGCTTCACCGCCAGATACTTCTGCTCTCCGTGGACGAGGAGGAAAGCCGGATGCTGGGGGTTCCAGTGGGAAAAATGAGACTGACGGTACTACTTCTGGCAACCCTGCTGACCGCCGCCATCATCAGCCTTACAGGGCTGATCAGCTTTATTGGCCTGATTGCCCCACACACCGCCAGACTGATAACCAGAGACAACTGCTTTCCCACCCTGCTCCTTGGAGGGCTTTCCGGCAGTTTTCTGCTGATAACTGCAGATATTCTTGCCCGCAGTGTATCCTCAGGGGAACTTCCCGTCAGCATTTTCACCTCCCTTCTGGGAGTCCCTTTCCTGCTTTACCTGATGCTGAAACGTGCATAAAAACCACTCCCCAACCCCTTTGGCAGTCTGCCATAAAACCAGAAAGGAAATAAGCGCTAATGGAAACCTCCTCCCTTTTTTTGGCTGAAAATATAAGCTGCGGCTACGGCGGCAAAGAGGTGCTTACAGAGGTAAGTTTTTCCCTCCCTCAAGGCTCCATGACCGGACTTTTAGGCGCTAACGGAAGTGGGAAATCCACCCTGCTCAAAGCCCTATGCCGCCAGATTCCCCACAGGGGAAACTGTTATCTGGAAGGACAGTCTCTTGCAAATCTGTCCCAGCGCCAGCTTGCCCGCAGGATAAGCTACATTCCCCAGCAAACCGGCATCCATGCATCCCTTCCCCTGCTGGAGGTGGTGCTGATGGGATTCAATCCCACCCTGGGCCTTTTACAGAACCCTTCTGTCTCCCAGCGTAACGCCGCAAGGGCCGCCCTTGCCAGAGTAGGTCTTGGGGGAATGGAAAATGCCGACTATCTGACATTAAGCGAAGGCCAAAAGCAGCTCTGCATCCTTGCCCGTACCATCGTGGAAGACACCTCCCTTCTCCTTCTGGACGAGCCCGACAGCGCACTGGATTTCCATAACAGATACTATGGAATGGGGATGCTGCAAAAGCTTCTTTTGGGCAAAAATAAAGCGGCTCTTATCTGTCTCCACGACCCGGCCCTGGCTCTTGACTTCTGCAGCCAGCTTCTTATACTGAAAGACGGGAAGTGCACCGCCTCCCTTCATCCTGCTTCCGACAGCCTTCCCCGGATGAAGGAAGCCCTTTCGGATATCTATGGCCCCATTTCCCTTATCCGGTGCACCGACTCTCTGGGACAAAAACGGCTGATGCTTTTATCGGAACTGGTACACTTTTCGAATCCGCCCCTGACCTGTCCGGCATGTCCACAACAGGCAGCGGAATATTCATCCTGCAATAGCCCGGCAGCAGGGGATACCCCCAAAGGAGAACCTATATGAAATCTATAACCCGTGTATATCTATACGATGACGACCATAACCGCTTTTTTGGGGAAGGTCCCTGTCAGCTTTTACACGCTATTGAAGAAACCGGCTCCCTAAGAGCCGCTTCCGCAAGCATGAACATGGCCTACACCAAATCCCTTTCCATGATAAAGCGTGCTGAAAAGGCCCTGAATTTCCCCCTTACGGAAAAAAATATCGGCGGCAGAGGCGGCGGTGGAAGCCGTCTCACCCCCCAGGCAAAGGAGTTCTTACAGAATTATGAAAAATACCGAAATGCCTGCTATGAGGCAAACCAGCGGATTTACAGCGAAATCTTTTGCAGCCAGTCATGAAAAACTGCTGCCTGTCGGGTGCATCATTATGGCCTCCGGTCTTGGCAGACGCTTCGGCCGCAACAAACTGCTCATTGATTTCCACGGAAAGCCATTGATTTCCCACACAATAGAAAAAGTCAGGAACTTTCCATTTGCTAAGGCTCTCGTTGTCACCCGGCATAAGGAAACCGCCAGCCTGTGCGCAAAAGAAAATATCCCCTTCCTCCTCCACCAGCTTCCCGGCAAAAACGATACCGTCCGGCTGGGGCTTCAAAAACTCCTCGCTGATGGGGGAAATCAAACACATCCGCATCTCCCGGGCCAGCACTTTAGGCAAACCCTGCAGGCCAGTTCCGGACAACTCACTGAACAGCCGCTCCAGCCCCGCATAGGACAGCTTATCGGGCCGCCGCTCCAGCCCTGCGCAGAACCGCTTATTGGTACCGGAATTTCCGGCTGTCTCTTCTGGCCCGCCGACCAGCCGTTGGTTTCCCCCGAAAGTCTGGACGCCCTGACGCGCACCTTTTTCCACTTTCCCGATTCTATCTGCCGCCTTGGATATGAAGGTACTGCTGGAAGCCCCATCCTCTTCGGACAGAAATACTTCCCGGAACTGACGGCCCTGCCAGAGGACAAGGGCGGCTCCTTCCTTGCACAAAAATATCCCGGACAGGTAAAAATTGTACCTGCCCGGGATAAATATGAACTTTATGACATAGATACGCCAGAGGATTTGGCTTTCCTGTCCAAATTCCGTTAGCTGATACACGCCTGCAGTCTGGATTATGGGAACTGTCCAGGCACACGGCCCAAACGCCGTTTATCCCCGGTCTTCGTCCTTAGGAAGCAGAATATTTAGCAGAATCGCCACCACCGCTGCCGGGACAATCCCAGACCCGCCGAAAATAAGCTGTACAAATTCCGGTGTATTGGCAAGAATGCCGGAGTTGGCGCCCATACCATACCCCACGCCAAGAGCAACTGACACAATTGTCAGATTTCTGGTGGTCATGGGGCCTTTCATGATAAGCTGGATACCGCTTACCACAATGGATGAAAACATCATAACCGCCGCCCCTCCAAGAACCGCCTGGGGCATAATAGACACCAACGCCCCCAGCTTGGGAATCAGTCCGCACAGAATCAGGAAAACTGCCCCTGTTGCCAGTGCAAAACGGTTCACAACCTTTGTCATGGCCACCAGCCCTACATTCTGGCTGAAAGAAGTGTTGGGCAAAACACCGAACAGTGCGGCAAACGATGAACCCACACCGTCACATATTACGCCCCCTGCCAGTTCCTTGTCGGAAGCTTCCCTTCCAATGCCGCCCTCCATGACGCCTGAAATATCCCCTACTGTCTCCACTGCCGTCACAACAAACATAATCATCACAGGAAGAATCGCCCGCAGGTCAAACACAATCTTCACAGGCATGATAGAAGGAATGGCAAACCAGCCTGCCTGTGCCACCTTGTCCCAGTTGAGCACCCAGGACTTCGTATATTCCGCGCCCTCTGCTGTCACCCCTGTGTGGGGCAGAATGAGTCCCATAACAAAAGCGGCCACATAGCCAGCCATAATTCCCAGCAAAATAGAAGAAGAACTTGCCATCCCCTTAGTTCCATGTTTCAGTGCCAGAATTACGATGAGCACAAAAAGGGCCAGAACCAGATTTTCCACGGAACCAAAGTCGCTTGCCCCGCTTCCGCCGCCAAAGGAGTTTATTCCCACAGAAATCAGCGACAGACCGATTGACAGCACCACCGTCCCTGTTACCACCGACGGGAAAAACTTCCTAAGAGGCTTTAAGAAAAAGCCAAGCATCCCTTCAAACAGGCCGCCAATAATGGATGCTCCCATCATCGCCCCATAGGCCGCAACGCCTCCGCCCATGGTAGCTGCTACGCTGTTGAACACGCCGATAAATCCCGAACTTGTCCCCATAATGACAGGAACCTTTCCTCCTACCGGACCGACAGCATATAACTGCACCAGTGTCACAATGCCTGCAATCAGCATTGCGTTCTGCAAAAGCCCCACCTGCAAAGCGGCAAATTCACTGCCTCCTCCCATGCCACAGGCTCCCGTAATAATCAGGAGCGGCGTCAGGTTTCCCACAAACATCGCCAGCACATGCTGCAGTCCCAAAGGAACCGCCTGGGCCAGAGGCATTTTCGCTTCAAACTGATACGCTGCCTTAGACAACTCTTTCGTGTTGCTCATAAACATCCTCCTCATAAGTAATTGTGAACCAATGTCATTAATTGTGAATAATATCTTTTAAACAGCTTAGCACAGCCTCCATAAAATAACAATGTAGATTTTCTTCTCCTAATCTCTTATAATTGGTTTGAGGTGGGTTTTCATGAAAAATATATTAGTAATCGACGACGATATCAGCATAGGAAATATGCTGGAAGAACTGCTAATCAAAGAAGGATACCAGGTTTCGCGGGCTTACTCGGGGACGGAAGCTTTGTATGTCTTATCCGACTCCTTCCCGGATCTTGTCCTTCTTGATCTGATGCTTCCGGGACTTGACGGCGAGGAACTTCTGCCCCGGATAAAAGATATTCCTGTCATCGTTGTCAGCGCCAAAGCAGATGTGGCGGACAAGGTGGAACTTCTCCTTCAGGGAGCGGCTGATTATGTCACCAAACCATTTGACACCAGTGAACTTCTGGCACGGATAGCAGTACAGATGCGCAATGCACATACACAGAGCGCATCCTCTCCGCTTACCTTTAAAGACCTGCGGCTGGACACCCTCTCCCACAGCGTCGCCATCCGCGGCCAGGGTGTCCGTCTGACCCGGACTGAATATGCCATCTTAAAGCTTTTGATGCAGAATCCTTCCCAGGTCATCACCAAAACCCTGCTCCTTGAACGGCTCAGCGAAGATACCCCCGACTGCATGGAAAGTTCTCTGCGGGTGCACATCAGCAACCTGCGGAAAAAGCTGCGTGAAGCCGGAGGCGGCGACTATATCGAGGCCGTCTGGGGCATCGGTTTCAAAATGAAGGAATAGCTGTCCAGACAGGCTGTAAATCTTTACTGTTTCTTTACTCTTTCCTTAACAGCTTTCTTAACATCTATCAGGTAACATAATAACAGATTAAATTTAAGGAGGCTATTTTTATGGACTATGTTCTGACTACAAATGCCCTGTGCAAAAATTACAGACATTTCAAAGCTCTGAACGGATTTTCCATGCATGTGCCCAAAGGGGCAATCTATGGATTCGTTGGCAAAAACGGCGCAGGCAAAACCACGCTGATACGGCTTATCTGCGGATTGCAGGAGCCTACCGCAGGCGATTATACTTTATACGGGATAAATAACACAGATAAAAAAATTAAAGATTCCCGCCGCAGAATAGGCGCGGTAGTGGAAACGCCCTCCATCTATCTGAACATGACGGCGGAGGAGAACCTGAAAGAACAATACCGCATTTTGGGACTGCCCTCTTTTGCAGACATACCGGAACTTTTAAAACTGGTCGGTCTTGAGGATACTGGCAGAAAGAAAGCCAAAAACTTTTCTTTGGGTATGCGCCAGCGGCTGGGTATTGCCATTGCCCTCTGCGGCGATCCCGACTTCCTTGTGCTGGATGAACCCATTAACGGCCTTGACCCACAGGGCATTATCGAAGTGCGGGAACTTATTTTGAAGCTGAATAGGCAGAAACAGATTACCGTATTGATTTCCAGCCATATTTTAGACGAATTGTCACGCCTTGCAACTCATTACGGCTTTATAGATAAAGGCCGTCTTGTAAAAGAAATCAGCGCCCGGGACTTAGAGAACGCCTGCCGGAAATGCATCCGCCTGGAAGTCTCCGACATGAAAGTGTTTACCCGCGTGATGGACAGTCTGCGTCTGGAATATCACGTGCTTTCCGATACGCAGGCCGATATTTTTACGAAAGAAACCATTACCCGGCTGGTGCTCTCCCTTGCCAAGGAGGGCTGCGAAGTCCTCTCCCTCACGGAGCGGGATGAAAGCCTTGAAAGCTATTACGTAAGTCTGATAGGAGGTACGGAACATGAATAAACTGTTATCCGCCAATTTCACACGGTTGAAAAAAGATGTCTTTCTCAAATTGTGTATCATTTTTATGTTTGCCATAGGCGCTCTGCTTCCTGTTTTGGACTATCATGTCATGATAACATATGAGTTTCCCCGTTACATTGATGAAAGTTTCTTTAGCTATACTTCATTTATGGTTATACTTTTTTCCGCTTTCTGCAGTCTTTTTATCGGCACAGAATACAGTGACGGAACCATCCGAAACAAACTGATTGTGGGACATAAAAGAATGGACATCTACTTATCTAACCTTACTGCCTGCATCATCGCCGGAGTTATTATGTGCATTGCCTACCTGATTCCCTATCTCCTCACAGGCATACCCCTGCTGGGCTTCTTTATCGTTGACAATATAAGCACCATCTGGATTTTCCTTGGTTGTAATCTCGTGCTGCTCATTGCCCTTGCCGCAATTTTCACACTGGTTTCCATGCTGAACCAGAACAAGGCTCTGTCGGCTGTCATCTGTATTCTGGGACTGTTCGTCCTCTTAATGCTGGGCGCAATGATAGAGGACGGATTAAACCAGCCGGAATATTTTGAAGACTATGCCTACATGGATCCGGAAACCAAAGAATTAGTCATAGAGCCCTCCACGGCAAACCCCTATTATATCAGGGGAACCCAGCGGCAGATTTATGAATTCTTAAGCGACTTTCTTCCCGGCAGCCAAATTATACGGCTTTCCGCAATGGATGCACCAAGCCCGGAAATACTGGCCATGTACTCCGGCATCATCGCAGTTGCCACTACCAGTCTGGGGATATTCTTTTTCGGAAAAGAAGATATCAAATAGATCTAGTATAATCCACGATAATTACCGTTCCCTTACACGCAGGATAAATTTTCATGTGCAAGGAAGCTGAATGAGGCGATGCTGGTAGCATCGTTGATTGAAGCTGACGCGGCAGATGGAAATTTAGACAAGTGAAAGGGGCGGATAATTTTTGCTAAATCAGGCAGGAACCGGAGGTATTATGGAAACAGGATTACCGATTTTAACAGTTATGCTTATTTCTATTATTCTGCTGTTATGGCTGAAAATACGCCTGATGCAGAAATCGGCGGATGAAATAAATAACAGTCTTGCCCAAAAACTGACTTCTGATACCAATACCCTGATTGATATCTCCAGCCGCGACCGGCACATGCAGAAACTGGCAGAAAGCATCAACTGCCAGCTTCGGGAACTGCGCCGCCAGCGGCTGCGCTTCCAGCAGGGGAATCTGGAAGTTACAGAAACCATTACCAACCTTTCCCATGACCTTCGCACGCCCCTGACTGCCATATGCGGGTATCTTGACCTTCTTGAAAAAACGACTGACCCACAGGAAACCAGCCGTTACCTGCAGATTATCAAGAGCCGCACGGAAGTTCTGAAACAGCTTTCGGAGGAGCTGTTCCGCTATTTTTCCGCCACATCCGAAATCAGCGGACTCACCTGCCAGTCTGTGGTGCTGAATAGTGCGCTGGAAGAGATTCTCTCCGCCTACTACGCCGCCTTAAAAAGCAGAAAAATCACCCCCGCCGTGCGCATGCCGGAAACAAAAATCACACGCAGCCTGAACAAAAATGCCCTGTCCCGCATCCTGGGAAATATTATCAGCAATGCACTGAAATACAGCGACGGAGACTTATCCATCACCCTGTCTGATGACGGCCAGATCACCTTTTCCAACCATGCCTCAAAATTAAATGAACTGCAGGCCATGCGGCTGTTTGACCGCTTTTATACAGTGGAAACCGCTGCCAAATCCACCGGCCTTGGACTCTCCATTGCAAAAGAACTGACCGAACAGATGGGAGGCTCCATTTCAGCAGAATATGATGAAGGGATGCTGCATATTGTCCTGTCCTTTCCTGTACACGAAGCCAGCCATTGACGGGCCCCGTTATATTGCTTTTGATTCCCGCGGGCAACAAGCCAGGTGGGCATGCCTGCATGAACATTTGGCGACTGCCGCGAGGGTCACATACCGCTGCCCTGCAGCGCTGCAGGATCGATGCCCTGTTGCCTGCAGCGGGGGTTGTTGACTTACAAAGTCTTACAGTGTGTTCTCCTGCACAATGTCCGCAAATCCGCATCCAACAGTCTGTGCCAAATCCCCCGGCGTTAATTCTATCTGAAATCCTACCTTACCGGCGCTGACAAACATCTTCTCATACTGCCTGGCCGTTTCATGAATAAAGGTTGGGAACTGTCTCTTCATCCCAATAGGCGAACAGCCGCCGTGGACATAGCCGGTCAGTGGCAGCAGTTCCTTCTGTTTAATCATGCTGACCGCTTTCTCCCCGGCTGCCTTTGCCGCTTTCTTTAAATCCAGTTCTTCCCGGACCGGGACTACAAAGACATAATACTGCCCGGATTTTCCCTGTGTCACAAGGGTTTTAAATACCTTGTCCGCATCTTCGCCAAGAATTGCAGCAATCTCCTCTCCGCTCATAGATGCATCCGGCTCATAAGTGTGGCTTGCATAGGATATCTTTTTTGCGTCAAGCACGCGCATCACATTGGTTTTATCCTTATTCTTCATCTGTTACCGCTCCCCGTCTCCTTATGCCCATGGTCATCCCGAAAGTCTGTCCTGTATACGTAAAAGTCATGGCACATTACCGCCATATGGGCCAGCTTCTACGACAGTGTATCCAGCATATCCTGCGGATTTTCCGCCGCTTTTACTTTGTCTATGGCCCTGACAATCGTTCCTTCTTCATCAATCAGATACGTGGTCCGCACTACTCCCATGGAAACTTTCCCATAATTCTTCTTCTCTTTCCAGACATCATACGCCTTAATAACATCCAGTTCTGTATCAGACAAAAGCGTAAACGGCAGGCTGTATTTCTCCTCAAATTTCTTATGGGATGCCACGGAATCCTTGCTGATGCCAAGAATTACCGCTCCCTTTTTACAAAACTGCGGATATCTTTCTCCAAAACCGCACGCCTGCTTCGTACATCCGGGCGTATTATCTTTTGGATAAAAATACAAAATAACTTTCTGTCCTTTGTAATCCGACAGAGAGTGCATCTCCCCGTTCTGGTCCGGCAAAGTAAAATCCGGTGCCTTTGTTCCTGCTTCAAGCATTCGTCTCTTCCTCCATTTCTTTTATCTGCATACATCCGCCTTTTATGAAACATATGTAAATTCTCTTTACTGTTCAAAATAATCACTATCAATGCGCTTTATATATATGTCTCTCTCAACAGATACACCCAAATTATACTGTATCATTAACTCGGTCAGTTTTTTCCCATCTATGAGCACTATATCTGAATGAGGAAAACTTTTTGCAAAATCTATTGCCCCTTGCGAAAAATATGAGGTAGTAATAAATACTCCCCTTTTAACCGCTCCTAATGCGCCTGCAAAACTCTGTATTTCAGGTCTTCCTACTGAATGTCCTGTTGCATATCTTTTCGCCTGGATTAGTATGGGATTAAATCCTAAAGGATCCGTTTTTATGATACCATCTATCCCCCTGTCATTTGAAGCAGAAGTTACTGAACCTTTTCCATATCCCATTTTCTCCAGTAAATCTGTTACAATTTTTTCAAAAAAGGAATCTCCTGCCCGGCCTTCAACAGACATTATTGCATTCATGATTTCATGCGACAACTGACTATGCATTTCTTTCACTATAATATCCAGTCGTTCCATTGGGCTGGTATCACTTATCAAATCTTCCTGCTCAATGTCCTGCCCGCCCTCTCTTTGCGTCTGGTTATTTCTCTCTGCCTGCAATCTTCTTGCAAATTCACTAACACTTAAATTCTCTTGCAGGATATGTTTGCCTTTTTCGGTAATAACATATGTTCCCCGGCTTACCCTGGCAATATAACCAGCATCACAAAGCCAAGAAACCGCCCACCCTGTACGGCTCTCATATATCGGCACTTCACTGCTTGTTTTCTGTTTTTGTTCTTCATCAGAAAGATTCAATTTTTCGCAAACCACACTCTTAGCTTGTCTTCTGGAAAACTGCGGATAATCAGACATTATTTCTAGAACAATTTTAAACATTTCTGTCTGTGATGGTATTCCCATTTTATTTATCTCCTATTCTCTTGAACCCGGATTCAAATGCATCATATGCTTTAGGCATCTTGGTTATTTCTCAACTATTTTCTTATCTGCGCCCTCTAAAGCCATATTTTTTCTTTAATCTTTCATATATTTCAAAAGCTACCGGACATATCCCTACTGTTTCCAATACGCTGAGCAAACTCCACAACCGCTCCGGCTGGTCTGTATATGGATATTTTTTACAGGAATCCGGTTTGCACTCACCCAGCTTACAGCTTCCATCTTCCTGCAGAAAGTCACATGGTTTGTGCTTTGTCTGATAACCCATTCCGCTTTCATCTTTTTCCAGAAAGAAATCCCGTAACTGTTCCGAAGTGATTCCCAAATATTCAGCATCCTTTTCAATATCTTCTTCCGGAATGCTTCCTTTATACATCTTACAGCAATTTCTGCATTTATTGCAGTCATAGTCCGCAAACAGTTCATTATGTAATTGCAAAAACTGACGATCTAATTCCTCTTCATCCGCATGACATTTCAGATAAGTACGGAATTTGAAATTTTCATCTTCTCTTTTCTTTGCTTCTGCTTTGACCTTATCGGGATGTACCATATGTATTTCTCCTGTTCTTTAATTATTGCATCCAGCGCTTCAAGTATATCTCTTTTAAATTTGATTATACTACTTCTGAACTCTGCTTACCACTGAAATATATAGCATAACAACCGCCATCCCCATATTTCTATGGAAAACCGAATCAAAAACATCTTCTGGAAATCCATATATTCAGAACATTGTCATGACATAAGTATCCCAAAGCACTTTGGAAATTTATAAGCAATGGGTAGCTGATGGGAAGAAAATTCCTCTTGATGATATTATCGAAACGGAGAAGCCGACGCGATCAAATATGATTACCTCAGGCTTTCACAAAAAGACCTATGGGGCGTTTTGATGCGTAAAGACAGCCCCTTAGCAAAAAAAGAAACAGTCTGTGCAGAAAATTTGTGGGATAAACCCCTGATCGTATCTCATCAGACCTCAATCAATACGGAAATGTTCCGTTGGCTAAAATCAGATATTTTCAAACTCAACATTGTTGCTACTTATGATTTGATTTATAACGCAACTCAATTTGTCAAAAAAGGGTTTGGATACGTGATTGCATTAGACAGACTGATTAACACAGCAGGGGACAGCAATCTATGTTTCAAACCATTTTTCCCTACATTAGAGGCAGAACTTTGCATTGTTTGGAAAAAATATCAGGTTCTATCGAAAGCCTCCAGCGCATTTCTTCAACAGTTGAAAGCAGAAACATAAGAAATTTTTAATCATATAATCCACTATACAAAACCTCCCGGGAAATTCCGGGAGGCCAGATTTTACTGTTATTTTTCTTCTAATTTCCAAATATATTTATCTTTTCGGAAATAAAGACATACGCCAATTCCTGCGAAAGCAATGACCAAAAACAAAAACGCTGCACCAGTCCCTTTGCCGGAGCCGAACATCTTTACCAGAATACTTTCCTTTTCCTGTACTGCCATAATCGGCTCAAAAACCCTGTCCACCAGAAATCCTCCCAGAAAGTACCCCACAGGTATAGTGAAAAACTGTAGGGAATTCCGCACGGAATATATTCTTCCCTGCATCTGCTCTGGGATTCTCAGCCGCAAAATCACATCCAGATTCGAGTTCATCAGAGGAATAGCAATCCACCCAAGAAATCCTCCAATGCCCCAGATTAGCGGCGTCCTTCCAAAAGCCAGCAGAAAATTTTCCGTACTCATAGAAAACAGCAGACAATTGCAGATTACTCTTACACGGCTTTTCGGCTCCTTCAAAAATGAGGCCAGAATGCTTCCCCCTAAAGTAGATATTCCAATCACTGCGTTAACTGCTCCAAGAGCCTTCTCACTTCCGCCGTTCCTTGACAGAATCATAGCCGGAAACGCAGCGTTATAAATAGAAGCTACCAGATTAATGGCTGCAAGGAATAAAATCAGGTCAAAAACTCCTCTATCCCGTTTCAGATAACCGATGCCCTTCTTTATGGAAACCATCAGCTTTTCCTGCTTTTCTGGCTGCTCCGCCCCCTTTGGAATCTCAATCAAAAAGGCCAGTGTCAAAAATGCTACCAGGAACGTGCATAAATCAATGGCCGCTATAGCGTCCATTCCGGCTATCCCCAAAACTGCCGTAGCTATCACAGGGGACAAAATTGAGTTCAGGGAACTGGCAAGATAACGCATCCCGCCTACCTTCTGATAATGCTTCTTAGGCAGAAGCCGTGTCACAGCCACTTCCGATGCCGGCTGCTGCAGAGTGTTCATCAGTCCGTTTACCACATTAATCAGATATAAATGCCAGACCTGAAGCAGTCCGCACCTCATCAGAACAAGCATGACCACTGTAGTCAATGCCGCCGCGGTATCACATACCAGCATAACTGCCTTTTTATTCCACCTGTCACTCAAGGCTCCTGCAAAAATACTGAATGCCACATAAGGCGTATAAGAACAGACCATTAAAAGCGCCGTCATAAGCGCAGAACCATTCCGGGAGTAAGACCATATGACCAGCGCATAACTGGTCATGGCACTGCCTAACCCCGATAAAGACTGCGTGCCCCAAAGCAGCAGAAATGACTTCATTTCCCTAAATGTTTCTTTATAATTTTTCATAGACTTTGCTCCTTCTCACAATTCACAATAATTCATGGGTGAAATTTGCAAAGTCTCAGGATAGTTATCCTGCTCCATGCCAGCCTATCCTAAAAGACTCTGCATGGAGCTGATGCAATGCACAACATACGCTCTCCTCCTGTCACATTCTTTTACTGGTTCATTCTAACATACTGTTTTGAAATATATTATAACCCAAATCACCTCAAATGTTAATTCAAAAAACTTCGCAGGGAAAACCTACGAAGTTTTTTGGATACTGTTCACACATACCTGCGCATTTACTGCGCTGGTCGTAAGAAAGTGATTCGAGAATGCAAAAATCCCATTGCCGAAGGCAATTTTCGATGGATTTTTGCATGTTACTGGTCACGGAGTGAAAAGTAACGTTTTTTGAATCTGTATAATATTCTGATTATCTCTTACAGAACTTAAACTCCCTGTTTCTCAACATTATTTACGTATTTGTAAGTTATCTGTCACTTACCCATATGATCCTTGCAATATCACATGCCATCTCGCCAAATGCTACTTACACTATGCAATGGCTTCCTTTGCATACGGCAATGCATATAATGTGTCCGGATCTATATCAAGACATGTTGTATTATCCCAGTTCCCATTGATGTCCCACGCCAGTGTATCATTCATCACTGTACATCTGTCCATAAATATCTCAATATCTTTTAAGCAACAGAAAGCCTCTTTTTCAATCATCTGCGACATATCATAATGTACAATCTTTCCATCTTCAAAATATACATATACAGAATAATCCTTCATAGGCATAACCTGTACCACCTTTGGAAACATATCATCACCTCCGTTACACTAATGGATTAATCCTGTTCAACGTTTTTCCGTCCTTTGATAATTCCCAATTTTGCATCAATTCATCCTGATGGAGAACACACCACGCTAAAATCAGCTTTAACTGCCTTGACGGTAATGCCCCCTTAATTACCCTTGCCTCGTCGATTCTAATAATTGCTTTATTCCCATTATATTCAGCATGAAAATGCGGTGGATTATAGTCATCATAATACATTGTAACTCGTATTCCATAAAACAATGAAATCTCCGGCATTACTTAATTCCTCCATTCTTTTAGATCCAATATAAGTATATCATAACCAGTCTCGTAAAAAAACCCACAAACAAAATCTGTCTGTGGGCTTTCCATATTTTCCTGTTTGTGAATAACTGCCTATCTCTTACAGAACTTAAACTCTCTGTTTCTCAACATTATTTGCGCATTTGTAAGTTACCTGTCAGTTACCCATATGATTTTATAGTGTCACATACTATCCTGTTAAACATCCCTCATTCTAATTAAATGTCACAGATATTTTTTTCCCAAGTGATTCTGCTATTTTTGCAAGGAAATCCAAACTAGGGTTATAATTACCGCTCTCCAACCTGGATATGTTGCTTTTTTGTGTGCCTACCCTTTTAGCAAGTTCCGCTTGTGTTATGTTTTGTTCTTTCCTTGCCCTTATAATCTGCTCAATTGTTTCATATCTTGGCTTCAATTTTTCATATTCTATTTTAAATTGTTCATCCTTAAGCATATCAGCTTTCATTTCTTCAAAAGATATTCCTGCTTTACTCATGCTTCAGACCTCCTTTTATAATCTTCCATATATTTTCTTGCTTTCTTTATCTCGTTTTCGGGTGTCTTCATAGTCTTTTTAATAAAACCATGCAGCAACACAAACTTATTGTTATAAAATGTAAAGTAAAATATTCTTGCTATATCACTTGAAAATTTTATCCGTAATTCATATAAACCTTTATTATCTTTTCCTTTTATGGGCTTAACATACGGCTCTTTCAATTCAGCACCTAATTTTTTTAATAATTCAATATCACTAAAGGCTTTTGCTCTTAGTTTCGGGTTAAGTGAATATAAGAAATCCTGCACTGGAATTTTACCATTTTCTTTCATATAAAAATCTAATTCTGGAATTTTAATCACTTCCTTTTCTTATCACTATGTTATCATATACGATAACATTTGTCAAAGATATTATTGGCACTTTGGTATTTAGCAAAAAACTCCGCAGGAAAACCTGCGGAGTCCATATTGCCGAATCTGTAAAATTGTCTGCCTATCTCTTACTGAACCGAATTTAACGCTTGCTAAACTGCGGTGCACGGCGTGCTGCTTTGAGACCGTATTTCTTTCTTTCTTTCATACGGGGATCTCTTGTAAGGAAGCCGGCTTTCTTAAGCGCAGGTCTGTAATCTGCATCCACCTGGAGCAGCGCTCTTGAGATGCCGTGTCTGATTGCGCCGGCCTGGCCTGTATAACCGCCGCCATGAACATTTACAAGTACGTCATACTTGTCAACGGTATCTGTCAGTGTCATGGGCTGACGTACAATAACTTTCAACGTCTCCAATCCAAAATATTCATCTATAGGTCTTTTATTGATAATGATTTCACCTTTACCGGGCATTAAATATACTCTGGCAATTGATTTTTTCCTTCTGCCTGTTCCGTAAAATCTTGCTGATTTAGCCATCTTAATCTTCTCCTTTCAGTTCCCTATTAAAATGTTAATGCTTCAGGCTGCTGAGCTCCGTGGGGATGCTCAGGGCCAGCGTACACATGAAGTTTCGTATACATCTGTCTTCCTAAAGGTCCCTTGGGAAGCATACCTTTGACAGCAAGTTCAACTACCCTTTCAGGCTTTTTAGCCAGCATTTCACGCAGGGTAGTTTCCTTCATGCCGCCCACATATTCGGAGTGACGGTAGTATATTTTCTGATCCAGCTTCCTGCCTGTTACTTTTACCTTATCAGCATTTACAACGATTACAAAATCGCCTGTATCCATATGCGGTGTAAAAATCGCCTTATTCTTACCTCTTAAAACTTTAGCTACTTCTGACGCCAAGCGTCCCAATGTCATACCAGCAGCGTCTACTACATACCATTTTCTTTCAATTGTAGCAGGACTAGCCATAAATGTTTTCATGATATTACCTCCATTAAACTTGTACATGTGCCAGGCACGTAATCTCCTTCTGACATTTCTCTGCTTGTAAGACGGATGTCCGGGCCGTCAGACTCACTTCAAAATACCGCCGGATGTTCTATCTATAACGTCCTGCCTAGGGATATGACGAATTTTACCATAAACGTATTGCGGATAATCATTCATCAGACAGGACATTACCAAACTTTGTCACACTGACTAATTATATTATACGCTTCCGTGTGTGTCAACTAAAAAATTCATATTTCACAAGCGTCAATCCACAGGCTGGCGCAGTAGGGCCTGCTGCCTGGCGGTCCCCTGCCGCCAGTATTTCCTTTACCCGTTCCGGCTTTATGCTGCCCCGTCCCGCTTCCATCAGCGTGCCTGCTATAATTCTTACCATATTATAAAGAAATCCGCTGCCACATATTCGGATTAGGATTTCGTCCCCCGCTTTCTCCACTGTCAGCTCATAAACCGTCCTGACGGTAGACTCCACTGCTGCCGACGGGCTGCAAAAGCTTTTAAAATCATGTTCTCCCAAAAGATGCACCGCCGCCTGTCTCATTTTTTCCACATCAAGAGGCACATAGGTAAAATGGGCATACAGTCTTCTGGTGGGAAGGGAAAACTCCCTGTTCAATATCCGGTATTCATAGGTCTTACGGCTTCTGCAGTGTCTTGGATGGAAATCCGGCGCCACTTCCTCTGACTTCTGAATACGGATATCTTCTGGCAGTCTCTGGTTCAGCGCGTAGGAAAGCTTTTCCGCAGGAATACGGGTATCTGTGTCAAACACTGCCGCATTGCAGAGGGCATGGACTCCGGAATCAGTTCTGCTTGCCCCGATTACCTGAATGTCCTCCTGTAAAAGTCCGCTTAATGCGCGGTTTAATTCACCTTCTATCGTAGGAACCCCCGGCTGTATCTGCCAGCCATGGTAGGCTGTTCCGTCATAGGCCACTGTCAGTTTTATTCTTTTCATAGCAGAATCTTCCCGAAAGCCACGCAGCATGCCAGATAACAGACTACCACTCCGTATGCCAGGCGGTCCCTTTTTTTATAAATTAGGGGCTTCATCTTAGTCCGGTGCTCCCCTCCCCGGTAGCACCTTGCCTCCATTGCCATTGCCAAATCATTTGCCCGCCGGAACGCCGATATAAACAGGGGCACCAGCAGGGGCACCAGACTTTTTGCCTTCTTAATCAGATTACCGCTCTCAAAATCGGCCCCCCGTGCAATCTGCGCCTTCATAATTTTATCCGTTTCTTCCAGCAAAATCGGGATGAAACGCAGGGCAATGGACATCATCATTGCAATTTCGTGCACTGGCACCTTAAAAAATTTTAACGGCCCCAGCAGCTTTTCCATACCGTCTGTCAGGTTATTGGGCGTTGTTGTCAGAGTCATAACCGACGACCCCATTATCAGGAACACAAGACGGATTGCCATAAATACAGCCTGCCGCAGGCCTTCTTTCGTAATCCGCAGTTTCCAGAGAGTGAAAATCACCTCTCCCGGTGTCAGAAAAAGATTAAAAATTACCGCTATAATCAGCAGGAAAATAATTGATTTCATTCCCCTGATCATAAATTTAAGGGGCACTTTCGATAATTTTATGACCAGTGCCAGAAATACCCCTGCCAGTATATATCCGACAAAATTGTCCACGATAAAAAGAGAAATAATATAACAAATTGTAGTCATCAGTTTGACTCTTGGGTCAAGTCTGTGTATCACCGAATCCGTCTGATAATATTGTCCTAACGTAATATCTCTTAACATTTTTCCTCATTCCCATATTATATCGGGCATCAGAAGCTTAAATACGCAGCTTCCGGCTCCCCATCTGCCATAAATTTCCTGCAATCTGTCATCCATCCGCATCTAACCATAGTTCCAAACACGCTCTCAGGCCATTGGCTTATCCGCCTTTGCCAGGGCATTTAAAATTGCTGTTTTTGCCTCCTCAATGGTGGTGATATCTGTGTCAACATCAAGGCCGTTCTTTTTAAGAGTCTGCATGATATATGTCACCTGCGGCGCCGCCAGGCCAATTTCCTCCAGTTCCTTATAATGACGGAACACTTCTCTGGGCTTATCATCAAACCTAACCTGCCCTTTATTCATGACAATAATTCTGTCCACATATTTGGCCACATCTTCCATGCTGTGGGAAACCAGAATGACTGTCATTCCTGTCTCTTCCCGCAGTTTCGCAATCTGATCCAGTATCTCATCCCTGCCCTTGGGGTCAAGCCCCGCCGTGGGTTCGTCCAGAATCAGCACTTCCGGTTTCATGGCAAGCACTCCGGCAATTGCCACCCTGCGTTTTTGGCCGCCGGATAAATCAAAAGGCGACTGGTAAAAGTATTCGTCCTCAAGTCCTACCTGTTTCAAGGCCGCATAGGCCCTAAGTTCCACTTCCTTCTTGTCCAGCCCCAGATTCCTTGGGCCAAAACACACATCGGAAAACACATCAATTTCAAAAAGCTGGTGTTCCGGGTATTGGAATACCAGTCCTACTTTGCTTCGCAGTTCTTTTTTGTTGTAATCACTGTTGTGAATATCTTCCCCATTGTAATACACATTACCGCTGGTAGGCGCTATCAGTCCGTTCAAATGCTGCACCAGCGTGGACTTCCCGGAGCCAGTATGCCCAATCAGCCCGATGAACTGCCCATCCGGTATGGTAAGGCTGATATTTTTAAGAGCTGCATACTCCATGGCAGTGCCTGCTTCATATATATGATTTACATGATCCAAAATAATAGACATTTTTTCCTCATCTCTTCTTTCCGAAACCAAGAGCCGCCGACAATTCTTCAAAGGTAAGAATACCTTCCGGAAGCGCCAGTCCGCTCTTTTTCAGTTCATGGGCAAGCAGTGTGACCTGGGGCACATCCAGCCGCAGTTCTTTTAACTCCTCTACCCTGCTGAAAATCTCCCTTGGCGTCCCTTCCATGGCAACCCTTCCCTTATCCATCACAAATACCTTATTGGCATGAATGATTTCTTCCATGTAATGGGTAATCAGGATAATGGTGATTCCCTCTACATCATTGAGGGCCCTGGCTGCACGAATAACTTCCTTACGCCCGTTGGGGTCCAGCATGGCGGTAGGCTCATCCAGCACAATGCATTTCGGATGCATGGCAATGACCCCGGCGATAGACACTCTCTGCTTCTGCCCTCCCGACAATTTGTTGGGGGAATGTTTACGGAATTCATACATGCCCACTGCCTTAAGGCTTTCTTCCACCCTCTGCCAGATTTCTTCCGTTGGCACGCCAAGGTTTTCAGGGCCAAAGCCTACATCCTCCTCTACCACCTGTCCGATAATCTGATTGTCGGGATTCTGGAATACCATGCCGGCTTTCTGTCTCACATCCCAGAGATTTTCCTCCCTGGCAGTGTCCTTCCCGTCCACCCATACCGTGCCTTCCGTGGGATAAAGAATTGCATTGATATGCTTTGCAAGGGTGGACTTTCCGGAACCGTTGTGCCCTAAAATTGCCACAAATTCCCCCTGCTTTACATCCATGTCCACCTCGTCCACAGCCCGGGTGATTCCTTCCACGTTCCCCTCTTCATCTCTTCTTATATACTCAAAAACAAGATTTTTCGTCTCTACAATTCCCATTGCCATTCCTTTACCTGATATATTCCCTGATTCGTGTCTGCCGTCCGCGTCAGCACCATCCCGCGCAGAGGGCCGGACTGCTGACTATATATTTTACAGGATAATGTTTTTATTTGCAATAGATTGTGATTTATCGTATCATATTCTGTAACAGTATGGATTACTGTTCACTCCCAATGTCATTAAGTTTAGCAGGGTCTGTCAGAGGACTCCTG
>CAMWUN010000007.1 GCA_947177425.1 uncultured bacterium
GATTCCTATCAGTAAAGATTATTTCTCCAAAGACACAAGATTATTTACAGTCTCTGTTTCAGCAATGCCATCTTATCATGTCAGGCTCAGTCTTCTTTCAGCATTTTGAAAAATTCTTCCAGTGACATTTCTCCCATATCCTGTCTGCCTTTCTCTCCATCCCGGCACCGCACCGATACACTGTTTCCTTCCTGTTCCTTCTCGCCTGCAATAATCATATAGGGTATCTTTTCAAGCTGTGCGCTTCTAATCTTATAACCCAGCTTCTCATCCCGTGCGTCTACCTCCACACGTATGCCCTGTTCCTTCAGTTTCTCCGCCACTTCTCCGCTGTACTGCAGATATTTGTCAGACACAGGCAGAATCTTTACCTGTACAGGGGCCAGCCACATAGGGAATTTCCCTGCATAATGTTCAATCAATATGCCAATAAACCGCTCAATTGAACCAAATACGACCCGGTGTATCATAATCGGCCTGTGCCTTTCCCCGTCTGCCCCCACATATTCTGCTTCGAAACGCTGGGGAAGCTGAAAGTCAAGCTGAATCGTCCCGCACTGCCATGTGCGCCCAATAGAATCCTGTAAGTGGAAGTCAATTTTCGGGCCGTAAAAAGCGCCGTCCCCTTCATTTACCGTATAGGCAATCCCCATCTCTTTGATTGCCCCTTCAAGAGCCTTTGTTGCCAGTTCCCAATCCTCATCGCTTCCGATACTGTTTTCCGGTCTTGTGGAAAGTTCTACATAATAGGAAAATCCAAATTTAGAATATACCCTGTCAATCAGCCGCACAACCCTCTGGATTTCCTCCGTAATCTGCTCTTTTGTCATAAAAATATGGGCGTCATCCTGTGTAAAGCATCTGACACGCATAAGGCCATGCAACTGCCCCGACTTTTCATGCCTGTGCACCAGCCCCAGTTCTCCCATACGCATGGGAAGTTCCTTGTAGGAATGGGGTTCCATCTTATACACAAGCATCCCTCCCGGACAGTTCATAGGCTTAACCGCATAATCCACATCATCAATTACCGTGGTATACATATTTTCCCGGTAATGATCCCAATGCCCGGATGTCTCCCAGAGACTTCTGTTCAGCATCATAGGCGTTGAGATTTCCATGTACCCTTCCTGCTCGTGAATCCTCCTCCAATAATCAACCAGAATATTTTTTAATACCATTCCCTTTGGCAGGAAAAAGGGGAATCCCGGCCCTTCCTCCATCATCGTAAATAACCCCAGTTCTTTTCCAATCTTCCTGTGATCCCGCGCTTTTGCCTCTTCCAGCATCTTCAGGTGCTGCTCTAACTGAGAAGCCTTAGGGAATGAAATCCCGTAAATCCGCGTGAGCATCTTATTATTTTCATTCCCCCGCCAGTATGCCCCTGCTACAGACAGAAGCTTAAATGCCTTAATCTGGCATGTGTTGGATATGTGAGGCCCTGCACAGAATTCTGCATAATCCCCCTGCCTGTAAAAACTGATTGTCTCGTCCTCCGAAAGCGCCTCAATCATCTCAAGCTTATAAGACTCCCCTCTTTCTTTCATATAGGCAGCCGCATCCTGCCTGCCCATCTCATAGACCTCCAAAGGCAGCGCTTCCTTTGCAATCTTTTTCATTTCCTCTTCAACCGTCTGCAACTGCTCCTCGGAAAAAGGAAAATCAAACTCAAAGTCATAGTAAAAGCCATTCTGGATCGCCGGGCCAATAGCACATTTTGTCCCCGGATACAGGCGTTTTACCGCCTGCGCCAGCACATGGGCGCTGGTATGCCAGAACGCTTCCCTAATTCCCTTTTCCTCAAAACTGCCTTCAATTACCTTACCATCATTCAATATTACCTTCATTTTTCTCTCTCCTTCCTTATGGAACATATTTTTACCAGTCAAATATTCCGCTGCACGGTTTATACGCCGTTTCTGCATCCCACTCTCCCCGCACAGTTCTGTGCATCAAATACCAATACGCTTCGCGAATCGTCTTGTTGAATCAAAAAACACCCTTAAACATACATATTGATTGTATGTCTAAGGGTGCACTCTGCACGGTTCCACCTTAACTTTTCACTTCAGATTCCAACAAATCTTATCCCTTAACGCAGGCATACGGCAACGCTTAAAAATTTCCGCCCCATAAGGGTGCCTCATCTTCGGCGTCACGGCTCCGGAATGGTTTTCGTATACATTTCTCATAAATGACTTCCACCAAATGCCATCCTCTCTGGATGATTCCTGCATACTACTCTTTTCCTTCATGGCTTTTTTATGTTCTTTTTGGTAATCATAGCACTGTTTTACGCGGCTGTCAAGTCAGCAACCCTGTGAAAATTTTTGCGTCTACAAATGGTACAGTTCCTCTACAGGATACTCCTCTGCGCTGCAGTATTTTTCATTAAACTCCTGTGTCAGCTTTCCTTCTACACTGTAGCCTGTTCCATCCCATCTGTAGATTCTCGTATCATAACATGCCTCGCCATTTACGTCATATGTTGCTACGACTGCCAGCCCCGCTGTACCCTCGCCTATCGTTACGGTATCAAAAAAATAAATTTCTATAAATTTACCAACTGGAGCGTTATTTTCCCGCACATCCGGGAAAACATAGTCCGCCATTTCCAAAGAATAATAGACCGTCTCCGACATTGGCTTTTCGAAGTCCGCCACTTTATTGCCTTCCTTAAAAAAGCAAAGCTTATAGTCTTCACCATCCTGTTCCGGCAACACATAAACCAGTAAACCCAGTCCAATACCTCCCGGATTCCCATGCATCAGCCCCTGCATTGGCAGGGACGCCAAAGTATCCTGCTCTTTTTCATTGGTTCCGCCATCCTGTACGTCCGCTGTCTGCCCGTCAGACGGAACTGCTTCCTGCTGTGTGCTATCTGCCTTCTTATCAGATGGAACCTCTTCCTGCTGTATGCCATTTGTCTGCCTGTCAGACGAAACCGATTCCTGTTGTTTACTATCTGTCTTCTTATCAGATGGAACCTCTTCCTGCTGTATACCATCTGTCTGCCTGCCAGACGGGGCCGCTTCCTGCTGTATATTATCTGTCTGCCCCTCAGGCGGAACCGCTTCTTCTCCTGGCGCAGTCACAACACGCTCCTCTCTTTCCCCTTCTGTGTCTTCTAAATCTGTTTTTCTGTCCTGTCCTGTTGCGCAGGCACACAAAATAGCCATGCATAAAAGCACGCAAACTGCTGTCATTGTTTTTTTCATCTTTCGTTCGCCTCCGTTTGTTAATCATTTGATTCACACAAACTTTACCATACAAAAACAAATTAGTCAAGATGGGGATGTGCATTAGCGAATGAAAATTCATACGTTCTTGTGTGCCGGACGCGCTGTAACTGTGATAACGGGAACTGCAGCTTGCCAAACGACGGGGACGATTGTGTGACCGCCCAATCTCTGCACCCATGAAAAACCGGGGCGCGGCAGCTATGTGATGGCTACTGCGTCCCGGTTTTCTTACAATAAGCTGGCCCGCAAAGGATGGCAACATTGGATTATCCAAAATTTTTCAGCCACAGACCTGCCAGCTTAATCCACTCTGCTGCGGACTCATATACCCTTACATCTGTTTCCGATATTTGTGTCAGGCGGCTTGAAAGGGCCAGTCCATGTCCGCCCTTTTCAAACATATGGAACTCTACGGGTATTTTCTGTCTGACCATTTCATTGACCAACAGCAGGGAATTCTGAACAGGCACATCGCAGTCTTCATAAGTATGCCAGATAAATGCCGGAGGCGTCTGCCCGCTTACGAAGCGCTCCAGGGACAGGCTTTCTTTCTTCTCCTCGTAGTCCTCGCCCAAAAGATTTCTAAAAGAGCCTTCATGGGCATATTCCCCGGAAGTAATGACAGGATAACATAATATCATGCCGTTAGGGCGGAGCATTTCCGGTTCCGCTCCCAGCTTTTCACCAGCCCATTCCCGGCCCCAGAACATCCCATAGCTTGCCGCCAGATGCCCTCCTGCTGAAAATCCAGCCACAAAAATCCTGTCCCCATTAATATGCCATTCTTCCGCATTCTGCCGCAAAAGCATAACAGACCTGCCCAGTTCCAGAAACGCCGCCGGAAAAACCGCCGGACTGATAGAGTACCGCAGCACGGCGGCATGATACCCCATCGCCACAAACTGCGCCGCAACAATGTCCGCTTCCCGGTCAGACAGGAAATGATATCCTCCTCCCGGACAGATAATGATGACCGGTCTTTCATGAATCATTATCTCCGGCGAATCTTCCAGAAGATACAGCGTCAGCCCCGCATCTTCCAAAGAACCTTCATTTTTAATGTCACATACCTTGCAAATCATATTCTTCACCCTTTCCCTTTATGTCTTTATACTTTTCATTATGCCGGCCAGTCAGCCGGACCCAGTAACTTTGTTTTTCAGGCATCCATATCCCATAAAAATATATGCCTTCACCGAACCTTTCAAGGCTTGGAAAAGAGGATTCCCCTCAAACTCTCTGCCTGCAGGGACGTTCCGTCTGCTGCAAACACGTCAATCCTGTGTATGTCACTGCTCCTGTCCTTAAATGCGGGGAAAAGGAATCCGCACTCCGGCTTCCCCGGCTCATAGTCCCCGCTGACCGGACACACCGCACAGACCAGAAACTGGTAGACTTCTTCCGATTCCCACAGGCTCTCCTTGTCACTGGCCTTTTGCGGCACATCATAATTGCCATGGAAAAAGTACACTGCATAGTTGCCATTTCCCCGGTATCTCCGCCCGAATTCCTCGTAAAGTACGTCCAGCATTGCATCATTTTTCAGTTCACATTCTTTCAGCGCCATAAGAAGCTGCCATATACTCCCGGGTTTTCTGTCCCCTTCCCCGAAATCATACTCTTTCAACTGCACATTGGTATCTGCAAAAGGAATTGCTTTTGCAATATTAAGGTTTACCTGCTGGTCTTTGGGTGACAGTTTCTGGAAATGCTTGTTAAATGTTCCGTCTACAAATCCCTCCTCATCCAGATATGCCCCTGCAATCCTGTCAAAACAGTTCCGCTTCAAGGTCATTCTTCTGGTCAGTTCCAGCATATCCTCACGGCTGATTTTTCCCATATGTCCGCTCCCTGTAAAATACCGCCCCATATCCGCCCGGGTATGGGACAGCTTATTTTCCTGCTTTTTTAGATTCTCTGTCTCTTTGTCAAATTCCAGCACATTCCAGACAGGTATTTTTTAACATTGGGTAATCGAACTTTGCCCTTGCCCGTCCAAGCTTTGTTCCTGCTTCATCTGCTCTTTGTTCAAAATACCTGCTTATGGCAAGGGAATTTGTCTTTCCATTATCATTCTTCAAAAGGTCGGGCAGTTCAATCATTACCTCCCTGATTCCGCTGCGGTCAAGCAGCCGGAAATAACACATCCAGTTGAGACTGTCTATCATGGTACCTAATGTGGTCATTCTGCCACAGTCTCTTACGTCCTTCTCCGCCATTCGTAAATCCTTCTCGTCCAGCTCATCAAAATCCCCTGTTATAGCGCAGCAAAACATGAAAAGTGTATCTTCCCTTCGCTTTTCCTTAGGCAGGGTAAGCCAGTATTTCTGATAAAACAGACGGAACCCTTCCGGGCTTCCAGCTATCAGGCTATACTTGAGAATCTCATAAAACATGGCATAATCTTCCTGTGCAAGTTCACAATTTTTATAGCACCACTGATACTTTTGAGGAATCCGCTTCTGCCTGAAATCCTGCATAAGCTTTTCCGCCAGATCTATATCCCCACACAGAAGGTAATACCCCAGGTATTGCTCATGCCCGCATACATAGCAGGTATTCATATCATGCTCATATTTCTCAAAGTAACGCCTTCCATGTTCAGCCATCTCCAAATCATGGTATAAAATTCCCATTTCCATTTCGCTTTCATAATACATATAAGTTTTTCCATACTTAAGCGCGGCCGTCTCATACATTTCCATAAACTTCTTCATTTTATTATCATCAATCTGATAAAAAGAAAGATAGTTTCTAAAAATAGTACCATATATGTATATATTCAGGTTTTTCATGTCCGTATCCAGATAGTTTGGCAGTTCCCTGTCCATGTACAGCGCACTGTCCCGATAAAAAATTTCAGCATATTTTATGACCATCATTTTCTCACCGCTGCGGGAAGATACATGTATACTCTCATAGAGAGAAACGAAATAAACATACCATTCTTTTTCCTGCTTTGACAGCCTCATAATTTTCTTAATCATCTGCATGAGGGTCTGTCCGTTATCCTTATAAAACTGCACATCATACCTGCCATCTGTCATTTTTTGCAGTCTTTTTATAACATCAGCCAATTCCCTGGATGCCAAATTCTGTGTTTTCACATTTTCCATTAACATGGTAAATCTCCTTCCAGCCCCACACCTCCCAGCATGGCATATTCCATCAGGCTCTGCAGGCTCTTATTCATGACCTCCATCTTTTTACCATCCAGTGTATAATGACCGCCCAGCAGTGCCTGTATATAAATCACCTGTACAATTACTTTTATAAAGTCCTGATTTCTCACCTGCCCAAGATTTTTGATAAAGTTGTTGTTGCTGTTTAAATAAAGGCTGCTGCCTGTCCCCTCTTCTTTGCCCAAATCAAATCCTTCAAAAAAACCAGACAGACTGCCTGCATCCATTGCTTCTGACAGAAAATCTTCCTCCCCCTGCACATAAAGAGCCTGTAATGGATTGGGCGAAAAAGACTTTAATGAGACTTTACATTGAAAAGGACGCAGGGCATCCATGGCACATTCGATAAAATATGCCATTTTATCACGAAGCTCCCCGGGCGGTTCTTCTAACAGATTTTCATACGAATTTTCATCAAAGGCTTTCACCCTCACATTTTTGTAATATCTGGGCAGCCTTTGCAGAATACTGGCATCATAAACGTATCCCCCATTTACCAGAAGGCTGTTTGTCCCTTCAAGAAGCGGACAGATTCTTCTAAACTCGTCAACATCTACTGTATAATTTACAGGAATCTTTTGGGATGCGCTCACAATCTGGAAGCCCGTCATCACGCCCTGGCTGGTAGGAAAGGTAAGAAAAGGGAAAAACAGCTTAAATATCTGTTCATTTTCTACTACCAGAGATTTAATTGCCAAATTATGTATACTGGTAAGCTGCTTTAATTTCCTTACATCATACTGGGACAAAGTAACAAAATAATCAAAAATACTCTTTTCAATCTGGCTTTTCACATGAAGAAGTTTCTGGTCCTTGATAAAACTCTCCCTGGACGCAGTCGGCGTCAAATCCTCTACATTTAAAACACACCGGATAAAGAAAGCCCACTTAGGGACAACGTTCTGCCCATCTTCTGTGATAAACATGTTTTTTAAGTAAATTTTATGCCTGGCCGCCGAGTTCGCACTTGACTGTCTGGCGGAAATAAAAGCATAACCCTTCATCCCTTCGCCGCTTAACGGAACCACATCAAAAAAGGTTTCTCCAAGGAGCTGTTCTCCAAAGCCCAAAATATCATCTGATACAGAAAAAGGCTGCCTCCACGGAATAAAGTTTTGATTCAGAATTTTCTCCTGCTCTTCGCCTTTAAAATAAACAGGCGTCAGGAGCATATAACCATACTCAGCTAAATCATCAATGATTTCCCGCTCCGTAAACACCTCGTATTTTCTTCCTGTCAGTTCCAAATGAACCTGCGTTCCCACCGGTATTTCTTTTCTCAAAGCGGTTATCGCATAGGAGCCGTCGCTTTTTCCTATCCATTGATATCCCTTTTCTTCTGACGCCGCCCGGGTAAGCACTTTAATTTCATTGGATGCCAGAAAACAGGACAAAAGTCCTATTCCAAACTGTCCTATAAAGCTGTTTCTAACTTCCGTATCCCGCTTGGATGATTGACCAATCACAGACAAAAAAGTATGGATTTCTTCTTTATTCAGCCCGATTCCATTGTCTTCAAAGATTATCTGTGCGCCGTCAGCTTTCTTTCGATAATACACGTTGATTCTGCCATCTTTAAACTCCGGTTCCGCTTTCTTCCGGGCATCAACAGCATCCACTGAATTCTGCAAAAGTTCCCGCAGAAAAACTTTGTCGCTGGAATATAAATTGTCGCTCAAAAGACGGATAATTCCTTTTAGATCTACTTTAAAATTATAGCTACCCATTTTCTCCCGCCCCACGATTTAATCTGAAAATAAAACTATATAAAAGTATCATTGCCCGATGGCGGTGCACACATCCCACCGTCACGGGCACTTGAGCCTTTTACTTTCCACTTTCAGTTTCATTTCTATTACATTATACGATATTTAGAACCAGCGTATCAACAACTTTTTATTTCACCCTCCCGCCACCTTAGCCGGATACCACTTCTGGAACCACACGGTAAAAATCCCCATGAAAACAGGCAGGACAGAGTTGACTGCTCCCGTAAATCCTCCAATTCCTGTTCCCATAAGAAAGTACGTCCAAATAGGTGTCAGCAGATACAATATTCCCCACAATAATGTCAATATCCGGTTAGTCTTTACAAAGAGCGGGTTCCGCAGGGCGTCCTCGCCGCCGTAATTATTCATGGAATAGCAGGCAGTAAGGGGAATCTTTCTAAGACAGCTCACAGCCCACATAACGCCAAAAACAAAATAACTCAAAGACAGGACAATCCTTTCCGGCGCCCCCACAAGTACTGCCACAGACAGTCCCGTCACCAGGACTCCTGTCAGTATGTCATAAAATGTCTTTTTATATTGGTAAAACAAAAGCGGAACCAGCACACATGCTCCAATGCCTGCAAGACTGCCTGCGTATCCGTTTATGGGAACTGCCACCCAGAAAACAATCCATGGAATTAACATAATGTTCATATTAGTTCCCTTTCCGTTCCCGTCTTTTCCGCCTTCCGCCCTCTGTATTTCTTCCGCTTCGTCTGCACTTCTCCCATAACTGCCAAAATATTTATCCCAGTTTATCATCAGGCTAAAATCGCCTTTTACCTTATAAAGATGCCGCATCAAAGCCTCATCACCCCGGATTTCTCCGGCAGCAATTGACTTCCACACCGTTACGGGCGTCTCAATCCGGGTAGTGGCCTCCTTAAATCCATCCTTTAAAACCCGGCTGCCCTCTTTTCCCAGAACAATCTGATAACACTCGTCCAAATCTGTGTAGAACATCTCCACCACAAGTTCTTTTCCCTCATAGCTTTCTTTCCGGTAAAGGGCCGCCATCTGTCTGGTAAAGGTAAGCGTATCCGTTTCCTTTTCCCCGCTTTCCTTATCTATCCCCCAACTGGCATCCGCCATGCTTTCAAAAACTTCCTTAGGATACAGAAGTTCCTCCAGCGCCTTACCTGTGCTGCCGGATATGCCTCCTCTGGCAAATTCCCTTCCGGCGGAGCGCACATATGCAAGATATTCATCCGTCCTTTTGGCCACCTCCGGCACCCGGAATAATTCTCCCTGGCCGCAGAAGATAGTTGTGTATGAATTCCGGCCGCACATATGGTCAAACAGACTGCGCACCCCGTCATAATTCCCTTCCGCCGTATAAAAACCACAGGTGGAAATCACCACGTTTTTCTTCCCCGACATATCGTATCTTGCAGGATGGCTCCCATTGCCCACATGATCTTCCCTCTCCGCCATAAAGGGCAGGCACATGGGAAGCTGGCGGTCAATCATATTCTTTAGTCCCCCCGGAACTGTATAATAGTACAACGGAAAACTCCATATGGTGACATCCGCCCACAAAAGCTTTTGAATCACTTCTTCCATACCATCTTCAATACAGCACTTTCCGGGCGTCTTATTCCAGCAGGAAAAACAGCCCAGACATGGCTGGATTTCCATCCTGTTTACCATAAGTTCTTCTACATGGACTCCGCTTACATTTTCTCTGCCAACATCCTCTTTCCCCTTACCGTCCGCATCCTCTGACAGTGCCTGTTTTATCCCTTCCAGAAAGGCTTGCGTAAGCCTGTATGTATTACTGGCCCTGCCCTTTGGGCTTCCATTTATTACTAAAATATTCATTCTGACCTCCATCTTGAAACCTTTTCCTGTAAACGTATATACCGGCTCCTGATTTTTTTCTGCTTATCCATCCAAAAACCATATTTTACACAGATAAATTCAGACACACTCCAGCTTTTCAATACAGCTCTGCGCCCAGTCAATATAAGTCTGCATACTTCTGTACCCGTAATCCACTGTCATCTGCCAGTAAAGTGTCTTTTCCTTATCCTCTACAAAACTGCTGTACCCTTCAATATACTGCGGAACAACCGCAAGGCTTTTTTGAAACTCCTCACATTCTTTCTTAAGCCTTTTGAAATAGGTCAGATTTTCTTCCCTGCTCCTTTCCCCCATAAAAAACACCTTCATCAGCACAGGAACTTTGGTGCTTATGTCCAGCCTGTCGTCGGCCAGCCATTTTAACAACTCTTCCCTGCCGGCCTCGTTGACCGCATAAACGTTCTTGTCCGGCTTTCCCTGCTGGGGCACCACCGTCTTCGTCACCCACCCCATCTTTTCCAGCCCCTGCAGTTCCCGGTAAATCTGACTGGTCTGGGCATTCCAGAAAAACTGCAGGGAATCCCTGAACACCTCCATAATCTCATATCCCGTCATATTCTGATAATTCAGCAGGCCCAAAATTCCATGTTTCAGCATTCCAATGCACCTTTTCCTTCCATCACATTCAAATCCCCACAACAAATACATAAATTCATTTTCATGTACTGCTAATTATATTCCACTTGTAGAATATAGTCAAGTAAAAGAATTCCTTTAAAAACAGCTTTTTATATAAAAAATCAGCAGAGTATGACGCCCGACAAATAAGCGACATGCTCTGCTGATATTTTTTACTTTTCTTTCCATTTTGCATACAGTGTCATGGACTCTGTCACTGTATCCGTATCTGTATCCCATGGTACTGTTCCCCCCGGATCCAGATACCAGCCGTCAAATTCAAACCCCTCTCTTGTTGGAAGGGTTGGATTTTCCAACAGTTCCCCATACATTCTTATCTGGGACTCAACGACTGTTCCGCCCTGCGTATCAAAGGAAACACGGAAGCCTCCTTTTTTTATGCCATAAGCCATACAGACAATTAATAAAGCGATTAACACCACAATGACAATATTCAGTGTTCTGACAGATATTTTTACTTTACTGTAAAGTCCCCGCAACTGCGGAGTCGTCTGCTGGTTTGGTTCTTCCATGATTACCTCCTTTACGCATATTGCAATACTCTTATTTCTTTACAAGATATTTCCGCATATCAATTGCGCAGGCAATCAGGATAATCAAGCCCTTAATGATATACAGCATATTTGCATCAACAGCCAGGAAATTCAATCCTGTAAAGATAATCTGAAGCAGCAGAACACCTACTACGATTCCGCTGATCCTTCCGATACCGCCTACAAAGGATACGCCGCCGATAACGCAGGCTGCAATTGCATCACACTCATAGTTCAGACCAGTATTGGCATTTGCTGAAGCGATACGTGCGCCATCCAGGAAGCCGGTAATGGCATACATCATACCTGCCAGAACAAATACCATGATGATAGTCTTTGACACATTAACGCCGGATACGTTAGCTGCTTCTTCATTGGAGCCTACCGCAAACATATTTTTGCCGAAAGTCGTCTTGTTCCAGATCACCCACATCAGAATGACCAGTATAATACTGTAAAGAACATACTTCGGCACTGCCACACTGCCTGTTGCTGTAGGAATACTGAACAGCGTACCTGTAATCAGGGAACGGTAGCCGTCCGTCAGGCCGCTGAGCGTCTGACCGTTGTTTGTACCTCTCATTAAGTACATAAGAATGATACCATATACAATAAGCTGCGTAGACAATGTAACAATAAACGGATGCAGTTTAAACTTTGCCACGCTGAAACCGTTTACCAGACCTACAAGACCGCCCGCCACAATGATTATAAGCAGTACAACGATGATAGGCGGAGCGCTGGTCATGTCCGGAAATACCTTATATGTCGTTGTCAGCAGAGATGCCGAAATACAGGCTGTCAGACCAACCACACGGCCGGCGGAAATATCCGTACCCGTTAACACAATACAACCGCCTATACCAAGCGCTATGGGCAGCTTTGCCGCTGTCAGTGAAATAACGTTCACAATCGAAGGAAGTTTTAAAAATGCGGGTACTTTGATGGATATGTAAATAACTGCCAGTACAATAATAATATACATTGCATTATTCAGAAGTAAATCGGTTATTTTCTTTGTTTTCTCTTTCGAGGAAAGTTCCTTGAAAGCCTGTTCCTTTGCTTTTATCTTATTTTCAGCCACACTCTCTCCCTCCTTACGCATACTTTGTAGCCAGTGTCATAATTTCTTCCTGTGATGTCTCCTTTGCGCCGACTTCTCCTGACAGGCGTCCGCCGGACATCACCAGAATCCTGTCGCATACCCCTAACAGCTCCGGCATTTCTGAAGAAACCATAATGATCGTTTTTCCCTGTTTTGCCAGATCCAGAATCAACTGGTAGATCTCATATTTTGCTCCTACGTCAATACCTCTCGTAGGTTCGTCCAGAAGAAGTACCTCCGGATCCGTAAGCAGCCATCTGGCCAAAATAACCTTCTGCTGATTACCACCGGACAACGATCTGATCTGTGTTTTCTGGCTGGGGGTCTTTGTTCTCATGGCCTTGATGCCCCACTCGGTGGATTCACTCATAAGTTTATCACTGAGGAACGGCCCCTTTTTATATTTGGGCAGGCTGGATATGGTTGTATTCGCCTGAATGTCACGAATCCCAAAAATACCTGTGGCACGGCGCTCCTCCGTCAGCATGGCAAATTTATTTGCCAAAGATTCCCTGGCATTCCGGTTCATGACCCGTTTGCCATGCAGATAAATCTCGCCTTCTTTTCTTGTTGCAATACCGAAAATATTTTCCAGAAGTTCCGTACGTCCCGAACCGTCAAGACCCGCTACACCCAGCACTTCTCCTGCTTTTGCCTCAAAGGAAACATCCTTCAGCAGGGAATACTGAGCCGTCAGATTCTTCACCTGCAAAATAGGTTCGCCTACCTTATTATCCTTTTCCGGATAACGGTTTGTCAGTTCACGTCCTACCATCAGGCGGATAATCTCATTCATAGTCAGTTCCTTTGCGGGACGGGTAGCAACCCACTGTCCGTCACGCATGATGGTCACTTCATCGGATATCCGCAGGATTTCTTCCATCTTATGAGAAATATAGATGATACCGCAGCCACGATCCCGGAGCATATTGATGATCCGGAACAGATGTTCTACCTCTTCCTCCGTCAGCGAAGAGGTGGGCTCATCAAAAACAATAATTTTAGAATTGAACGATACTGCCTTTGCAATCTCCACCATCTGGCGCTGTGATACCGGCATCTGACTCATAACCGTTCTGGGATCCACATGAACATCCAGTTCTTCAAAAACTTTCATTGTGGCATCATACATTTTCTTCTCACTGGTCAAAGGACACCATTTCGAAATCTTCGGAAAACGTCCCAGCCACATATTGTCCATTACATTGCGCTTCAGAGCCTGATTCAATTCCTGATGCACCATGGCAACACCGTTCTCCAGTGCCTCCTTGGATGTTTTGAAATTGACTTCCCTTCCCTCAAAATAAATGTGGCCGCTGTTTTTGTTGTACACGCCAAACAGACATTTCATCAGCGTTGACTTGCCAGCGCCGTTTTCTCCCATCAGTGCATGCACCGTACCAGCTTTTACGGTAAGATTTACATTATCCAATGCCTTTACACCGGGAAATTCTTTGCATATACCCTCCATTCTAAGGAGCACATTTTTGCTCTCAGACGATACTGTCTGTTTTTCCAAATCATCTCACCCCCGTTTTAAAAAAATATCTTTATGTGTAAAAGAGTCCGGCAAGCCGGACTCTTTTTCTATGGCCGCATACATATCATGCAGCCAAAAAATTTCTGCCTTTTAGTCGGAAGATTCTGTTCCTCATTCACCTGTGTAAGTAGCATAAGGAATATTTACACGCCATGTTCCTACAACGTTTGCTGCATCAACATCTGCAAATTTATCTGCTCCACCCTGGAAGTTCTGAGCGATCTGCGCAATGGTATTTGCCATACCTTCAGCATCCTGCTTGATGGTGCCGATCATGGTACCTTTACTGATTGCATCTTTTGCAGCGTCTGTAGCGTCTACACCAAATACAGGAATTACTGTAGCGCTGCCGTCTTCCAGATTATAGCCTGCATTCTGCAGAGCTGTAACAGCACCAATTGCCATTTCATCGTTATTTGCGATAACAAGTTCGATCATGTTGTTGTTTGCTTCGCTGTACTGGGAAAGAGCTGTCTGCAGATAGTCTGTAGCTGCTGCTGCGGACCATGCGCCGCCCTGGTCTACCAGGTATTTGTTGCTGTTGTTGCTGTCATAGAAAGAAAGAGCTTCCTTGCCTGCTGCTGTCAGGATAGCGTCTGCATCCTCTACACCATACTGTGTACGGGCATCAGCTTCTGCATTACCTTCCTGTCCTTTGAACATAACATAAGAAATCACGCCGTCGCCGTTTAAGTCAATTGTGTCATAGTTTTCAACCAGATAATTTCCGATCATTTCGCCCTGCATATGGCCAGCCATTTCATAGTCAGTACCTACGAATACAGCTTTGTCGTAAGCGCTTACTACTTCTTCGCCTACAGAACGGTTAAAGAAGATAACCGGAATGTTTGCTGCAGTTGCTTTTTCGATGATGTTCTTTGTTGTATCATCGGAACCTGTATCTACCTGGTTTACTACCAGAACTTTTGCACCCTGGGCAATTGCTGTATCAATCTGCTCTGTCTGGGTTGTCTGGCTGTTGTTGCTGTCGTAATCCTGATAAGCAACGCCTGCTGCATCAAAAGTTGCATCAAGTGCGGAACGCACGCTGGAGATATAGGTATCGCCATAAGTATAGTAGAACACTGCTACTGTTCCACCTTCTGCCGGAGCTGCTGCTTCCTCTGCAGGAGCCTCTGCTTCTTCTTCCGCAGGAGCCTCTGCCTCCTCTGCGGGTGCTGCTTCCTCTGCCGGAGCTGCTGCCGGTTCTGCGCTGTTACCGCAAGCTGCCAGGCTGGCAACTGTCATTGCAGCAACTAAAAATAACGCAATTTTTTTCTTCATTTTTTAGTTCCTCCCTTTATTTTGCTCTGTTCTGAGCATTTTTTATTCCGGTCATAATAATACATATTTGTGCATTATGACCACTTGCAGATTTATTATACACAAAAGCATAACAGCTTTCAATAAGAATTTCTCTAATTTATATAAATTTTTTGTATTATTTTGATTTTTTAGAATTTTTTTATATTTATCAGAGAGCAATATTCCCAAAAGAGACTGGAACGTCACCGCGGGCCGGCTTATTGTAATGTAAAGAGGTGCAGGGAATAATTTCCGCACCTCTTTTATCATATGTTTTTATATGCAGTTACAAAATTATCCAAACTCCCTTTCATGCTTCTTAAAGAACTCATAATAAGCCCGGACGTTTTCCAGTTCGCTCCAGCGCTTCACGTCCACCCTTTCCTCGTCCATGTCATAAATTTTCGCGCCTTTCATGGAAAGCAGGAAAGGAGAATGGGTTGCCATAATGAACTGGCATCCAAAAAACCGCGCCGAGTCTTCCAGAAACTTAAGCAGTTCCTGTTGTTTCTGCGGGGACAGGCTGTTTTCCGGCTCATCCAGCAGGTACAGGCAGTTTTCTTTAATCTTATCCGCGAAATAGATAAAGGCGCTCTCTCCGTTAGAGTGTTCCCGCACGTTGTCCATAATGTTCTTACGGACATATTTGGACTGGGTATTGCTTCTTGATGTGACCACCTTTTTAAGATGGTCGAAATCGTCCAGTGACCTTACCTGAAAATGTGAGTATTTGACATCCAGGTATTCTTCCAGGAGTTCATCCCGTTTCCGGCTGATCCCATCGTTTATGCTCCGTAAGTCCAGCATAAAGTCAAACACATCATCGCTGGTAATAATCCTGCTTCCCTTGGGAATCTTCTGCTCTTCCTCATAATCGCACATCTTTGTATAGTCTTCAAAAAAGTTGGAACGGTTATAGAGAGTGTCCCTCACAAGCCCCGTCTTTTCCGCAATAACATTCAGGGCTGTGGTCTTGCCCGAGCCGTTTCCCCCATATAATATGGTGACAGGTTCAAAATCCAGCCTTACCAGATTGTGCTTCGACAATATCTGAAAAGGATAATAGGTATCATAACAGGTCCGCTTCTGTCCCATCAGAAAATCATATTCCCTTTCCACATGAGGAAATTGAAAGGTTGACAAATAAACCATCAGCTTACGTAATTGTCAAAATAACCCTGAATCAGAATCACAGGCGTTCCCTTATCTCCGGAACCGCTGGTCAGGTCGCACAGAGAGCCGATTAAGTCTGTAAGCCTTCTGGGTGTGGTTCCCTGGGAAGCCATGTCTCCTACCAGATTGTCTTTCTTTTCCCTGATGCGGTTGGAAATCGCTTCTTTCAACGCTTCGCCGGACAAATCCCTGAAATCATTGTCCGCCAGATATTTCAGTTTCACCTCATTGGGCGTTCCCTCAAGACCGGGGGTGCTGGCCGGAGATACGCAGGGGTCTGCAAGTTCCCAGATTTTTCCTACCGGGTCTTTAAAGGCGCCGTCCCCATAGACCATAACTTCCACTTGTTTTCCGGTTTTTTCCAGGATTTCCTTCTGGATATCCATTACCAGCCCCGTACATTCCCTGGGGAATAATTTGATAGTGTCCTCCGTGGACTTATTGGAACCAAGCAGACCGTACTTTTCGTTGCAGCCGCTTCCGTTTACCGGGCTGGTGAGAATATCGTCCATTCCCATTACCACTTCCGCCCCTGCTGCCTTTAACAGTCTCTTGGTACGCTGTCTTGTGTGGATATCGCAGTTTAATACCTTCTTTGTATAAGGAAGGATGCTGCGGCAGTCATTGGCAAAAATGATTTCCACTTCCGCCCCTGCCTCCTTAATCAGCTCCCCGTAATAGGATACATAATCCACCCCTGTAAAAGGATGCTTATTTTCCCCAAAAAGTTCACGGTATTTCTCAAGTGTCAGTACATCGCTGTAGGGATTGATTCCGGCCTCATCCAACTGGTCTAAGGAAACCAGTTCGTTCCCCACCTCGTCGCTTGGATAGCTTAACATCAGCACTACCTTTTTTGCTCCCTTTGCAATGCCTCTTAAGCAGATTGCAAAACGGTTTCTGGATAAAATGGGGAAAATAACCCCAATCGTCTCTCCGCCTAATTTTGTCCGCACATCCTCCGCAATCGCCTCCACAGATGCATAATTTCCCTGCGCCCTTGCCACCACGGACTCTGTCACTGCTATGACATCCCTGTCACGGATTTCAAATCCTTCGCTCTGTGCCGCTTCCAATACACTTTCTGTAACGATTTTTACCAAATCATCGCCTTCCCTGATAATCGGGCAGCGGATTCCTCTTGATACAGTTCCAACTCTTCTTTCCATCTTCTTTTCTCCCTTAATCGTATTTCAGATAAACGCCAGCGTTATGGCCGTTTCCGCCTACGCAGGTCTTACCTTTTCTATTATAATATAAGAACCGTAAAAACAAAAGAAAAAATACACGAAAGCTGTTTTTATTCACCAGATCTGTGTGAACAGTAACGCCAGGAGACAAAAGCTTCAGCATGTGATATAATATCCCCAAAAATGAATCTCCGAAATATAACGGAGATTTTTGGAGGTTATAAATGAATGTGTTTGTGAGAAAAATGACGCCGGATGATATACCGGAAGTCCGAAAACTATATATCATTGGCTGGCAGAATGCTTTTAAGGGGATTGTTCCCCAGGATTATCTTGACCAGATGAATTTAGATGGCTGGGCGCCGCCTTTAGACGGCGCGTATGTGCTGACCGACGGTGAAAAAGTCCTTGGCACCTCTTCCATCTCCGGGGCAAGGGACAAGGCTTTTGACGGATGGGGAGAAATTATCTCCGTCTATGTGCTGCCGGAATTAATTGGGCAGGGATATGGTCATGTACTGTTTACCTTTGCCCTCGGGGAACTCCTTTCCCTTGGCTTCGACAGGATTTATCTGACCGTATTTGAAGATAATCTGCGTGCAAGGACTTTTTATGAAAAGCATGGCTTCCACTGGAACGGCCAGCGGCTTTCCATGACAGTGGGCGGTAAGGATTTGACAGAACTGCGGTATGTATATCCCGAAACCCAATAAGGGAAAATCCATGTTTCAGGATATCCTCCTGTTTTTGTACATGGAAAGCAGCAGCAGGATTCCGGACGCCGCTCCCATAAAAATAAATGACTGGATAAAAGGCATAAAATTATACGTGCCGCCCTGCCAGAAATCTATGAAGTCATTGCTTACGTAAGTCATGGGAAGCGTCGCCGCCACTTTTTGGAAAGCTTCCGGCAACTGGTCTGTCCGCATCCCCATCATTCCTGTTAAAATCATCATGCCAAAGTAAAGGAACATTGTCACGCCGAATGTAAGGCTGAACTTCTGGAGGATATTGGCAATGGCATGGGCGGTTATCAGGAAAATCACCCCTATCAGATACAGTGACACTATCAGACACAGCAGAGATGGCAATGCCGGCCTTTGGACCTCCATGACCAGGCCCTGAAAAACTGCAAATATTACAAAGGCTATGGTCAGAAATACAAGATGGGCTGCAATTTTTGCCGTCACTTCACATTTTTCCCCCAAACCAAACAGCCGCATACGTAAAGGGATTCCCCTTTCCACTTCCTGGGCGTAGAGAGCGCCGTACCCTATCAGCATAATGGCCATGGGTATTACCAGCGTCATTGTCAGCATAATGGAGGTCACTACTTCCTCCCGCATCCCTTCCGGCACCTGGCGTCCCACTGTTTTTGACAGCAGCACGCACATCAGATTTGGAAATACAATCCCGAAAAAGTGAGGCATAAAATTGCCGTTAATATTTCTCAATTCGTACAAAACCATACGTAAACTGCATTTTTTCATACCCTGTTTCCCTCCTGCCGCCTGTAAAACTGTTCTCTGGCATTCATAAACATAATTTCAATATCTGAATTGCTTCTTTTAAAATTTACATTATTTTCTGCAAGCACCGACATTACTTCCCTTTCCTGCGCTCTGCTTTCACAGGATAAAGCAAGCAGATGCTCCGGTGATTTTATAATTGGAAAGCCTTCCGAAAGTTTTCTGTTTTTCTCAGTATTCTCCATAATAAAGACTACGCTTCCGCAATAATCCTTAAAAAGCTGCTCCTTTTTGCCAAATGCTGCAACCTTTCCCTTTTCCAGTATGAGAATCTTATCTGCAAGCTGCTCCAGTTCCTCATAATAGTGGGACACTATCACCAGTGTATCCCCTTTGTCCTGATACCACCGGGCCAGCTTTTCCATCAGTTTCTGTCTGGTTTCAAAGTCCAGCCCCGATGTGACTTCATCGAAAAATGTCAGTTCTGCTTTCTGGAACATGACCATAATAATAGTAAATTTCTGCTTCTGCCCTCCCGACAGGGCATGAAACCGTTTAGACAGGCAGGGTTCAAAATCAAAAAAAGATATCAGTTCCTGCAGTTCCTTATTTCCCTTAATTTTCGTACCCAGTATAGTTTCCATAATATATCTGACAGGCATGGAGGTTACATACTCATTGAACTGCATATGCACTGCCATCTGTTCCGGCTTTAGCTGCGTTACCACATTTCCCTCATAATGGACAAGCCCCAGAAGCGCCTTTACCAGCGTAGACTTTCCCGCCCCGTTAGATCCAATAACCCCAATGCGCTCCCCTTTTTCAAAAGCAACTGGCTCCTCAATCTGCAGAGCAACCTGATTGCCATACTTTACCTGCAAACGCCTGATTGTCACCAACATTCCCTTTTCCTCTCTCTTACTGATAACCTGTATCCACACGAATCTCTCTTTCGGGCAGCGCCAGCCTGGCCTGTACACCGTTCTCAATATTTTCCACTTTCAGTTCACATCCGGAAAGCCTGCTGTAATAGGACGCCACATAAAGTCCCAGCCCTTTTCCCTTCCTGCTTCCATCACTGCTGACAAAGGGTTCAAAAATATTTGGAAGCAGTTTTTCATCTATGACTGCCCCATAGTTTCTGATGCACAGTTCCCCTGCTTTGGCTTCTATCTCTATCCGCTGTCCTTCCGGCGTATACTGCACTGCATTGGAAAGAACGTTATCTACTATCTTTTTCATCATTTCCCGGTCGGCCCAAATCATTCCGCTGCCTTTAACTTCTATATCCAGCCCCTTATCCTCAATCTGAACCTGACAGGCTCCCACAAGCTCCTGTACCAGAATCTCTATTGCCAGCTCTTCCTTCTGCATATTTTCCGCATGATAGTTCAGATACAAAATGTCCTCCACGATTTTCCGCATGGATAAAAGCTGTCTTTTCACCTCCGGCAGATATTCCTTTGTGTTTTTATATTTTCCCACTTCGTTCATCATTCCTTCCACCACCAGCAATGCCGCAGTGACCGGGGTTTTTAGCTGATGGGAGGTGGCCCGCAGGAATACTTCCTGCCTTTCATTTTCTTCTTCCAGCGCCTTGTTTTTCTGTTCCAGTTCCTTATATTTCTCGCTAAGTTCCCTGTAAAGTTCATGCAAAGCCCTCGCCAGGGCACCGATTTCATCCCCGCTGTCTGAAATAAACGCCTCCATCTCATAGCCATCCATGCTTCTGGCGCTTTCCGCATAACCGGCCAGACGGATAATGGGGTTGACAATTTTCCCGGAAAAGAAACGGGAGGAAAGCAAAACCAGCAGAAACAGCACCGCCACAATCATTGGCAGGCTTCCCACTACCACCGGCCTGATTTCTCCCATCCGCGGCGTCATGGAAGGCAGAACGGTTATAATGTACGCATCCTTCTCCCATCCCATGGCAATGTAGGTGGTATAACTGTAATTTCCGTCGCTCACACCTGTCTCATATATAAAGGAATTTTCTTCTGCCATATGGATTTTGGAATACTCTTCCCGGTATACCCCCTGGTTTGCTTTTCCTTCCACCTGCACGGCAACCGGATAATCCTCCGACAATATATCTTTTTCGGAAAATTTGCTCTTTATCTTCTCCCACAGAATCAGAAAATCCTCCTGCGCCAAGCCTTCCTGCATCCCTTCGGATTTTCCTCCGGTTCCTTCGTCCCACCCTTCCATGCCGTCCATCATTTTCCTGACAGTATCCAGCATCGCCAGCAGTTCTTCGTCCTGTACTTTAACTGTCATTTTAAAAAATTTTCCGGCCAGATAAATTTCCGCACCTTCATGGGGAATTTCCACGGAATAAACCGCGGAAGGATTTTTCACCGCCAGATTATCATAATTCCGCTCTGCCCTGTAACCTTCCTGAATTTCTTTCACCGACTTCAAATTGCTCTCCATCACATAATCAACATATAAGGAAGGCAGCATGAGCATGAAATATCCCAGAATAAACGCAGTCATAATGGCTGCAAGAACTATACTGTAGAGAAATGTTTTTTTTGACAGCCCCATCATCAATCCTCCTGAAACTGATAGCCAATTCCAATTACCGTCTTTATGTAATTTCCAGGCAGTTTTTTGCGTAGATTTTTCACATGGGCGTCAATAATCCTGTCGTTCCCCACATAATCTTCATTAAATATCCGTAAAATCAACTGTTCCCTTGTAAAAGCCCTCTTAGGCTCCCCTTTCAGAACCTGCAGCAGCAAAAATTCGCTTAAGGTAAGTTCTAAAGGAATCCCGTCATAAAATGCCTGATAGGAATCCCCACAGATGACCAGGCCCTTTTCCTCCTGCCTCTCCATCCTTTTCACTCTCCGCAGGATAGTCTCCATTCTTTTCAGCAAAATAATAGGAGACACTGGCTTAATCACATAATCATCCGCATAAAGATTAAACGCCTGGACCTGGGTCTTTTCATCGCCCAGAGCCGTTAACATAATAGTTGCCATATCCGGCCTGCGCTCTTTAATATAAGCCAGAACCTCAAGCCCGCTCACCTTCGGTACCATAATATCCAGAACCGCCATGTCAAAGTCCTGTTCCGTCAACAGTTCCAGCGCTTTCTCTCCATCCTCCGCCTCCGTTACCTCGTAATCCTGCATTTTCATATACTCTGTCAGCACTTCCCGTATCGTAGGCTCATCTTCCAAAAACAAAATCCGCATTTTTCCCCATCCTTTTACCGCTGTTTCTTATGAAGTTATTGTAGCACAGCCTTATGAATTCTATATGAAGATAGTGTGAAAAATACTTCTAAGGCGTTCCCACACGTCCTACGACAGGAATCCCAGATATTCATCAAATATATTAAACAGCATATCCCCGGAGCACACCGGGATTTCCGCTGTGCTTTCTCCCAGCGGAACATATTTGTATAAGTCTGACGCGTTCGTGAGAACCAATACCGGAATCACGTCATAACAGGGGCCAAACAGCACTTCCTGATAAGCGCTGTATTTCGCCGCCTGCAGGATTTCCCCCTCCTCTATCCTGTCCTTCATTTTAAACTCCAGCGAAAACACATATTTTTCCGTAATCACAAGAACATCCGCATAAATCCTGACTGCCCGGGACTTTTTAATGCGCAGTTCAAATACAATTTCCCAATCTCCATAATCTATCCCGTCCAAATCGTCAAACAATGCCCTCATGACCCTGGCAGTATCCTTGAAGGAATGGAACAGTCCTCTGGTATCATTCAGATTACGCCCAATTTTTCTGCATCCCGCCTTTAACGTTTCAAACCACTCTTCTTCACCAAGGGACAGAAATTCTTTAACAGTGGAATAATAACCGCTAAAGTCCTCCAGTCCCCTATGGGGCCTTGCCTGTCGGATGTAACCATGCCAGTTGGCCCCTTCATCCTGATAGCATAATTCATGCATGTACGGTGATGCATACAGATAATGGTTGATTACTTTTCTGTCTTTACTTAACTTTTTAGCTATATCTCTGGCCCTGATTCCGTCATTACTGCATATCAGGGCAAAAATATCTCTTTCTATTATGTCCATTGCAGATGCCCTCTCCTTCCATTCCACACGGAATGAATGTAATATTTACAAGCTTATCAGAGTATTTAAATTTTTACCATATTGGAAGTATTGATTCTCAAAAAAGCCTAAACTTTTTTACCTTTTGATACGAAATATATAATAAGAAGAACGTTCACTATTGAAATACGTATCCAGGGAGGGATTGACGCAGCAAAAGGATTTTCGGGTATTTTTATGGTGCAGTCAGTAGCGGCTGTTCCCAGTATTGGCAAAGTAAAACGTGACCATCAGAATAATTCCCATTCCGGGAACGGAGGTAAAAATTCCAGCGGAGGTTTCGCCCAGGTTCTGGCGGATGCCAGGGAGGAAACACGGAAAACTTCCATGGACTGTCATACCACCACTTACGGTCGTGACAGGCAGATTCGCACTTTTATTTACCAGTCTGGTGAATACCACTTCTGAAACCAAAAAGGTCTTCCGCACTAAAACAGTGATTCCTGTCACTGGTGCGGAAGACCTTTTGGCCTGTTTCATGGAAACTTCCTTTCACATAAGCAGCCTTTTATTTCCGGCCGCAGCACTTTTTTATGGATTCAAACCTTTGTCCATACGCAATATTATACTACAGTCTGGGTCACTGACGCCATTGTGTCAGCAACATCCACAATTTCCGGTCCCTGTGACGCGGCCGTAGCATTCTCCGCCACTTCCTGGGGATCGTCATATTCTTTCTCCTCTTCGTCCCCCCACAGGCTGTCATACTTTTCCTTCTTCTGACGTCTGACCATTGCGCCGATACTCTTTGCTGTCTGGTAAAGGTCGCTGTCAAATTCCATCAGTTTCTTCTCATCAGCGGCCGGAACAATTGCACCTTTCATAATACGGCGCGCAACTTCAAGAAGCTTTCCCATTTCAACCCCGTATTCCTTCGCCGCATCCGCCTGCTGTTCTGCCACCGTGGCATTCCAGTATGCACAATACTGATCCGCCAGCTTACTTAGATACTCCTGATACTCTGACTGCTTTTCATCCAGTTTATCCAAAGTCAGTTCCAGAGTAGCGGCTTCTGACGCATATCTTTCTTTGTCATCCTTTGAAACAGAAACCTCCATCCTTTTTCTGACATCCTGTAACTGCTTTGACACCGTCACCTTCTGATCCTGATACGCCTTCACCTGTGCCCTGTAAATTTGTTGTGCTTCTCCGATTTTCAAACTCATCACATCCTTGTATTATTTTTACACATCCCTGTGCCTGTTTCTGTACTTATATTTATTATCGTCCTTTTTCCCGGAAAAGTAATAACCCGGCGGGACATTTTGAAAATTGATTTCCGAAGATATCTCCTGAAAAAGCTTGTCCACTGCCAGTATACATGCTATCCTAAATATAAGTTACTGTCAAAAGATAAAAAGGGGGATTTTTATGACTGGATTTATTATTCCTTTCACCACATGGCTGGCCGGAATCATTGCCGTGCTTCTTTTTCTTTATTTCATGTCAAGGCATAACCTGTGGATACGGAAATATGGCCTGACTCTGTTTCTTGCTTTCTGGTTTCTGGGTTTTACCATTTATTTTGTGGGATATTTCTTCGGTATAGAGACAGGCGGGAACCGGCTGTTTCATGCTGTTTCCAGCCTTTTTTCCGCTATTTTCAGTTCGGGGCGGATCGTCGCCATGGAACTGGATTTAAAGGAAACCGGAACCTTTGCGGACTATGAGCTTTATCAGGCCATTTGTATCACAGTCATATTCTCCGCCATGCTCCTTTTGGCCGCTACCGTTCTGGCTAATATAGGCGGCGGCGTAATTGGACGTGTCCGTCTGGTTTTCCTTAAAACTATCGGCACCCGTCAAAACATTTACCTGCTTTACGGTCTGCGCCGGGAGACTGTCTACCTTGCCGGAGATATCCACCGCCGCAATCCCAAGGCCACCATCCTCCTTCTTCATGACCGCAGCGAAAATCCTTCTGCAGAAGACGGGAACCGGAAAATCCTTGAAAATGATTTGTTCCAGTACGGCGCCGCTAAAGTTTCTTTTACCTCTGAAAAGCCGCTTCTTTTTCTGATACGCATTGCCCGGAAATGCAGGAAACAGACTTTCCTGATTCTTATGGATACGGTCTGCCAGAAGAACACAGCGTTCCTTGAGAAGCTTAACCTGCCCTCCATAAATAAATCTGTGCCCGGCCTGCACCTTTACGTTTTATATGAAAAAGAAATCAATGAATGTATTGCGCAGGAAGATACTCTTCTGGAATGGGACATCCATTGGATATCCCCCGGCGAGCTTGCTGCCCGTCAGGCTTTGATGACTCCTGCCTTTCTTGATATCTGTCCTGCCAGGGAGTGTTCCTTTGGCCGCGTCAGCCGGAATCTGTCTCTGGCAGTCGTGGGATATTCCGAAACGGCGGAAGAGTTATGCCGCTATTTATCCTCCTGTGTACAGACAGCCGGGATGACCGTAAGCCTCCTTTTATTTGACAGGGAAATCGGGCAGAAGACGGCGTATTTCCGGTTCAGCAATCCGGAATTATACAAAGCCATCTCTCTTAATCTCTCCGGTATTGAACCCGGCACCGTTGAATTTTATGAGTTTTTTTCCCAAAAAGAGAACTGCCCTGACGGCATTTTTTTCGCAGGTGAAAATGAAAACCAGAACATCTTATATGCTTTCCGCCTGCAAAAGCTTCTGCACTGCCACAAAGACAGGCAGATTCCAATCTTTGTCCAGAAAACAAGCAGTCATGAACACCAGCGGGCCTTTGAACTTTCAAATCTCCAAAGCTTCGGATGCATGGAACAGATATACAGCTATGATGTGCTGATTAACGAAGAGCTGGACGCAATTGCCAAGGCTGTCCACTGGCATTACCAGACATATAATAAAACAGGAAAAGACATGGAACTGGCCTGGCGGCAGGCAAGCCTTTACGAGCAGATGTCCAGCCGGGCTCTTGCCATACATATTCCATGGAAACTGAAATGCGCCGGGTTCGAAAAAGCCCCCGGCTCCTTTGACGATGCCTACGAACGGGAACTTGCAGACAATCCCGCCCTGATGGAAAACCTCTCTATCGGCGAACATCTGCGCTGGAATGCCTTTCTGTTTGCCAGCGGATGGAAAACTGTCTCTCCCGGCGCCCTTCCCGCCGGAGCGCGGAAGGATGCCTGTAAAAAACTCCATGTCTGTCTGGTGTCCTGGGAGGAACTGAAGGCTGTTGAGGAATATTACCAATATGACTTTCAGGAGTTGGACAAACACTTTGTAAAAGCGCTGGCACAAATTCTGCAAAATGCCGGATATTCCATCAAACGCTGTCAGGAGCCGCAAGCCGGCTTACCGAATCAAAAGATAAAATAAATCTATCCACCGCGGATAAAGAAAAGGGGAAATGTAAATGGGGAAATACGAAAATGATCACAGGGAAAATGGACAGGATTATCTTTACGACGCGTTTATTTCATACCGCCATATGCCTCTTGACAAGGCTGTAGCGGAACGGCTTCAGATACTATTGGAGAATTTCCGGCTGCAGAAGCATACAAAAAGGCTCCGCATTTTCCGGGATCAGAGTGAACTCACCACCAGCAACGACTTAGGCAGCGAAATCCGCAAAGCGTTGCTGCGCTCCCGGTATCTGATTGTTGTATGTTCGGAACACACCAGGGAATCCGCTTGGTGCATGGAGGAAATCCGGCTCTTTAAGGAAGCGCACAAGGGAAGCACCCGGCGTATTCTCACCTTAATCATATCAGGGGAGCCGTCACAGGTGCTGCCAGATTCCCTGCGCTGGGAAGAGCGCCCCGTATCTCCTGACGGGGGACGCACCATCCTGCAAAGGGAAGCCCTTGAGCCTCTCAGCGCCGACGTTCGTGCCAGTACACGCCGCAAAAGCCTGCGCAGGCTTAAAGTGGAATTCCTGCGGATAGCTGCGCCTATTCTGGAATGTGGGTTTGACGAACTTTTTCAGCGGCGCCAGCGCAGGCGGCGCAAAAATGCAATTATCCTGTTTGCAGGCTCCCTGACGCTGCTTGCCTGCATCCTGATTGTGGTGTCAGCTTTCGCATACCGCACAAAAATATCGGAAGCCAACTACCGGAATATCCTTGTGGATAATTATGCCAGAGAAGGCAACCGTTATGCAAATGCCGGAAAGCCCCAGGAAGCGCTGCTGTACTATACCCAGGCGCTTGCCCTGAATTCCGGGAAAACTTCCGCCGCTTCCGGCGCCGCTTTGCTGCTACAGGAATATCTCTGGCCTGTGTTAACAGAAAACACGCCAGATGCAGGGGAAATATACGCCTTTCCAACAGATAAGCCCGCAATTGATTGCAATACCCTTCCTTACCTTGATGAAACCAGTAAAGGCTGTACCACGGATTCCCTTTTTTCGGACTATGGCCCCTGCGCCCTTGCTCTGGGGGAGGATAAAATCATAGCCGCCCACAACGGTCTTGTCCATGTGTACACCCTTGATGCACAGGGTACAGCGACGGAAACAGCCCGGGCTGATTTGGCGGAAGCTTTCCCTGTGGACGCCGCCCAGAACGGCATCTCGAAGACAAACAATATCCGCCTTTCCCATGACGGCTCTCTGGCGCTTATAAGCAGTTATTCTCTTGCCGCCCTGTATGACACAAAAACCCTTACCTTAAAAGCTGCAGTGCCAAGGTATCTTGACGGCCTGACAGGTATGGACATCAGTACCGATAATGAATATTTTGTTCTTTCCTATGGAAATCCATACCGGATTAATCTTCTGAATCCCGGCGGATGCTTTGAAGTGTATTCCTGTGACGGAGAGCTTTGCTTTGCATCCCCCAAAAATGAAAAAGACGCTCTAATGGGCACGGTATTTCATCCCACCGACCATGAACGGCTTCTGGTCTGGGGAGCCGACTTTGTCCAGCTATGGGACTGGCAGGAAGGCAGGGAACTTATGGCGCCCATCCGGCAGCATGATATTTCCTCCGCTTCCTTTACCGATGGCGGCTTTCTGTCCGTCACTGACCAAAGCCAGAATGCATCGGTTTATGTACTGACAGAATTTCTTCCCCCTGCTGTAGTATTAGGGGATAGCGAGGGAGTTCTGCCCTATATCCAAAAATATAATATGGATGTCCAGAGCCCGGATGGAATGGCCTTAACGGTAAGCGCTGACGCACTTTCCTTAACTGGCAGAGCCGGAAATATTCTTGATACCGTCAGTCTGCCCGCCACTGGACAGCGTGTGGCCCTCTCCAAAGACTGCCAGACTGCTTATTTATATAATGAAAATAGTCCGGCCCTTATGACCGTCCCTGTAGATTTTGAATCCGGGAAGCTGGGGGCAGTACATCAACTGGATACCGGAACGGAAGCATCCCTGGGCATCTGGTTCGGGGAAGGCTGGCTTGCCTGTGAAACTGCCTCCAGAAATCTTCTCCTGTTTGACAGGGATGGTGGGCAATACTGTAAAATCCTGCCCCAGCACAACGGGAATATCGTGTCCATACTGGTGGATTCTCATATGCGGTACGTTGTCTGTATTCTGGAAAGCACCACCGGGAATTCAAACGATTTTCATTTCGGGAAAACCGGAATTATTGAAATTTGGGACGCCTCCTCCCAACTGCTGCTCTCCTCCTTCCAGAAGGACGGAAAAGAAATAGACCAAGCTCTGATAACTGAAAATGGAACTTTAATCTGGAGCGTAAATGGAGAAACATATACCCGGCAGCTTTCTGTTCCTGTTCCGGATGGGGAAACCGTACAGTTTATGCAGGGACTGTGTTGTCTTTCCCTGAATTCCAGTCAGGATTTTGTCATGAAAAGCCCATCCGTATCAGATTTGCAGATGAATAGCTGGGCTGTTCTTGAAAGGAATACTCCAAAAGCGCCAGCTTTCTTCCAGCCGTCAGCAGAAGCTGTCCGGCCATCAGAGAAGGAAAATGCATCCATTCCAGAACAGAGTTTAATTTATTTTGTGGAGGAATTGTACTCTGCACAAAACAGTGGGGATACTCTGTGGTTTGAACAGTGTGACAATTTATGGAAGCGCCTTTTAAAAGGGGAACTGAACTATACTGCCCCGGAGCTTGATACTTTTTATCTGGTTTATACCAACCCTGTCCTCTATACCGGAGCCACGGAAAAAATTATTTTCGGACTAGAGACTTACATCAGTTTAATTCAAAGCCTGGTGGAGGAAAGTGCTGTCTGCCATGAGACTGTCCTTTCTGAATTTCATATCCGGCTTTTGGAAACCCTTGCCGCAACACAGGAATATGACGAAATCATTATGCAGGCTTTTCATGACATCAGTCTCCTGAACGCTGACATTGGAGCCGGAAGGCCCGCCAGCGCAGAAAGCGGTGCCGATGCCCTCCTGGCACAGGCAGATGCTGCTGACTGCGCTTATCTGGCGGAGTATCTGGAAGCATGGTCGGAAAGTCTGAAAGGAAACGGCCTTAACGCCATGTCCGCCCTTACCGGATACTGTACCGCCAACAGTGATGTTCTTCCCTTTTTAGGTTCGGAACCTGCTGCCCTGTCCAGCCTGTATAGAAGGGATTCCCAGACAGCCGCCGATTCCATCAATAGTTTTATTACTGGCAGTATGCATATGTTTACCGATGCAGATATTTCTCTGCAGGAAGACCAGCTTACAACCTGGCTTTTTTCCAGCGAATTGCTGGTCTGGCGGGGAGAAATTGATGCCTCCGTTTTTGATGAATACCTCCGCAGAATTGATGCTGATTTTGGCATTAAGATCCAGGAAACAACACCTCAGGCCCAGCATGCAGGTCTGCTGCCCGGCGACCTTGTCATCGGAGTGGACGGCTGGCGCATCGCGGGAATCCAGCACTACAGCCGCTTACGGAACAGCGAAAAGACACAGGACTTTGAAATCCTGCGCAAAGGTGAAAGACTTACGCTGACCATTTCCGGGCCTGCGGAATTTACCGGAAAGATGGTGACAAACTTCCACATTTAAAATAACAGCCCCGTCAGGACAGTGTTTCCTTTAAGGAATCTATCCACTTTTCAATTGCCTGTGCCAGTATAAGCTGCTGGTGCAGGACTGCCTTTCCTGTTTCCGGTATCTCCGTCAGATTCTTCTTTAGCTCCATCTCCTTTTCCAAATATGCCTTTAAGGTTCTGACATTACTTTCAATACCTGAAAGGCATATTTTCTGCTGCTGTGGGGGCAGGCTGGGCAAATTAACAATAACAGAATTGAAATCAAGAAATATATGAACCGGGCTGGCTGAAATCTCCATCATAAGCTTTTCAAATTCCATATTTCCTTCCTCTGTCAGCGTATACACTGCCTTTTCCGGCATCTTTCCTTCTCTGACAGTACTTCCTTTAATATATCCTTTCCCTTCCAGTTGCAGTACTTTTTTGTAGATGGAAGGGGTGCTGATTTTAACCCATTTGGATATATTCCTATACTCTACCAGCTTTTGAATGTCATAGGCGCTAAGCGCTTCCTGTTTCAACATTCCCAACACTATCAAATCAATCGTTGCCATAATCATAATCCTCCGTACCCGAACGCTGTCTGCACAGACAAAGGCGCTGTTTTCCTGCGGTTGATATGTCAGCCAAACATCCTGTTCAATGCACTAACTTTTTTGCCTTGTGATATTCTTCCTCTGTTGTGCCAATCCCTTCACAGGCTCTGGACAAATCCACATGAAATCTTAACATAACTGATTCCACGCTTTTTACCAGCATTTCGGCCTTTCCTTCGTTTCTCTCTTCACCTCATTCCGAAGTTCGCCCTTGTGTCCAATTCCTGCAAGTCCTTTCCCTTCACGAACGGCACGCCGTCACAGCCAATGCTGTTTATGATATCCGCATAGCGTTCATTGTCAGAAAAGAAAGTTACGCTTACAAAATCCTTTTCCATCTTCTTCCTCCTGTACCTGGGCAGGAGTCTTCAAAAAACCTCCTGCCTTTTTAATAAGTTAACCGGGTAATAAAGCATAGATTTCTTGAAGTTTTCTGATGCCTGTCCATCTCTGGATTCCGATCCGTCCTGACCAAGTGCCGCTGGCACTCAGAACCGTTACCTGTGGAAGCCAATGGCAGGCGTAAGAAGGCTGACAGCCTGATAAATAGAAAATACCGTATGCTTGAAAATGATATTATCATAATTCCATTCAAAAAGCAAGCGCATGTTATTGGCCACCATGGGAATCAATTTTCAAACGTTGCTATTCACGGTCTAAAGACCGCTCATAGCAACTTTTCAAACAGCCTGCCATTTTATGTGCTAAAATAAATATAGAACCTAACTTATGACAAGGAGTCTGGCATATGGAAAATGCATTTGTACTGGAATTATCGGAATCTAAATTTAAGGATTTATTTGTCTGCTTCTGCGGTTACTCCCAGTGCCGGCCCCTTCATGGATTCGGCCCGGCGGTAAGACCCAACTATATTATTCACTATATCATAGATGGAAAAGGCTTTTACCAGACGGAAAACTGTAAATACCATATGGGCGCCGGGGAAGGCTTCCTGATTGAACCGGATGTAATGACCTACTATCAGGCTGACCGTGACGACCCCTGGAGTTATTTGTGGATTGGCTTTTCAGGAAGGCATGCAAAAGAATATCTGGAAGATTTGGGGTTAAACAGCCGTCATCCTACTTTCCGCTCTGAACAGGGAAAAGAACTGCGGAAACTGGTTCTGCAGATGCTGAAATGCTCTGATGGTTCCATTACCAGCCAATATCAGCTGCAAAGCCTGCTATATGCCTTTTTTGCTGCCTTGTCCAAAGATACACAGCATGGGAGCGAACCTCCGCAGTCCCGTGAAAATTTTTATATAGAACGCGCCATAGGCTATATCCGGAATAATTATTCCTCGGAAATAAAAGTGACTGACATTGCCGACTACTTATGTGTAAACCGCAGTTACCTGTATAAACTTTTTCAAAGCAGCCTCCAGATGTCCCCCCAGGAATTTCTGACCCGTTTCCGGATTTCCCGGGCAAAGGAACTTCTGTCAACTACCCGGCTGTCCATCGAACATGTGGCCTCATCCTGCGGATACCAGAATGCCCTTGTTTTTTCAAAGGCATTTAAAAGAACGACCGGATGCATCCCCACCCTGTATCGCACAGAGCACTTCCAGACCACCAGAAAGAATCTGGAAGACAACAAAGAGTTTATTGAAGAACTGATGAAAGAGGAATCTCTCTGGAAATTACACCAGCGCAGATGACTTAATGTTGAAAATATACCAGAAGGAAACATTTTGACTGCCGCCTGCAACAAAAGTGTCTACCGTCCCCACAGGGCAAATAGATATAATAAAGACATGTTAAGAGACATGCGCGCATCCGTCTCACTGAATATTCACAATAAATACAAATATTGGAGGAGATTTTGATGAGTATGGAAACTAAAAACAATGTAAACCCCAGGTATAAACATGTATCCGCCCGTGAAAAATACTGTTTCGGCATCGGCGCAATCGGAAAAGATGCGATCGTGAACCTGGTAGGCGCCTTTCTGATGCTGTATTTTACAGATACCTTATACCTTGCCCCTGCTTTTGTAGGCATATTATTTTTTGTAGCCCGTATCTGGGATGCTGTCAATGATCCCATGATGGGTATGATTGTAGACAATACCCGCTCCCGCTACGGCAAATTCCGTATCTGGCTGGTAATCGGCACACTGGCAAATTCCGTTGTATTCGTGCTTTTGTTTCACAGCTTTCATTTGAAGGGAACAGCTCTTTACATATATGTATCGGTTATGTACATACTCTACGGCATGACCTATACCATCATGGATGTGCCTTACTGGTCCTGGCTCCCGAACCTGACCAACGACCCCCGTGAACGTGAAAAAGTATCCGTCATTCCAAGATTCTTTGCAAGCCTGGCAGGATTTTCGGTTGCAACCTTCGGCCTGTATGTGATTCACGGTCTGAACCGGGCAGCAGGAGAAGAAAACCTTTATGCCGAACACGGTTACACCGTATTTGCCATCATTATAGCAGTTATTTTCATTGTCACTATCGGAATTACCGTTTTTAATGTAAAGGAAGAGGACACCTTAGGCAGTAAAGCATCCAAAACAAACTTAAAGCAGGCTTTCCGCATCATTATCCAGAACGACCAGCTTGTAGCCTTTATCGGACTGCTCCTGACTTTTAACCTCTGTACACAGATTGCCAAAAGCTTTGCCGTATATTATTTTAAAAATGTTTGTGGAAATGAGTATCTGTACTCAATTTTCGGATTTGCAATTATAGCGGAAATGGCTGGCCTTATCTTCTTCCCGAAAATAGCCGCAAAAATAAGCCGTGAAAAAGTATACTTCTGGGCCTGCGCCCTTCCAGTTATAGGCTTCATACTTCTTGGCGCATTCGGTTTCATTGCACCCAGAAACGCCGTATTTGTAGTAATAAGCTGCGCCTTTATCTTCTTCGGCTCCGGTTTGTCCCTTGGGGTCACTACCTGCTGTATGGCAGACGTAATCGACTACGGCGAAGTAAAATTCGGCGTAAGAAATGAAAGCGTAACCTGCTCCGCCCAGACTTTCCTTATGAAAGCCGCAACAGCAGCCGCCGGCGGATTATCCGGTGTAGGACTCCAAATCGTAGGGTACAATGCAAAACTGGAAACGCAGTCCACAGGCACCATTATGGGAATCCGTGTCATGATGATCATTGTCCCCATTATTCTTGGCGTGCTCAGCTATTTTATTTACAGCCGCTATTACATTTTAAAAGGTGAAAAAATGGCGGAAATAACAGAAAAATTAAACCAGCTCCACAAATAAAACAGCCTTACCTGGCGGAAAGTGAGAAACCATGCATATAACATTCCATGAAAACACCAGAATATTCCATCTTTACAATGATGACATCAGTTATATCATGACGATTATGAGAAACGGTCATCTGGGACAGCTCTACTTCGGGAAACATATTAAGGACAAAGAAGATTTCTCCTACCTCCTTGAAACCTGTGAAAGACCCATGACATCCTACCTTTATGAAAATGACCGGACATTCTCGCTGGAACATATCCGGCAGGAATATCCTGTGTTCGGTACCACAGATTATCGTCAGAGCGCCGTGGAAATACGGCAGGAAAACGGAAGCCGGATTTCGGACTTTACGTACCGGAGCCATATTATTACGGAAGGAAAGCCCCTCCTTTTGGGGCTTCCGGCAACCTACACAGAAGCCCCAAAGGAGGCCCTGACCCTGACTGTCACGCTGGAAGATGATGTGACCAAAGTACGGGCACAGCTTCTTTACACGATTTTTGCTAAAGGAGGGATAGTGGCCCGCAGCGTACGCCTTTCCAACGAAGGCCCGCGTCCAGTACGGCTATGCCGGGCCATGAGCCTTTGTCTTGATTTGCCGGACCGGGATTATGTGTGGCAGCAGCTTTCCGGCTGCTGGGCAAGAGAGTGTCATATCCGCAGCCGGGCTCTGGAACCGGGCATCTTGTCCATCGGAAGCATGAGGGGCAACTCCTCCCATGAGCATAATCCATTCCTTGTTCTGAAACGTCCCGACACCACCGAAAGACGCGGGGAGGCAATAGGATTTTCCCTGATTTACAGCGGCAACTTCAGGATTCAGGCAGAAGTGGATGCCCATGACACCCTGCGGGTGCTGGCCGGCATTGACCCGGAAACCTTTGAGTGGAAACTGGACAGGAGTGAAACTTTCCAGACACCGGAGGCCATCATGGTATATACCGACAGCGGCCTGAACCATATGAGCCAGACTTTCCACAAACTCTATCAGAAACGGCTGGCAAGAGGTTACTGGCGCGATAAAGCAAGACCCATACTGAACAATAACTGGGAGGCCACCTACTTTGATTTTACCCAGGACCGTCTGATTGAAATTGCTTCCAGGGCAAAAGAGTGCGGTGTGGAACTGTTTGTTCTGGACGACGGCTGGTTTGGCGCGCGCAGCAGCGACCGGGCCGGTCTGGGCGACTGGAAAGCTAATAAAACACGCCTGCCGGACGGCATTGCAGGGCTGGCCGACCGGGTGGAAGACCTGGGCCTGAAATTCGGCCTCTGGTTTGAGCCGGAAATGGTCAATAAAGATTCAGACTTTTACAGGCAGCACCCGGACTGGATTCTGTCAACGCCTGACCGGAACCAGTCCCATGGCAGATACCAGCATGTTCTGGATTTTTCCAGAAAAGAAGTGGTAGACGCTATTTATGAACAGATGTCCGCTATTTTAAGAGATGCAAAAATATCCTATATTAAGTGGGATATGAACCGGAGTATCACAGAGTGCTATTCCAGCGCATGGCCTGCAGACAGGCAGGGAGAAATCTATCACCGTTATATCCTTGGGGTTTATGATTTGTACGAACGGCTGACCAGAGAATTTCCAAAGGTGCTCTTTGAATCCTGCGCCAGCGGCGGAGGGCGTTTCGACCCGGGTATGCTTTACTATGCACCTCAGGGCTGGATCAGTGACAACAGCGATGCAGTGGAACGGCTGAAAATCCAGTATGGAACCTCCATGTGCTACCCGGTCAGCAGCATGGGTACCCATGTGTCCGTCACACCAAACCATCAGGTATTCCGCAATACACCCCTCCACACCCGGGCAAATGTGGCCTGCTTTGGAACTTTTGGCTATGAACTGGATTTAAACAAACTGACGCAGGAAGAAAACGAAGAAGTAAAAGAACAGATTGCCTTTATGAAAAAATACAGGAAAGTGCTGCAGTTCGGCACATTTTACCGGCTGATGAGCCCATTTGAGGGAAATGAAACTGCATGGATGGCAGTAAGTGAAGACCAGAAAACCGCTCTGGTAGGCTGGTACCGGGTTCTGAACTGCGTCAACGGAAGGTATACCCGGCTGCGGCTGGAAGGACTGAATCCGTCATATTATTACCGGAATTCCCAAAGCGGCGTGTGCTGTTTCGGCGACGAACTTATGTATGCCGGAATGATTACCAGCGATGAAACCGCCGGGCAACTCCCCCCGGATATAACCCCTTACACTGATTTTGAATCAAGAATCTATGTGCTGGAGGTGACAGAACCTTGAATACCCCAAATACCTTAAGCCCACAAAAGGACGAGAAAAAATATACCCCGAAACGGTTAATACTGATGCTTGTGGGAATCCTTTTTATCGGAATGTGTGTAGCATCCTACCGCATGAGCGGATTTGGTGTAGACGCCTTTTCCTGTATGAATCTGGGAATCAGCGGCTTTCTCAAAATTTCCTTCGGCACATGGCAGTTAATACTAAACGCCGTGCTGTTGGTTATTGTATGGTTCACCGTAAGGCACTTCATCGGTCTTGGAACAATCGTCAACATGGTTCTGGTGGGATACACAGCCGACTTTCTGTGCTGGCTGTTTTTAAACCAGTTTCACCTGTCAGTGACCATGCCCCTGCGGGTTGTGTTCCTGCTCATCGGAACCCTGCTTGCTTCGCTGGGATGCGCATGCTATATGATTGCAGACATGGGGATTGCTCCTTACGACAGCGTTGCTTTCATCATTACTAAATATACAAAGGAGAAATTTTCCTTCCGCTTTGCAAGGGTAATGTCAGATATAACGGTTATTTTGGTTGGCGTCACTTTCTGCCTTATGGCAAAAAACAGCATCTGGGAAATTGTTGGATTAGGAACAATTGTGAACGCCTGTTGTAACGGGCCGCTTATACAGTTTTTCCGTGACCGGATTGAAGCGGCGTTAAAATAATTTCAGTTGTGTACCAATGTCATTGAGTAAAAAAAGCGGCCGTCCGGGACGTGTCATCCTCCACGGACTGCCGCTTTCTGACTTAATGACGTTTGGTTGTATAGAGAATACGGCCGGCCCGCCCGTACCCTATGAAAAATATCCATTTCATTAGTAAAATCCGATTGAAAACTCCAGTCTGCAAAGGGATTCCACCGCGGCATTTACTCTTTAATCAATGAATACATTTTCATATCCAGCACTTCTCCGTTTTTTACTGCGTTGCTGCGCAGAACTCCTTCCAGGATGAAGCCGGACTTTTCCAGAACCCGGCAGGAGGCTGTGTTACAGGCGAAGGGCTCGGCAAATATTCTGATGATGTCGGCATGTTCAGAGATGTACTGTTGTGCACTCCATAAAAATCCATCCTTTCTAAAGTTTTAATTTCCGGCTAGCTTTTTACCGATTTCACTTTCAAACATGATTCCGCCAATCCGTCTGTTTCTTTTCTGTCTTTCCGTATCCTCCTTGAACATGTCAAAGAGAAGGAACGACTGTTCCGCCCAGCTAAATAAGCCCGAATGACAGCATTGGTTTCTTCTGTCAGTGCAGTCTTTGAGTTTGTCTTCAAAAGATTCCCACCAGGATTTATCATAGGCGTTTTTTCCTCCGGTCTCCATCCTGCGTGCGAGTTCTTCTTTGTTATTTCCCAATATTCTGCAAAAGGCCCCCAGGGTAAGTTCCTCCTTCCGGGCATCCTTTAAGGGCACTCTCCCCCGGCCTTTTCCAAATCCCCTAACCTGCTGTTCCTGGAAAATCCCTTTCAGGCTATCCCCAAAACAGTCTTTCATCTGTAATTCTGCAGCCTTGCAGAATAAAATTGCGCAACAGGAGGCATCCAGCCGGTTGTCCGCCTGATAGACAGGCTCCAGCAAAAAGAATAATTTCATGCCCAGCAGGATGTTTTCTTTCACGCTGGCGGAAAATCTGTCCAAATCCATCCTGTCTTTGAAACCGAATTTCTCCAACTGTTCTGCGGAAAGTTCCGTTTTAAGAAATGTCTCATCCAGCCCCCTTATGAATCCGGCCGTATCAATGCTGTAATCAATAACGCCGTTTTCATCTTCTATTACCAGCGTGGAAAATGCAGTCGCCGGGGGCAGTCCCCGGGATGCTTTCCGCAGGGCTTCCTGCCTTAATTTTTCCGGCATATCCTGTTCCAGAATCGCCTTAATTTCTTTGATTGCAAAGGTATCCATGATTTCCTTTGCCATATTTACACATACGGACTCTTTCCAGGCATCTGCATCGCCGATTACGTACAGCCTGAATTTTGCACGGGTAGCCGCAACATTTACAATATTCTCATTGACCCATTTTACCGCCCCTTGGGCTTCCTTACTGGTGTCGCATCCTAGCAGGAAGATAACCTCGTCCGCCTCTTTTCCCTGAAAGGTATGGACCGTCCCAATCTTTTTCTGTTCACAGCCCAGCATATAATCGCTGTTAATCTTTGTAGTGCCGCTGTTTTTACGGCAGTATTGTCTGATATAATCCCTGATGCCCGCTGCCACAGTAGTGAAAGGACTGATAATATAAAGGCTCGGCTCCGGATTTTGGGAAAAGGCAGTCTCCAGCAGCTCGCATACCTTTTTCCCCTGCTCCTCTACAAAATGGTTCTTATTTCCTTTTTCCTTTCCCTTCACCTGAATCCACTGGGATTTGTCACAGATAAATTTTGCGGCCCGTTCCGGTTTCGGCCCTTTCGTCTGCTGTTTCATAAGTCCGCCATAAGAAATCTCATTGGAAATATCGTACATAGGCGAAATGCAGCGCCTATGGACAAGCAGCGGACACCCAACCCATTCCGGGTAGTCCGTGCCATTGTCCAGCCAGGTTCCAAATATATTCATACGGTCGGCAAATCCCTGTACCGAAAGGTTCTTTTTCTTATAGGGCTTTAAATCATCGTCATTATATGCCTTCCTTAAGAGAATCAAATCATCAGTGACCACTGGCTCTACCTGCTTCGGATCCCCCACAATAACAGCCCGGCGGCTTCTGTAAAGGGCTCCCAGCGCCATCTGGGGCTGGGCCTGTCCCGCCTCGTCTACCACCAGCATCCCCACAGTCCCCGTCCGCCTGACATCTTTCAGCAGGTTCCCCATGGAGGCAAAAGTGGAGGATATAACAGGAACCAGCAGAAACAAAGTCTGAAAAAGCGCCGGAACCATGTTTTCCTTATCCTCTTTGTGAAATACAATCCTTTCGTTTTCATCCCCCGGCCGCAGTCCCCAATACTGGGATAACGTAATAAAGTTATCCCTGCAATGGTTGGAGGCAGCCACAAACTCCTTATTCAACCGCATGGCGTAACCAAACAGCTTTTCCCTTTCCCTGTTATACCGCTGGGTAAACCACGGATTGGCCACCTGTGCATCTGTTGCCCTGGATACATTTTCTGAGAGCAGTTCCTCAACAAAATCCTCATCCAGCACCGTACAGGAATCACATATGCCGGATTCTGTAAACGCTGCAATCCCCGTCTCATATTCCTTTCTGGCAGATTCCCCTTTCTGCCGGGCCAGAAGCATCCGTTTTTCGTAATCCCTGATTTTCTTTTTCTCCCCGGTTATGGCTCTTTCCCACTGTTCCACTTTTAAAAGGAATTCTTTATACTCCTGTTTTATCCCGTCACATGCATCCTGTGCCTGCCCGGCTCTTTCCCTGAAAGAATAAATTGTCTCCTCAAGGGACGCGGCCTCTGCCCTGTATTCCTCTGCATCCTTCCGGTATTCCTCTGCAAGTTCCATGGCATTCCTATGCTCCGCCCTGCGGAATAGCTTTGCAAACATGCCCACAGACTTTCTGGCCCGCAGCTCCTTTTCCAGAAATTCCTTCACACGGGCCTTTGCTTTTGCAAGTTCATCCTCCTTCGCCTGTAATTCCTCTTTTGCCCGGTGCAGTTCCTTCTCATACAAAGAAGCGTCAGCCCGGATTTCTTTCCCCTCCTCTTTCAATTCCGCCAACTGATTACCGGCGCTTTCTATATAGCCCTGGCAGGCTGCCATAGCTGTCTCACATTCCAGGCAGACTTTTGCCGCCTCTAAAACCGCCGCCTCTTTTGCGGCCGACAAATCCTCCGCTTTTTTAAGAACTTTCTGCATTTTTTTCACTACCGCCAATTGTTCTTCAAAGTCCCTTCTGGCCGCCTGATAAGATGCCGTCCGCTCCTGCGCCATAGCCTTATTTTTATAGAAATCACGCCCCAGGGGATAAAGCACTTTATTAAAAAAACGATTTAAATTTGACTTTCTGCCCAAAGGTGCTGCTATCAGGCCCCACACATCCTGACTGTCCAGAAGTTCCTGTGCATATTTCGTGAAATAAATATCCTGATAGGATTCCCCCCGGTATGTGGTTTCCGTCATTTCAGACTTTTCAGGATCAAACAGTCTGCCTGCTTCCTCTAAAAGTTCTTTCAGTTCATCTGTATCGCTCTCCAGGGGCGCTAAATCCCCCAGCATACTTTTGGGAAGTTCCTTGGAAATATTCTCCACTGCGGCATTATTACAGGATGCCACAAGCATGCCATAATTGTTGATATCATCCTCCGCAAGGCTGTACCAGCGGCGTGTAAACTTCGAGTATGCCCCATCCGGCCCGTCTCCATGCAAAAAACGGTGCTCGCAGAAAGCATCATCGGGATTGTCATATTTTGAAAGCAGAACTGCCCGTTCTATAATATTGTTCACCACAATTTCTTTCAGTAAAGTGGTTTTGCCTGTTCCCGGAGGGCCATTGACAGAAAATATCCTGCCGTTTACCCCGTACAAATCAGAGGTTCCTTTGTGTATGGACAAATTTATGGCTGTCTGCTGCATAAAGGCAGGCATGAATCTGGAAGGCCATTTGCCCAAAGGCGCATTTTCAACAGACAGAATTTCCCTAAGCTGCCTCAAATATTCTCCTCTTCCCTGCTCTTTGGGAGCGACTAAATCAATCCGGGCCTCCGGCAAATCCGGCTCCTGCAGGGCCGTCACATAGTGGAGCAAATCTCCGCCCAGATACATGTCCTCTTCCAGAGCCCCGCTTTCAGTCTGTTCAAACACCAGCCTGATATCATCTGAAAAATAATCGTGGGCCAGCCCCTGATAGTTGTCGTCTTCCCTCTTATTCTTCTCTGCTTCGTCCGCAAACAACTGAAAGTTTATCCCATAAACTTCCTCATATGCGTCGCTCTCATCCCTGCTGTTTTTGATATTTCCTTTTATAAATACTTTTTCTAATTCTGCAAACAACTCATGAAGGATGGAAAGGGATACAGCGCCGGCCGGAAATGCCTGTCCATCCTCATCCTCCTGTCCTTTGCCAAAAAACTTCTTTTCCAGCCCTTCCACTGCTTCACTGTATAATTTATCATCCAGAGAACGGGATATATCCCCTTTCGCAGTCTTTACCTGGTTCAAAGCCCATATAATAGTAGACAGGGACAGGGAATGTTCTATATAATTTCCCTCCGGCGAAAGCTGCAGACTGGCCCAGGCAATCTTATCTGTACTTTTCTCCGGCCTGCCGCCGTCCTCCGGCGAAAAAGGCAGAACCTCCTCAATACAGTCTATGCACTTTTCCCTCTTCACCCGGCCTATATAAATAGTAAGATTCCCCCACGTTTTCATCCCACAGGCCGCCGCTTCGTCTGCAATTATTTTCTGCAGATTCTTTCCCAAATCCTTATCCGTAAGCGGTACAAAATCTTCAACTGCCTTCTGCTTCCCGGCTCCACTGGCAACGGTTTCCTTGTATTTCCTTATCCTGCCTGTAATCTCCCGGCTATCGGGATATTTGTCCTGCGCCAGAAACTCCAGCGCGAACCAGTAACCCAGAACCTTTTCCGCCAGTATCCTCTTTTGCTTATCCATCAATACAACACCCCTCTGTTTACATTTCAAACGACTGCTGATAAATATAGAATGCATAATTATGTATCGTCTCTGTATCCTTATTCTACCATATAATCGGCTGCTTTCCTACCATATAAAAAGGATGTTTATGAGAATAAAACTCCGGCCCTGACCCTTTAGCCCGTCTGAACTGTTATCTCCTGCCCAATCACAATCCCCCTGGCACCAGTTCCATGACCGATTTGGGATGTAACGGCAATGGGCATATTTTTCCCGACAAATTTGCGGACAAGGCCTTCTACGGACAGCAGCGGGGTTTCTGCCTGCATCTGGGTAAAAGTCCCCAGCAGAATGCCTGATACCATACGGAATGCTCCAAGTTGCTCCAACTGACACAGATATGTCTCTATCTGAGGGGCCCTGCCGCCGCGGCTCTCCAGCAGCAGTACTTTGTCCCTTAAATCCGGCATATACTCTGTCCCTGCTAATTTTAAAAAACATCTGATATTTCCGCCCGCCACAATTCCATGCATCTTTCCGCCCTGAATCAAATGAGCGTCTATGGAAAACAAATCATTGCCATGGTTCATAACCGTATTGGCAAAATCTCTTCTCTGGCGCTCCCCCTGGTCATATATCAGATTGCGAACCTGGTATAAAACTGACGGGCGTCCTGTTTTTGCATAAATTGCGTTAATTACTGTGGTCAGGTCGCTGTACCCCCAGAACATCTTCCTACTGTCGGCAATCACACCGTAATCCAGATAAGGCAGTATGCCGTTGGCAATGTCTCCTCCCGAAATATCAAATATCCCTTCTATTTCATCATCCCTGTAAAAATCCATCAGCGCCTGCGCCCGTTCCCTGGCGGTACCGCCAAAGACGTCCTCCCGGGCATAAATATAATTGCTGAATACAGGATGAAGCCCCATAGATTCTAATACCTCTGCAAGACCTTCAATATCCCTGCTGTATTCTCTTTTTTGCCCGTTTGAGCAACATACAATCCCTATTTTGTCTCCGCGGTTCATCATTCTAATCCCTCTTTTTTTTAATTCGTTCCCTGCCAGAGCGTGTTTGAATCTCCACTCCCCCGCAGTCTGAAGAATAATACAAATGCCAGAAACAAATCCGCTCCGGCCCAGGCCAGCACTTCTCCCCAGAAAACGCCCTCATGTCCAATCACCTGTGTCAGAAACAGGGCGCACATGATGCGCATAACAACCTGCATAAAGCTGGACAGCATGGGTATTACCGAATCCCCCATCCCCTGAATACAGCACCGGATTATATAAAGCCAGTACAACAGCGGAAATCCCAGCGCCAGCACTCCTAAATAACTGCACCCCACCTGGAGCATCTCCCCGGCGCCATTTTCCGTTTCCCGGATAAACAACCCTAAAATTCCTCTTCCGGCAAAGACCATGATGGCGGACATCATAAGCGCCGTAACAACGCCAATCAGAAGGGCTGAAACCAGTCCGCCCCTTATCCTCTTATAACTGCCAAGCCCCTTATTCTGGGCCGTATAAGTCAGGATACCGTGGCCGTAAGAGGATGCTGCCGTTTCCAGAAGCACATACAATTTGTTGGCGGCGGCATATCCCGTCAGAAACAGGAAACCGAAGCCATTGACCGTGGCCTGCACTACCAGTCCCCCGGCGGCGGTGATAATATTCTGTATCCCCATGGGAACTCCTATCTTGATCTGCTCCCACAAAATATCCCTGTCTATCACCCTGTCTTCTTTATTTATCCGGCATATTTCAATTTCTCTTATGGAGGTGATACAGTAAGCCGAAGCCAGAACCTGGGCCAGCACAGTGCCCCAGGCGGCTCCCCCAATTCCCATATCCAGCTTCACCACGAAAAGCACATCAAATGCAATATTGCCGAGAGACGCTATCATCATTGCACGGAGGGGTTTTTGGCTGTTGCCAAGCGCCCGCAGTATGGCGGCGGCTATGTTATATAAAAAAGTAACCGGAACTCCCCCATACAAAATCCGCAGGTAGATTTCTGTCAGCCCTAAGACTTCCTCCGGCGTCCGCAGTAATTCCAGTCCCCGGCGGACAAGCGTCTGCCCTGCCACAGTAAAGACAACGGCTCCAAACGCCGCAATACAACCGCCCCCATAAATGGCCTTTTTCAGGGAATCCATCTTCTTTTCCCCGAAAAAACGGGCTGCCACAACCGAACAGCCCTGTGTAATGCCCGAAATCACGCCAAACATAATGAAAGTCAGCCATTCCGATGCCCCCAGCGCTGCCAGCGCGTCAGCCCCTACATATTGTCCCACGATAAGGGCATCCACGAAAGTATATAGCTGCTGGAACAGATTCCCCAGCATCAGCGGCATGGAAAATGCCAGCAGTAAACGGATGGGATTCCCTATCGTCATGTCTTTTGTTTTGCCTGTCCTCATGGTAAATAACCTCTTGCCGTATGTTTTCCCTTCTTTCCCAATTCTACCACACAACTGCTTAATTTCCAATTCCCTTTCCGGCTCCGGTTATAAACCATCATTTATACTTATTTTTCCATATTCTGGAATTTAAAATATGCCCCTGTTGTTTCCTCTGTCAAATCTTCTATCCTGATTTTCTCTCTTCCATAAAGATAGGTATCCAGTTCCCCCGATACAGGATCTGTCCATTTTGGGGCAACCGCTTCTATTCCAGTGATAACTGCTGCCGCCGTTAATAATTGTGCCGCCGTACAATCTGCATCATGTCCCTCCAGACAAATAATTTCAAGCATTTGTTCAAAATCATTGTTTCCAAACCAGATTGCAACCACTTCAGCAGCCGCATTGGGGTAGGCATGCACCCAGGTATATTCTTTCAATTCTTCAAGACATATCTCCCAGGCGGCCCGCCAGTCTCCGCTTCGCCTGCATATATCCATAGTATTGGTAATAACACTGTAATATTCAGATTTCTCCGGCAGCATTGTCACTGTCTTCTCCAAAACTTCCTTTATATCCTGTTCCACATAAGCAAGGGAAACCAGAAGAGCGCTGAACACCTCCCCTATTATGCCATTATTTGCATGGGATATCTGTCCGTCCAGCCATGCCAGACGCGCCGCCTCAAAAGGATCTGCGGGAGCCAGCATCCCGCATATTGCTCCACGCATCTGTGCCCCAATCCATTCCCGGTAATAATTGCCCTGCCTCCCGCTTTCCGGCGGATAAATACCCTGCTTCAGATTCCCCATGGCAATCCCTTCTGCACTCATCGCCATGGGAATCAGGGAAAGCCATTCATGGGCGATATCCATGGAGGTAATATTTCTCCCTCTTTTTTTATAGGCTTCCAAAAAAGCAATTTCGTAAGTAATATCATCATTGTAAACGGACGGCGTCTGCAAATAATCTCTAAACTCCAGAATATGACGCGATATTTCATCATAATGATACCCTTCCAGTTGGGAGCCTGCCGTACCTCCGATCATCTGTCCATACCACCCGGCCCTGGTCTTTCTGATGTATTCCTTCTCCGAAATTGTCCTGCATGGTATCCATCCTTTCACCTCTCTGCAGTACCCTTCCCAGGTTTCTATCTTGACAAACTTACTGTACTTGTGCCCTTCATCTTCACGGGCTTCACGCAGACACCGGAATATTTCACTGGTGATTACACGCAGTTCTTTCCAGTCTTCCTTCTTTAGCGCTTCCAGCCCTGATTCCATCAGGGACTCAGCTTCGTCAACAATGTATCCCATGGATTTCATGCTTGCAACTGCCCCGCCGATTGCGCTTAATCCATCTGCACCGGAAGATGGCAGTCTCACCCCAAGCCATTGGCGCCGTAACTGCTGATGTCCCTGCTGCGGGCATGGAATCAGGTCTATCCACATTTTGTCCGCCTCTTCCTTCGCCGGGACGGACAGTCTGCTTCCCTTTAAAGTATTTAAATGAAATTCATATGAATTCATGATTTTATTACACCTTCTTTTCATTAAGCCCAATAAATTTTTCAATTTCTTCTGCGGAAGGCATTGATTTTTGAGCCCCTTTCCTTGTCACGGATAATCCGCCTGCATAATTGGCATAACGGACTGCATCAAAGAAGCTGTCTCCCTTTTCAAGTCTTGTACAGAAAGCCCCGGCAAAAGTATCTCCTGCCGCAGTTGTATCGGCAACAGGCATCTCTATGGCCGGAATCATGACTTCGGCTGTTCCGTCTGTGGCATAAACGCCCTGTCCGCCCAGCTTAATGATTACATTTTTAACACCCTTTCCCATAAAATACCGGGCCGCACTTCTGGCGCTTTCCATATCAGATACTTCAATCCCTGACAGCATTTCAGCCTCGATCGCATTGGGCGATATATAATCCAGCATTTTGTATGTACTGTCCGGCAAACCTTCCGGCGGCACCGGCGCAGGATCCAGAAATGTCATGATATTTCGCTTTTGGGCATAATTTATTGCCTGCACCACACATTCCATGGGAATTTCAAGCTGTAACATAATAATCTTAAGATTTGCCAGTTTATCAAGGGATTCAATTATCTCATTTCCCTTTACCTTTTGATTTGCGCCCGGACAGACAATAATGCTGTTCTGGGCCTGACTGTCCAAGGCAATTATGGCAATTCCTGTGGGATTTTCTTTGTCTTCACGGATTCCTTCCGTATTTATATTTTGTCCTTCCAGTGTGTTTTTTACAATCTCTGCATTGGCATCGCTTCCCACTCTGCCAATCATCTGGACGCTTCCCCCGGTTCTTCCTGCGGCATAAGCCTGATTGGCTCCTTTTCCTCCCGGCGTAATCAATATGTCATCCGCCAGAACCGTTTCCCCTACCGCCGGCCTTTTTTTCAGTACCACAGAGTAGTCCATGTTCAGACTTCCCACTACTGCAATTCTAATTTCCCCTGCTTCTGTCATACCTTGTTCCCCCCTTCTGTCCCAAACCTGCAATTGCTGAAATCATCATATCCCAAAACAGGTCAAAGTCCAGTTTGTCCCCTACATATACATTAGGCTCCTGCAGCTCTTTTCCTGAATTCATGCGGAAAAAATCAATGCAGGTCATTCCATAGGTAAACTCACCCTTTGTCTCAATGTCCACCCGTAGATGTCTGGTTGTGAAAACCTTATGGTCAATCAGATACGCAACACAACATGCATCATTTACCGGAGCTCCGTTTTTTCCTGCCCGTTTTGAATTTGCATTATAAAAGCTCATAAAGTCATTGACAAACTCGCTCACCGGAGAATGGATCTCCTGGATTCTTTTCATTATTTCCGGGGTGGCAACTGCCTGATAGGTTAAATCAAGTCCGCACATTACCTTTGGAATTCCACTTTCAAATACAATACGCGCCGCTTCCGCGTCACTCCAGATATTAAATTCTGCTGCGGGCGTAATATTCCCAAACCTTCCGCCTCCCATAATGACAAGCTGCTTTATCTTTTCTTCAATTGCAGGCTCTCTTCTAAGCGCAAGGGCAACATTGGTCAAAGGCCCGGCGGCAACAATCGAAATGTCTCCATCCGATTCCATCAATGTATCAATCAGAAAATCACATGCATGCTTTTCAACCGGTTTTCTTTTGGGTTCAAACAGCTTCGCTCCGTCAAGTCCCGACTTGCCATGTACAAAAGGCGCTGTATAAAGGGGTCTCACCAAAGGGCCTCTGCAGCCAGCCGCTACCGGAATGTCTGCTCCAATTATATCCATCGTAATCAGTGCGTTTCTTGTAGTCATTTCCAAAGGGGCATTTCCGGCAACTGTCGTCACTCCCAGCAAATCTATCCCTGGGCTTCCCGCCGCAAGTAATATCGCCATCACATCGTCATGTCCGGGATCGCCATCATATATCATTTTTTCCTTTATATCCATTTTTTCCATCATAACTGTCCTTTCTTCTGGTTTGTGTCAATTATTTCTGTATCATCTATCCTTTTGCCGGCGCAAGCATTCTTCTACTGTTTTGCAGCATATGGACTGTCAGCATCAATATCGTCACAGCATAGGGAATTGCCTGGATGAACTGGCTGGGAACCGACAATCCCGGATAAGTCTCAATTAAAATAGCAATGGCGTTGGCAAACCCAAAAATCAGACCGCCGCGCAGAACCCCGTACGGCCTTGCATTCCCAAGACTGATAACCGCCAGCGCTATAAATCCGTTTCCTGCCGTCATATCCCTTACAAACATACTGGTCGCGCCTGTAGAAAGAAATGCCCCTCCTATTCCGCACAAAATCCCACAGATCACAAAAGCCGAATATTTGATTTTCATTTCATCAATACCTACGCTTCTGGCTGCCTGCACATTTTCTCCAACAGCAATCAGATGTGCCCCATAAGGCGTCTTATAGAAAATAAGACTGCACAGGACTACGCTGAAAAAGGCCATCCAGACAATCAGACTGTGTCCGCTGATTACAGAAAGTACAGGTATATTTTCGATAACCGGAATGTTCACCACCGGTATCATCGCAACTTTCTCAGGCTGGTAAGAACCTGACGAACCAAAAAATGTCTGTAATAAAAAGATTGTCATTGCAGATGCAAAGGTATTAATGGCAAAACCAGTCACAATATGATGGGCTTTATATTTGAATGTAAAAAAAGCCAGCATCAGACAGAGGAATATACTTGCCGCGCACCCTGCCAGTATTCCGAGAATCCAGCTTCCCGACATGGCATTTACTACAATGGAGAAAAATGCCGACACCAGCATAGCGCCTTCAAGCCCTATATTCATCACACCCACTTTTCCGCAGAACAACCCTCCTATTGCCGCTAAGATCACAGGGGCAACCAGCTTAAACACAATAGCAAAAACTGATAAGTTTAATATTTGTTGGAAAAAGAAACTAGCCATTCTTTTTAACCTCCTTTGCAAATTTTCTTTTATTCAGATAAGGAGTCAGCATTCTTGATGAAATCAGCATAATCATAATAACCTGTATGATAAGCACCAGTTCCCGTGACACATCTGTATTCTGCTGCATAATCTGCCCGCCGACTTTCAAATAAGCAAAAAAGAAACTAATCAGCAGAACCCCGGCAGGATGGTTCGAGGCAAGCAGTGCAATGATAAGCCCGTCCCCGCCCATTCCGCTTGCAAAATCATCAAAAAATGACCTGTGTATTCCAAGCACTTCCACAGAGCCTGCCAGCCCGGACAGACCGCCGCTGACCGCAAAGCAGAAAATGGTAATAAGCTTAATGTTTAACCCCCCATACTGGGCGAAAACCTTATTCTGTCCTACTGTTTCCATGCGATAACCCAAAACACTGTGTTTCATTAAAAAATAAACCAGAACAACCATTGCCAGTGCAATCAGGATTCCTGCATGGGCAGTAATCAGCGAAGATATTTCTTTAAATTCCAGATATTCCGGTATATAGCGCATCCTGATAACGCCGCCGCTGTCAGGATCCCTGAAATAGGAATTGGTCATTCCCGATGTCACAAGGGTGGCTATATAATTCAGCATCAGCGTTGTAACTACTTCATTGATATTAAAATAAGCCTTCAGCGCTCCCGCCACAGTTGCATAAATAACGCCGCCGCATACTGCTGCCAGGAAAACTACGGCTATATGCAGCCCCTTTGGCAGGCCGGTCAAATAATTTCCCGCAATCGCTGTCATAAATGCGCCTATATAGAACTGCCCCTGCACCCCCATATTAAAAAGTCCCGTCCTGAATGCCACAGATGCCGAAAGTCCAACTAATATGAGCGGTGTTACTTTATTGATAATGTTATTCATATAAAAGGTGTTGGACAGGGGCAGAACAAGAAGGCTCTTTATAGCAGACAAGGGTTCATCCGAAACCAGTAAAATCAAAAGGCAGCCCAGCAATACGGCGATAACAATAGATAATACAGTCGATAATATGTTTGTATTCTTTAATTTCTGCTTCATCCTATTCCTCCGTCCCACTCGGGTTCTGTCGCCCATTCAATATATATTTCCCGATCTCATTTTCCGTAACCGAATCATCGTTATCGCGAACCGCCACCAGTTCCCCATTGTAAAGCATTCCGATTTTATCGCTTAATCCCATAATTTCTGTAAGTTCTGCTGAAATCAGCAGAACGGCAGTTCCTTCGTTTCGCTGCTCAATAATCTTATTATGAATATACTCAATCGATGAGATATCCACTCCCCGCGTAGGCTGGCAGGCTATCAGCAGATTCGGTTTCTTACTGATTTCCCGTGCCACAATGACCTTCTGGACATTCCCCCCGGACATGGATCCCACTAAAGCTGTTTCACTGTCCGCCTTTATTTCATACTCAGCAATTAAATCTCTTGCGTCTTTTCTGACCTCCTTCCAGTTCAGATAAGGCCCCTTATTAAACTTTCCGCTGTTATGGGAACATATGATAAAATTTTCAGCAACAGACTGGGTAAGACTTGAGCCCCGTAAATTCCTGTCATCAGGAATATATCCTATGGATTCTTTTCTGAAATCAGATGTACTGATGCCCGTAATATCTTTTCCGTTATAAAATATCCTGCCCGATGAAGGTTTCAAAAAACCGATAATCGCATCGATCAGTTCTGACTGCCCGTTTCCTTCCACTCCGGCAATTCCGAATATTTCCCCTGCCTTAATGGCAAAAGACATATCCCTGACCTTCAGCGCACCTCTTCTGTCCATTACATTCAGATGACTGACCTCGAAAATGGTTTTCCCATCTTTACATTCCACACGTTCCCTCTTGGGTTTTAGCTGACGCCCTATCATCAACCGCGTTATCTCATCCGGATTGGTTTCGCCTGTTTTCAGCGTTTTAATTGTCTGCCCGTTCCGAAGCACTGTAACAGAATCCGAAATGTCCATTACTTCCTTTATTTTATGGGTAATCAATACTATCGTATAGCCGTCCTTCACCATCAGGCGCAGCGAGCAGAATAATTCTTCTGTTTCCTGGGGCGTTAATACTGCCGTCGGCTCATCCAGTATAATAATTTTCGCATTGTTGTAGAGCACCTTCAAAATTTCAATCCGCTGCTTTGCCCCTACAGACAAACGGTAAACCGGTTCATCAAAGTCTGCTGCCAGACCAAATTGTTTTGAAATTTTTTCCATCTGCTCCTTTTCCGACTTCCGGTCACAGAAAATCTTTTTTGTTTTTTCATTTCCAAGGGCAATGTTCTGCGCCACTGTATAGGACGGAACCAGCATAAACTCCTGATGTACCATCCCCATACCATTTGCTATGGCTTCTTTGGGGCTTTTGAAATTCACTTCTTTTCCCGAAATATAAACCGCCCCTTTTGTTTTTTCCTCCAGACCGAACAGCACTTTCATCAACGTTGTTTTTCCAGCCCCGTTTTCACCTACCAGCGCGTGGATTTCTCCCTTTTTGACGCAAAAATTAACTCCGCTGTTAGCTACCGTGCCATTTGGATATATTTTATACATATCTTTCATTTCAATAACATTTTGAATATCCGTATCCATATTTCCTCCCTTACGAGTCAGGCACCCTCCAGATGCCGGAGGGTGCCTGTCCTGTTAATACAGTTCAGATTTAACTTCTATCTCACCGTTAACCAAAGCTTCCGTAATCTTTTTCATTTCTTCCTTTATAGAATCGGGAACATGTTCTTCATACAATTCATCTGTGGCAAGGCTGATGCAGTTCTCCTTAATTCCCCATAATTGGGAGGTTCCCATTTCAAGTTCGCCTTTTTGATACATCTCAATTGCATTATAAATTCCAGTTCCGCTGGTTTTCAGCATAGAGGTCAGCACGCTTCCCGGATACAGGCTGTTTTGATTGACGTCAACGCCGATTGTATATTTTCCTGCTTCATTCCCGGCTTCCAGGGTTCCCAGTCCGGCGCTTGCCCCTACATTAAATATGATATCTGCATTTTGGGAATTATACATGGCCATGGCAAGTTCTTTCGCTTTCGGCGCATTAACCGCATCCCCCACATAGGATTTCAGGACTTCAATCTCACTGTCTACATAATGTGCGCCCTGTTCATATCCGTCGTAAAAGTCATTTATCGTGGGCGAATCCATTACCCCGATAAAGCCAATCACCTTCTCGGGATTTGTACCCTCCAGTTCCGTATTGGCAGTCACCAGCGCTGCAAATGCCCCTGCCAGAAAAGAGCCTTCACACTGGTTATACATTGAATTGAATATATTTGGTCTTACTTCTGTCATGGTAGTGTCCATTACAAAAAAGTCCTGTTCGGGATATTTGTCTGCCAGTTCCAGAACGATATCGCTTGTTTTTCCTGTCAGCGTAACAATAATGTCATATTCGCCGCTTACAGCCAGCGCCTCTATGGCCGGCTGGTAATCCGCCTGGTCAGAGCCGCCCTCTATCAGTTTTGCTTTAATGCCAAGCTCCTTTTCCGCCCTGAGAACACCTTCTTTATTTCCGTCAAAATAAGCATTATCGCCAAAGCTGCCATTTGCATAAAGAACAACGCTCAATGTTTCTTTTTCACTTGTTTCCTTCTGTGCACACCCTGATATTAATGCTACAGCCATAATAACCGCCGCCCCAAATAAAGTTCCACGTCTTTTCATCTTTCCGCCCTCCCGGTTTGTTGTTTGTAAAAAATCTTCCAGTTGCAAAATAATTTTTTTTGATAAGCCACACGCTTCTTGTGATTAATATGTATCCTCCTCTCCCTTTTTATTAACGAAACTATTTTCCTAAACAATTTTCCTATGCAATAATGATACATCTAAGTGTATTTTTTGTCAATCCTTTTATATACTGCCAAATATATACAATAATACAGGCCGCAAATTATGCATAATGCACATTTGAGTCATCCGGGTTATTGACATATTTTTTTTTATGTTACATAATAAGTCAAAGCCCCCACAGCAAGCTGCGGGGACTTTGACCCTTGCGGCAGCCGCCAGATGGACATGCCAGCATATCCGCCCGTTGCCCGCGGAAATAAAAACAAAGGAGCTTTTATGACGATCAAAGAAATTGCTGCACTTGCCGGCGTATCTGTATCTACTGTTTCCAAAATCATGAATGGCAAAGATGGAAATATTAACCCGGCCACCCGCAGCCGTGTTCTGAAAATTGCAAAAGAACACCATTATGAACCTTACAGCACAATCAAAAATATTACAGCCCCAAGAAAATTTCTGATTGGCCTGCTGGTGAAATCCTTCTGCTCTTCCAGTATGATGATAGGCGGTATTCTGGAAACCGCACAGAAATATGGATACCAGCTTCTTCTTTTTAACAGTGAAAATTCTCTGCCACAGGAACTGAAACATATCACAGCCCTTTGCAACAGTCGTGTTGATGGGGTAATTTGGGAACCTGTCGGGGAACAAAGTATAGAATATGAGCATTTTTTTACAAAACAAAATATTCCTATCTGCTATTTAAATGCTCCAGAGGGCTTTCCATCTTATGCAATTGATTTCAGAAAAGCCGGTTACGATCTTACGCAGGAATTAATCAGTCACAAGCACACACATATTACCTGTCTGCTCAGAAAAGATGATTCCCTCTCTTCCATGATTTTGGATGGTTTTCAGAAATGTTTATATGATAATAAAATTACATTTGAGGAACAGCAGGTTTTATATGCGCCGGTAGAAAACTGCTATACTTCTATTATTGCACAAAGGCTGACCGGCATCATAAGCGCCCACTATTCTGACGCGCTCATGCTGTATGAACAGTTAGAGCATCTGCACTATTATGTTCCCTCTTCCCTGTCCTTAGCCAGCCTGAGCAATTCAGAACAGAGCGCAGAGTATCCTTATATTTCCTGTATGCCGATTCCTTATTATGCATTTGGATGCCATGTCTGCAAAGCGCTGATTGAAAAATGCGAAAAGTCTGTCCAAAACAGCGCTCCGCCTCTTTTTACGCCAGACTGTGCCCTGACACACAAAAAAAGCATCTGGGTCCCATCCTCTCTGCGCCTGAAAAAGCTGGTAGTTGCAGGCAGTATCAATATGGACCTTACTTTTATTGTCAACCGCCTTCCCCAGGCTGGTAAAACCACGGAAATCCTTACTTCTGTAATTTCCGTAGGCGGCAAAGGCGTTAACCAGTCAGTGGGGGTAGCAAAGCTTGGACGCGAAGTGGCTTTGATTGGAAAGCTTGGCAACGATTTTGACTCAAGCCTGATTCTGAATACACTGGAAAAGGAACATGTCACTGCCCACGGAATTTACAGAGATATAAATATGCCTACCGGAAAAGCATATATCTATACAGGGGAAGATGGGGAGAGCACTATCACGGTTCTTTCCGGGGCAAACCAGAATCTTATGCCGGAAGACATTCAGAAGCAGCGGCATCTTTTTGCCAACGCAGGATTCTGCCTTCTCTCAACCGAAATTCCCCTGGATGCTGTTATGGAAGCCGCAAAAATTGCGCACGCCTGCGATGTAAAAGTCATTTTAAAACCTGCCGTTTTACAGGCTGTTCCTGATGAACTTCTGTCTCTGACAGATATTTTCATCCCAAACCAAAAGGAAGCCGCAGCCCTTTGCCCCCATGAAACTTCAACCGAAGAACAGGCGGAATATTTTTTCGGTAAAGGAGCTGCAACAGTTATCATCACGTTAGGCCATATGGGATGCTATCTTAAAAATGAAAAAGAATCCCTCTTTTTCCCGGCGGAGAACTTTGCTTCCATTGACACTACCGGCGGCGCCGATGCCTTTATAAGCGCCCTGGCTTCTTATCTGACGGAAGGATACTCTGTGTACAGCGCTATCCGTATAGCTTCTTATGCTGCCGGATTCTGCATATCACGCCAGGGTGTCGTTTCCGCCCTTGTAGACCGCAGCACCCTTGAAACATATATCACACAGCACGCTCCAACCCTGTTATCACAAAAATAACCAGTCCAGATACAAAAAATGCATTCAGGTAGTATAAAAAATACCTGAATGCATCTGTCTCATATCCCCTTTGCCTTTTGCAGTTCACTGCTGGACTTAATCCTGTTATAGACTTCCAGTCCCCCTTTTCTGCCAAACAGATGCAGGCTGCTTAGATAGATTATTTTTGCGCTTTTTTCTTTTCCCTCAATCATGCCCTGTATTTCTTCTATCCTGCTCTCATATTCTGTGCCGGCAAACAGCTTCTGCAAAACCGCACTTATACGCTCCCCCTCTTTGTAATCGGAATAATAAGCGCTGATGCCAAGTTTCTGGCGCAGACGCCTCAACTCCCCGGTGCGCGCATTGTTTTCATTGCCGCTCACAATGCCGTCCTCAATACACGGTGACACTAACACCCTCCTTCTGTGGGCAGCCCGCTTCTCCCAATAATCCCGGACTGCCTGGAACCCGCTGTCATTGCTGACTATGACGGCGGTTCCTTCCTGTCCTGCACCGGTCAATTCTCCAAGTTTTGACGCAATGTAGAAATCAAGCGCATTTTTCCCCGGTTTGCACAGTTTACATATCTCGAAGACGCATCCGGAAGCTGTAATATTCTCCAATGCCCTCTGCTCCATATGCTTGCTGGATTCGCTGTAAAAAATAACGACATAATCCTGCCTGTCCAGATAATCACAGCCCTTCATGCCTGCAATGCCTACGTTTTCATAATCAATCAGAAATAACATGACAGCCCCCTGCCTTCCCTACCATTTACGGTTTTATTATTAGAATACCACGGCTTTAGGGGTTTGTCATTGAAGAATTGGTTAAAAACTGTTTATTTTTAACCAATTATACCTATTTTATGCATGACTGCATATGAAAAAGTGTATTATATTTTGTATATGAAAGGCTGTGTTTCCATGCCATCCTGCCCCCCGGCCCGTGCGCCTTCCTGCACTGATTGTATCTATTTTTGTACTTGATTTTATAAGCCATAATGAGATAATGAAAAGCAGGGGAGAAACCGAATCAGGAGGGAACAGAAAATGGGTACTTATTACAAACACACGAAAACGGAAAGCATTGATGTGCCATATTCTTTTAGATGCGAACAATGTCTGAAAGAAGTCGGTCCGCTTAGGGCTGCCATCCAGGGGCCGACAGCTGAGTTTAACAGTAATTTCAAGGAAATCAGCTATGACAGACAGGAGAAATTAAACCAGAAAGCCCATGCAAACCTTGTAAAGAAGATAAAGGAGACTTATCAGAACGCTACGGAAAAGCAGATTTATTCCAGTGAATTCAAAGATGAGTGTCCTTTCTGCCACAAGCCGCAGTCATGGGCAGTCAGCGGATTAAAAAAAGATATGTTCAGCACGCCAATCGTCTGTATATTCCTTGGCATCATCCTTGCTGCAGGATGCTACTTCTTCTCAGGTATGGATAACAATCTGGCCATTGCTATTATTGTGGCCGCTTTCTTTTTTGCAGCAGCAGTAATAATCCTTATTGTGAACATAATTAAAGTGGGAAGCAAGGTGAAAAAGACATCCTCTTCCGCCCAGAAAAATGTACCGGTCATTGAATGGAGCGCCGTACAACATCTTTTGAATGAATAACAGTCTGGCTGTCGGTTTTATCCGGCAGCCACATTTTTTAACATAAGGACGGTTCGCAAAGCGTACTGTCCATTATTTTAAGTAACAGTTCAGCCCAGGACTTTGCATTTACTGCAAAGTCCGTGAGAACGTGTAAATATAGCCAAGAGGGAATCTGCCCCTCGCCGCAGGCAACTTGGAATGGGCAGATTCCGTAACAGAGAAGCCGAAAGGCTGAACTGTTACTATTTTAATAAGCCGGCACAAGAATATATGTTATATATTCTTGTGCCGCATTAGAGATTGTGATAAAGTTTTCCTATATTTATTAATGTAATATGGAATTGGAGGGAAAAATGAAAAGAAAGCACGTATTATGCACTATTATGGCATTTGCAGCGGCGTTTGTTTTGGGCGGCTGCGGAAAGCGGACATCGGAAACGCCAAAGGAGACCAGCGGCCAGGAGGACGGGTATGTTTATGTGGCGGAATACCAGACCCTTGGAAACGCCAGCGGCCAAATTGGCGAGACGGTAATCGGAAACGACCAGAATGTCTTTTATCTGCAATATGAAGACTCCCAGGCAAAGCTTTTTTCCATGGATATGGACACCCGGGAGAGCACAGAAGTTCCGGTAGAACTGGGGGAATACCAGTATATCACCAGTCTGGACGGGGATGGGGACGGCGGCCTGCTTGCCGGCGTAATAGGCTATAAGGATGCGGAAAACTCAGAAATCGAAAAGATACTTATAAAAAGACTGGCCGCCGATGGAAAAGAACTGCAGTCTCTGGATGCCAGCGGGATTTTTCCCCAGCAGCCTTCCCTTTACATTTCAGACGTTTTGATGGATAACGATGAAAATTATTACGTCTGCACCGGAGAGGACATATATGTCATAAAACCGGACGGCACCCTGTACAGCCAGTTCAGCCTGGGACAGTACATACACAACCTTTTTCGGATGAAGGATGGCAAAATAGGGGCGTCATATTTTGATAGCCGCGGCTTTTTTGTGATAAGCCAGGTTATTCCCGGGGAGCGGGAATTAAAACCCGTAAACAGTCCTATAACATTTGACTATGGAACCTATCAGGGGGGCGGAGATACGGATTTGCTGTATACGCAAAATGGCGTCCTTCTGTCCTGTGATCTGTCAGATGAAAAGCCGGATGAAATCCTGCGCTGGACAGATTATGACGTGAACTCCACCAATCTTACTTCCGTCGCTTTACTGTCTGACGGAAGGATTGCGGCTCTGACCCAGGATTTTATGAGCGAAAACGGAGGGACAGAACTGATAATCCTTACACAGAAGAAAAAATCAGAAGTACCGGAAAAAATCATACTGACTTATGGAACCTATTATCCTTCCTTTTTTGCTGAAAGGGATATTACGGCGTTTAACAGACAAAGCCAGAAATACCGTATTATGATAAAGGAATACGGGGACGCCTCCATGGACATTGATGAGAAAGCGGCGCTTTTTTCCAAAGAACTGGAAAGCGGTCAGTTCCCGGATATCATAGACCTGACTTACTGCCCCATGTCTCTGGAAACACTGATATCAATAGGCGCCGTCGAGGATCTGACCCCTTTCCTTGACGGGGATGAAACCATAAACAGGGAAGATTATATGGAGAACGCCTTAAAGGCTTATGAGCGGGACGGAAAGCTATATGCAATCATGTCCCATTACGGGGTGGATGTGCTGATAGGAAAAACCTCTGAAATCGGAGACAGCAAGACCTGGACCGTGGAAGATGTGATGGAATTGCTCTCGTCCCGGGAAAAAAGTGTAACGCTTCTGTCCGGCGAGGACAAGTCAGGCATTTTGCGGATTATGTGTACTATGAACCAAAGTTTATTTGTAGACAAGGAAACCGGCCAATGCAGCTTTACAGGAGAAGAATTTAAGAAAATCCTGGAATTTGCCAACCGTTTCCCCAATGAGACAGGCGAAGAGTCTACCCTGGACGATTTAAGGACCGGAAGAACACTGCTGAACCGCAATGTTATCACTTCCGTTTCCCAGTATCAGATGTATGAGTACATGTTTGGAGGCCCGGTAACCCTGATTGGTTATCCGACTTTTGGGAAAAGCGGCATGACTTTCCGTTCCAATGGAACCACCGCGGCCATGAGCACCAGCAGCGAAAATAAAGAAGGGGTATGGGAATTTATCCGCTTTAATGTGACAAAGGAGCGGCAGGAAAATGTCAGCTCCCCTAACGGCGGTTTTCCCATACTGAAATCCGCTCTCGAAAAAGAATTTGAAAAAAGTATGAAGCCGCAATATATGAAAGACGAAAACGGCGGTCAGAAGGAGATACCTAAATCCACCTGGGCAAGTTCCATGGGAGGCGAGGATTTTTCCGTAGACGTTTATGCCGCCACAAAGGAGCAGGTGGATCAGGTACGGGAAATGATTGAAACAGCCCAAAACGGTGAAGTTATGGACCAGGAGATATTAGTCATCATTCTGGAGGAAGCATCGGGATACTTTAACGGACAAAAGAGCGCCGAGGATGTGGCATCCGTCATACAGAACCGGGTACAGCTTTACCTGAACGAAACCCGGTAAAGGAAATGGAACATCCAAAATGTATGACGGTTGCACAGTTCTTTGAAAGTGAGGGCATGAAGGAATAAACGCCGCGCTTTTTGAGACAAAAATACAGGGGGGGGGAATATGAATGAATCGTTTTCCCTCCCTGTACGTCATATATACGGCTTCCCTTCTGACCAAATTTACATGTTCTTATGAACTGAATGCTGCCAACTGTCTCCTTATCGTCTTCACTGTACTGCGGTACACAAAATATACCACTACTCCCACCAAAACCAGTATCCCCAGGCATACCCCAAGGGCAATCACTTCATAGGACGTGATCCTGCCGTCATTTGCATACAAAATACCGGAAAACAGAAGATATATGGTAATCATTCCCACCAGGGACGGGGTTACGAACACGCCGCTGCACTGTCTGCCGACTTCTCTTGCGAGAAAAGCGGGGGGTGCTCCAAGTTTCTTTAAGTCGTCAAAAACATAACGGTTATTTAACGCAATGGTCCGGCACCGGGTGTTACATATTACCAGTGCAGTTGTAAGGCAGACGATGAATACAAAAAGGAACATCATATACAAAACTCCCGTCATCCGCAGGTAATCATTTATGAGAAGAATGCGGAAGCTGGGTCTGTAGACCCACCACATCTTAAATGCCATGGAGTCTGTCTGGTCAAAACTGATTTTATATTTATCCCCACGTTCCGTATCCATCCAATAAGTTTTACCCCTTTCATTTTCCCTGATTTTCACCACCCGGTCATAGGTGCACGACTGCTCACAGCTTTCATCAAAGGAATTAACAAACAGGCGGTAAAACGCACTGGCAAAAGGATAGGAATCCTTTCCGTCAGCATTAAACTGCACGATACGCCCCCGCCAGTCATCGGTCAGCCCCTGGGCCATCATTTTGTACTCCTCGTTATCCAGCACGAAATACCCGATTTCATCCACCATCAGATCATAGTGCAGGTACCCTGCAAATTCTGTGTCAATACGGCTCCTCGTTACCATATTGGTCAAATCTTTTGCATCTTCATACGTATAAATATTTGTTTCCTGGGCATTTGTAATATACCAGTAAGTCCCCGGCAGGACCTCTGCCTGCTGCCCCGTCAGCGTATACCAGGCGTCCTCTGAAATTACTCTTACTTCCCTCTGCAGCACCTCGTATTCCATATGGAAATGTCCGTCTTTGTCAGAAACATCTCCCTCTCCCCCTGCTCCCAGGGTGATATACTCAGCCTCGCTCCAGTCTTTCAGTGATAAATGGTACTGCTCCGCCAGTTCCACGACCGCTTCCTTTCCGGGAATCTTCTGGTCCGCCCGGTACTGGTAAAAATAGTCGCAGGTATAAGCCCTGTAGCCAAGAAGGGACGACAGACTTCCTACAGGCAGATAAAATATGGCAAACGCAGCGCCTGCGATTAAAAGTGTAATGACAAGCATATTATTGACGGTCTGTCTCCCCTGAAATTTCATCATTCCCCGGGAAATAATATTTTTGTAACGGTTTTTCTTCTGTATTTTCCATCCATGAACCACCGTGTGGAGCATCACCATATAAAGCCCCACAAATACCGGTACATACAGAACAGACAGCCAGAACGGCGGATAGGCGCTGAATATTGTCATCCACATTAAAGGCGCATAATATCCCATTACACCTCCGGCCAGAATAAGCAAAAAGCCTGCCGGGCCGCACCATCTGCCTAATTCCCTTACCGGCTCATTGATGTGCTCCTCGCGGATTACATCCATGATGTTTGTCTTTTTCAGATAACGCCATGCCGTGAGGCAGGCGCTTCCTACTACCAGCAGGAAAAATGCACCTGAAATAAACAGACACCTGAAATCCAGTGAAAGAACCATCTCCGAACTGTCCACCAGCAGCAGACGGAACAGCCCCCATATTATCCCTACAAAAGGAAACCCTGCCAGAATCCCCGCCGCTGCGGAGAAGCTGCTTAAGAAAAAAACCTCCCGGAACAGGCCGGGAAGAAGCATTCTCCGGGAAGCCCCAATTGCCATCAGAACGCCCAACTGCCTGGATTTATGCCGGAAAAAAAGCCCCACCGCATAAACTGTAAAAACAACACAGCCTGCCAGCGTCATCACAAAAATTGCATACATCTGTTTCCGGCTGTCGCCCCCTTCCGGAAAAACCGTCTGCACCGTCCTTGAGCACATCAGCGCAGAAAAGGCGGAAATAATCGTAAGCGCAATAAAGTTGCAGATCAGATACAGCCGCGAATGTTTTCTGTCCGCCTTTTGCAGTTTCCGTTCCATTTCTTTCATATTCAGCATTTCTGTCATCTAAATCACCTCCAGCCCCATTCTCTCTAAGCGCTCATCTCTCTGATGGCGTCAAGCAGTTTATCCTGAAACTCCCTCTGACTGCCTTCCTTTTCAACCTGACGGTAAATCGTGCCGTCTTTCAACAGGATAACCCGGTCACAGAAGGACGCCGCAAAGCTGTCATGAGTCACCATAAAGATTGTCGCCTCCATTTTTTCCTTTGCTTCAATGAACGTTTCAATCACAATGCGGCTTGACTTGGAATCCAGATTTCCCGTAGGTTCATCCGCAAGAATGACCATGGGACTGTTGATCAGACTGCGGGCTACAGCCGCCCTTTGCTTTTCTCCCCCGGAAACATCCGCCGGATACTTATCCATGATATGCCCTATGCCAAACATATCCGCAAGCCGCTCTGCAAGCTGCTCCGCATCCCTTCCCACTTCTCCCTGTACAATACGGGGCACAAGAATATTTTCACGAATACTAAGGCCGTCTAAAAGCATAAAATCCTGAAACACAAATCCCAGCTTTGTGTTCCTGATTTTCGCCAGTGTTTCTTCATCCTGCCCGGCAAGCTTAACGCCGCCCACCATAATGCTTCCCCCATCGAAAGGAATGTAACAGGAGATACAGTTTAAAAGGGTCGTTTTACCGGAACCGGAAGGCCCCATGACCGCCACAAATTCTCCCTGCGCCACATGAAAATCAATCCCTTTCAGCACCGGATATTTGACTTTTCCCACCTGATAAGACTTATAAAGATTCTTTACATACAACATCATTCTTCCTGCCTTTCTTCTCTCATCCAGAATCCGGGGCATGCCATTCTTTGGGGACTGCCGCATCTTGACTGGACGACATTTATATCTGAACAACAACGAAAAATACTTTAGTAAAAATATATCACAGAATGAAAAAGCTACCGGATGGGGTGTAAAATCTGACAGCGTCATTGTAAACTTTGCAGGCCGGATGTGAAAAATGTAAAGTTTGGATACCTCCCATGTAAAGTTTGATATGGAAATGGAAAACTATAAGAAAGAAAATATGGTACACTATAAGAAACCAGTACCAGAGCGTGTTTGAAAAATGCTCTAAAAAGAAAGGCGGAACCACTATGCTGCGTATTGCTCTGTGCGATGATGAAGCAAAGGCAAGAGACGTGCTTCATATAGAATTGGAAAAGATACTGATTGAGGGCACTGAGGAAATCGTATACGAATTTTCTTCCGGCACCCTCGCCGTTTCATGGATCAAAAAGCATCCGGGGGAGGTTGATCTTCTTTTTCTGGATGTGGAAATGGACGGCTTAAGCGGCATGGAAACCGCCGCAAGAATCCGGCAGTCCGATTCACAAATCATGATTGTGTTCGTCACCGGGTATACAGACTATGTTTTCGACGGATACCAGGTGGGCGCGCTGGATTATATTTTAAAACCCGTCTCTTCCCAGAAACTCCGGGAACTCCTTGCGCGCGTCCGCACAAAACTGGAAAAAGAGAAATCACAGACTTTCCTTCTGAAAAACATTAACGGCACATGGCGTTTCCGGCTGTGCGATATCCTGTATTTCTACTCTGACAGACGGCAGGTTATTCTGGTTGCCGGACACGGCGAATATCCTTTTTATGCAAAACTGGATGAAGTGGAAGCGCAGCTTGCCCCGCGCTTTATAAGAATTCACCAGCGTTATCTTATCAACCCTGCCCAGGTCGATTACATCGGCAGCGAAACCCTCACCTTAGGCGGCGCCCAGCTTCCGTGCAGCAGAAAATACCGGGAATCTGCCATGGGCAGAATTGCCAGATTTATGATGGGAGGAGGTTTTGAATGAGCGCATTTACCTTCCAACTGCTTTTTTCCCTCCCATGCACATGGTTAACTATGCATGCGCTTGAATATCTGATAAAAATAAGTCCCCGGCGTTGGAAACGGCTGCTGATGTTTCTTGGCTGCTGGCTGCTTGGCAATGTTGTCATTTTTATCGGCGATGCCTTCAATATACTGGCAATGTTTCCCTGCTTCCTCCTGTTCATTCTTGTAAGCTGTGAGGGAAGCATATGGAAAAAAATCGCAGTTGGCTCCATGTATGCCAGTACTATCTTTTCTTTTAGTGCCCTGCGGGATAATTACCTGCTGCAGCCTTTATACTACTGGCATTCGGGTCCCTCCGCGGGCGAGTTGGCATTTGTATCATGCCGCGCTTTTTTGTCCGTTATAACAAATATTCCTCTCTCCCTGTTTCTCTATATGGGAATCAGAAAATTTGCGCCGGATAAAGATTACGCCCTTCCCGACAATTTGTGGCGGCTGCTCTTTCTGCTTACCATACCGCCCCTTGGCATTACTCTGGGCATCACTACGCTGCATGATATAAAATCCCCTCTGCCCACTGAATATCCAGCCCTGCTTTCCATCTCCCTGCTGTCTTTCATAAGCCTTTTATGGTGCGTAACGGTACTTGCCAGGCAGCAGAAGCTGGAGCAGCAGGGTATGTTCATGGAAATCAACAGGAAATATTATAATGCCATGGAACAGCAGCACTTTGAAGTGCGGCGGCTAAAGCATGACCTTGCCAACCACATACAGGTGCTGGCCGCACTGCCTAAGGAGCAGCAGGAATCCTATATCCGGAATCTGTCCAGTCTCACCGACAGTATGCAGCCATTGTCCTACTGTGGGGATGCCACTGTCAATGCCGTATTGTCCGTTAAAAAAACTGCCATGGACAGGTGCGGCATCCGTATGGAAATGTCTGTGGATATTCCCTCCGGTCTGCCCTTCCACAAAACCGATATCTGCGCCCTCTATGCCAACGCTCTGGACAATGCCATGGAAGCCTGCATGAAACTTGATAAACCGGCACGTACAATTATTCTTAAAAGCAGGGCCCAGAAGGGACTGTTCTGCCTGGAAGTCCGCAATCCGGTTCCAGACACCCCGCAAAATCCGGAGATTTCCGGGAAATCCGGCTGTATCCTGCCTACCTCAAAAGAAGATGCTGCCAATCACGGATACGGACTGCGGAGTATCCGGGAAATCGTGGAAAGATATCATGGACGGATGGAATGGAACATTGTGGACGGGGCTTTTGATTTGTTCCTGTACATTCCTTTATAAACAACTTAGAGCGTGTCTGAAAAATCATTTCCGATAACTGCAGAAAGTATTTTTCAAACACGCTCTGGAAGCTATTTTTACAAGCTGAAAATTAAGATATTTTAAGTCCAAATTTCAAAAATATCCCGTCCAGAACTCCCCACTGGGGATTTCTGTCATCTGCCATATCTTTGGAGATCTGCCCATATCTGTCAATTTCTTCCATAATAAATTTCTGAATTACTGGTAGCTGGGGCCTTTTGTCCTTTTCACCGCCGCCTGCTTTCACCACCAGCATTTCCTCAATTTCTTTCAGCAGTTCCTCTGGAAGATTCTGTTTAAGCAGTTCATTAAACATCACCGGGGGAATAGCATGGTAATTTTCAATATATCTGCACGCCAAAAGCGGCCTGAGTGCGTAAATATACTTTTTGTACTTTACTTCATCCTCCTGCAAATACTGTTTAAAGGTGTTTTTGGCAGTTCCATAATAGTGTGAAAGCGATGCTTTCTCAGAAAAATACTGTTTACAGCTTTCATATATTTCTTTCCACTCATCCGTTGTCTTATAAACAATCGGAGAGCCAGCCCACTCAAAAAGCGTGGCATTTCCTCTGCGGAACTGGATAAGCGCTTTTTTCAAATCCCATCCGTTGATATCCATTACCTCGTCAAGCTGCCATTCAATGACATCGCTTTTCTCCTGAAGGCTTAAATAATCTTCCTTTACCCTTGCATAAATAAATCTCACATCATAATCACTGTCCGTCGATTCAACACCCCACGCCCTGCTTCCCGATTCCACTGCATGAAGAACTATAACATTTTCTCTCTTTTCTACTTCCTCTATTTTTTCCAGAATAACCTTTGTAATATCACTCATCCAAATAATCCTCTATTGCTTTCCTGTTCACATGTTCCACAAATTCTTCTACTTTTTCCATATCAGGATTATCCGGCAGACAGGTATTCTCTGACGCTGTTTCCAGACGTTTTTCATAATCAGAAAGCATATCGTAAAACTCTTTTGCAAATGTTTTGTCTTCCTTCTGGAAGTCACCGCGCCTGATGCTTTTCAGCAATTCCAAATCATCCACCCTGTGGGTTCTGATTTCGCCTTTTTCCAAAATGTCAATTGCCATCATGAACAGCCGGATCAGGTGCATTGCATGTTTATTCAAATGATTATCGTCTTTCTTCCTGTTGCGCTTGCCAATCTTATCATACTCTCTAAGAACATTCGTCATAACGCCAATCATATTTTCGTAATCCCGTAACGGCAGATGCTTATATTCTGCATCTATAAATATTTCCGTCTCAAACTCCGGTTTATCTGATTTATCTATATAAATATTGATACCCCCGCTGCCAGCCAGTTCATGCTTCCGCAGGAAATCATCCAATGCATTTTTAACAGAGTTATAAATATGCCTCTCCTTCTCCTGCTGCGGCATAAACTCCCTGGCGACAGCATTCTGCAGCCGCCTTAACTGTGCACTAGCATAGCCGCCAAAGGACTTTGCTGCTCTTTTGGATAGGAATAGCTGCTTATTATCCAGCAGTTCCTGCCCTAATGCCGTTTTTATCAGATACTGCTCCTCATCTAATCCCAGCAGTTCTATTGTATTGGGATTACATTCCAAAAGAAGCTTCACTATCTTGTTAAAGGAATATATAACCGTATCCGTGCTCTCATCCTCATATTGTTCAAACTTCGTCATCCCCAGCAAATCGGAGGGCATATTCAATGTAATTCCCCGAAAGTCAATATCACTGTTTTCATTATTAGTGCCATATGCATAACTTCCGCCAAGCCCCATGAGAATCACACGTTTTCCCAGCCTTGGATTTGTCCTTACAAAATCATACTCCTTTGAATTCAGTATCTTTATAAAATCCATAGTAATACTTTATGCCCCCTTTCCCTATACTCAAAAACAGCCGGATATTCAGGACATACCCCTTCCAGGCTGCTGACTCTTAATTTCATGCCCTGTCATTTTACCATTTCCTGTTGCCAACCGGTTTACCATGTCCGAAATAGACCGTCACATTGCCCATCTTTGCAATTTTCTCTGCACTCTGCCGCATCATCCTCTCATTCCCGTACAGCATGGAAACCGTGGGATAAAACATATTCATTAAAGCATCCCCCACAATAACACAGTTCTCTCCGCAGTCAACTCCTATAGAGCCTTCGGTGTGTCCGGGCAAAGCGATTATCTTTGCGCCAACTCCGTATGCTTTCAGGCTGTCTCCATCCTGCAAAAATACAGACGGCGTAAAATTCATTTTCACTTTTTTAAAAGAAGCAAGGGACGCAAGCAAAACTATTTTTCCTGGTATTGTTTTGGCAGATAAATTTTCTTTCATCTGATTCTTTAAAAGGCCCACATCCTTTTTGCTCATCGCAACAGGGGCGTCAAACAATTCAGAAAAATAGCCTGCATTCTGACAGTGGTCAAAATGCCCGTGGGTCAGCACAATCAGCTTCACAGGAAACCTTTTTATTTTTTCTTCAATCGCCTTCCTGTACTCTATTCTGCCTGTGTCCACCAGAACCGCACTTCCATTTTCTTCCAGTATGTAACAATTACCATTTCCACATTTAACACGGTATATATCCATCCTGTTTCACCTCATTTTTCAAACACTCTCTAATGCACAGAAGTTCCTTGTGTCAAGTTAATGACACAAACTTTTTAAATCATGAAATTGTTTGTCGATTTGTGAAGACCTTCCAATTCACCATTAAATTTAAAAAATAATTTAAATCTGACTATCCCTGAAAACCATCCTCTACATTTTAGCAAATGCAATAATATATATATTTTTGCAAATCTTAAGTATTTCGTCTGACGGTTTGTCTGCCAGCTTTTCGCAAAATATCTTTACAATTAAATTATTGTATTCATATTTAGGGAGATTCCCATTATTATCTATAACATTTTTGACAAAATCAAATAATTGTCGAGAACGGAATTTAGAGTCATTTAATCGAAATCTTTTTATATGCGCTTCTATAAAACGAAGTTCCCTATCAGAATATGTATATAAGTCTTTTGCAGGCTCAAATTCCATATTCATAACATTATACTGTAAAATTAGAATTTCTTTTGAATCTTTACCCCGAATACCCATAGGCTGTAATAAAATTTCTGCATCAGGGAGACTGCTATATTTTTTTTGTAAATTTCTTAATGCTTTACAGGAAACGGTACATTGCTTACGACATAACTGCTCTATCATTCTTTATTTTTTCTATAAATAATTTTAATAACAGAGTTTTTCCACTGGAATTATCACCTATGATAACACTGTCTGTATATGGCAATTTTTCATTAGTTATTTTATCAATAACATGATTTATCATCTCCAGACCAAATTTCATACACTATTTTCCACCTTTCATTCATGTTTTTCATTTTAACCGTCCCCTGTCGTGCATGGGATATATACCTCTGGTCATGTAATATTTTGTTATATATTACATTTGTAACTGGCTTACAAATACCCAATTTTTCAAAAACAATATAAAAACTTTCCAATAAGGCCACCTTTGATGACTGAGTTGCATTTACTTCAAACAAATCAAAAAAACAGGCCAAACTATTTCTATATTCTTCAATCTGTTTCTCGTTAAATTTCATGGCATCTTCTGAAAACTGATCTAACAATTTTATATAGGAACTATGATAGTTTTCTATAATAAAAGTGAAAGTTGCTGAATCTTTTTTTTCAAGCTTAACATACTTTTTCAATGCGCAAAATCGCAAAAGAGTTTCCATATCACGTTCTGCTGCATCTTCTTTCCCCCATATTTTTCGCCATTTACCATCATGCCTGTTATAATCCTGCAGCATATTATAAAAATCACATACATATATTCCGTTTCTCAATTCTTGCTGTGTCAAGAGAGAACCTTTTGCATTCAAATTTTCAAAAATCTTTCTTAATATTTTTGTACGCTGTCTTTCAAAATCAATTTTTATCTCTATAACAGTTATCGTTGTATAATCTATGCGCCTTTTCATTTCCATGGAAAGATCAGCATAATCTACATTAAATTCTTTTTCATCTTCATTTTTTAATTGAATATGAAGTTCCTCTAATACCAATTGATTTGTCATGGCTTCTTTAAAAGAACAATTTTCCACCTGTATTTCCGAAAAATCTACAGAATTATTTTTTTTTCTATCTAAATAAAAACCTATATAATAAAAAAACAAACTCAAAACACGCTGTTGTCCATCTAAAATTTCCAATTGATTCTCCTTGTTTCTGCAAGTATAAATTGGTGGAATCGGTAAGCCACGAATCAATGATTCAACTAACGATATAACCTGTTCTTTACTCCAACGATATTTTCTCTGATATTTGGGTATAATATACAAATTTTCGTTCACACCTTCTACCAGCGTACGAAATCCTACATCTGTTTTATACTGTTGAATACTTATTCCGTTTAAATCGTTCATCGTGTTCAATATCGTTTCCTCCCTCAAATTCTTTAATTTGTCTGTTAATATTTGTTGCAAGGTCATCAACAGGTCATTTTACGTATACTGATAGATTAGCAATTAATGGGCTTATTCTTAAATTGCTGTTAACCTGGAAAGTAATCCGCCAAAAGTATTTTTGATTTCAAGTTTCCTTTTTCTCAAGTAATCCAACCAGACCATATTGAACGCAAACTTTTCCTCTTAACTGAAAAGTATGGAAAACATTCATTTATTCCTCCTGCTTAAGCAATAAAGAAATATATATTTTAAATACGCAATACCATATATCTGGTCTGTATGCTTTGCATCTTAATTATTTAGTATACCCTAAAAAGCAGATGCTCTCAATATACTTTGAAAACTCTTTTTCAATTCGATTTTTTTGAATAAAACGAAAGCGGAAGACGTTATGTCCGCCGCTTTCTATCCTTCCCCTTACAATACACCACTGCCACTGTCGTACCCACAAACGTTGCCGCAATCGCCGGCGCAATGATTCCCGCAGGATTTACGCTGCCGTACTGACTGGGGAAGCGCTCTAACAGGAATCAACTGCAAAGAAGAAATATTCAATATCAAAAAAGTACACATCTCATTACTTGCAATCCGTTCTCGTTTCCACCTGCGCTATCATTCAGATACCCCGCACTCCCCTGCTCTGCCTCCAGCTTCGCCAACTCTTCCATCGCATGAAGTCCCGGCGGTGCCTGCCGCCCCCTTGTGTCACAAGCTTTCCAAACTGGCACACGTGTCCGGCCCACCGGCCCCGGAAAGGAACACATACCTGTCCCCGCCGGATAACTCCCTGGAAAATGAAAATCCAAGCCCGCAAAATTCCTTCATCCCCTCCGGAGCTTCTATGCGGTTTTGTGCCATAAAACGCACCATCTCTCCCCGAGCCATTTTAGCCAGAGTTCCCTTCTGCCTCACTTTTCCCTCTGCCAGCACGCCAAATTCAACTGTAAGGAACCTGTCCTTTGTGGTGATATATTTTTCGATACACTTTGCATATTCTTTCGACGCCAGATTGATAATGATACCATCGTTACCGGACAACGCTTTATATAAACGATTTCCCCAGAAGTCGTATAAGTCCTTACTGCCATTAACAGATAGCTTTGCCTGCATTTCCAGCCGGTACGGCACCACCCCGTCAAAGGGTTTCAGCAGGCCGTAAAAGCCCGACAGAATGTAAAGATGCTCTGCAATATAGCATAACTCCTCCGTGGTAAACACCCCCGGCGCCATATGCTGGTACTGCAATCCCTCATACGCAATTACCGCCGGAGTCAGCGCCTGTTCCAAATCCATGGTCTGAAACCGCTCATAATTTAACCGGGCAAGCTTATCATTACACTTCCACAACGACTTTGCCTCCCCAATAGGCAGCGCCTTTATTGTATTCATAAGAATCCGGGTATCCTCTATAAATTCCGGTAGTCCGCCCGTTTCATAGGTATCCGTATCCACATTCATTTTCTTGGCTGGTGAAATAATTATCTTCATATACTCTGCCATTCCTTACTGCTGCTTAAAAATGCTGTAATCCCCCTGTAAATCTTCCGCATCTCAATTATATAAAAATGCTCCCACGTTTACAATATAGTTCGTCAAAAATAAGCACAGCCCAACAGCCATGCTGTTACTATTCATGGTCTAAAGACCGCTCATAGCAACGATTCGTGGCGATAATACCCCTCACACCTGAATCATGTTCTCACGGAATGCGCAGTCCGTGCGCCTTTCTGAGCCATGAATAGTAACGCCATGCTTACCTATATAAATCTCTTTATAAATCCATTTTTATCCTGTGAGATTGACTCCTAAACTATCCCTTCAAATATATGTTTGGAACTGACAGCAATTATCAGGGAAACAGCGCCTGCAAACAGAATCACTGCAAATTCATATCCTTTACAGATTTCAAACAGCACGCCATACATGGCATTGCCCAGCGGCTGTGCGCACATACTTACGGTCAGTGTGACAGCTATTACCTTTCCGATAAGGTTCCCGGGCGTTTCCATCTGGATAAAGGCCATCATCTGTACAGAGAAAATTGTCGAAAATATCATGATGAAAAAGCAGCACACCGTCAAAACCATATAGTTTATCATCCCCGAGTTAAAAATTACCAGCGATATCCCGGCCGGAAATACAAGCCCTGCACAGACTATGATTAAATTTCCCGCTTTCTGCACAGACAGCTTTTTGGCAAAAATACCTGCACTGATTCCCCCGGCCAGTCCTCCGGCCGCCAGCGCTCCCTGTGCAAATCCATACAGCTTATTTGACATTCCGGCATCCAACTGCAGAACCTCCGTCACCAAATAAGGCAGTCCCACAATAATCATGGCGGACTGAAACAAATTGATTCCACACACCACCAGCAGCCCTTTTCCCACCACTGGTTTATCCTTACGAATAAAACGGATACTTTGGTCAAAATCTTCTTTGACTGTTTCCCACACACTGCCCCTGGCCTTTTGTCTGGAAAAAGGTATTTGAATAAAAATCTCCATAACTGCCGACAAAAAGAAGCATGCCGTACACCCCCACAGCACAGGTGTTAATCCGTAGGCGCTGTATAATATCCCGCCAAGAACAGGCCCCAGCAGGGAAGCAAAGGAACTTATTGCATTGATAATGGAATTTGCCTCCATAATATGCTCCGGACTTACCAGCGCCGGAATACTTGCCTGCACAGAGGGCTGGTATGCCCCTGCAATGCCGTACAAAAGCATCAGTGTAACCGCCATCAGAAGCACAAGACTGACCTTCCCCATGAGCAGGGAAAAGACCGTAATCACCGCCGCTGTAAAAAAATCCAGCGTCACCATGATATTCCGTTTATTTACCCTGTCTGCAACAATGCCGCCCACAGGAGAGAGCAGAATCGCCGGAATAAACGCGCAGGCCGTAACCGTTCCGTAAATGGCGGAAGAACCTGTCTGATTAAGCAGATACAAAGGCAGTGCAAACCTCACCCCTGCATTGCCAAACAGCGAAATAATCTGTCCTATAACAACCAGCGTAAAATCTTTGGAAAACAGTTTATTCATCTAAATCTCCATCCTTTCAATCCCCTTAGCGAGCATCTGATACATAATTTCAGCCGCCAGACCAAACACCATAACCAGAAGCAACATCCCCCAGACCATATGTTTCCCGAGTCCCGCAATTAAATTTGGCACAAAGCACATGAGAATCACAGAACATACAACTGCCGTTATTGTGGAACGCCTTTTCCACCCGGCCGCCCCGGAGATTATCCCCATTTCAAAAGCCAGTATACCCGCTAACGCACTTGACAGCAACAGGGAAATAAGGAAATATTTCCCGGGCTGTTCCGGCATAATCCCGAAAATACCTGCTGTTATGTACAGAATCCCCATCACAGCCACATTACTGGCATACCCGGAGACTGCTGTAAGGCAAAGCACTATCAGACACTTTGTATTGAGAATTTTCTTCCGTTCCAGCGGATAGGTAAGCAGAATCACTGCATTTTTTCCGCAATATTCATCCACAATTACCCTTGCCGCAGCCACTGCTGAAAAAATACTGAAACAGGCAAAGGTAATGGCCGTCAAAAGGGCATATAGCCTGTTCCAGCTTGTGAACAGTGCATCCTCTTCTCCTCCGTAAGCCCCCAGAAAAAGGAATAAAAGCCCGATTCCCAGCACACATGCAAATATTCCTGCCGCCGCCCACAAATAAGCGGATAATTGTATTTTGTTCATTTCGATTTTATATAAACTCATATTTTCCTCCTCTCACATGCCGCCCCTTTTCAGGGCCGCTCCCTCTGAATCATTACCTGCCATAACGCATACAACATAATCTTCAAAGCCTTCGCCGTACTGCGCCGCTGTCTCCTCCACTGCAAACTCCTGTCTGATATATCCCCCGGAAAGAATTCCTATGCGGTCCGCCGTATGGCGTATTTCCCCGACAATATGGCTTGAAAGCAGTATGGATATGCCAGCGGCCGACAGCTTCCTCATAAGCTCTCTCATTTCCGTAATTGCAATGGGATCAAGGCCGTTAAGCGGTTCGTCCAGAATCAACAGCCTGGGACGGTGAATAATGGCCCTTGCTATCCCAAGTCTCTGCTTCATGCCAAGGGAATACTGGGAGACAGGTTTTTTCCCTGCGCCGCCAAGCCCCACAAGCGCTAAAACCTCCGGTATATCTGCTTTTTTCTCCATAAGCGCAAGGTGCATGGAAAGCAGTTCCTCTGCATTTAAGTGTTCATAAAACACAGGCATTTCAATCATACTTCCGATATCCGACAAATACTTCCGGCCGCCGTCTGCTTCCTTACCCAAAACATAGATACTCCCTCCATCAAGCCTTTGCAGGCCAAGTATCATCTTCATCAGGGTAGTTTTTCCTGCGCCGTTGACCCCCAGCAGGCCATAAATCTCGCCGCTGCGTATTTCAAAACTGCAATTGTTTATCACCTGCGACGAACCGTAACTTTTGCATACTGACCTCACTTCAACTACTTTCTCCATACTTCCTCCTTTTTAATACCGCACGACGGTATGTATTAATTTAAAAATATGGGACTTTCCGGTATTTTCTGGAAAGTCCTTTTAACCAGCCCCATTGAAGCAACGGAAAGCTGATGTTTTCATTATTTATTTTTATGATAAATAGATGCCAGTTCCTTAAGCCTGTCTAACATTTCATCATCTACAACATCAAGCCCAAAGCCCTGCATCATCTGGCGGAACACCATAAATTTCCGGAAAGTTTTTTCCTCCGAATCGTCAAAAATCATTGGATTCATCCAGATATTTGCGGCCAGAATAATTAATTCCGCTAACTCGGACGGATAATCTGTCTGGATAGTTCCGTCCAAAATCCCCTGCCTGATAATCGGAAGAATATAATCGGGCGCTGCTGTCTCTATTGTTTCCTTAAAAATACTATATAGCAGTCTCGGATTATTGCCCAGATTAGGGGCTGCTGCAAATATCTCATCCTGCACCGGCCTTGAAATGGATTTCTTAAAAATTGTCTTCAGTTTCTCCAATCCGGTAAGGTCCGCACAGTCCCGGATATCCGCCAGCATACGGTTGGACTCTTCCGTCATCCTGTCTGTAACGGCAACCAGTATATCCTCTTTTGACTTAAAATGATGGTAAATCGCACCCTTGCTAAGCCCCCCAAGATTGTCAATAATATCCTGGATGGAAGTGCGCTCATACCCCTTTTCCATAAAAAGGCGGAAGGCGGCATCTAGTATTAAGCTGACTGTCTCCTCCGGGTGCTTGTTCCTTGCCATTCTAATTTCACCTCCTATCATACTAACGGTATGTTTATATTATCATACCATTGGTATGTATGTCAAGCATTAAGTATTTTCCAATTTATTTCCATATTTTCTTTCGCGGTATTCAGCCGGCGTACAACCGTAATACCTTTTAAAAGCACTGCGGAAATTCCCGGAATCCAGATATCCCAGCATCCCGGAAATTTCATCCACAGACAATCCCGGGGCAGCAAGCAGGCGGGCGGCCTGACACATTTTCAATTTGCGGATATTTTCACCAAAACTCATGCCTGTAGTGCTTTTTATCATGCGCTGCAGGTGCCGTTCACTGTAATGAAAAAAGGAGGCAAGCTCCGCAAGCGTAACAGTATTGTAATTTTCCTGCATATATTTCAGTATAAAAACCAGATTTTCATTTTTTTCTTGCTGGTTATGGGCAGGCAGGAGGACATTGGCGCTGTGGTTCCTGAGAAGGACAATAAAAAATGCGTTGACCACGGAGTTAAGCATACGGTTTTTGTACTGGCGGTTATGCTGGAATTCATGGCAGGCAAAGCCTATATAGTTAAATAATTCCTGATCATATCCGGTGCGGAACAGCAGAAAAGGATGGGACGGAGAATGGTAAAGATTCCGCATGAAAAAATCTGACAAAATGTCGTTTTCAGACAATACGCCGAAAAATGCCTGCTCAAAAGTGCTTGTCCTTAAAAGGATATTAAAGATAATGCAGTTATCGGAAAAAGCACTGAGGGCATGCCGGGTATTCGGGGCAATGATACAGATATCCCCTCTCTGCATGGGAATCTGCTCCCCTGCAATAAAATTCGTGCAGTCTCCTTCCGCCACGCAGACAACTTCCAGAAAATCATGGGAATGTCTGATAGGGGGCAGATAGCGCAGATGACGATAAATCTCCACGTCATATCCGGCATGGAAAAAGTCGTCTTCGTGAAGAATGTCAGAGGTAAACATGGACAGACAGCCGCGGAAACCGGATTGGGAGACAGCCTGCCTTAAAATCTTCCCGGCTTCCTCCAGTTCACAGGAAGAGCGGGAATCCGGTAAAGGATATTGCAGGGCAAGCGCACGCAGTTCTATCTCTATGGGCATCAGTTCCGTATTGATTTCCAGGGAAAAGTTGTCATAAAACTTCATGTGCCACCTCATTTTCGCATGCCTGCCGCCCATAAAGCCCCATGGATGCTGCGCAGACACACTCTTTTGAACCCGCAAAACTGAACAGTCATGTTATATGAATCAGTATAAGACAGGAATTATGCGCTGTCAATGATGTCGCAAATCACCTGTCTGTTTGTCATCCCCTCCCCTGTTCCCGGGAAACAGATTCTGGTATCCTTATATCCATAGTCAACACTCTCCACTGCCGGCAATGGGCATCAAGCTTGCAGCGCCGCCAGACAGCGGAGTATTTGACCCTCGCGGCAGGCGCCAAATATCCGTGCAGATACCGGCTGCCTACGGGAATAAAGGCACAGGAACCGTATATATACATATCTAACCGGCTCATTGCCCGCGGGAATAAAAATAGGAAAAGGCAGGTATACATCAATGACAGAAAAAGCAAAATGGATTACAAATGGGACTAAGACCCCCTTTTATGTGCGGAAAAAATTTATACTCCGTAAGCCTGTAAAAACTGCCTCCGCAAAAGTATGCGGATTAGGACAGTTTCATTTTTATATAAACGGGCGGAAAGTATCTGACCACGAACTGGATCCGGGATGGACAGATTACCGGAAATATATCCAGTATGTTACATTTGACGTAACCGGCTGTCTCCATGGCGGTGAAAATATGCTGGGAGCCGAGGTTGGCAACGGATGGTTTATCAAAACAGATGAACATTATACCTTTACCTTCCCTGAATTCATGCCGCCAAACCCCAATCCCTATCAGCCTTACGGGGAATCCCTTATTTTTATGGCCGAGCTGGTTATCTGCTATGAAGACGGTACCAGCGAAATAATTGCTTCAGATGAAACTTTTGAAACCAGAAAGCACCCTGTAGTTATGAGTAATGTGTACGGTTCCGAAACAATTGACGGACATCTCGTTGCGGCAAAATGGTGTACTCCCGAAAGCGCCGGCTCCGGCTGGGAGTATGCCAGACCCGTGCCTGAAGATGCGTGTCCTGAGGGACGGCTGGAGGAGCAGTTCCAGCCGCCTGTCCGGGTCATCAGAACCTATATGGCAGAATACCTGCACCAGGCAGGCGGCAGGGATATTTATGATTTCGGTCAGAACATGTCAGGGATTCTGGAATTTGAAGCCATGGGAAAAGCTGGAGATATGATAAAAATTTATCCTGCGGAAAAACTTGGCGCGGACAAAGATGTGGATCAGAAGGCTAAAAACTGGACAGTGGTGGATTCCTGCATTACCTATATTATCGGGCAGGACGATGCCTGGGAAAAATGCCGTATGAAATTCACCTACTTTGCGGGAAGGTATGTGGCTATTGAAAAAATCTGCATATCCCAGACAGAACCGCATGAGGAACCCATGCTCCGGAACTTTCGCGCAGATGCCATTACAAGCGCGTACCAGACAGACGGTTCTTTTTCCTGCGATGATAAGCGGTATAACCAGATCTATGACATGATAGAAAAAACAGTGGAAGCCAATATGCTCAGTGTACACACTGACTGCCCCACAATTGAGCGCTTTGCGTGGCAGGAACCCAATCACCTGATGGCGCCCTCCATTATGTACATGAAAGACGGACGGAAACTGTGGGAAAAATTTCTGTTAGACATGCGCGTGCAGCAGCATACAAAAGAGGACTATTTTCTGGATTATGACGGGAACAGGCTCTATCCGGGCGACGGCCTTATGCCGTCCCAGTGTCCCTGTTATATTCCCAATGTGATACCTGTGCCGGGAATGGGAAGTTTTTATGATATTATTGCCTGGGGAAGCACCTGTATACTGGGAACTTACTGGCACTACCAGTTTTATGGCGACCAAAAGATTATCCGGGATAATTACGATGCCGGCATGAGATATCTGCGCCATCTGCAGTCAAAAGTTACCCCGGAAGGTTTCATTAACCACGGCCTCGGCGACTGGGGGAATCCCAGAAACGAACTGGCCCGTGAAAACATTGAGACGGCCTTTCTCTATGCAGATACAAAAGTTCTGGCAATGTTTGCGGAAATTCTTGACAAACCCCGGGACCGCCGGGAACTGGAAGCCTGGGCGGAAGAAATCCGGGCAAACTATAACAGCCGTCTTCTGGTACAGCACCCGGAAAAAGGCTTCTGGTGTTACCGTTGTGCAGACCACCCGGACGAAATCTTTCTGACACAGGCATCCCAGGCCCTGCCCCTCTTCTGGGGAATGGCGCCGGAGGATAAGAAAGAGGATATCGCCCGTGCCCTGGCCTATACCCTGGAACGCGACGGCGCATTAATCTGCGGGGAAGTGGGACTTCCCTATGTAATCCAGTCCGCCGCACAGGCCGGCCTGAACAGCCTCATCAGCAGATTTATCCTGAAAGAAGAGCCCCCCAGCTACTACGCCTTTATTTTAGACGGGGAAACCACACTGGGAGAATACTGGGAGAAAAACCCCCGTAGCCATTGCCATGACATGATGGGGCATATTATCGAATGGTATTATAACGGCATCGCCGGAATAATTCCTGATAAGCCTGGTTTTAAGGAAGTGACCATCCGGCCTTATCTGCCGGAAAGCATCCATGAATTTACCTGCAGTTACCGCTCCGTCAGCGGACACATCCGTCTCCATATAAAAGAAGAAAAAGAGGAAATCCTTCTGGAAACGGACTGTGGGGAAGACATCCTTGTGCATATCGACACCTCAAACCTGATGGCCCGCAAAAAGCCGGTCAAATGCTTTACCGCTGACAGAAGGCTATAAATCCCCCAGCGCGCCGGCAACGTAAAAAATAATCAAAGAATCAGAACAAAATCTGAGATTCTGTTCGGAACGGAGACAAAATGAAAGAATATAAGAATAATAGAAATCCCGTCCTGCCATTAGAATATCATATTCCCGACAGCGAGGGGCATGTAATGCCGGATGGAAAGCTGTATATTTATGGCAGCTTTGACGACCGGGAAGATGTCTATTGCAGCGAAAAATATTATGTGGCATCCACGCCCGATCTGGAACACTGGACCATTCACGGGGAAGCGTTAAACGGGAATGACATTCCATGGTTCAACAACCCGGATGCCCCCAGCTATCCGGGAATCGACTGGAGCCATCCCACACCCTTTATCAGAAAAATGCTGGAGAATATGGCTTCTGACGGGGAAGATATGAAAGAAAAGTTTGAAAAAGCAGGCAAGGAGGCAAAACCCCCGCTTCTCTTTGCCCCCGCCAAAACTTTCAGGGCGGGGAATCCCTCCCCGCCCAATCTTATTTTCTTCCAAGTTCCTTCAAAGCTTCCAGCGTCTCTTTCATATTATTTTTGTGCCAGTTGTTAACAAATGTCCAGTCTTCCAGACTGTATATACCCGATGAACGGAGTTCACTGAGTTCTCCCTGCTGTGCCATCAGCGAGAGTATCTCCTTCTCGTCTTCAAGCTTAATATCAATACGGTAGCTTAATCCATCTTCCTCCACCTCTATGCCCAGAATGGAAGAATAGGGCAGTTCCAGCGCCACTTCCTTTTTTACGTCCGCCCACACACTTGAAAACGGAAGCATTACAATAGATTCCCTGCAAAGAGAAAAAGAATAATAGTTATTCCAAAAAAGCTTCCGTATCCTGTCGCTTAAGTTTACGGGTGCATAGGATACCACAATCGACTTTCCTTCCTCCGGCTCAAATCCCATTTTCTGTAAAACCTGTATTATTCTTTTAGTTGTTGCCATAAAAGCCACGCTCCTTTGTCTGATGATAGGCTCATTATAGCACCGCTCCTTTGGCAGGGCACATTTCTTTCGCAGACTGTCTGTTTGGTTTCGCCAACGGCTCCCTCTCCGGGCCGCATGCATGTACGAAACGCGCACTGCTCCGGCCTCAGGACAAACGCGTCAGTCCCCTGCCGGCCAGGACGCCCATGGAAATCATATCTGCGCCTTGTATTCCGCTTTCGCCTTACGGGACAAAGGGCACTCCTCCCCGGTATCCAGCTCCACAATCTGCTCTTTTAAGTGCACCATCCTGATATGGCAGCGGTTCACCAGAAATCCCCTGTGACACCGCCAGAACTCTTCCCCAAGCTGCTTTGCAAAGTGGTCGAGACTACTGTTGAATTCTACCAGTTCATCCACAAGATGAAGCCGCAGTGCATGTTTATACCCCAACGCTTCAAAAAATAGAATATCCTCCACCGGAATATGCCGCACCGTATCAAAGAGTTTCAATGTACAATATCTGCCCTGCCCGGGCGGTTCAGCCCGGAGCCTGTCCTGAATACTGGAAAGACAGTCCCTCACCCGGACAGACATGGCGTCAAAATCGCCTTTTACAATATAGTCCAATGCTTCCAGGCGCAGGCGGAATGTCTCAAAGGCCAGATCCCCGTGGGCCGTAATAAACACAATAAATCCCCTTGGATCATACCGCCGCAGTTCCTGGGCCAGCTTAAGTCCGCTAATCTGGCCCGGAAAATCAATATCCAGAAAATAGATTGCCGGAACCTTGTCCTGCATCTGCATTTCCAGCAGCTTTGCCGGAGTGTCCGCCACCCGGACCGGCCCCATATCGCTGTCCAGAATCATGATCTGGTCTGATATGATTTTGTTCAGCCGCTTGCTGATAAACAAATCGTCGTCACAAATATATACGGGAATCATTCACTTACTCCTTTAGCAAGGCCAGGCGCCGGATGATATGTACCGGACGGCAGACGCAGTTCCTGCACGAAAAATCCGTCCCGCAGATAAGTCCTTGTGATACAGCCGGGATAACGGGATATGATTCTGCGGTAACTGGACAGACCAGTGCCGTGCCCGTTTCCCTTTGTGGTATATCCCTTTCCCGACAATGCTTTCAAATCCGGCTCCGCCGCATAATTATTGACCACTGCTATATACAGTTCCTTCTCCTCCTGCAGCAGCACCAGACGTATCTGCCCGTTTTCACCGGGAACGGCTTCTATGGCGTTATCAATCAGAATTCCCAGCCCCCGCAGAAGATCCGGCGTCTCTACCATCTGTTTCTCCACTACCGGATAAAACACCTCCAGGGTACTTTGAATATGTTTCTGGCGCATGACTGTAAGTTTCGTGGCAAGGAGACTGCGGACAGGATAAATCTTTATGTTGTTCAGACAGTCCATCTGTCTGATTTCATTCCCCAGCTTTTCATCAAAATAGCTGCTTGTTTTCTTCATAAACTGCTGTATGCCGTCTAAATCTCCCTCCTGTGCCTGTAGCGACAGACCGGAAAAAAGATTGGTCACATCATGCCGGAAAGCCCGGATTTCCTGCTGTAATTCTTCCAGCAGTTCCATATGCGCCTGCTGCTGGGCGATTGTCTCCTCCTGCATATGGATTTTTTCCTGCCCGGCCGTGTACATCGCCAAAAACTGTACACACAGCAAAACCACCGTTATCAGAGAAAAAAAGAAAACCGCATACAAAGCGTTAGGCTCCGCCTCTGGGAAAAACCAGTCAACGGCTGTCCAGACAAACATCAATAGGAAGCTGACCGCCATCATCAGGGCTGTCCTCACTTTTCCGGCAAACAGCGTCTCAAAGTAACGGTAAAATCCGCTTTTGCGCAAAATATAGGCCGCCAGAAACGCGGCCAGAAACGCCCACAGCTTCGGAATTACAATGGTGATAAACGTGTAAATATACATTCTGTCAAATAAAGGACTGTAGGTGCCTGCCGCCTGCGCCACCACATCGTCCGCCGTGTAAATGATAAAATGGCCAAGCATCGCCGCCGTCATCCCCTGGCTGAAAGGAACCCCATAGCATTTCTTTATCACCAGCCCCAGCGCCGCCGTCTCAACCGGATAGCATATGAGTGAACACAACACCGAAACCCATGCATTCTGTATGTCTTCCGGCAAAAGCCAGGAAACCACACAAACAGCAAAAAGGTACGCTGCGCTGGAACACGCTGCATAAATCAAAAACGGAACTGCCTTTACCTTCTTCCCCACAATTCCCACACTTAACCAGAACATGCCAAGCCCTATGAGAATAAAAACAAAAATTATGACAGATAACCGAAACGTAAAAGACATAATCTTTACTCCTTCTGCAGATTTTCCACTTTTATCTTACTATTTCTGTCATTATTTTTCAACTGAACCATATGCGCGAAAGCAATATACACCAGGTAAATGGCCGAATCCATTTGCAGGAAATGTTTTCCCAAACGCTGCAGCCTGTTTACTTCCTGCAATAATAGTTAAAATACTGCTCTCTTAAGCCTTTATAACTGCCTCGCGGCAGAAAAATCTTTCTTCCGTTATCCATACAGATCTCCTTTGCATTCAGAGCCCCAATATATCCGAGATTGACAATAAAAGCGGCGCCGATTTTTGCAAACTCCTGACATTGCGAGAGTTGTTCGTAAAGTTCTGTCATGGTCATTCGCAGAATATGCTGTGTACCGTCTGTGAGACAGAGATATTGCCTTTTTCCCTGTGCTTCGCAGTATATAATGTCATTTAATGACACTCTCACAAGCTTTCCCTCAATTCTCAGCAGAATATATTTCTTTCGTTCCTCTTCTATTTCTTCCAGCAAGCGGTTAAGTACTGCAAATAATTTTTCTTCCGAAACCGGCTTTACTATATATTGTAATGCATCCACATCGAAAGCCTCCAGTGCATACTCTTTCGATGTGGTAAGGAAGACAATCTTCCCTTTGTAATTCATATTGCGAAGCTCCTTTGCAGCTTCCATTCCCAATGGAAAGGATTGGCTTTTTTTATCGGGCATATAAATATCCATAAATATCATATCCGGGATATAACTTTTCTCTCTGACCAGACAGAGCAGTTCGTCGGCGTTTTCAAAGCACCGGGTCATAAACTCCAAATCGGGATATTTTTTCTCATACGTACTCAAAAATTTTTCTGTTTTCTCTAACTCCGCCGGCTCGTCATCACAGAGCGCTATCATATACATAGCATTCCTCCCTTGTATGGCTATAAATCTGACGGAATGTTCATGACCAGTCTGAAAACAAACACTCCGTTGTCATTCTTAAAATCGTATTCCCCATCATACTTTTCTGCTGTTTTGGTAATGCTTGAAACTCCGATGCCGCCCGTAAATTCCGCTTTCGGCTGCCCATTCTTTAACTGGGCTCCCATTTTGCATGTATTGCTGCAGAAAATGATCAGCTTATTTTTCTTTTTTTTAACTGTCAGATGAATAAAACACTCCCTTTCTTCCGAATGCTTCTTCACCTCCATGCAGGCATAAATTGCATTCTCATAAGCATTTGCAAGGATTGCTACCAGATCAATATTCGGTATCGCCAAATTCTTTCCGATATCAATGTCAAGCCTCACCTGAATCTGCTCATTCTCCGCCTTTCTGGTATAGGCCGAAAGAATGTTATTGACAGCAGGATTGGCGCATATCATCTCCACCACGCCCTGATCCGTTTCCCTGTCATACTCCTTTAAAAAATGCAGCAGTTCTTTCTTCTGTCCCCGGCGTACGTACTCCGCTATCACCGCATTGTGATGCCTTACATCATGGCGAATCCGCTTTGCAGATTCCACGGATTCTTCCAGAATCTCAATCTGGCGTTCCAGAAGCCTGTGGTTCATCTGTATCAGTTGGTTTTCTCTCTCATATTCCTTCTCTATACCAATATGCAGATAGAATCGGAACATAAGAAGCTGCAAAGTGCCTGTGAGGACAAAATTTGTAACGATTTGATAAAGGCGATGCGGAGTTGTCACACTAATATTCGGATTTAAGATATATCCAATTCCAAAGAGAATACTGATGATCATAACAGCTACACTGAACTTGTCTACCTCTTTCTCCACATAATCACCAAAATCCTTAATGGCATTTTTCAGCTTATATTCTATTAAAAATGCCATAAGCAGAATGAGCACAATACGCGTAATAATGTCTGCCCATATATTCCTGTTAAAAAAAATAATGGCAGTCTCCAGCCCTCCGATCAGAAATACGGCCAGAAGATAAAAAGTCAGCGCCAGCTTATAGATAGACAGATAAACAGAATCTCTGCTCATAAAAATGGCAAAGACCACAAAACACATATACATTGTAAAGGCCACAAGCCGCACACAGCTTTCCCAGTCCGCCACATACCAGACACATGCCAGAATAATCAAAACTACACTAAATCCTGCATAACAGGCAATGGTTTTTTTCCTTCCAAACCGTGATTCACTCATTCTGGAAAACAATAAAATCACTCCTGCAAGGCTTACTGCAAACCGAATGAACGCTACATATACTGAACCCCCCAACATATAATTTATCTCTCCTTTCCCGGCAAAATACCGGTTCCTTTTCTATACCACTCCATATTATCCCATTTTTTGCAGCTTCTTTGCATCGCCGTTCAGATTTCCGACAATCCTGCGCACGGATTCCACCATGCAGATATTTTCATCACATGCGCGAAAGGTTTCATTGGCGTGAGCGGAAATTTCTTCCGTAATGGCAGAAATGGTCTGGATATTTTCAACAATATCCCCGTTTGCATGTTCCAATTCCATAACAGTGTGCAACAGTTCCTCCGTACGGCGGTGGATGTCCTCCGTCCCGCTTGTGATTCCTGCAAAGGTATTCTTTACCACACTGGTGCTCTCAGCGTTCGCATCATTACTCCTGATAACCACATTCATCGCCTCAGCCACATGCGCCAGTTCCTTATTAATGTTTTCAATTAAGCCGGTAATATTAGAAGTCGCCGCCTGTGTCCGGCCCGCCAGTTCGGAAATCTGGCTTGCAACCACGGCAAAGCCCCTGCCGGCTTCCCCTGCCCGGGCCGCCTCAATAGACGCGTTCAATGCCAGCATAACAGTACTGTTCGTGATACTGCTGATTGTTTCGATAATCGTGTTCATCTGACCGGTGTACGTACTTAGTGCCTGCATTTTTTCCAATACTTCCGCATTGGCGGACTTAGACTCCTTTGCCCGGCTTTCCAAAGCCGCCATCTGCTCCCTGCCGGCTGCGACTTTGTTCACAGTGTCACGAACATTCTGCTCAATCTGGGCCGTCGTGTTCTTCACATTACCAATATGCGCCTGTATCTGTTCCGTACGCTGTATCTGTACCTGCACAGATTCTGCCGTCTCAGTGCTGCCAACGGAAACCTCCTGCATAGCGTCATGGACCTTTGTCACAGAATCCCCCAGACCGGACATCTGCCGGGTTACTTCCGTGATATCCGTTATCATATTCTGAGACGCAGCAAGAATACTGCTCATCAGCCGGCCAGTCTCGTCCGTCTGATCCTGAATCTGTTTTAATTTCATATTATTTACTTTTGTTACGGCAAAAGCCGTGAAAATCATAAATAACGCCGTGAGAATCGTTGCCGCCACGCGGATTTCCACATCAGGAATTTCAGTTTTGGCATATCCTACTGTCATCCCATGATAAACCACATATGCCAAGTTTGCGCAGGAAGCAAACACACCGATGATTATATTAAACCGGGGATCCATATATAGGATAATGACGATAAACATGGGAAATGCATAGGTAAAAGGCAGCAGGCTATTAGTTGTAAATATAGCAAAGATATACAAAACGCCATAGGTTATGCCTATAAGATGTTTAATGGCGCCGCTTTCCGGATTTCTGGCGTAAATCAGCCATTCCACCGCCACAGGGACAACTGCCAGCAGCGCAAAAACTGCAAAATAACCGATTGTCCTGGAACCTTTCAATACCTCCAGCAAATATGCTGCAAAAAGTATGGAATCAATAACTGTATGCCCTTTAATCGCCGTATTATTTATATATTTTTTTTCTGAGAAATCCATATGTGCCCTCCTTATGTCTGATGTTCTAATTTTAATATATACAGCCACATTATGCAAAGCAGTAAAAAAGCATGCCATTCTAAACACTTCCTTACTGTATTGCTTATTTCTTCTGTTTTATTATATCAAAAAAAAGGCCTGAAAAAGTAATTCTGGCACAGTTTACCACTTTTCTGGCATAAATTACAGTTTTGCTGGCAGGAAATACGGGGAAAATAGCAAGGCATAACATTTATTCAGCAGAAATGCTTGTTCGTCATGCGAATGATGACAGGAAGTATCTGTATGATGTTTTGGCAATAAAAAAAGAAACGGGCAGCCCGCTTCGTCATTGGCATTTTTAATGCAAGGGGGAACAAAGTTCCCCCTTGACCACTCCATAGCTGGAGCCAGCGGACACCCTGTTATTTCAGATTTTCTCCAAAAAACTGTTCCAGCTTATCAAATGGAATCGCATCTTTTCCGCCGCCGTCATACAAATCCGTATGGACTGTATCGGGAATAATCAACAGTTCTTTGTTGTCTGCATAAGGATTATCCTTCACCATCGCGGCATAGGCATCACGACTAAAGTAGCAGGAGTGCGCCTTTTCCCCGTGCATGATAAGTACAGCGCTGCGGATCTCATTGCTGTACTGAAGGATTGGCTGGTTCATAAAGGACATACATCCAATCACATTCCAGCCGCCGTTGGAATTTAAGGAACGCTTATGATAACCGCGATCCGTTTTATAATAATTATGATAATCTGCCACAAAGAAAGGTGCATCCTCTGGAAGAGGATCGACAACCCCGCCACCCAGCGCATAGCTGCCATTTTTATAATCAATGATCCTCTGGGCGTTCATGGCTTCTTTCTTCGCATACCGCGCAGCAGCAGAGTCCTCAGCGTCAAAATATCCGTTGGCATTGACACGGGCCATATCATACATGGTGGAAGCAACCGTCGCCTTGATACGGGTATCCAGCGCCGCCACGTTGAGGGCCAGACCTCCCCAGCCGCAGATGCCGATAATGCCAATGCGGTGCGGATCAACATTTTCCTGCACAGAAAGGAAATCCACCGCTGCCTGAAAATCCTCTGTGTTGATATCCGGCGATGCCATGTAACGGGGTGCGCCGCCGCTTTCCCCGGTAAAGGAAGGGTCAAAGGCAATCGTGAGGAAACCACGCTCCGCCATTGTCTGCGCATACAGTCCGGCTGCCTGTTCCTTCACTGCGCCAAAGGGCCCGCAGACCGCAATCGCAGCCAGCTTCTTCTCAGCTCCTTTCGGCTCATAAAGATCTGCCGCCAGTGTGATTCCATAACGGTTCGGAAATGTCACCTTGCGGTGGTTCACCTTTTCACTTTTCGGGAAAGTCTTATCCCATTCCTTGGTTAATTCCAGTTTTACAGTATTTTTCATTTTTAATGCCTCTCTTTCTTTCCATTATTTTTTAATTATCGCTTTTCTTTTTCCATACGCCATACTAAAAAATCAAGACAGTCAACCCTTCCCTGACTTTCATGCAGATTGTCCATCAAACTGCAGCGGTGCTTCCGCAGCGTTTTAATGGCATCCTGAACCTGACCGTTACCATACAGCCTGCAGACTTCTTCAATGGTTTGTGAGCCACATCCTGCATCCTTAAGATTCTGAATTAAATCATCCGTATGACCGCCTCCCTTCCTGTATGTTTGTATTATATCCTCTTGATTTTCATTCCGCTAATGACTATAACTTATATCATGATATAATTTTTTGGAATATCATACGAGGACAATCCACGCCCTCCTCGGCGATTGAGAAAATCAGTTTCACAACGGGGGAGGTTTCTTCATCAATGACAAAGCGGTTATCTCTTAAATTTCTTTTAGGGTATTGCATTATCACCTACAAAGTGTTAACATGAATACATACCTACAAAATGTTAAGATAAGAGGAAGACAATATGGCACAGCAAATTTCTGAATCCGAACTGGTACTAATGAAAATCATTTGGAAGAATGGAGGGGCGGCTTTATACTCCCTCATCATGGAGGAATTGGAAAAAGACAAAAACGAATGGAAGAACAACACCGTACTCACGCTGCTTTCCCGATTAGGAGAAAAAAAGTTCTTGAAAGTCAAAAAAATCGGCAGACGGAATGAGTATGTGGCTACGGTAACAGAAGCGGAATACCAGACCATGCAGACCCACAGCTTTCTTGATAAAGTCTATGGCGGGAATGTGAAAAACTTAGTGTCAACCTTGTTGCGGCAGGATATTCTTTCGGCAGACGAATTGAAAGAGATTGAAACATTTTGGAGAAAAGAAAATGAATGAATTTATGAAAATATTATTGTCGCTGTCTGTTTCCGGCGCGCTGTTACTGCTTCTTATTTTGGGATTGAAGCCGCTGTATAAAAACAGATTCAGCAAGCGTTGGCAGTATTATATCTGGATAGTTGCTGCGCTGCGGTTTCTGCTTCCATTTACTCCCGATACCACGATTGTTGGGAGCCTGTTTGAAAAATTCGACACAGCAGCAATAACTAATGAAATCCCTGCAAGCCCCAATGTATCCGTTTCTGTCAATCCGGGCAACAACGAAGCAGAGCCGATACAGACAAACAGGGATATGACCGCCGCTGCCATGCGTGAGCCTTTAAATATATATGTCTGCCTGTTTTTTATCTGGTCAGCATTGGCACTGGTTTTATTTGTCCGTAAGGTGACAGTTTATCAAGGCTTTATCCAATACATCAAAGCAGGCAGTAAAGAGGTATCGGATATAAAAATCTTGAATCTGTTATCTGGTTGTGAAGCAATGTCATTAAGTTTAGCAGGGTCTGTCAGAGGACTCCTGCCATAAATCAGCTA
>CAMWUN010000008.1 GCA_947177425.1 uncultured bacterium
TGATTCGGGAGTGCAAAAATCCCATTGCCGAAGGCAATTTTCGATGGATTTTTGCATGTTACTGGTCACGGAGTGAACAGCAACATGCAAAAGAGTCATATTTTTTGTGCCAGGGTTATTGTTTTTTCCAGATTTTGTGTATAATATATCTGTACATCCTGTATCTGATTACAATAGTCTGTTTCACAAAGGGCAGCAGCGTTTGTTACAATAAGCCGGTCCGCGAAGGGCAGCATGTTTTTCAGACACATTTCAGGGAAGGATGGTATGCAGTTTTAAAAAAGGAGTAAGACAATGAAAAAATTGGCAATGTTATTGATGGCAACAGTGATGGCTTTTACCCTGTCCGGGTGCGGCGGCAGACAGGAAGGTGCTGAAACCGGTAAAGAGGGCGTGGAATCCCAATATGCGGACGCGCTTGAAGTGCTGACCGGGGTGGTTGAGGTCTATGGTGAAAGTGACCTGTTCGCCATGTATGGCGGAGATCAGGAAAATGCGGTGATGGATGCGCCGGGGAAATTTGATATCAGTAAAACCGAGGAACTGGAAAACGTGTTAGGGCTTCCCAAGGCTCAGGTTTCTGACATTGAGGATGCGGCATCCATGGTGCATATGATGAATGCCAATACATTTACCGGAGCCGTATACCGTCTGAAGGAAGGCACAGATATGGACGCTTTTGCGGATTCGGTAAAATCCGGTATTCTCGGGAAGCAGTGGATATGCGGACAGCCAGATACACTGGTCATCATAAATGTGGACGGCAGATATGTGATAACGGCTTATGGAGAGGCCGGGATTATGGAGATTTTCAAAAATAATGCGTTAACTGCCCTTGAGGGAGCGCAGGTGATAACGGAAGCGCCCATCGCCTAAGGGAGAACTTCTGATAACGGAAGTCCCGTGTATTTTTTCATCCGGAGAAAAATAGTATGCTGTTTTCAGGTATTTCATTTTTATATTATTTTCTGCCTTTGACGCTGGCTGTATATTTTGCAGTGCCCAAAGGGGGCAAAAATGCAGTTCTCCTTCTTGCCAGCCTTGTGTTTTACGGGTGGGGAGAACCGAAATATGTTCTTCTGATGGGGCTTTCCATTGTGCTGGGATATGGATTCGGACTGCTGGTGGAAAAATACAGGGAAGGAAAAGCCGGAAGGATACTCTGTACGATTTCTGTCACCATTACCCTTTCTTTTCTTCTATGCTTCAAATATGCGGATTTTTTCCTTGGAAATTTTAACGCCGTGACAGGACTGGGAATGCCGCTGCTGCGTCTGGCCCTGCCCATTGGCATCAGTTTTTATACTTTCCAGATTATAAGCTATACAGTGGATGTGTATCGGGGAGAGGCCGCACAGAGGAATCTGATTCGTCTGGCGGCCTATGTGGCCATGTTCCCCCAGTTGATTGCAGGGCCCATTGTTCGTTATTCCAATATTTCAGGGCAGTTGGCTGACAGGGAACATTCCTTTCATGAGGCGGCTTTGGGAATACGCCGCTTTGTAATCGGACTGGCAAAGAAAATTCTGCTTGCCAATCAGTTGGGGGAGTTGTGCGCCACATTCCGGGCTTCGGAGGAAAAGTCGGTGTTGTTTTACTGGATGTATGCCGTTTCTTTTACCCTCCATATTTACTTTGACTTTTCCGGGTACAGCGATATGGCAGTCGGGCTGGGCAGGATCTTTGGATTCCGTTTTCCGGAGAATTTTCATTATCCATATATCTCCACAAGCATTACGGAATTCTGGAGGAGATGGCATATATCCTTAGGAACATGGTTCCGGGATTATGTTTATATTCCGCTGGGCGGAAACCGTAAAGGGCGGGGAAGACAGCTTATCAATATTCTGATTGTCTGGATGCTTACCGGATTCTGGCATGGGGCGGCCTGGAATTTTATTTTGTGGGGGCTTTATTTTGCGGCGATTCTGACGGCTGAAAAGCTGTGGCTTCTTAAGGGACTGGAAAAGAGTCGTCTGTTGTCCCGCATATATACCCTGCTTCTGGTTATGATGAGCTTTGTGATATTTAATGGGGAGAGTCTGGAACAGGTATTTTCCGATCTGGCAGGTCTTGTGGGGGCAGGAGGGATTCCCTTTGTTTCAGCAGAAGCAGTGTATGCCCTGCAAAGTTTTGGCGTCCTTCTCCTGGCAGGAGGGATTGGGGCTACGCCGGCGGTCTTCATTTTGGCAAAGAGAATTTCGGGAAATCCGGCAGGCGGCAGGTTTCTGAATCTGATAGAGCCTGTTGGGCTGGCAGGGCTGATGCTGGTTATGACAGCGTATCTTGTGGACGGGTCATTTAACCCTTTCCTGTACTTTCGGTTTTAAGGAGGCTGTGGCATATGGATGCGGAAAAGAAAGATGTTGTACTTTGTGCCGTTTTTGCGCTGCTGCTGGCAGGAGGGTTTCTTTTGTGTGTATTTCTTCCTAAGAATAAGTACTCTGACAGCGAACGGCGTATGCTTTCACCAATGCCGGAACTGTCGGCGGAGAGCGTGTGGAAGGGACGCTTTATGTCCGGTTTTGAGGATTATGCGGCGGACGCTTTTCCTTTCAGGGACTCTTTCCGGCGGATAAAGGCATTGACGGCGCTTAAGATTTTTTTCCGGCAGGATAATAACGGCATATATGAGGTAGACGGATTTCTGGCCGCCATGGAATATCCCATGAATGAGACTTCCCTTATACGGGCGGCGGGGCGGTTCCGCCATATCTGTGAAAAATATCTGACAGACGAAAATAAAGTTTATCTCTGCGTGATTCCCGATAAGAACTGCTTTCTGGCTGGGGGAAGCGGCCATCCGGTCATGGATTACGGGGAGTTTGAAAGGCAGATGGCAAAGCTGGCAGATTTCGCAGAGTATATTCCAATATCCGATTTGCTGGGAAGATATGATTATTACAGAACAGATACCCACTGGCGGCAGGAAAAGATTGCAGATGTGGCAGAACGGCTGGCACTGGCAATGGGTGCAGAATTTTCACAGGACTACGATATCTGCAGGCTGGAAAGGGATTTTTACGGCGTGTACCACGGACAGGCGGCGCTGCCTCTTCCGCCGGATGAATTATGGTATGTGACAGGAGAGGACATAAGCAATTGCGAGGTGTATGACTGGCAGAATCGGAAGGAAATACCGGTCTATGATATGGAAAAGGCGGCGGGGCGGGATCCTTACGAAATGTTTCTGTCGGGTTCCCTGTCGCTTATTACGATTAAGAACCCCGGTGCCTGGACAGACAAAAAACTGGTTATGTTCCGGGATTCCTTCGGCTCAAGCATTGCACCTTTCTTCATCAGCAGCTACTCGCAGATAACTTTAGTGGATATCCGTTACATCCACCCGGATATGATTGACCAGTTTATAGAGTTTGACGCCTGCGATGTGCTATTCCTGTACAGCACCCTTGTACTGAATCACAGCGATATGTTAAAGTAGATGCATATATGCATCAAACGCTGCAACGCTTCGAGAGACGTTTTAGTGTAATAAAAAAATAACCTACCTCCCAAAAAGAGATAGGTTATTCCCTTAATCCCATAAAACAATATTGCAAATTCAAAATAAAATGAGACATTTATATTAAGAAAAGGCACATCGTGTTACTGATTAATATGTTATAAAGAGCACGGGGCTGATTATAACTTTGTTACGTTTACGGCCTGAGGTCCTTTTTCGCCGTTTACTACATCGAACTCTACGGAAGCGCCTTCTTCAAGAGACTTAAATCCTTCCATGTTAAGTCCTGAGTAGTGTACGAACACATCATTACCTGATTCATCGGAAATGAAGCCGTAACCTTTTTGGTTGTTAAACCACTTTACTGTACCTTTGTTCATTATAGATACCTCCAAAAAATTAAGTAATTACATATCACAGAACCCTGCAATACAATGCAATATAATTAGATTAACACAATCATATCAAAAAGTAAAGAAAAATGTGGTTTTTTCGGAAATTTTTTGTTGCTTTCATTAAGCCTTTTGGGCCTTAACTTGCGAAACAGGACCAGTAATGCTATGATAGATGAAACAGTTAAGCGAGCGGAGTGGATAAAGATGGACGGAGATAAGAGAAGAGAGCAGATTATTAAGATATTATCGGATAATACCTTTCCTGTGGCGGGGACGGAACTGGCAGGAAGGCTAGGGGTGAGCCGGCAGGTGATTGTGCAGGATATTGCGCTTCTTAGGGCGGTGAACAAGAATATCCTTTCCACGAATAAGGGATATATCCTTTTCCATGAAGAAAAAAGTAAAAAGGCTTTTAAAAGGACTTATAAAGTGATGCACGGCAACGACCGGATACGGGAGGAACTGTACAGCATTGTTGACTGCGGCGGAAGGCTTCTGGATGTGGTGGTGGAGCATCCCATTTACGGGCAGATTATGGTGGATCTTATCATCAACAGCAGGCAGGATGTGGACAACTTTGTCATGCAGGTGGAGGAAAACTGTACAAAGCCTTTAAATGCCCTGACTGACGGCCTTCATTACCACACGGTGGAGGCGAAGGACGAGCAGACCCTTGACAGAATCGGGGAAAAGCTGGAAGAGGGAGGATTTCTTATCATATAATGCTTGCAACTTTTTGAGGTTTGTGGTACTCTTTACAGGAAGTTTACAACTGACAAGACAGGTGTAAATAAAATGGGAGAGGAGAGCATATGAAAAAGTTAAAAAGCATTTTTAGTGAAATTTTTATTGACGGCTTAAGCGGTATGGCTTCCGGCCTGTTCGCAACGCTGATTATCGGCACCATTATCCAGCAGGTGGGAAATCTGGTTCCGGGAACAGTGGGTACTTATATTTTTATGATGGGCAAAATGGCGGCGGCAGTAACCGGGGCAGGTATTGGATGCGGGGTTGCCGTGAAATTTAAGGAAAGTCCGCTGGTAGTGCTTTCTGCGGCGACTACCGGAATGGCAGGGGCATTTGCCAGCAAGATTACGGCAGGCACAGTGCTTGCGGAAGGAGCCGTTGTCCTGGCAGGGCCAGGGGAACCGCTGGGGGCTTTCATAGCGGCGATGGCAGGCATCTATGTGGGGCGTCTGGTTTCCGGCAGGACCAAGGTGGATATTCTGGTGACACCTTTTGCATGTATCGTATCAGGTTCCGCGGTAGGCCTGATTCTGGGACCTCCCATTTCTGCTTTTATGACATGGCTGGGGGGCATTATTAACTGGGGAACCGTGCAGGCCCCCTTCCTGATGGGCATTATTGTTTCCGTGCTGATGGGGATTATTCTTACCCTTCCAATCAGTTCCGCGGCGCTGGGGATTATTCTTGGGCTGGAAGGGATTGCGGCAGGCGCGGCCACCATAGGGTGCTGTGCCAATATGGTAGGATTTGCAGTGGCTTCTTACAGGGAAAATAAGGTAAACGGCCTGCTGGCCCAGGGTCTTGGCACCAGCATGCTGCAGATTGGCAATATTGTGAAAAAGCCCGTTATCTGGATGCCTGCAATTATTGCAAGCGCAGTGCTGGGACCGGTATCCACCATGCTGGTACACATGACGAACAATCCTACCGGATCCGGTATGGGTACGGCGGGGCTTGTGGGGCAGATCAACACTTATCAGACTATGGTGGGGCAGGGATATTCCCCTGCAGTGGTGCTGGCGGAAATTGCAGTGATGCACTTTATTCTTCCCGCCATCCTGGCCCTGGGCGTGTCGGAATTTATGCGCAAAAAAGGCTGGATAAAGGATGGGGATATGAAACTTTCTGTATAAAAATAAGCATAAATATCCTTCAATTACCAGAAATGGTAAATAAAGTTGCGCTAATTTGTTACCTGTGTTAAAATAAGTTATGGTTAAGGACATTAGAAATTTCGCTTTCGGTCTTGCAAAAGCTTCCGCATGGGGCTTTTGCAGGAATCGGAAGCAGAAATTTGTTATGTCGTTTACTATAATTAACCGGAGGTGACAAGTAAATTATGGAGCGACGATCTAGAAGAAAAAGCAGGTATACGCTGGTTCTTATTGCGGAAAAAGGCGACGGCACCATGAATAAACATGCCATGAACTCCGCTGTATTTGGGGTTTTTGCCGTTATATTTTTCGTATTGTTCATAGGACTCGCCTGCAAAACAGTTTATGACTCAATCATCATAAAGGACATAAGAAAAGAGGTTGTGGAGCAGACAGTTATCATTAATAATCTGACAGATGAAAATGAGGCTCTGAGCGTGGAGAATGCCACGCTGACAAACAAAATCGGCGTCTTAAGCCAGACCGTGAGCCTGAAAGCGGAAGCAGAGGATGCATTATCCCAGGAAACCATCGAAAATGCCCTTCCAAAAGGATTTCCTTTAAGCGGTTCGGCAACTATGAAGGAAGCGGAGGAAGGCGATCCCATGCTGATATTTACGGCAAGCCCCGGCACCAATGTTATTACGTCGGGAACCGGAACGGTGGTCAGCGTGGATATGGATGAGACATATGGCACCAGAGTGATACTGGATCATGGAAACGGTTATCAGTCTGTATACCGGAACAACGGAACCGCGCTGGTAAAGAATGGCGAGACTCTGGGCAAAGGTTATATCATTTTTTCTTTGGGGGATGATAACCAGGAACTTGGCTATCAGATTATGCAGAACGATCAGTATATTGATCCAATGACATTAATTGACATAAACGGATAATCCTTTGGGATTATCCGTTTTAGTTACAGTAAGCTGGTTCGTGAAGTGTAGCAGTATTTCAGGCATTATCCAGTCTTCCGAATACCAGTTCATAGCCGTCATTGCCGTAATTAAGGGAGCGGTTGACGCGGCTGATGGTGGCAGTGGAAGCACCGGTTTTTTCAGCTATTTCAAGGTAGGTTTTCTTATCTTTTAACATGGCGGCCACTTCATAACGCTGGGAAAGCGAGAGAAGTTCGTTGACCGTACATAAGTCTTCAAAAAAACTGTAACATTCTTCTTTATTTTCCAGACATAAAACAGCCTCAAACAGATGGTCTACAGCGGACGTCTGTATTTTCTTATTCATAATGATGGTACCTCCCCAAATATGTATTTGCCAAATGAAATTTTATCATATTAAAGTTTTAAAGTAAAGATGCAACTTCAAAATAGCATATTATATAACGGATATGTTGTTACTGTTCACTCGGTGACCAGTAACGCTATGAGCGGGCTTTAGACCATGAATAGTAACGATATGTTTGACAAGCAGTCCGCAATATATGAAAATAGGAGAGGGGTGAATTATATGTTTTTTGGAAAAAAGGGAAAAGAGAAGCTGGCGGCGGAGTATGATAAGGAAGGGAAGAAACCTGTGATTAGGGCGAGTATCTGTACAGGGGAAAAGACGGCGGGCTTCCGTAATGTGAAAACAGGGCAGATAGAGGAGTTGATGCTGATTACCGGGGAAAAGGATCTGGAAAGATTCATGGAACTTTACGGGGTGGAGAGAGAGGAAATCGAGACAGTCTGGTAAGACGGGAAAGACAGAGGAAAAGAGATGAAGGAACGGAACAAAGGAAAAAGGCTGAATGATTATCTGAATGACTATGTGGTATTTGACCTGGAAACCACGGGAATCAATCAGAATGTTGACAGAATTATAGAAATATCGGCGGTGAAGGTCTGCGGTCATGAGATTGTAGGGGAATATTCCACGCTGGTAAATCCATGTATGCATATACCTGCGGCGGCAACTGCCGTTAATGGGATTACAGATGATATGGTGGCGGATGCGCCCGGCATTAAGGAAGCTGTTGAAGGATTTGTGGCATTTATTGGCAGCAGTGTGCTTGTGGGACATAACATTCACACTTTTGACACAAATTTTATTTATGATGCGATATGGGAAGAGATGGGGAAAGAGTTGAAAAATGATTACATCGACACCCTGTATATGGCAAGGCGGTATATCCCCCAGCTTTCCCACCACAGGCTTACAGATGTGGCGGCTTACTTTCAGATAAGTACATCAGGAGCCCATAGGGCATTGTCTGACTGCATTATGAATCAGAAATGTTATGAGGAAATTGGGCAACTTTTTCTTGAAATGAAAAAAACAGAAAAAGAAAAACAGAAAAACAGTGGAGAGGAAAACGGGGACGACGGTAAATGCCCTTTCTGCAGCGGCCTTTTAGTGAAACGCAAAGGCAGATACGGATACTTTTACGGATGTGAAGAATTCCCCAGATGCCGGTTTACCAGAAACGCTTAAGAAAAATGAAAAATTCCAGTGTGCCGGCCGCTGGCACGGGGACCGATTGCGCAAAAAGCGGGAAGCATGGGTAAATACAGGCTTCCCGTTTCAGGCATTATAGCAGATTGATATGTTTTGCAATATGGTCATGAAAAATCAGGGCTGCGTTTTGGGGCTGGCTTCCGGGCGCCCCGCCTTTTCGGCCGGAGAAGCGGCAGTGCGGAAAGCGTCTATCATTTTCTCAATCAGCAGCTTTTTCACATAAACATCGTAGCTGAGCATGGAGATAAAAGAAAAAAGCTGGAGGAATTCCTGGTCTTCTTCGGGGGCGTCCTTAAAGGTATCATGGGAAATATTAAATTTCCTGATGATATTTTCCTTGAGGTCATCGATTTCGTCTTTTTCCAGGCTGAACACTTCTTCATAAACAGAGCCTAAGTCAGGCTGTACGCTGGTGTGGAAATACTTCTGCGTAAGGGGCTTTAGGAGAGTCTGTATGTCGCCAATGGAGAGAATCCCTTTGTAATAGTAAATAAATATCAGTAGAATCATGTGATCCTTGCTGTACTTTTTCTTAACGGGAGGAGGAAGCAGGTCATTTTTGGCATAATTGTTAATCATGGTTTTGGTAAGAATTTTGTCTTCCTTTGGATTCCGGGTAGTGCTCCTTAATTTCTTTTCCATAAAGGTAGTCACCTGGTCCATGTACAGGTCAATATTGGGAATATCATCTAAGTCCACATGCTGTATTCTGCCCAGACTCTCTATAATGCTGTTCAGTAAATCTTCTTGATTGATAGTCATATAAATTTTCACCCTGTCCCTGTCATATGATAGTATTTTATTATAGAAGCATCTATGATGGTACTTGTGATATACATTATATAGTATTTAAAACTATATGACAAGTTATAAAAAATTTTAAATTATGAGAAAAAAAATAATTTTTTGAAGACATTTAAAAACAGATTACGTTATATCAGGTGAAAGTAAGAAAGAAGAAAGCGGGGTGGAAGAAATAAGCACTGTGGTGAAAACGGCCGGCTGTGCGGAAAGCAGGCTTGCCGAACTGATTGATATGTATGATAAACTTGTTTTTTCCATCTGCTATAAGCTGACCGGCGACTACTTTACTGCGGAGGATTTGACACAGGAGACTTTCCTTTCGGCATTCCAGAAGTATGAAACTTTTGACGGAGAAAATGAAAAGGCGTGGATATGCAGGATAGCCACCAATAAGAGCATTGACTTTTTAAGGAGCGCCAGCCGCAGAAGTGTGCCTGTGGAAGATACATTTTTTGAACTGGAGACAGAAAAAAGAGGATCCCCGGAGGATATCTGTATGGAAGAGGAAATCAAAAACCAGCTTGCCATGCGGTGTGACGGCCTGAAACCTCCTTATAATCAGGTGGCAAGGGATTATTATCTGAAGGAATTAAGCCCGAAGGAGATTGCGGCGAAACAGGGGAAAAGCATTAAAACCATCCAGACCCAGATTTACAGGGCCAGGCAGATGCTTAAGGAGATTTACAGAAAGGAGGAACCGGCATGAGGGAATATCCTACAGACGAAGAACTGGAACTATTTATACAACAGATGGAACAGCAGGAATTGTATGCGCCGAAGCATATGAAAGAGCAGATACTGGCGCAGGCATTTCCCAGACAAACCGTGGAGGCGCTGCCCAAGTCCGGGAGCGGGACAGGAACAGTCAGGCTCTTTACGTATCGTCTTAAAATTGCCGCCGGGATGGCAGCCGCACTTATGATGCTGACACTTTTGCCCGGGATTCTTGGAAACGGCAGATACGCAGAGGACAGAAGCTGGGAAGAAAAAGCGGACCAGAGGGTAAAGGAATGGGAGATGGAAGAGCAGAACAAAGTGGATGTAAATTATATGCTGAATGAGGGGATGCGCAGGGCAGACCAGAAAATCAATTTCTGGGTTGGACAGATGAATGATTTGCAGATAGAAAATCTATTTAAAAAAGATAATGGAGGTAACAATAATGAAAACTAAGAAAAAGAACAGATTTTTTACTTTTTGCATGTCCTGTATACCGGGAGCGGGCGAAATGTATATGGGATTTATGAAGGCAGGTGTAAGTCTGATGACCCTTTTTGTCCTGACAATCATCCTTGCAGTGTCGCTTCACCAGGGGACAATTGCCGTGTTCTGCGTGGTGGAATGGTTTTACAGTTTCTTTCATGCCAATCATCTTGCCTCTTTAAGCGATGAGGAGTTTGACCAGGTGGAGGATAAATACCTTCTGAAAATGGATGAAGTGCTGGGAATGAAGGATTCCATAGAAAAATACCATAAGTGGGTGGCTTACGTGCTTATTCTTGTGGGTATCAGCTTTTTGTGGAATACCACCGCGGAATTCTTGTACAATGTGCTGCCTAATCCATTTATGCGCCTTGCGCAGCTTATGTGGAGGGTGGGCGATTATGTGCCCAGTATTCTTGTGGGACTTGGGATTATTTTTATCGGTGTAAAAATGATTATGGGAAAGAAAGAGAACACAGCAGATAAAATAGGGATACCGGAGAAAGAAATCATAGATATGCCCTCTGACAGTGGGAAGCAGGAGGAGTGACAATGGGAAAACAGACAATCAGAATACGCAGGGTAGGTTCTGTGACATTTGGGCTGGTGCTCATTGCAACAGGTGTGATATTCCTTGCCGCCTTGTTTTTTCCCAGACTGGACTACAGTCTTGTCTTACAGTTCTGGCCGCTGATACTGATTCTTCTGGGGGTGGAAGTACTGTTTGGGTGCAGGCAGAAGAACTATGAAATATTAGACAAGGAAGGAAAAGTACTGGAACAGAACAGGATTGTTTATGATGTCCCGGCAATCCTGCTCACCATGGCCCTGGTTTTGTTTTCGGTAATCATGGCAGTTGTAAATCTGGCCCTTATTTCTTACCGGCATATAATTATCAGATAACAGCGGACAGCATACTTTGTGAACTGTCTTAAGTAAAAGAGGCTGCGCAGTAAATGCGCAGCCCCCTTTTTTGACATACGGATGTCTTGGGAAGCGTGTCAGTGTTTTTTCGGAATTATTTTACGGCGTTTTTTGCAAATTCAGTGGTAACTAATTTGTCATAGGGAACCCGTTCGGGGAGTTCGCCTGCTTCTTCCAGAATATTCTGGAGCAGTGTGAAGGATTCTTCTTCAAATATCAGGTTGGCTTTCCAGGTGTCCTGTTCGTAGTAGCGGGTAATGATGGTGGTCAGGGTTTCTAAATCTGTTTCCTCAAACTGCGGTTTGATTACCTTGGCGATTTCTTCCGGTGTGTGCTCTGCCACATAGTCCATGCCTTTTTGCAGGGCGTTGGTAAAGGACTGGATGACTTCAGGGTTGGCTTCAATATAGCTTTGTTTGGCACTGAAAGCGGTGTAGGGGACATAACCGGAATCTTCTCCAAGGGAAGCTACTACGTAACCGTCGCCTTTGGATTCAAGGGAAGTGGCGTGAGGCTCGAATTCAACTGTGTAAGTTGTTTACTACACCAATTTTGTCAGAAAATTAAATCCACTGATCTGGTGGGTTTCTTTGTCAATCTGTATATCCTTTATTGTGCTTTTCCAGAAAGCCTGTTTATGCGATTTATCCAGTTTAAGGTATAATTCCTGCCAGTTTCCGCTAAAAGCCCTGATAAGGCCCCTATAGTCCTCCAGGGACACACATTTGGAAGTGTCGCACTGGGAAAGCTTTTTCTCTAAAAGTTCATATTGTTCATCGTAATAGCTTTCCTTTATCCGTCCTTTTTGAAATAAGATGTTAAGGCGGTCCATTTCCCTGCGCAGGGCTTCCGGGTCTTCCTGCTTTTGGATTTGTTGTTGTTTAAACTCTATGTCCGCAAGTTCTTCGTGGAGCCGGTCAGAAACATGCGTCAGCATATATTCCTCTATTTTGTATTCGGTAAAGTGGGCACAGCTATGCCGGCCGAATTTGTTTCCACAGCGGTATTTAATATAAATGCTTTCGCCGCCGTTTTTAAGTTTTTGCTTTTTCCGGTACCCGGTATAATTGTTTCCACACCAGGGGCACTTAATAAGGGAACTGAATATGTAAGGTTCGTAGTTGCCGGCAGAATATACTTTTGTTGTGGTAATCTGTCTGATTTTTTCAAATTGCTCCGGCGTAATATAGGGATCACAGTAATTTAGGTTATCCTTATCTTTCCCTGCATAGGTTTCATTTTTGAAGAGACGGTCAACTTTATTGCTTGACGGCGCAGCATCCCCGTAGGTATCATTCAGATACTTGATGGTGGAGCGGATGGAATAGCAGGTAAAGTAGTGGCGGTAAGCATCGTCTACAATATGGGAGACGGCTTCGTCCTTAACCAGCCGGTTATTTACAACCTTGTATCCATAGCAGGCACATTTTCCGCTGGTAACTTCGCCAATAGAACGTTTATAATCAAGGACGGCCTTTATACGTTCCGAAGTCCGGTCACATTCCGCCTGGTTAACAGATAGCATGATATTAATGACCATCTGTCCATTGGCGGTAGAAGAGTCATAATTTTCAAAGATAGTCTTCCAGTAACAGTTGTGGGCCTTGAGAATTTCCTCGGTAATGTTGTAGTCTTTGATGTTGCGGAACCAGCGGTCAAGCTTCGTGACAAGAATCATGTCTATCTTATCCTGCTTAACATCCTCAAGTAACCGCAGAAGCCCCTTTCGGAATTTCATGGACTTGCGGGCAGAAATGCCCTCATCGGCATAGAAGCCGACTATTGTATAATTGTTTGCTTCCGCAAACTCCCTAAGGGCTTTCCTCTGGGCTGGCAGAGACAGGCCGTTTATGTGCTGTTCTTCTGTGCTGACGCGGATGTAAATGGCGCATCGAAGTATTTTAGACATAAATATTATCCTCCTGTATGTTTTTCTGGGCATAAAAATGCCCTGACAGCTTGATTTAACACCAGGGAAATGATATAATCTATGCCGATAGATCTAGATATATCGGGATTCCCGGTATAGCCTGCCGCTCTGGTGATTTCGGGCACCAGAGCGGTTTTTTATTGTGCAGGTGTTAAGCGTGTGGTATAATCTTTCTGTTGTCATACCCAATCCGGCAACGGAAAGGGGGTGCACATATGGATATACTGACTTCTATTTTGGTCGCTATTGTGGGTGGTGTGGCCTGCCACTACATCATCAAATGGTTAGATAGCGGCGACAATGACAACTAGCCAAAAAGAAAACCCCCGGAGCGCCATCCGAGGGTTTTCGCTTTGTGCTCACATGAAACACTGACTTCTTTTTGCCTACTGGCATTATAGCATATGCAAATCTGGTTTGCAATATGCCTGAAAAGTTTTATATAGTGCATAAAGTACGATTGCAAATGTTGAAATATAATATTATTGAATTTATGGGAAATCATATCCCCCATTTCCGACTTTACATCGTCCAAGACGCTTCAGCCCCATTTTCACTCCTTTTAAAAGTCCATATTTTTGAAGTGCAAGTATCATATATTGAGAACAGGATGGCTCAAAGCGGCATTTCATCCGTGTCGCTTTTGGGGCATAACGTTGGTAGATGCGGATAATGCAAATAAGTATTTCCTTTAAATGAAAGAATATATAAAATACTAAGAAGGTAAATGGAACTGATGCTGAAAAAGCGAAACTCATTCCTAAATTCAAAAGTAAGTTCAAAGCTATAATAAATATTATAGACAGAACAACAATTCGTAATATGATTCGAGTCCAGTTAATTTGGGGACGTTCTAAAACTCTTTCATAGTAGATACTTGTTGGGTCATGCTTACCCATGTCCATAAATAGTCTTCTGGCAGTCTCTTTTGCATCATCGGCTTCGTTGCACAAAAATTCAATCTCTTTCATAATTTCCTCATAAAAAGCACGCATAAGTTTAGCGATTATATTTCTTTTTCAAAAATTAGCATGTAGTAATAAATCGGGACTGGTTGTTGTAGGCAACCCGGTTTTTCAGTTACGCTAATACTTTCCATAGAGTGATATGTCCAGCCATTAGCAGCCTCTTTGTTAATAATATCCGCAAATAAATCAAATGCCGCCTGTGTATTCCCCTTTGCAACGTTGATGCTTTTAGGTCCGGCGACAGCTTTATATTGTTTCATATTTAGTTCCCCCTTGTCATTTGTATTTATGCGTGCTTTTATGGCAATTTTATTAAAACGCCGTAGCGGTTTAATCATTAACTACTGCAGATACCGAGAGGCAACAGCAATTAAACGTTCCCTATATTGGTAGAGGTCATTCAAAGAATCTAAGTAAATTCTTTCAAAATTTTTATTTTCATCGGGTATAAGAAGTTGCATTCTCTTTCCATCAAGGCTTAGGCGGCAAATAGGTTTGCGATTGTTATTTTTGTATAATATACCAAAATAACTTTCCGTGTCCCGGTGGGTAATATCATTAATATCAATCGTGCCGGCAAGCAGCCCTCTTACGATGAAGAATCCCTGTAGTTCTTCTTCAGTGGTAACAATTTTGCTAACAGGCTCGTTTGACTCTGGCTCCAATGCGGGAGTTTCCCCAGCTTCTTTTTCCTTCTCATTCTCGTTATTTAAAGCTGATGAAATTTTCTGGTTTAAAAGTTCGTTAATGAAGGAATTAAAAGACTTCTTTATTATGGGTTTAAAACTGTCAATAATTTTCTGGGTCTTCACTCCTTCATAGGTAGCAGTTAATACAAAACGGGCAAAATCATCGGACGGGTTGTCTAACTCCGATTTTAAAAGATCTTTCATCAAGCTGGTATATTTCAGCTCGGATGCAACGCTAAGTATGTTATCTTGGTCAAACTCTGTTTTGCAGAACTTTTTCAAGGATGGAATCAGAGAGTCTTTCAAGTTCTCCAGATTGATTTCAAGGAATGGGGTAAGATCCATTTTATTAGATTCGTCCAGGTCGGTATAAAACTTATAAATAAGTCCGTTCGTAAGGATTCCGAACTTGGCGGAGGTAGTACCGAAATACCTAAATAGCTGGGAGGAATGCTTATCTAAAGAGTCGGTACATGATTTGCATTCAATCAATATCACAGGTTCGTCATTAATGATGATGGCATAATCAACTTTTTCTCCCTTTTTAATACCAACATCGGCTGTATATTCCGGGCAGAATTCCAGGGGGTTGAAAACGTCATAACCAAGCAACTGGAAGAAAGGAACAATCATGGACATTTTGGTTGCTTCCTCTGTCATAATGTTGGGCTTTACTGATGTAACTCTCTTTGCTAATGATAATAGTTCTTCGTTGAATCCCATAAAATTTCCTCCTGCGTATTTTATTGTTTATCAATGTTTGAAATCATGTTACAAACATGACTGAATATTAAAAGTATATCAAATAATATAAATTTTGAAAATAGCAATAATAAAAATATGAACTATAGGTAATGAAAGATTCTACTATAAGTATAATTATTCCATATATGGAAATAAATACCATATATGGTAATTTATGGTATCAAATATAGTCTGTTGAAATTACATAGAAATTCTGTGTATTATATATACATAGTTGACTACTTTTGGCGTAATATTTGGAAGGATGAATAAAATTTTATTTAATGCCTTTGAGAGAGGACGCACAACAGTGTCACACAAATACATATTGGAAAAGGGGAAAAATCATGGATGAACAAAAGAAGTATATCGAATGGATAGTAGAACTTGTTATGCGAAACAAAGAAAGAGTGAAGGAAATTTATTATCTATTGATAGGATTTTTAGGGGAATAGAAAGCTATTCCCCTTTTTTGTCACTGAATTTTTTAAACTCGTCATATAAATAATCCCAAAAATCATCAGAAAGACTCATCATGGTATTAAGATAGAATTTTTTAAATTCATTTTTTTCGTTGCCTAATTTACCGACATTATGAATGTAGGTCATGTCTTCAGGAATAAACATATTTTCTGGTCCGCCATTTCCGGTTCGAAGCCAGTCCTCGTTAACATTAAACTCTTTACATATCAAGGATATGACAGCGTCAATCGGAATATTACGCCCTATTTCGTAATTTGCAATGGTACCTCTTTTTATCTTTAACTTATCTGCAAATTCTTGTTGAGTTAAATGGAGAGCTTCTCTTAAATCTTTAAGTCGTTTATTCATTTCTTATCACCACCTTTAGCGTAATTGTAAAGCAGTTAGAAAAGAAAGTCAACATTAATACGCAACAAACGCACAAAAACATATTGACAAATGCAACATAGTAACATATAATTGCAACATAAGCACAAGGAAGGAGCGTGAAATATGGGTACAACATCAGAACATACACCAGAAAAAGTGCAAAAGCGTATAGCCCAGGCAGAGGAAATGGCGGCTATATGGGAACAAAGCGACATTGCAACCCAGATGTACTTAAAGGGCTGCATAGTTACCGCCAAGGCATTAAGCGACAGGCGTAAAGAAGTGGTATGAGGAGGTGGGGTGAAGATACTGTGAAAGCATTTAAATTTAAAAGTCTGTTCGTGGATGTGGAAAAAGAAAAGTTAGTTATTAACGGAAAAGAAATCTCTTTTGAAGGTATTTTAGAATTCTCACTGACATGGGATTGCTTAGCTGGATGGCAGTTATCTGGAAAACGGGATTTAATCAGTGAAGTTTCTGAAACTATCGCAACTGAGACGCAATAAAATTGCGAAGGAATTCAGCGGAAGCCGTAGTAACAACGGATGCCATTTGACTTATGCTTGCGCTTCCGGTAATGTTAATAAATTTTTTTACAGTTTCAAAAACGACAGGAGTTCGCAGGCCAGACAAAAAAGAGTGCGCATCTGGAGTTAAGTCTATAAAGGACATGCCACCGTGAGGATACAATTTTCCTTGATAAAGATAACCGGATAAATATATTTGCTGGCAATGATAGGCAAGTTCGTTTATTGGATATTTTTGCAAATTTCCTTGTTTTTGCAAATCTTCCCATGAGTCAAAAAAATATGTTACGCCAGCGTCCGTGACAATAGCTTCTAAAACAATAAGGATATCTTTTATACAATAAGGGTTTAATTTCATATCAAGCTTCTCCGTGTAGCGTTTAATAATATTTCTAATTATAGAGCAAAAAGAAGAAGATTGAAATAGAAAATGTGAAATCGACATCACAGGATGGGATGATAGCGGGACAACGAATAGAAAGTGAAAGGCAAAAAGAAAAGTAGAGTCTTATATTCCAAGGCATTAAGTGACAGGCATAAAGAAGTGGTGTGAGGAGGTCAAGGCAAAGTGAAAATCATGATAAACGCGGAGGTGAAAGAAATTGCTGCTTTTATATCAGCGATAAAAAAGCAGCAAAGAACCGGAAATTCTAAAGACATGACTAATGATATTAGTCGTCAAATTGTAAAACATTTTCAAGAACGGATTTCAAAACCTTCTTAGTAATTTCCGTAGATTCGACAAGGACGAGAGGAATGATTTTTTTTGAAGGTACATTTCCGCTTGAATCAACATATGGTTCTAATATTTTGTTAATAGATGATTCGGCAAAAATTTTGTCAGCTTCATTGTTAAATGCGGAATTAAACTTTTGAGTAAATTCACTTCTGGTCATGGGCGTCTCTCCTTTCTTTTGTACTCGGCTGCGGCAACAGCCTGTACAAAAGATTATAGGGGAAATGGGGAGAACTGGCAATAAAACAAAAGGTAGGGAACAAAGCGACATTGCAACCCAGATGTAATTGTACGGGAAAGGATTTATAACCCAGATCCACATTTGGAAAGGTGTACAACCGTTGGTACATAAGATTTACAGAAGGGAAGGTGAAATAATGCCGGAATTTGATATGGAAGTAACAGATGAACGATTTAATTACATGAAGAAACAGCTAATCATGCTGTATGCCGATCAAATCGGCATGGAAGTAAAAAGCGTTAAAGTAAGACCTGCAAACAAAACCAATGAAGAGCCGGCATAAGCCGGCCGGAAAGGACAAGCCAATGGTAACAGTAAAAGGAGCCCTGCGTATGGAAGAACAGTTATACGGTTCTATCAGCAAAGAGTTTTTTAAAACCGGCGGCATGGGAACCGCGGATGATGAAGCATATTACAAGGCGTTTTCAGCAGTCCAGAAGCTGCGGGAGTATTTAGAGGAAAAGGAGAACCATGAAAAGAATCATTAGATGGTACCTCACCGGAATTGCGCTTACCGCCGCAGGCAGTCTTTTAATAGCTGCCTCTGTCAATGGGCAGGAAAAGACAGGGGTACCGGAGGAAGTAATACAGATATCAGAAGAACCGGGACAGGCATACAGTATATGTCCCGAGACGATACAGGCCATCGCATGGGCGGAGAACCAGGCCCCATCTGGAACGGTTCATGCAGGGGCTGATTATCTGAAACGGAGGAATATATGTTTATATTAAAAACAGTGGCCCTGTGGACGCTTATCACAGGTATAGGCGGCATAGCAGGGGCCATTGAGACAGGGACAAGCCCCGTAAATGCGGCTGTTTCATTCCTTACGGGATGTCTGCTGACGGCCGTGTGCAGTAAGCTGGGGAACTGGTGAGGGAAGGGAGGTGGAAAAGGTGGATAAATTTATAGTCATGACCATGATACGGATCAGCGGGAAGTGCAGGACCGTGAAGGTGGTCGCAACAAAGACGCTGCCGTACAAAAGGAAAGAGCCTGCCGCGGCAGGCCCCGTCCAACTGACAGAAATAAAATAGATATGTCTATTATGGCATACCAGAAAGGAAAAAGCAAATAAAAAGTATTAAAACCAGCAAGCTGGAGACAGAACATGCGAAACGCGTACGGAACTGTCGGAGTATGTATTGAGGGCTTCGGCCCTTCTGGAAGAAATGCATGGAAAGTGAGATGCTTCAGGACATTTTTCAGAGGAGGAGAGCAGGATGCTTGGAAGAAAACGAATACCGGACAGGCTCTATGACCAGGCGGAACTGTTTGGCTGTTACATAAAAAATAAACAGTGGGCGGAAGCCAAGCGGTGTTATGACGCGGTACGGGACGAACTGTGTTCCATGCAGGCAGATGAAGAAGTAATGACTGAATTTTTCGGGGAACGGGGAGAACGCGGCGTGATCCTGAAAGAAGGGCTGTTCAGGGAAGAGTATGTGCAGAAAGCATACTTTGAGGTTTCGGTCAGAAGGGATGGCGGGTGCAGAAACAGGAAGGACGATCCCCGGCATAAAAACAGCGCATAAGCCGAAACTTATGCGCCGGCATCCGTCTGTATACGGACAAAATCAACTATTGAAATTATACCGTATACAGCCGGAAAAGTCAAGGAAAACGGGGGTTAAAAACCCCCTTTTATAACAATCTGAATATATTAAAGTTAGAGGGAAATGTTATGGCTTACTGGTTGGACATATTCCGTTTTCCCGGCTCCACAGAGTATGAATACAAATGGGCCGGGAAGTATGGGGCAAAAGGGGAGAAACGGGCAAAAAAGATAAAGGCGACCCCGGAACAGATAAAAAAGCAGAACCAGCTCAACAGGGAAAAAAATGTAAGGCGGCTGATCAAGGCGAACTTCTTCCCGGATGACCTCTGGGTAACGCTGAAATATCCCAGGGGAAAAAGAAAGCCCGTATGGGAAGTGAAAAAAGATTTCAAAAATTTCATTGAACGCCTCAGGTACCGGTATGAAAAGCGGGGACGCCCGCTTAAGTACATCTACCGGATGGAAGTGGGGAAAAGAGGCGGCATCCATATCCACATGATAGTACCCAGGATACGGGGGGAGGATACGGACCTTCTGGTACAGGAGGCATGGGAAAGCGGACGGGTTAATTTTGAAAGCATCTATGAATACGGGGGATATGAGAAGCTGGCCGCCTACATAGTGAAACAGCCGGACGAAGAGACGGAGAAGCAGCTTTCGTTTTTCCCGGAGGAAGAAAGGAAGAACTTTGTAAAATACGGGACATCCCGCAACCTTGTAAGGCCGGAGCCGGAGAAGAAATACCGGGGCAGATGGACGGTGAGAAAACTGATCAGTGAGGGACCGGAACCGTCCCCCGGTTATTACATAGACAAAAATACAGTAAGGACAGGGGTAAACCGGTTCACAGGCATGAGTTATCTGTATTACACGGAAGTGAAAATTGCACCGGTGCAGCGCCCGGAAGGAGGCGGGTAATGTTCAGCGTGGATATTTACATAGTGATCACCCGGAAGGGGGGATTCAGGGGAAAGGCGGCGGGCATGTGGAGGATAAGATATACTACCATGAAGGGCACTGAAGAAACAAGGGAAGACATTATCTTCAGGGAGTGCACAACAGAAAACGCCCTTACACTGGAACTTTTAAGGGATGCCCTTTCCAGGCTGACAAAAACATGTTCCGTAAGAGTAAATACTGAATGCGCGCACATTCTGAACACCATAAAAAGCCGCCGTCTCCAGACGTGGAGGGCCGGCGGATGGATCAGTGCAAAAGGGGAGCCAGTAAAGAACATGGCCCTCTGGCAGGAAGTAGCGGCACTGATGGACCGCCACCTGGTGGAATTCGTAACAGGGAACCACAGCTACCGCAGATACATGAAGTACGAAATAAAAAGGGAACTGGAAAGGAGAAGAGACAATGTTTGACAGATTCGGGGAATTTGACTCCGCACAGGAGATAAACGAAGCGGCTGCGGCGCAGCTTGCAGAAGGGGATACGGAAGCGGTCTATGCCATTGCAGAAGAAAACGGGATAGATGCGGAAGAGGCAGACGATTTTATAAACGGGGATGTAGGGGAACTGACAAATCCCCTTATGGCCGCCCTTGGAAAACTGGATCTGGAAGAAGCGGAATTAAAGCCGCATGATATCATGGCAGACTGGCTGGAAATCATCAGGGTGCGCTGCCAGGAAGACAGCCGGATGGCGGCGGCAGTGAGGAAGAAAGGGAAAAGTCTGGAGGGCTGCTACGGGGCGCTGCTGCGCTGGTCATACGAAAACAGCCGTGAGGTTGATAAAAGAATTGTAAGGGCAGCAGGCATACAAGTGGGAAGAATCACCGAAGGGACACCGAGAATGGCCAGGGCGAAGCAGATCATAACAGAGTATTATCTGGGAAAATGAGGGGCGCATCATGAGAAAGAAACAGTTTGAGACACTTGCCCCGGAGTTTGAAGGGGAAAAGGCAGGGCAGGCGGATGAATATGCCATAGGTGCGTTTGTAAGGGACGGCATCCTTGCGGCAGATTTTTATGAGAACAAATCCGGCAGGTGGACAGCCATGTGGAGGACACTGCTGGACAATACGGAATTCTGCAACTATGATTTCCAGAAAAAAATATGGAGCGGGGAAAAACTGGACACGGCGGGATCAAGGCACATGAGTCTTAATATATACAGGCGGGCGTCCGGGAACGGATACAGGACGCTGGGAGATGCAGAAAAGACAGTGAAAGATTTTGTCAGGCAGACAGGGGGCTACACCTGTGCAGGTGTATGGGATACCCTGCGGTACGAAGAAGACCGCATTGCGGAGGAGAGCCGGGCAGCCGCGGAAGAGAGGAGATCCAGAAGGATACAGAAAAAAATGGCGCTTGCCCCGCCCCTTCCTGATGATTTTGACAGCTTCATAACGGACAGGCTGTTCCGCCATGACCATATCATGTATGTGTCCGGAAAAAAGGCGGTATGCACAAGGTGCGCCGGGGAGACGGAAAGGACCGGAAGCATGAAGCATAACGCGGAGGGAACCTGCCCTTCCTGCGGCAGGCCGGTCACATATAAACACACAGGCAGGATGTCAGAGCATGAAACCAGAAAAGAAGTCCTCCTGATCCAGCAGTGGGAAAATGACGTTATCCTGAGATATTTTAAATGTTCCCTGTATTCCCGGGCCGGCAGCAGGGAAAGCCTGCATTATTCAGAGAGCGTAAGGACATACCACAATAAAAGGATCGAATGCTATGACAGGCGGTATATATGTTATGCAGATTTTTGCGGAAAAGAATTCTGGAGTGACAGGATGGTCTGTGGCAGACAGGTCAGTTACGGAAGGTGCTGCCTGTACGGCGGCAACATGCAGGAGATTGCCGGGCTGCTGGGGGAGCGGGCATACCTTCCGGTAAGGGAAATGGCGGAGGAAGGGACAGTGATCCCATGGAGAAAAATACTGATGTACCCTTCCAGGGGCGCTGTTTTTGAAAAGCTGTACAAAGCGGGGCTTAAGAGACTGGCGGTGGAACATATATGCACGGGAAACGTGAAAATCCATGACGGGCAGAAGGCGCTGAAAAAAATTCTGGGAATAACATCCCCCATGCTTCTGTACATGCAGAACCATGACAGCGGCAGGAAGGTCCTGGAGGTATTCCAGGATGCAAAAAAAGACAGCCACGGACTGAATGACCGGGAGATTGCCGAACTGGCGGAAGCAGGCATCAGTGCGGGGGAACTGAAAAAGGTGTCGGCAGGCAGCAGGATCATAAAGACGCTCCATTACCTGCAAAAGGCCGGAGGGTATTCCGGCTTAAAAAACACCTACAGCCATTATGCGGACTATATGGCCATGGTACAGGCCATGGATTATGACCTGGAAAAAGACACCGTCAGGTACCCGGAGGATCTGAAAGCGGCCCACGATAAGGCGGTGGCGGCGTTTAACAGGCAGGAGAGTGATAAAAAGAAAAGGGAGGCCCTTAAAAAATATCCCGGCATACGGAAACGGGAAAAAGAACTGAATGAAAAATACGGCTACAGGGACGGGGATTACATGATCGTGGCGCCGGCAGACGCCGCAGACATCATAGAGGAAGGCAGGGCGCTGCACCACTGTGTGGGAGGGGACACCTACCTGTACAGGCATGATGCCGGACATACCTTTATCCTTTTCCTGCGCAGGACGCAGGCCCCGGATGAAAGATATTACACCATAGAACTGGATCCCGGAGACGGCAGTATTGTGCAGTATTACGGCTATAACGATAAAAAGCCTGATAAAGAGCAGGTGGACAGGGTGCTGGGTAAATGGAGAAGGCAGCTCAGAAGAAAGGAGAGCCGGAAAAAGACGGCAGTGTAAAATATGGAAACGGTAAAAGGAGAGGTAATCAATATAAAGGAATACGGTTCATACCAGGAATATAAGGCGGCAGTGGACAGCGAGATGCAGAAGTCGGCGGAAAGCTTTGTCAGGATAGGATATCTTCTGAAGCTGGCAAGGGATACGGACATCCTTGCAGGAACCCCGTACGGGAGCGTCAATGAATTTGCACAGGCGGAATACGGGCTGGACAGATCCCAGGTATCAAGATTTATCCGTATCAATGATGAATACTCGGAGGGAGGCTATTCTGACCGGCTCATGGAGAAGTACAGGGGATACGGGTATGCGAAACTGGCCCTCATGCTGCTTCTCCCGGAAGCCATCACGGAAGAGATCTCTGCAGACTACTCCAAAAGCGAGATACAGGCCATCAAGGAAGAGGTAGACAGGGAAAAGAAAATAACGGATATCGAAGTCATGCTGGAAGGACAGGACCGGCAGCAGGCGGCAATGGATTCCGTCCTGGACAGGGTGGTCCACCAGATGGGGCATGACCAGCCGGAACTGTATGTGCGGATGCAGAAAGCGCGCTGTGAAGACTATCCGGATCTGTATGGGGAACCCATGGAGCCGGGGGAATACGTAAGAAAGGCAGCAGGGGTCATGTCGGAGATCCTTGCGCCTTCCGGGGAAGCGGTGCACAGCGTAAGGCTGAAAGGGACCGGGCGCATGATGCTGGTCATAAAAGGGGCGGATAAGGATATCGCGGTTGTGAATGTCAGGAGCGGGGAAAAGGAACGCTTCTGCTGGGCGCAGATGCTGGAGGCAGTGGGGGCGCTGGCTGTCCCGGAGGCATCGCCGGAACATGAAAGGGAGTGGGAGATCCTGTACGGGGAGCCGTTCCCCGCCCCGGTGATAAAAAAAGAGTCTGAAAAAAAACCGCAGCCTGTCCCGGGGAAGCAGGGCAGGGTCACAAAAGCAAAGACCGGAGGGGAGGAAAAGGCCGGCGGCGTTAAGGAAAATGGGGCGGAAGAAAAGGCCGTGCCGGAGTGCGGCACGGGCCATGGACCCGGCATGCCAGGAAGCGGACCAGAGGGAGACGGAAATCATCCTGGCACGCATGGAAATGAAAAGGAGGCTGGAAGTGTGCCGGATGACGGGGGAGGGGAACTGCCCGGACAGATGCAGTTAGAGAGAGATTTCCCCGAATACATCCCGGATCCGGGAAAAGCACCTGGAGACCCGGAAGTTGCACCGGTGCAACCGGACACGCCGGAACATGCCCCGGGGGAGGCGCATAAAGCATATATGGAAAAGTTAAGGGATTCCCTTGAGGCGGCATATAAACTGGCGGAACTGCTGTCTTTTGAGGAAGCAGGGAAAAAACTGGATTCGGCAGCGGAGACGCTTGAAAAGCTGTCACAGCTTCCGCTGGCCAGCGGGGAGGGTGGAAATGTCCAGGAACCCGCATAGATATACCCGCAGGCTTGAATTTAAACCGGAAGAGAGAAGAAAGATAGAGGAAAGGGACCACGGCGCCTGTATCTTCTGCGAAATGGGATATGAAATGGAAGGTGCGGACTGGGCCGGCCTGCAGTTAGACGGGATCATGCATTTCATCCCCCGTTCCCATCTGGGCCGCGGGATAGAGCAGAACGGAGCCCTTGGGTGCCGCTGGCACCACAATATGCTTGACAACGGGAATAAAGGAAAGAGGAAAGAAATGCTGGGCATGTTTGAAGCCTATCTCCGCAGCATATACCCGGACTGGGACCGGGAAGAACTTGTGTACAGGAAATATGATCTGCCCTATTGATTATTCTGTTCCCGGCAGCAGGACTCCCCGGGACAGCTTTTAACAGCCCGGCACCGGGAACCGCAGGCAGGGAAAACGGAAGGAGGAAAAAAGAAGTGTTCATAACAACGGCAGGGTTTAAGAGCCTGATAAAAGAAGCATACAAAAACGGAAGGCTGGTGGCAGGGGCCACGCCGGAAGAATATTTATTTGAGGGAAGTTTCTGGGTCATAAGGGTGCACAGGGACCGTCTTCCGAAAAAGGAAAAGGCGGCAGTTGTGGAACTTACCGGTGAACTCCCGTCCCCCGGGGAAGTGTTCCAGGCGGCGAAAGGAGAAGCGAACCAGCAGGAAATGCCGGATAACAGCATATGGGACATAGGAAACATATTCAGGAACTGCAGAGAAGAAATAGCAGTAACAAGGTCCCTGTACCAGTCAGGGACAGGGACATACCGGGTCATGCAGAACCGCAGGAACAACAACTGTTTCTTTATCAGCGAACGTTTTATCAGTATTTTTGACAGCAGGGCGCTTACAGAGGGTGAGAGCCTCCCGGAAGGGCCCAGGGCACTCACAGCCGGGAGGGGGACTCTTTACTGGAAAAACAACAATATGACGCTAGCCGTCATGCCCATTTTTCATGAAAGCAATGACGAATTAGGCATCCACCTGCGCCTGCTTGAAAATATGGAACTGCCTGTACAGAAACTTTTCTAAAGGGCTTTCCGGGAATACCTGTCATATAGAAACCACAATGGAATGTACGGGGAGGCTTCCGGCAGGGGCCTCCCGGAAAGGAGGGGGAATGGCCTTTCTGACAAAAGAACAGCTTGCCGCATGGCGGAAGCAGGGGAAAACAAACATACAGATAGCGGAAATGACGGGACAGAGCGTGGGCAGTATCAACGTCCTGTTCAGCAAATACAGGATACCGCCCAGAAGCAGGGGCATACCGCGGGAGACAAAGGCGGCCATCCTGCGTATGAAAGAGTCCGGCAGCAGTATAAGGGAGATCATGGAAAAGACCGGGCTGTCGGAATCCACGGTATATAACCATGCAAAGGCAGCAGGACTGATACCGGACAGGGACACGGATATGGGGCTCCCGGAGGTATTCATCATGGCAGAACCGCGCAGGCCGGGGATATCCAGGGTGGAGTACAGAGGAAAAAGATATTTGGATGTGACAGAATTTTTTATTCCGTGGTAAAGCGCAGCCAGCAATTGAAAAAGACTGACAGAGGATTTTATGATGCAGAACGAATACAGATACAACAGGCGTTTCCGTGAATATGTAGATAATTACTGTAAAAAGCACGGATGTACGGTGGAGGAAGCCCTTACCCATGAACTGGTAAGGCAGGCTTACCAGTACTACACGGAAACATAGACGGGGAAAAGGAAAATGACAGGAAAAGAAGTTATAGACAGTTTCAATAATGCGTGGAGGGCGCTGGCAAAGCAGTATACAGACCGCCCGGACGAAAGTACAAGGTGCGCCATGAACCTGATTGCAAAAATGATAGGCGAAGTAGAATCCCAGGTTAACAGGCCCCGGAAGGAAGGGCAGATAACAATGGATGAATGGCTCGCCATGCTGCAGGAGGGAATTTAGAGGGAATGGTATGGACAGAGAATACGGATTAAAACAGTTATTTGGAAGTGCGACAAAAGAAGCGTCATGGTGCAGGACATGCGCAGGCCGCGGTACCTGCACAATCAAAGAGACAGTATCCATGGAACAAATGATGATAAACAACCCCATATGCAAATATGTGGAGGTAACAGCGAAATGCAGGAGATATATAAAAGACTCCAGTGTGCCGCCTGTTCCCAGAAATTCTTTTGAGTCTTTGTTTGGGATTTAGTGTAAAAATATGGAGGCATACAGTGAGAGCTTACAGAGTGTCAAAAAAGTGTGATGATTCACTTGATGAAAAAGTTGAATCAGTAAAAAACTATGACGTTGGGGATTTGCTATATGTGTTACGTGATATTGAAAAGTGTCCTCAAAACTATGATGAAATAATCATAAAGGGTGTTGTAAGCCGGCTTTATGATATGGGAATTAAGTGTATATAAATCAAACATTTAGAAAGGACATAGCCATGAAAGTAATCATATTGAAAACAATCGAAGGAAAAGAATTTTCCTTTGTCAAAGGCAAAGAGTATAAAGCATTAGACGGTGATGAAACCGGAATATGTGATAGGAAAGCGGTGTAAATATGACAGATTTAAACATGGTATTATCGGAAGCCCGGAAACTGAATGGAAGCATCAGGAACCTGCTGAGACTTTCTTCATATGAAGATTACGATGATCTGAGCGGGCTGCATATTGACTACAGGGACGGGCAGCAGCTTTTTCTTCAGACCGAACTCCGGGAGATCATGGAGAAGCTTTCGGACGTGACGGGCAGGATTGAATATCTTTCCCGCCCGGTAACAGAAACAAGCCGTCTGCATAAAAACAGGAACGGAAGGTATGAGACAGAGAAGGGACATTATTATACCTGTGGAAGCGGAATTGAGGCGCTGGTGAAAGACGATTACCAGGAAGTGCCATATTGGGTGTGGACGAGCGTGGGGCATGACGGAAAGGACTATTATCTGGCAGGCCATAAAAATATACGGATGGACGGCCTGACCGTCCGAGTGAGAGGGTAGAATTAAATTTTAGCGGAGGTGGTGGAATGATTACAGATGAACAACTGAAAGAGTTAGAAGATATATCAAGAGACAGAATATTAGTTGTAAATCGCTGTGAGGAATTAGGTGGATTTACGTCTCCGAAATATCTTTCTGAATTGAATAGAGCTACAAAAAAGTCGGAAGAATTTCACAGAAAAATTCAGAAGCCGGAAAGAATCATATCGGAAACACCTTACGATTATTCACAAGAAAAAATATATCATCAATTAAGCATGAAAAGGCTTGAAAAGAACGGAATACACCCATAAGGGTATCGGTTGGACGGTTGATTCTGCGGAGTTCACACATTTAGAAACAAGCAGGTGTGCGTGAAAGCGGACGGCAAAAGAAGAAAGCAGAGTATTCCGTATAGCCTTTAACCTGGTACAACAATCTCACCAAACTGCGGTACAATATAGGAAATCGGGAGGGATAGAGAAATGGCAAGGGAAATTTTGTTTAGGGCAAAACGGATTGATGACGGAGAATGGGTAGAGGGATTTTTATTCTCTACCAGTGAACATACTTATATAGCATATCAGAATCAATTTGACGATGATTTATTTCTTTCTGCAAAGGAGATATTTATTGAGGTAGACCCCGAAACCGTCTGCCAGTACGCAGGTTATACGGATTTGCATAAGCAAAAAGCGTTTGAACATGATATTGTATTTTATGAAGATGGAGGATGTAATGGGCATATAACATTCAAAGAAGGTCAATTTTTAATTGAATGGGAAGAATCGAGACCCGATTTAAAAAGCGATATACACTTCTGGTTCACACAAAGAAGAATACATATTATCGGCAATATTTTCGACAATCCAGAACTGATAGGAGACCAGCCATGACACAATACCAATGGGTACTCTGCCCCATCTGCGGTGGCAAAACCCGAACGAAAATCAGACCGGACACCGAGGCGAAAAACCTCATTGTGTTCTGCCCGAAGTGCAAGAGGGATAGCGTGGTGGATATTAAGGATATGGAGAGTAAGGCGGTGGGCGAGTGAAAAAGAATATGCAAATAAGCATTACGATAGATACGGAGTGCGATACTCCAAATGATGTAAAAGAACTTATTCTTGCATTGATGGAAGAATCGGGAGATAGAACATTTGCTATTGATTCTGTATTTATTGATGGGGAAGAAAATTTCAGATGTGGAGTAGGCTTCATGAATACTTTAGCCAAAAAGCAGGTTAATTAAATATCGTTTAGTGCCAGTAACAAAGTTTCAGTGCCAGTAGATACGTGAAATTATATTGCAATATTAAACTTTGGCAGAGGTAAAAGTGAATAAAACATGAGAATTGGATTGATAGATGCTGACAGTCATAATTTCCCCAATTTGCCGTTGATGAAGTTATCTGCATGGCATAAACAGCAAGGGGATAGCGTGGAATGGTACGAGCCTTTATTACATGGCTTTCCAAATACTCCGCTTGATAAAGTATATATATCAAAAGTATTTAGATTCACTCCTGATTATCCATATTATGTTAATGCGTTGGAAGTTTCAAAGGGGGGCAGCGGATATTGCATCAGCCTTGAAAACGGAAAAGAGGTCTACCATAAGGAAAATGATAACCAACTTCCCTATAAGGTTGAACACATATACCCAGATTACAGCCTATATCCCAAACTGGCAAAAGATACTGCTTATGGCTTTATGAGCCGGGGGTGCCCGAGAGGGTGCGATTTCTGCCATGTTGAAGCAAAAGAGGGACGCATGGCTTATAAAGTTGCTGATTTGTCGGAATTTTGGAGAGGGCAGAAAAACATTGTTTTACTTGATCCGAACCTGATAGCTTGTAAGGAATGGAAAGACATTCTCCAACAGCTTATTGACTCTCATGCGTGGGTGGACTTTTCGCAAGGTATTGATATTCGCCTTATGACGGAAGAAAAAGCCGAGATGATAAAGCGTATCAGGACAAAAAACATTCATTTTGCGTGGGACAGGTACGGGGATAAGGAAAAAATTATTCCAAGATTCAAGGAATTCAAGCAGATTACACAATGGGATAAACGGAAGCTGACAGTATATGTACTGACAAATTTCAACACTACAATAGAGCAGGATTTAGAACGGATATATATTTTGCGGGATTTAGGATACTGGCCATATGTGATGATATATGGCAAAGAGCATACAAGACCGGGGGATACAGTCCGCAGAATGCAGAGGTGGGTTAATATGAGAGCAGTATTTGAAAGTGTGAAAAGATTTGAGGATTATAAAACAGGATAGTTTAAACTTTAGCGGAGGTGGTGGAATGACAGAATGGAGAGCAGCAGATTTAATTAGACGGATAAAAGTAGAGGAAACGGCAGAGAGGTACGTGGATAGGCACAAGGCGTTTGACCTGGCAATTAAAGCCCTTGAAGAAATTCAGCAGTACAGAGAAATTGGCACAGTCGAGGAACTAAAAAAACTAAAAGAAAGTAATTTAAGTGGTCTTGAACTTGCAATGATAGCAGCAACACAAACATTTACAAGATTTGAAGGAGTTTAAAATGGTACAACGGTTCCCTCTGAATCTCTTATAATATCATTAAGGGATTTAGGGGGATTGTGGAGGGAAAGGGAAATATGAATAGACTAACAAAGTATTCAAACGACCTTATACGAAACAAGGCGGTTAATATTCTCCGCAAACTGGATAGTGAAAATGAATTAGATGGTGATAAATTGGCGCTTATCAGTTCATTTTGCTTGATAGAACGTGTGGAGAATAAGCAATTAAAAAAATACGAGGACTTAGAGGAACAAGGGAGACTTTTAAAACTGCCTTGTGCGGTGGGGGATACGGTTTGGTATATTTCCGAAAGAATAGAAAAACAAGGAAGAAAGAAGGTTGAGGTTTCGTTTGTTGATGAAGGAATTGTTGATAGTATCACATTAGGATGCATGATGGTTCCTCAAATCAATGTATGCAACGACGAAAACGTATGGATGACATTTGATGGTGTTGAAGATTTCGGCAAAACCGTTTTCCTCACCAAAGAAGCAGCCGAAGCCGCATTGAAAGAAATGGAAGACTGATGGAGGGAATAGCGACTATGAGCGCAAGAGAAATCGCGAAAATGATAGTAGAAGCACTGGAAAGCGAAAGAGAATTTTATTTGGATTGGTTGCAAAATGAAGATTACGGTCAAATAGAAGATGAATTGACGGATTATCTTACGGCGGAATGAGCGAATGACGGGGAAAGGATAGGGATATGGACGAAGAAAAATACACAGTCGAGCAGATTATTGATGCTATTGTACAGGCAGATGAAGAAATCATTGTTGCCATATCACATAAGGATAGAGAAATGCTTAAAGATGTACTGAAAGATTTCCTGTAAGCAGTTTAATGAAAGTATAAGTCGAATAAAGATTTAGGAGAACTAACTATGAATGAAGATATGAAAAAGGGAGCGGTAATAGCACTGCAAGGGGTCAAGGAAGAAATGGCCACTATTGTAGCGGAACTCAATAGAAAGGGATTTGAGGAACCAAAAGGTTTTTCAGTTCTTGGCCAATTTGTTGAAGACAGGATGAATGAATTAAACTTTAGCGGAGGTTTGGATTGAAGAGATTAACAGTAAAAATAGATGACGAAACTTATATTCCACGGGCACTGTGCGGTATTGGAAGAGACGGAGAAGTAGATGATTATGACGGATGTGCGGATTATTGCGAATGTAGCTGTGAGGGAGAATGTTGCGAATGCGGAATTCAACATTGCTTTAATCGCTTAGCTGCATACGAAAATATGCATGAAAAAATCATAAAGCGAATTAAAGAGATAAAGGCAACAAGTTATTTTCCACATAACTTTACTGGCCAGATGGTTGAGGATCTTGAATGGGCGCTTAGTCAGATAAACTGACCTTTAGCGTAGCAAAACAAGGAAAAGCGTACCGAATTTGCCATAAATGAATCAGTATGGCAGCAGGCGCAGAAGAGGAAGGAAAGAGTATGACAAAGAAGGAACTGGCAGAAAAGCTTAATGGAACGGAATATGCCGGATACAGAATATTCAGCAGGGAGATTGTGCAGCAGGCAAAAGAAAGCGGTCTTGTTATCGTCTATGGCGCATCAGATGACTTGATGGAATTTGAAGGAGCGTTTGAGGACGAAGGAGGTTGTTTTTGTGGCGGCACAGTTTATTTTGACAGAAATGGCGTATCAATGGATGATACCGAAAGAGATTACTCAATTACAGCAAGGTGGTGTAATGGGGAAGATGAAGAGGGAAATCCTGCAACATGGAGTTATGAGACAGATATTCCTCATGAGACATTTAAAATATGGGAAGACGGGGATCTTTTCTGTATCGGACTGGTATTTGCAATTGAGGATATTCAATAAAGCTTCTGAATATATAAAGGAAAATTTTTGTAGATTTTCAGAAGGAAACAATTTACAGGAGATAGGGAAATGGTAGAAAAATGGCTGAAATGGGAAAACGGAAAAGAGTGGGGAGAAATACAGTGCCCCATGCTGGATGATGAGTATGTAATGACATACTATCCCGAAGGAGTCCCCTGTTATTACTCATACACAGCACCATTCATATGTGACGGCGATGTATGTTATTACAGATATGACCATGATGAAGGCTGGTGGGATGAAGATACGTTGTTCTGTATGGGAGAATACGCAGAGGGCGTGATAATTAAATTTGGATGAGTTGGAGGAAGGAGATACATAATGAGCCAGGTAGTAGAAATAACCATAGATTTAACAAATCCGAACTGCAAGCCCCGTATAGAAGCTTTTGAGATAACCAAAATAGGGGAAAAGTATATTCACTGTGAAGGCAGGCGATTCTATATCCCCAACATGAACGAAGTAAAGTACAGGGGCTTTTTAAGGTATACCTACCGCTACCAGACAGAGGAAACGGATTACAGGAAGATAATGGAGTCCAGGGAAACAAAGGAGGCATTGAAGGGAATCATGGAATACCTTACAGGTGATTTGAAATGTTACCAGCGCAGGTTAGAGGGGCATATGGAGTACTGCCGCCGGAATTTATGGTGCCAGGAGGCAGCAGGCGTAAAATCAGATACGGAGGAAACAGCATGAAAGCACTGACCATATGGCAGCCGTGGTCCGGAACCGTGGCAGCAGGAATAAAACACAATGAGACGCGAAGCTGGTACACGAACTACAGAGGGCCGCTTGCCATCCACGCGGCAAAGCAGGCAATTCAGACAGGATGGTGCAGGTATACAAGTGATGAAGCGGCGGAAGTGATTTGCAGGCGTATGGGACTGCCGGAGATATTCAACGGGCCGGAGATATTTCCATCGGGAGTGATTCTGGCCACAGCGAATCTGACTGACTGTATAAAAATCACCCCGAAATATATATCCACCCTTCCCCAAGATGAAATTGCGCTGGGAGATTACACAATAGGAAGGTATGCATGGGTATTGGAAGATATAAAGAAACTGTCCCGGCCTGTTCCGGCAAAAGGCAGGCAGGGGCTTTGGAACTGGGAGGGAGAGTATTAGATTGACTTTTACAGAAAGTGCAGGAGGGGGAAAAGTGAATCAGGAAAAGAAGGCTATATCTGAAATCGAACTGAAAAAAGAATATCTTAAGGGCTATGAAAAAGCAGTCCGCCAGATGAAACGCAGTGAACTTAAAATAAAGGAAATACGCCTGAACAGGATATGCCCTTCTGTAATCAATGATGGAATGCCCCACGCTTCATCCCAGAATGATTTATCCAGTTATGCCGCACTGCTTGAGCAGGAAGAAAAGAGGTATATGAAATACAGGTACCAGCGGATAAAAAAGTGCAAAGAGATAACTGACCGGATAGAACGGCTTTCTGATGAAGATGAAAAAGATGTTTTGATGTATCGGTACATAAAACTGATGAAGTGGGAGGATATTTGTGTGGAAATAGGACATAGCTGGCAGCATACTCACAGAATTCATGCAAAGGCATTAAAAAATTTTAAGATGTGATAGAATGTGACTGTATAGCTATGGTATGGTGTAGATGCAGAAAAATCCCCCAATACATTTTTATAAATATCCAGTCATTTTTGTGGCTGGGTATTTTTGTATTACCTATAGGTATGTAGTAAATTGTTATATTTTGGTTTACAATAAAGAAAAACGAATTTGGGGGAACTATTGTGGAAAATTTTAATTTACTTCCTAAAGAGGCATTTGAATCAATGGCGAGTATTGTAAATAATCTATTAGAAAAGATATCTTTAGCAACTGGCTACATAATTACACCAAAAGGTAAAAAGAAAGATATGGAGGAGGCTGTATCATTTTTCATTAGCGAGATAAAGAATAACGATTCAATGTCAGATTTAGCAAAAGCAGCATGTATAAGTAATGCACGAAGAATGATTAGAGAATATTTTAATCAATATGATATATTGTGTATTGCAATGGATAATTTGGATGAAACTGCTAATCCTGATTCAATAAATGATGATTGGTTGATTGATTTTTTGGAAAAAGCTGGTTGTGTAAATGATAAGGATATAAAGCTTATTTTTGGGAAAATATTAGCTGATGCATGTAATAATGGGGCTACAAAGAACTCGAAATCATTGATGCATAAGCTATATTTAATGGATGGAGAAATTGCAAAAGCATTACAAAGATTAAAACGATATGTAGTACAGTTAGAAGCAATTGATTTTGATGGAAATAAAGTAGATGAGGATTATAATATATTATTTTTTAATAATTATAGTGGATGGGATGAAAAATATTCTCAGGAGGACTTAGAATTAATTGAGCTTGAGGCGTTAGGTATTATAAAAAATAAAACTTATTCAATAGGATTTATAAGTGAAGATAATAGTGATGGACCAAAGAGCATTAAAGAGATCAAGGTCTTTTATAAAGATAGTTATATATCAATAACGGGGGATAAGAAAGGTAATTTCGATAATTTAAGTTCTACTATACTTTTAGAAGCTGGAACAGTTTGTTTAACGAGAGATGGTAGATTTTTAATGAGAATTATTGAGGATACCGAATATTCAGAAGAATATTTGGATGATGTTAAATGTGTATTTAAAGCAATGGGATATAAAATTCAGTAAATATAAGTGAGGATGTGATATTTTTCCCAAAACAAACGAATGAGAGGTGGTGAGTGTGCCGCGAAAGCCGGATGAAAAAATAGAGCAGGCAAGGGACTTATACCTTAATGGTTCAAAATTAATTGAGATAGCCAATGATTTAGGAATTCCGGAAGGGACTGTGCGAAGCTGGAAAAACAGATATAAATGGGATGGGGATTCTAATGCAACGTTGCAAAAAAATAAATGCAACGTTGCGATAGAAAAAAAGAAGAAAAGTAAAGCTGTTGAAGAGGTAACGGATGAAGTTTTGGAAAATTCCGGTTTGACCGCAAAACAACAGCTTTTTTGCATATATTATGTCAATTCATATAACGCAACAACATCATATCAAAAAGCGTATGAATGCAAACGCGAAACAGCAATGGTGAACGGCTCAAAGATGCTAAGAAATACTAAGGTCAGAGAAGAGATTGAAAAGCTTAAAAAAGAAAAGTGTGAATATGTCTTATTTGATAAAGAAGACATATTCCAGTGGCATCTGAACATAGCGACTGCAAGCATAACAGATTTTGTATCCTTTGGCAGGGAAAAGGTCCAGCTCACCAATATGTTTGGCCCTGTTGTGGACAAGGAAACAAAAGAGCCTGTTATGAAGGAAGTAAATTATGTGAAATTTAAAGAGTCGGACGATGTAGACGGCAGACTGATTAAAAAAGTGAAGATGGGAAAAGACGGGGCAAGCATTGAATTATACGATGCATATAAATCAATGGAATGGCTTAGCAGGAATATGGATTCGGGAACAGAAAGGCAGCAGAGCATAGCGAGCCAGATTATTGAAGCATACGGGAAAAGGAAGGATGGCGAGCCGGATGACGGGTGAAGAAATATTATTTTATGCAAAGAAGCCTGTCTATTTCGTTGAAGATATCTTGAGGGCGAAGCCGGACGATAACCAGAAAGCGATTTTAAGGAGTGTGGCAGAAGAGCCAATGACAAGTGTACGGTCAGGGCACGGCATAGGAAAAAGTGCAGTGGAAAGCTGGACGCTGCTATGGTTTTTGCTTACAAGACCTTTTCCGAAAATACCATGCACAGCACCGACACAACATCAACTTTTTGATATTCTCTGGGCGGAGACGCATAAATGGATGAGGAATAATCCGCAGATTGAAAAAGAGATTACATGGACAAAGGAAAAGATATACATGAACGGGTACCCGGAGGAATGGTTTGCAGTGGCACGGACGGCAACTATTCCTGATGCGTTGCAGGGATTTCATGCAGAACACCTTTTATATATAATAGACGAAGCATCCGGCGTCAAGGATGTTGTATTTGAGCCTGTACTTGGTGCAATGACTACAGAAAATACCAAGCTGCTGATGTGTGGGAATCCGACTAAAATAACAGGATTCTTTTACGACAGCCATCATAAAAACAGGGAACAGTACAGGGCACTTCATGTAGACGGAAGGAACAGCATCAGGGTAGACCATGCTTTTGTTCATAAAATCGTGGACATGTATGGAGAAGATTCAGACGTATTCAGGGTAAGGGTGGCCGGGGAATTTCCCAAAGCCATGCCGGACAGTTTTATATGGCTGCACTGGTGCGAAAAAGCGGCAAAGACTGAAATTGATATAGATGCAATAGATAGAGTAGGGATAGGTGTTGACGTGGCCAGATACGGGGACGATAGTTCCGTGCTGTACCCGACTATCAATCAGTGTAAGTCAGAGCAGTATGAGGAATATTTCCATAATGACACAATGGAGATTGCCGGCAGATGCGTGATGATGATAAAGAAATACGCAAGGAAATATCTCCGCGCGAGGATAGAAATAAAGATAGACTGTGACGGGCTGGGAGTAGGCGTCTATGATAAATTAAAACAGGATCATGACCGGATTGTAGATGAGATAATGCAGGAAAGAAAGGACAACGCCGGGCCGGATGAAGATATCCCGCAATTTGCCCTGGAAATAATGGAATGTCATTTTGGAGGAGCCGGAGGAAAAATTGACAGTGATGACCCCGTTGAGATGGAGAACAGCACCGGACTTATGTGGGGAACTGTGCGGGAGAAATTAAGAAAGGGAGAACTGTCCATCTGCAACAGCGATAAGCTGATAAGCCAGCTAAGTACAAGGAAATACATGGTTACCGGCGATGGTAAAATTGTATTGGAAAAAAAGGAATCAATGAAAAAGAGAGGGTTGAAATCCCCGGATATTGCCGATGCCCTCGCCTTGTCATTGTACAGGCCAAAGAGAGACAGCTATGAATTGGAGTTTTGAGTATGGGATTCTTTAATATTTTTAGAACGGGACAGTACATAGGGAAAAGAGATAATAAAATCATACCGAGATGGTCCATACCTCCAGAAAGAAATTCGGCGGAATGGATGGCAGAATTTGGAAAAAATCCCCGTCTGGCCGTAGTTAATAAGATAGCTTCGGACTTATCATATTTGGATGGGAAGTTGTATGAGATTGATGAGCATGGGGAAGAGAGGGAGATAAAAAAGCACCCCTTCCTTGATTTCTGGGAATGCCCCAATCCATTATTTGAGTTTACATCCAATGCCATATGGAAGCTGCAGGAAATCTACCTTCTGCTGAAAGGTGAGGGGTATTTTATTATTGAACGGAGGATAGATGGAACGCCGGCAGAACTATGGCCGGTTCCACCCCATTGGGTAATGGAGACGCCTTACCTAAATAATCCGTTCTACAAGGTGGCACTTTCCAATGGAAACTTTATGCAGGTATCCGTGGATGATATGTTTGTCATGAAGAACCTGAACCCTTCCGATCCTTTCCGGCGCGGGCTGGGACAGGCGGAGTCAATCGCGGATGAAATAGAGATTGATGAATACGCGGCGAAATTCCAGAAGAAATTTTTTTATAACGATGCAACCCCGTCTCTGCTTGTGGGAATGCCGGGTTCCCAGCCAGAAGAAAGAACACGCTTTCTGGAAATGTGGAAAAATAAATTTATGGGTGTTAATAACAGCCATAAGGTGGCAGCAGTTGGGGCGGAAGTGACGGTAAACAAGCTTGCCGACAATATGAAAGACCTTGATATGATAAATGGCAGACTGTTCATCCGTGACGGGGTGCTGGAACACTTTGGGGTACCAAGGGAGATTATGGGAATCACAGAGAACAGCAACCGGGCAACCGCAGAAGCATCACAATATATTTACGCAAAGAACGTGCTGACTCCCAGAATAACAGACAGGGAAAAAGCAGTCAACAGACAGCTCCTTCCCTATTTCGGCCGCAATTTGATATGGAGGTTTGATGATATCATCCCCCATGACAAAGAACATGAAAAGGCGGTGGCGATGGAAGGCTGGAATGCCGGACTGCTGACCAAGGATGAGGCAAGGGAAAAATTAAGCATGCCAGAGGCCGACAGAGGGAAAATATTTAAAGTACAGTATACGGATGTATATGTGGATGCCGATGCAGATTTAACCCGGCTGACCAGCCTTTCCGAAACAGACAGCAGCTACGAAACAGAAGAAAATGCCGATAGGGAAATAGAAATATGTGATGAGCAGAAAAACATGCGGCTGGCGGAAGAAATTGAAAAAAAACAGACAGCGGCAGCAGGCCATACAATAGAGCGGATGCGCATAGAACAGGGAAGGAAGTTCGAGTCTGCCACAATGCGGTACTTTAATAATCAGGCAAAACAGTTAAAGAAATCGCTGGGAGGTTCAGGCAAAGCAGAAAATGATATATGGAAATCCCTGCACATGACGGAAGAAGAGTTTAACGCCCTTCCGGAGGACGAAAAGAACAGGCTGACGGAAGAATTTGTAAACGGCCTGCTTGATTGGGATAAAGAAACGGATATCTTGGAAAATATATTTACACCCTTATGGATTGAGACATACAGCAAGGGAGCCGAGGGGACAAAGACCGTATACAGGCTGAACCAGATTGACCAGCCGAAACTGGTCGATACGGCACGCTTAAAGGGCGGCAATAGGATTGTAGGCATTACCAAGACCACAAGGGAGAATATCCGGGCCATTATTGTAGATGGACTGGAAACAGGAAAAGGCAGGAATGAACTCACAGAATCCATAATGAAAGCAATGAATACAAGCAGTGCAAGAGCCAGAACCATAGCAGCACAGGAGTGTAATATAAGCCTTTTGGCCGGGAATTTCGACATGGCAAAAAAGGGAGGATTTTCCCGTAAGACATGGCACGTGACAAATCCGGCAAAAGCAAGAGATACACACAGGGCGTTAAATGGAAAGACAGTGGGAATTGATGAGCCATTTGTAACAACGAAAGGAAACCGGCTGATGGCTCCGTGTGACCCCGACTGCAATGTGGCGGAGGAAACCGTAAACTGCCATTGCTATTTAACATATTCATAAAAGAGTGTTTCAAGAGATTGCCACATGTGTATTATTGTTATGAAAAAGAACGCTTGGAAACAGGCGTTCTTTTTATATATAAAAAACAGGGAAAGGAGAAGGGAATGAAAAGCAAGGCGTTAAAGACAATCCAGTTTAAAACGGAAGCTTTTAATGAGGAAGAGGGTATTTTTTCAGGATACGGTGCCGTGTTCGGGAATGTGGATTCGGGCGGGGATATCATCGAGCATGGAGCTTTCACCAAGACCCTGGCAAAGGGCTGGGAGCGGGTGAAAATACTTGCACTGCATAATGATGGAATCCTGCCGATAGGCAGACCGATAGAACTTAGGGAAGATGAGAACGGACTGTATTTAAAAGCGAAGATATCCGACACGGCCACCGGGCGAGATGTAAAGACTCTGATTAAAGACGGGGTTCTAAGTGAACTGTCGATTGGATATGAGCCGGTGGTGTTTGAGTTTGACCAGAATCAGATAAGACACTTAAAAGAGTTGGAACTGTTCGAGGTTTCTGTTGTTACATGGGCAATGAATGAACAGGCCCTGATAACGGACTATAAATCGCTGGACAAAAAAGCCGCAGAAATCAAAGAAGCGGCAGACAGGCTTGACAGGTCTTTAAAACTTGCGGCTGCTGGGCTGGCTGCGGCAGCAGGGAAAAAGAAGAAAAGTACTGCAAAACATAAAAACATTTTTGTGCCTAAAAGCAAAAAATCAAGAGAAATTGTAATTATCAGGAGGTAGACATGAAGTATATCACTTACAGAAAGAAAATGGCAAAACAGAGAAAAGACTCAATGAGGACTACAGAGGATGACCTCAAGGGAATGATTAAGGCAGCAGTCAAGGAGGCTCTTGAAGAAGGGGAAGACAAGGACGATTCGGTGGAAGAAGACATTGTCCTGGATGACATTTCAGCGGTTGTGTCGGATGCCATCGAGGCGGTGAACGAAAAGCGGAAGTCCGCCAAGGAAGACCCCATCGGGGAAGACATTGCAGAGGAAATCATCACAGCAATTTCCGAAGCGAAGTCGGACAGCGAAGAAAATGAAGAAAAGGACGAAGAAGTACTGGACGTTGCCGATGCCATTGCACAGGCGGTAGAAGCCGTGAACGAAAAGCGGAAATCCAGAAAAGAAGACCCTATTGGGGAAGCTGATACGGAAGAGATCTTAAGTGCCGTCACAAGCCTTATTGATGAGGCTGTAGAAGGGGAAAAGGGAAGGAAGTCCGGCAGTGTGAAGAGACAGACCAAATCTTACGGGGCATCCCACAGCAGTCCGGTACAGAGAAAATACAGCAGCATATATATGGCAGGTAGAAGTATGTCAAAGAAAAAAGATAAGAAAGAAGTACCTGCGCCTGTTCTTATGGCAAGGGCAATCAAATGTATGGATATTTGGGGAAATGGGGATCCGGAAAAGGCGTCATATTTTGCCAGGACTAAATATGGTGATGATGAAATGTCAAGGGAATTTAAGGCTCTTTCCGCAACGATAGGAAGCGAAGGAGGCTATCTGATTCCCGAAGTGTATGCAGACCAGATTATTGAACTGCTGTACCCTAAGACAGTCATTTTTGAATTAGGCGCACAGAAGGTACCGCTTGCAAACGGAAACCTTAATATTCCCAAAATGACGGCAGGTTCAAGAGCAATGTGGGGCGGTGAAAAGCGTAAGATAGGAGCGACCAGTCCGGCCTTTGGAAACATCAGACTTTCAGCAAAAAGGCTGCAGGCCATCATCCCCCAGACAAGAGAACTTCTTATGTCGGCCAATTATTCATCAGACCAGCTTTTTGCCAATGACCTTATGAGACGTATGCAGCTTGGCCTGGACTATGGTGCGTTTTACGGAAAAGGCGGGGAGTTTGAACCCCTCGGGCTGATGAACAACAAAAACATAGAAGTGATGGACGCAAGAAAACAGGAGAAAGAGATTGCAGATGAAAATGGGTCTGTCACCCCTGACCTGCTTGTGTATGTACGTTCCAAGGCATTCATGAAAAATATTGACGATTCTTCGGCCGGATGGGTGATGAACAGCATGCTGGAAGGAATCTTCATGAACATGAAAACATCGACAGGCACGTATCTTTACAGGGATGAAATGATTTCCGGCAAACTGCTGGGATTCCCGTATAAAATTTCAAACCAGATTGCAGTGAAAGACAAAATGACAGACCTGGTATTTGGGAACTGGAGCGACATGCTCGTGGGGGATCAGATGGGACTTGAAACCTATACAACCCTTGATGGCTCCTGGACTGATGAAAACGGTGTGAGCCATAACGCATTTGATGAAAACATGGCAGCCACCAGGGCAACCATGTATGATGATATCGGGGTCAGGCATGAGGAATCCTTCCTGCGGGTAAGCAATATAAAAGTAGAGTAATGGAGGGGTATTTATGAGAAGAGCATTATTAGAAAACAACAGGGTAATAATCAATCCGGGTATCGTTGACAGGCACATGTTCCTGTCAGCAATATTTGCCATAAAGGCGGCAGAGGAGACTGCAGAGGAAACGGCTGTCGGGATTAAATTTGAACACTGTGACACAGAGGACGGAGAGTTTGAAGTGGTTACAGATACAGAACTTTGCCTTGACGCCAGAATTGATCCTAAGACAGGAACGCTGCCAGATATTGCAGTAAAAGGCGGTGAGGACGTCAATATTGATTTAGACCTTATCGGATGCAAACGGTTTATAAAGATAACGGTTTCTATTGACGGTACTGACAGTTCATCAGTACAGACAGCAATAGTGCTGGGAGACAGCAGCGAAGTTCCGGTATAGGAGGGTGTCATGATCAGAAGATATAATGGTAAATCCTGCGAAAATAAAAAGCAGGAAAGGGCAAAGGACAATAAAGCCGCAGTTAAACCGGAAAGCACCGGGAAGAACACGGATGCAAAGCAGAAAGACGGAGGCGTGCGCTGATGCGCATGCCTTCTTTTGGGAGAGAAATATGAAAGCCAAAGAGACAATGAAATTAAGCAGTAATGCACTGACCACTCTGAAAGATACGTTAATATTTCTGGGAATGGATCCTGATAGTGAAGAAGTGACAGCATCCGTTAAAAACAATATTGCCATACTGATTAATGCGGCTTCCGCGTATATAGAAACACAGACGGGAAGGGAATTCGGAAGAAGACAGCGGACGGAAAAGTATACAGGGACAGGAAGCCAGAAACTTATTCTGAATCATTATCCCATAAAGGAAATAAAACAGATAAGAGATGTGGATTCGGGAGAAGTAATAGAAGCAAATGCCTATTATCTGGAAGCAGAAGGAAAAAATGGAATACTGCATAAAGACGATGGATGGCCGGGGAGAGGGTATCCAGGCGGCCTTGCAAATGATGTGAATGCTTTTAAAAAGAGCATTGAAGTTACATATACGGCAGGGTATATCCTTCCTAAAGACGGTACCTGTAAAGAACCGTCAGACCTTCCCTATGACATCCAGTACGCCGTGTGGACCATGATACAACAGAAATGGAGTATTTCAGCAAGCGGTGCAGATGGATTGTCAGCTTTCAGCATATCGGATGTTTCATGGACTTTTGACAAGACAACAAGCCCGGTTGTGGTGGATGCGGTAAATAAATATATGAGGTGGAGTATTTGATAATCGAAGATAGTGTGACAGAAGAATTAGACCGCATAGAAAGAAAATTGAAACGGCTGGGAAAGATGAAAATCACGATAGGCATCCAGGGAGTAGCCGGAAAGAACCAAAAAGGCGAGACTGTAAAGGCAGAGGCGGATATTATGACAATTGCCGGGGTTCATGAATTTGGAGCCACAATTAAGGCTAAAAACGTAAAAAACCTTGCCATACCAATAGCTAAAAAGGCAGTTGGAAAAAGCCCGCTGGATTTTGACGATTTATTTTTTATCCGTTCAAAGGCTGGTTTTATATTCGGATGCATCAGCAAAAAGATTAAATCGGCAAATCCAAGAATCCCCGGCAAACCAGGCAATAAGAAGCCGCAGAAGAAGAAACCCAAAAACAATACGCAGTTACCGCAGAATGACGATGATATCGAATATCTGTTTATTTTGTTCCCATCGGTTGAAATACCGGAGAGAAGTTTTATAAGGGCAGGGTATGACAGTAATAAGGACAGAATTGCCGTGACAGTTCAGGAGGCTGTTGATGGCGTGCTCTATAGCGGCTGGGATGCTGATACAGCAGTAAACCACGTAGGAATGAAGGTAAGGGACTACATAGTTGAATATATGATGGATGCGTCAAATTTCAAAGCCAAAGGAAGCATTGTGCAGAGTACATCGAACTGGCCGGACAATCCTTTAGTAGAAACCGGAAGATTAAGAAATTCAATAACTTATGCAATATCAGAGGAAGGATAATGATACCATTTTCAAAACTTACAGCACCCACAATACCGGACTGTCTGATGCATAATATGCAGGAAATAAAAATGACAGGCGGTAGTTATGATATGGAAAACGGCGGGCAGTGGCGTCCGGGAAAAGAAGAAAGGGAAACGTTTAAAGGCGTAGTGCTGCCAGTAGGCGATAAAGACTTGATATATATTGACGCCGGGGCCTATACCAAGACCAGCCGGAAAATATATACCAACGGACATAGGTTGCAGATAAATGGCAGAGTATTTGATCCGCAGGATGGAACAACATATGTTGTAAAGCAGGAACTTGGTTATAATTCCATCCATCCACTTAGAAGGTATCTGGTAGACGGGAAGGAAGGGACGGCACAGAAATGAATGTAACAGAGGCGAGAAATATACTTGTTAGAGGACTTTATGAATATTTTTCGGAAAGCATACTGATATACAGAAGCGGGCAGGTTAATGAGGAACAGGAGCCGCCTTATATTATTTATTCTATCTTATCAGACAATGGGAGCGGACAGGCACCGGGGCATTACAGTGTAAGGAATGCAGGAGAGGATGCGGAAGAAATACGGCAGGAACAGACTTCGGCCACGATGTCAGTTATTGTATGCAGTCAGAACCGCCAAGAGGGTGAAGATTATATTTATGGTGAAGATGAAGCGCAGGAGCTGGCTGAAAGATGTAAGGGCTGGTTCATTCATGACGGATATGATTATTTAAGCGCAAACAATATTGTCATTGCGGATGTGACGGCAATCCAGAACAGGAATACGCTGATGGTAAGTGAGGAGGCCAATAGAAAAGGATTCGATGTCATGTTCAACTATATGGCCGAAGAAACGCGCAGCATTCCGTCTGTGCACAGAGCAAATACTAAAAGGAAGCAGGAGGTGTGATATGAAAGACGTAGTAGTATCGGTCAGGGTAGACGATAAGCCGGAAGTCATGAACGAACTTGAAATACTGCTGGTATCTACGGATGACAGAAAGGATTCATCCACGGGTACCGAAGAAAGTGCATCCACAGATACCGAAGAAAGTGTATCCACGGGTACCAAAAGGGCCGCAAAAACATATACGGATTTATCAGACATAAAGAACGATTGGGGAGAAAACAGTAAAGTGTATAAAATGGCTTCGGCACTCTTCAATCAGGGGAATGCGCAGCCGGCTCCTGAGAAATTGATTAGAAAAGTAACCGTGGCAGGGTTTGGGAAAGTAGATACACCGGACGACCTGGTCAAAAAACTGAAAGAATATGCTGAAAAAAATAACGACTGGTACATCTTCCTCACGGACAGGACAGAGGACGAATACATTATGAAGCTTTCTGAATTTGCGCAAAGTTCAGAACCTGCGGAAGCTGGTCTTGCATCAGGGGAAGAAGACCACCGAAAAATATATTTTGCAAAAACCAGCAAAAAAAATATCGCGGACATAAAGGGGAGAAGCGTTATTGTTTATACCGAAAAAGAGGATGAGCATATTGAAGCGGCATACCTTGGGGCGGTGGCACCCTGGTACCCTAAACATGTCACATGGAAATTTAAAATGCCGCAGGGGCTGACGGTTCCGACACTTACTGCATCAGAAATAAGTACGCTGGATAAAAATCATATTAATTATGTTTCTGATGAATACAAAAATAATTACATTAAAAACGGCGTATGTGCTGACGGAGAGTGGATTGATTCCCTGTTAGGGAACGACTGGATCGCTAAGGATATGCGGAATGAACTGTATAAGGTATTTATGGAAAATGCAGTAATTCCTTATACAGATGATGGATTTAATCTGATTGGGATGGCTGTATTTCGGACGCTGAACAGGGCTGTACAGTACGGAATCATTGCATCAGACTCTGATTCCGGCACAGGTGTCTACAGGGTTTCCATACCTGCAAGAAGCACGGCAACCGAAGAGCAGATAAGAAACCGCATTATGCCGGATATAACATGGGAAGCACAGTTGGAGGGCGCTGTCCATGGAATCAGGACAAAGGGCGTTCTTAAGGTAAATTTATAGGAGGGCAAGGATGACAGTAACAAATTATGACCCCAAAAAGGTTACAGTGAACGTTGGCGGCAGGATCATTACCGGATTTGCAGAGTCAAGCGTAGTTACCGTATCGGCCAGTGAAGACAGGGTAACACCTACGGTAGGGGCGCAGGGGGATGTGGTGTATTCGGAGAATGCCAACGAATCCGGCACGGTGACAATGTCCCTGCAGACCACATCGGCCTCAATGGCCTATCTGAAAGGGCTGGCAGCAGGCAGAAGGGAAACAGATATCCTGATATCTGATGCCAATACAGATACAGCAGAGACGGTCAGCGGCAGCAGATGCCGAGTAACCAGAATACCGGACAGTAAAAAAGAAAAAGCAGCAGGCTCAGTAGATGTGACGATCTTCGTGCCTAAAATTGAATACAGATGAAAAAGATGAAAGCATGGCCGGAAAGACCTAAAGGGTTAAGTGAAAGGAGTTATAGAAAATATATGGCAAAACAGAAAAAGGCAACAGTCAACGGTACGGAATATACGCTGCAGAGCGTTTCACCGCAGTGGTATATGGAAATTAATGATGAGTGTGGAATGACAGGAGGAAAGCGGAATACAGCCAAATACATAGATGAGATGTTCAAAAATGTAATAGTGTCACCGCCGGAAGTAAGGAATGAAGGAATAGGATATTTTAATCTAAATGACGACATTGATTCCACGGAAAAGCTGTTGAAAGAAATCGAATCCTTTCTTAGGGAGCGAAAATAATATTGCCAGGGCGGAAGCAAAAGCAAGGCGCAACGCTGAATTTTGGGAACTGGTATACGATGGCGCAGGGATTTCCTATACTGAACTGAAAAACATGGATCTTGCGGAGTTTCGGGAAGCAGCAGAAGCGAAAAAGCAGTTTAATAGCAGGAGGAAAGCTAAATAAGAGGCTTCCCCCTGCTATTTTTAAAGGCAGGTGATGATATGCCGGACCAGAGGAGTCTCACTAATAAAATTGATTTTAAAACAGATGAGGCAATCAATCAGTTAGAAGCGGTCAGGGAATCCTTACAGGAAATAACAGAAGAGACTTATGAAGCAGAATATGAGATAAGTAAATATGGAAGCGAGGCAGCAGCGGCGGCGGGGGCGGCTGCTTCGGGATTCAAAGGGGCGGCAGATGAAGTACAATCTTTTGGAAGCGCGGTAGCCAGGAGTGCCGGAAAATCTTTAAAAGAGTATAATTCCCTTCCCAAGGCCATTAAAGCAGGAGTGGGAGGCGGACTGGACTATATACAGAATAAGACAAACCAGTTTGTAAAAAAGACAATAACAGGGGCAGGAAATATTACAAAAGCGTTTCTGCATCCAGTCCAGACAATAAAGGGGAAACTGGTCGATGCGCTTGAGGAGGCCGGAACCCAAACTAAGGATACAGGGCAGAAAGCCAGGGATTCCCAGGACGATTTTGAGAAGATGGGGGATGCCGGAGAAGATGCAGGAAAAAGCATCAAAGATGCCATTAGCGGCGCAGCGGCCAAACTGGTTGCCCTGAAAGCTGGATTTGAAATTGTAAAAAAGGGCTTTGAGATTATAAAAAATCTGGGCACCGAACTGATAAATGTAGGGAAGGAAACCCAGACAGTCAATGCACAGTTTAGTGCAGTATTCAGCGGGCAGGAAATAGGCGCATGGGTGGATAATTTTTCCGGCGCGGTAAACAGAAGCAGAACAGAAATCAAAAGCTTTTTGGTTTCAAATAAAACATTATATCAGGGGCTGGGTATTACAGGTGAAGCGGCAGACCAGCTTTCCAAGATAACCACTTCTCTGGCGTATGATATTGGAGCCGCCCTCAAATTGGATGATGCGGAAGCGCTGTCCGCGGTACAGGATTACATAAGCGGAAACGCTGCAGCACTGTCACAATATGGAGTACAGATTGATGATGCCGTCATAAAGCAGTCAGCCCTTGATATGGGGTTCGGAAGCAATATAGACAGTCTGAATGAGGCCCAGATGGCGCAGGTGCGCATGAATGCCCTTCTGGAAAACAGTACGTCTATACAAAGGCAGGCGGCAGAAGGTCAGACCGGATACGCCAACAATATCAAGAGCCTGAAAGCGGTAATGATGGATTTCGGGGAGAAAGCGGATGAAAAGTTTTCCCCCATATTTGACAAGCTGACAGGCAGTATTTTAAAGTCATGGCCAAAGATAGAACCGGCCCTGCTTAAGTTTATTGGTTATCTGGGGGATAAAGGAATCGGCGCAGCGCTCCCGGAACTGGTAAATCTGGCAGCAACGGCACTTCCACCATTCATTGAGATGCTGATGCAGGCAGCCGATGCCGCACAGCCGATAGGGACAGCGCTTCTTTCGCTGGCGACTACAGCGTTACCGCCTCTTGTGACAGCGTTGGCACCAGTGGTGGGAATCATAGGGGAACTGGCTGGAACAGTATTACCGCCTCTGGGAGGGATAATTGCAAAAATATCAGAAACAATAATCCCGCCTTTTGTACAGATATTGGGTACACTGAATAAAACGGTCATAACGCCGCTTATGCCGGTTATATCCCAGATAGCAGACGCAGTTCTTCCAGCACTGGCAGCAGGCATGCAGGCACTGTCACCACTTCTTGAAGCGGTTTCACCAATTCTGACGGGAATCGGGACTGTGCTTGGGGATATAGTAGGATTTCTGGCCAAAGTCGTAGAGTATGCCGCAGGCGGAATCGGAACTGTAATTGAAAAGGTAGCCGGCTTCTTTAACGGAGGAGGAAGTGCAGGAACCAGTATTCCGCATAACGCCAGGGGAACAGATAACTTTAAAGGCGGACTGACTTATATTAACGAGCAGGGCGGTGAAATAGCCGTACTGCCGTCAGGAAGCAAAGTTATTCCAGCCGACAAAAGTGAGAAGATAGCAGAGGGCGTTGGCGGAGAATATATTACGGTACCTGTAACCATAGAACTGAATATTAATGTAAATGGACAGGCAGATGAAAAACTGATAGAAGAAATCAAAAATATTTCACAGTCCATAGCGGAAAAAGTAAGTAAGGCAGTATATGAAAAAATGGAAGCCAGAAGAATTGAAAGACAGGCAATACAGGAAGGGCTTACATAGGGAGACAGTTATATGGCTTATGTTTTGGAGGGAAGGAAGTGCGGAACTGTCCGGTTTGAACCGGACAGCGGCACTATTCAGAAGGAAAGTGCGGCGAAATCCAGTAAGATGACGTCAAACGCTATTGAAACAGGAAGCACGATTGAGGATCATGTATATAGAAATCCCGAACAGATACAGCTAAATGGTGTAATTATCGGCGGAATGGACGGGTATAACATCCTTAACAGTATGTGGAAACAGAGAGATATAGTAACATACATTGGCAGGTTAAGGGAGAATAATCTAATCATTACCAATATCAAATTTGATGTAGATAAGAGCAACAGGGACGGGTGTGTTTTTTCAGCCATGCTCCAAAAGGCAAACATAGTATCAAGCGCCTATGCAGACATAGGTATTGTCCAGACAATGAGCATGCAGGATGGAGTTACGGGCGTAAAAGCGGAGGGAATGAAAACTACTGTCCATGCAGGCATAATGAGCAGTGCATATGCGAAGTACACAGAATCTTATAACAGGCAGAGCAATAATGGACCGAACGCGCGGAGAACGGCAAGCTATAATGGGTTAGGGTGATGGATATGACAGATATGGGAAAAAGCTATACAGTGGAATATATTCCGGTCGATGTGGATAAAGTACCATATTCTTTTCAGATTAAACTTGGAGACAGAACATTTGTATTTACCATAAAGTACAATGAACAGGCGGGAATATTTACAGTAGATTTGAAAATAGCAGCAACGCAGGAAATCCTCTGCTATGGGGATCCGGTACTGTTTGGGAGACAGATGTTCAATACCGTTGAGGATGAACGTTACCCACAGCCTGTTATTATTCCATACTGTCTGCATGGTAACGTTGATAGGGTTACAAAGGAAAATCTAGGGAAAACAGTACAGCTTTATTTGCATGAAAGGAAAGGCTGATTATGGGACTGCTTTTTATACGAAGTGCAACATTACAGATAGGGAACAATGTATACAGCATGAATGATGGATTTTATTTTGAGTTTGAGGTGCCTTTTTACGATTCGGAAGAACTGACAACGGTATCTTTTAAAATCCATAATCTGAATCAGGAAACAAGAAGGTCTATTAAAAAGAGCCTTCCCATCATACTAAATGCCGGATATGAAGACGATATGGGAGTAATATTCATAGGAGTGGTCAACAGTGCATCCAGCCAGCTCCAGGACACGGAATGGATTACCGAAATATCTGCCGCCGCCATACTGAATGAATGGCTGAATACGGAGGTAAATAAAACCTATATGCCGGGGACGGATGCTGAAAATATCCTCCGGGATCTGCTTAATATATTCGGGGTGGAAGTTGGAAGGTTTGAATTGAAGAAGAACAGGGAATATCCCAGGGGAAGAGTATGCAGCGGAAAGCTGAAAGATATTTTAAGCCAGATTGTAACAGAAGAATGCGGAAGCAGGATGCTGGTAAGGAACAACCAGATTATTATAAACGATCCGGGAGCGGCTATATATAACGGGGTATTGCTGACGCCACAGACAGGGCTGCTGATATCAGAGGGAGATAACAGTGAAGTATTGGTTGCGACTCCTGATGAAATACAGACATCAAAAGAAGAAAAAGATGAAAAGGGAGAAACGAAGAAAAAAAGGTGCCTGTTAAACCACAGGATTGGAGCGGGCGATTTTGTACAGATACAGTCAAAAGCGGAAAACGGCATATATAAAGTAATAAGTGGGTGCCACAAGGGAACGCCAGACGGCGAATGGATCACAGAGATTGAAGTTAAACCGGCATGATTATAGGAGAATATGGATGAAAAAGTCAAACCAGTACTCTTTAAACCAGTCACAGCAGAGGAAAATGGCAGAGCAGATACATGTTGCCGATATGGTTGAGGTCATTTCCTTTTACCCGGAAGATATGACAGTGGACGTCAAGCCGCTTGTCATGGGAATTAAAGAAGAATGTTTTATATCCAGACCCCCGGTAATGAAAGTTCCGGCAGCGACGTTAAGCGGTAATGGTATATTTATCAGGCCATGGTACCGGGAAGGGGACATAGGAATTATTGTTTATCTGGATTATGACACAGACAACGTTTTTGCATCGGGAGCGGAGTCTGAACCGCTTACGACAGGGTGCCATACAGGAAAAGACGGCGTATTTATCGGCGGAACTATCTGCGGAAGTGCACCGCCGGAAAGCTTTCCGCCTGATTCCCTGGTAATGGGAACGGAAGATAATTATATATCATTTGGCGGGGAGGGAATACAAATACATGGGAAAGTGGAAATTGAAGGTGAGTTGAAAGTTAATGGGAAATCTGTATTGACCAAGGGGTGATGTATTTGGAAAATGTGACATTGAAAGTCAGCGAAGAAACCAATGATTTGGTTTTTGATGATAATGGAATATTAATGACAGTAGAAGGAAGCGGAACAACCGCGCAAAACGTCAGGATGACGCTCACGGCATGGAAAGGGGATTTCCCGCTTGTAGAGGAACATGGGACGGACTATAAGAGAATATTCAATGAAAACTGTATGGAGGATGAACGGGAAGAGGTATTAAGGGAAGCCATACTGCAGGAAGAGAATGTAAAACAGATAGAGAAAATCCAGATAATAAATGATGAAAAACGAAGCATATCAGTATTGTTTGCCGGAATCTTGAAAGACGGTGGTAAAATCGGCATGGAGGTGGAAAAAACATGGCAGGGGAAGAGTGGGGGCTGACACACAAAGGCTTTTACAGGCCGGAATATGTGCAGATACTAAATGCCGTAGAATACAGGGCAAGGGAATTGTTTGGCGATAATGTGAATCTGACAGTCAGATCGCCCCTTGGAATCCTTTTAAGGATAGATGCATGGATGATGAATATTCTGTTTGGAGTACTGGAAAAAGTATATAACAGCAGATTTGTGGACACATCGGAAGGAAGCTCCCTTTACAATCTTGGAAGGATGATAGGGATGTACTTGTTGCCGGCGGGAAAAGCAACGGGATATGTTACCATAGAAGGTGCAGAGGGAACGGTTGTCCCGGCAGGCTACCTTTTAAGTACACCCGGGGGATTGCAGTATACGGTGATGAGGGAAGAAATAATAGGGGCGGAAGGAAAAACACTGGCCCTGGTCCAGGCAGTCCAGACAGGAAAGGAATACAACACGGATGCAGGCACCATAATCCACATAGTAAATCCAGCAGCAGTCCGGGGCATTAAGGGAGTTTACAATGAATCCCCCGTCATTAATGGAAGGGAGAGGGAGACAGACGCAGAATACAGGAACAGATATTATAAATCGGTGGACTATGCCGGCGGTGTGAATACGGAGGCGGTAAGGGCAGCACTGTTGCAGGATGTACAGGGCGTTTATGCGGCATACGTATATGAGAATGATTCTGATGTTTATGACCCGGTATATAAGCTGCCTCCTCACAGCATAGAAGCCGTAGTATATGGAGGACTGGATGAAGATATAGCCAGAACCATATATGAAAAGAAGGCAGGCGGAATACAGACAAATGGAAATAAGAGCGTTCCGGTAATGACAAATTCGGAACAATTGATAGATATTTCCTTTTCACGTCCTGATTTGATAGATGTCCATATAAGAATTTTTAATTTAGAAACAAATGAAGACTTTCCGGGAGAAGACACAATAAAAGAAGCCTTGATTAATTTTATCGGCGGCGATGCGAGCGGGGGACTTGGCATCGGTGCCGATGTTTCTTATCAGGGAATACCGGCTGTTGTCATGCAGATAAAAGGGATTCTGGATTTTGATTTTGTTATGGGAAAAAGCGTGGAAAATCTGAACCGGGAGAAAGTTGAAATCGGAATAAGAGAAAAAGCCGTGACCGCTGCGGATAAGGTGGTGATAGGGTGAATTTTACGCATATGATGCTGAAAATGCTGACAAGTTCTTATAACAGGTCAGACATAAAGAGGTCAGAAAAGGGAGACCTTCCAGAAACGAACATCGGGAAAGTATTATCCTTAAGTGCATGGGGATTTGATATTATCAATTCCCATGCTGAAAAAATAATAGAATGGGATAATATAGACTATGCACAAGGCCGGGTGCTGGACAGATACGGCGGAAATTATGGCGTATGCAGGGGAGAGGCGCCTGATGATATATATAGGGTAATGATTAAGGTAAAAGTAATTGCCATGCTTTCAGCGGGAAATCTTGATACCATTATCAATGCGGCCGCAATACTTTTTGATGTGAAAAATAACAGGGTGGAGGCACAGGAGATATTCCCTGCAAAAATCTTTCTTTTCGTGGAAGAAGAAGATTTGGACGAAATCCATAAAATGCTCTCCGAAACAATTGCACGCCTTATGTTGCGGATAAAGGCAGCAGGCGTGGGTATGAGGATATTCCGCAGGACATATTACCATGCGATGGAGACAATTTACACAGGGACTTTGTCCGAAAAATTTGCAAAAAAGTCGCTGGGACCATCTGCCAGGGATGAAAAAGTCACATATAAAACGCCGTTAATCATGGGGGTAGGAACCAGCATTTATGTTAAAAAGAGTTATATGCCCAGCGTTTATGTTATGTCAGAGTCAGGCGATAAGCTGGATGTCACTACAAAAAGTGGCAGAAGAATAACGGTGGGATAAGAAAGACCAGCCAAATTATTAAAGCAGGAGAAGAGTATGGAAAAAGATGCAGTTAGAAACGAAGGCACTATTATAACTAAAAAAGGTATGCAACTGATAAGCAAGCTTTTAGCATCAGGCAGTACATTAAATTTTACAAAGGTAGAAATTGGGTCAGGCCATGCAGATGAAGGAACAGATCTTGAAAGTCTGACGCGGCTGGTATCCTATGTACGGGACGGACACATTGCAAAATGTTTTCCTTTGCCAGAAAAAAACATCGCCTCTGTTGTATGTCAGATTAGTTCGATTGGTACAATAAATGGATTTGTGGCAACGGAGGCGGGGTTATATGCGGAGGACCCGGACGAAGGGGAAATACTGTATGCGTATCTGGATATGTGGGATGATCCGCAATATATTTATGCGGAAAGCAATGCTATAAGTAAGTTTTTTGAAATTACAATGAGTGTAGTGATTTCAAAGGTTGAAAATGTAACAGCGGCTATCAGCCCATACAGCATGATTTCGCGTGAAGAATTTAATGAACTGCTTGAGCAGATAAGCAAAATGGGGAAGACAACTATTAACACAGCAGAGGCAGAGTTTGAAGAAAATGAAATTAGGCTTATAGTAAATGAAATGCCATATTAAGGAAGGAGGTATGCGGGGTGGAAACAGAACAGCTATACGCAAACGGAAATCCAGTCTGCCCAACAACTAATTATGAAAATGACAATGCCGAACAGCGGATAAGAAACGCAGAGATCCTTCTTGACGAAATAGCGGAACGCGTGGCAACGCGCCTGCTGGAAAAGACAGATATTGCGGAGTGGGCGAAACAGGCACGCAAGCCGTCCTATACAGCGTCAGAAGTAGGTGCGGATGCTTCGGGAAGCGCCCAGAGGGCGCTGCTGGATGCGAAGGAATATTCTGACAGTACATACCAGCAGGCCACAGGCTATACGGATACGGCAATTGCCCGGCTCGTAGGTTCGGCCCCGTCCACCCTTGACACGCTGGGAGAGATTGCCGCCGCAATGGAAGATAACGAGTCAGTGGTTTTGGCGCTGGAAGCTGCCATTGGAAACAAGGCGGATGAAAAAGAATACCAGGCCCATGCAGGAAACAGGACGATGCACGTTACGGCATCGGAACGGGAAAAATGGAATGAAGCAGCAGACAGGATCCCTTCCGCGCCGGAAGATATAGGGGCCCTTCCTTCTGGTGCCAGCGCAGTTTCTGCAGACAAATGGAAAACTCCCAGGAATATAAACGGCATGAACGTGGATGGCAGTGGGAACAGGACAAATTATGGGACATGTTCCACCGCAGCGGCCACAGCAGCAAAAGTGGTATCATGTAACGGATTCGGGCTGGTGACAGGCGCGGAGATCACAGTTAAATTTACCGTGACAAATACAGCAGCAAACCCGACGTTGAATGTCAACAGCACAGGCGCAAAGCCGGTCTGGTACCGGGGAGCGGCCATAGCTGCCGGGTATCTTGCCGCGAACCGTACATATATATTCAGGTACAATGGTACACAGTATGAATTAGTGGGAGATATTGACACCAATGAAAAATATTCCGCCATGACAGGTGCAACGGAATCCGCAGGAGGAAAAGCCGGACTGGTTCCAGCTCCTGCCAAAGGCGCACAGGGGAAGTATTTAAGGGGTGACGGCACATGGGTCGCACCGGCCACCACCCTTGCAGGGACGGAGCAGGGAATACCGCTGGACCAGACGATGGGGAAGATACTGAATGATAAGGTTAGTGAGATAATTAGCAATTTACAATCCCTGTCAACTGCGGAAGTGATAACAATGACCGCTAATGCGTCATGGGTAAAAAAAGGTGATGTACTATGCTTTAAAATAGCAAACAGATGCTTTTTCCAATTTATAGAGGTTGAGTTTGCTAAAGAATCCGCTAATACGGAGTACAAAAAAACACTGTTCTGGACACTTGGTAAAAGTGTTGGCTATGAAAAGGTTTTTCTTCTATATCCGATAGACGGCGGTCAACCAATCCGGCTGCTGTGTTCTGGCAACAAAATATATGGACATTATAGTGGTGCATATTTAAATATGGATTATTTTGGATTGCTGGTCATGTAAACTGACTATTAATTTGTACAGAGTGTCAATATGAAACCACGGTACCATGTTGCATCATGCGTTTTCTCAAAAGTCCTTAAATATACACTTTTGGAATGTTCCACAGTACATTCAATTGTAACGGCTGAATCATCAGCTTGGTCATTCACCAAACCTATTGTATCGTGTGCGAAACTAAAACCAGCAGTGGTAATATCACATAATTTATAATTCGTCCAAGGTTTGAGGGCTTTACACCCAAATGCAAGACTGAATAGTCCTATCTTTCCGATTTTATAGAGTTTACAGTACTGAAATTCCGTTACAATACTTGTATTCCAATTTGCAGTAAGCAAAGTAACCGTAGTTATGGCTGATAAATTGCTATTTATCTTACAAAATAAATCAAAATAACCGGGGAAGTCCCGGAGAAAGAAGGTAAAAGAAGTATGAAAAATATATTGGTTTTAAAAGACGGCTCCGAAATAGGGCTGGAAACAGGCGCCAGCCTGTCAGACATGAAAGTCCTGTCCGATACAAAGCCAGATATGCTGTCTGCATGGAATAAACTCACAGAAAACAATCTGTCAGAAGTGCAGATAAAAGATTGTGACGGGCTGGTAGTGGCCACATACCAGAATCTTGTCCTGGATTCGGAAACTTCCATATTAAATAAAGACGGGACCGTCCTTACCAGTTTCAGGCTCCGCGGAAAAACGGAGGTTGAAGTGCTGGGGGAGAGGGTTGCAGTGCTGGAAAACGGGTTTGAGGTACATGGCGGCGCGATCGGCGATCTGGGGCTGGCAGTCAGTGAACTGGCAGAAGAAAGGGGGCAGGCATAATGGGGAGATTCTACGGACTTAAGGTACTTGATGGAAGCATGGAAGCCGGGGAGGTCCCGAAATTGTGGAGGGCAGCAACGGAACGCTGGCTGGAATCTTATGCCGCGGGGCAGGAAGGTGGGAAATAATGGATAAATATGCGGTAAAAGAGATTATAAAAAGGCGTAAGGGAAGGAACTATACTTTCCCGATAGGGGCTAAAGCAACAAACATAGAGACTGATAACACCCATCAGTTTGTAACAAAGGACGAAAAAAACAAAATAGGGGAGATCGACGGTATAAAACAGGCTTTTCAGGATGGTTGTAATGTGCTGGTGTCCGCATGTACAACCTATGGGGCGACACCGGAAAGCAACAGCCCGCCACATATCGCCGATGCCATAAGGGCTATCTATAATAAAAGATACAATGACGGCTACAGTGCGGGAAGGCTGCAGGGGCGGAAGGATGTAATTGCAGACCCGGGAGCTTATGGGATTAATGTCGGATATACGATTGAGCAGATGAAAGTCGGTATCAGTACCCATGACTGGTCAGAATATGATATGTACTCAAAGTGCTTCACAGCCCCGAATGACGGGGTGCTGGTTGTCGGGAATACTGTCCATGCAGGGATCGGGGTGATATGGGGAGCCGAGGGAAAACATGAAATATCCGTCACACATAAGGGGCAGGTTGTTCTTGATAAGACTGTAGATGTATATGGCGGCCCGGATGGATATGCACAGAATAACCCTTATCCCATTATAACAAACCAGCAGTACCCGTTAAAAGCTGGTGAACAGCTTATTGTAAAAGCAAAATTTACCGGAAGATGGAAGACAGATGAAGACGGCAGCCATGGATCTGGAACAGCATGTTCTTTTGGCGGGGATTCTGCGCTGACCTGGGTTCATATTTACACTTAAAATAAGTGATTTAATCTTTATAAAGGAATGGATATATACAGAATAGAAAATACAGGTCAGATGCAGAAATGTGTCTGGCTTTTATTTTACAAGAAAAGCGGAAAGGGGGTGAGTCTGGTGGAAGATGCAATTGTACGCGCGGAGCACGAAGAATTCAAACGCCGCATGGATGAAGAGAACGCGCGTCAGAACAGACGTATTGAACTGCTGGAAAAGAGCCAGCAGCGCCTTGAAATGCTGAATATCTCTATTGAGAAACTTGCGGTCAACATGGAGAGCATGTTAAAAGAGCAGTTACAGCAGGGGGAGCGTCTGGGAGTTCTTGAGTCAAGGGACGGGGAGATGTGGCGCAAGGTGGTGGGACATGCGGTGACGGCAGTCATCAGCATTGTAATTGGATATATTTTTTGCAGTCTGGGGATGTAAAACAATATTTAAAGAAAAGGAGAGAGATTATGAAGAACGGAAATTATTGGACAAGATGGGCAAAGGCAGCAGGCATGAGGGCGTTTAAAACTGCGGCACAGACCGGAGCGGCCACAATCGGCACAGCCGCAGTAATGGGAGAAGTAAACTGGGTTATGGTAGGTTCTGCTTCGATGCTTGCAGCCATACTGAGCCTGCTGACATCGGCGGCGGGACTTCCCGAACTTGAGCAGGAAGGAGGAAAACAGAAATGATTGAGATAATTCTTAGAAACGGCTGCATTGTCAGATGGAAGAAGAAGCAGTGGACAAGTTATAAATATGACGGAAAGTGCTTCATTGTCATTAAGGATAATGAATGGGCAGGTATATACAACATGGACAGCATTATATCTGTTGTTGTTAAAAAGGAGAAGAAAGCGAAGAAGCGGAGGAAGAACAGATGAAAATAGGAATCAACTGCGGACACACAGCAGGCGGCGCCGGATATGGAGCCGTTGGCATTATCAGTGAAAGTGACCATACCCGTCTTGTAGGAAGGGAACTGATGCGCCTTATGCAGGCAAAAGGGGCACAGGTGATCGACTGTACCATTGACCGGGCAGGTACACAAAATGAGTATCTTTCAAAGGTTGTGGAACTGGCAAACAGGGAAGATTTGGACTGGTTTATCGGCATTCACTTTAATGCATCCAAAGCACATACCGGGCAGGGGGCGGAAGTCTATACCTATAAGGGCAGGCAGTACCCGGATGCAGTAAGCGTATGTAAAAATCTGGAAAATCTGGGATTCAGAAACCGCGGTGTAAAAGAAGGAACCGGCCTGTATGTAATTAGGAAGACAAAGGCAAAGTCCATGCTGATAGAAGTATGCTTCTGTGATAACCAGCAGGATATCAACATCTATGAGGCAGCAGGCGGCGCGGGTGGAATTGCGGAGGCAATATTTAAAGGGATGCAAGGGTATGTTGATGCAACCGAAACATCGATGGGAACCGGAGAGACGCCCATCATGGGTACCAGCGTAGCATCCGCAGACCAGCTAAATGCCCTGTTACTGTCCGGGAACCCCCAGGCTGAAGATTATCTTCATCTGGCAGAAATCTTTCTGGAAGAGGGAGAAAAGGAGGGCGTAAGGGGTGATGGAGCGTTCTGCCAGAGCCTTATTGAAACGGGCTATTTCAAATTTAGCGGTGATGTAAAGCCCTGTCAGCACAACTATGCCGGGATTGGTGCTACAGGCGGCGTGCCCGGCAATTCTTTCCCCGATGCAAGGACAGGCGTCCGTGCACAGATACAGCACTTAAAGGCGTATGCATCCACAGAACCGCTGGTGCAGGAGTGTGTTGACCCCAGATACGAATATGTTTCCAAGGGATGTGCCCCGACTTTTGAACAGTTGGCAGGTAAATGGGCAGTACCGGGATATTCCGGTTATGCAAGCCTAGAAGCGGCCAGACTGGCCAATGATACATATGGCCACAAGATTGTAAAATTGCTGGAAAAAACTATTGTGTAGAAGCAGGAGCGGCAGGGTTATCCTGCCGCCTGTTGTATTCTATGCATATGCAACGTCAACAATATCTTCCCCGCAATTAACATAGATATCTTCGCCTAATACTTCAGCTTGTTCTTCTGCGTATTTAACGGCTTGTTTTTCTGTTCCACAGAAATCATTTAAAACATTTTCTCCGTCTTCATTTGTAAACCAATATCTATTTTTCATATCCTTCTCACTTTCTCCCTGCATTACCCGGCAGGGACGGGATAAATGAATTTTATCAGCACGGAGATTCTATCGTATAGTTTCCTTCTCCAAACATTTCATCCCCATATTCTCTAGCTTCTTTGTAACTCGGAAAATCTTGTGGCATTTCGTCTGAATCGTTCGGAAATACGGTGCAAAACCATTCTTCGCTCATATCTTCCCTTCTTTCTCCCGGTGCATCCCCGCCGGGTGGGTGGTGTGATTAATTTGCTAATGCGTATTGATAACGGTCGAACCAATCAAGGCGATTCATTAAGTACCAGTCTAATTCCATAGCAGCCTTTTTTGTGATATTTATATAGTTTAAGTCTAAACACTCGACTATAGATATATCTAAATACTGATTATTAAATGCAAATCCTCTAATTATAGGATTGATATAAGTAGTGCCTTTTGGCTGTGTATTGTCATGCTCAAATATACTGCTGAAAAGTTCTGCGAAACCCCTTGCCTCGGGATTTCTGTCAAATCCTAAATCCTTACTTGCCATCATGCTCCATCTTTTTACTATATTCTTTTCACTGATTGTCATTTTCCATATCCTCCGTTCCTTTGATAAGTCATACAAACAATAAAATCAATCCAACCACTACAATAACCAGCCATACAACCGCCACCACAAGCTTCATAATATTTTTTATCATATTGATTTTACAGACAGACTATGCTATTTTTTAGGTAGGGGAGGTTTCCCTCCCCGGGACCTATCGGATACTCTCTATAATCATTTTGATGACTGCTATGAGAGTTCCAATCTCTAAGGCAAGTTGTGTAAGTGCTCGTACCACTTTTATCAGCTTGCCTATTTTTTTGTCCATCTGTACGCCTCCTTTCTTCTTCTAATGATATTAGTATATAATATATATACCCATATATCAATATTGAAATATAACAAATTTTTATCTATATGTTTGGTTATTTTGTATATATACCCATATATAAAACTATGATATGCTATACGCAGGAGGTGTGATATGGGAAGAAAGTATACGGAGGCGCAGGCGAAAGCTACAAAAAAGTATCTTTCTGGTATAGGTGAATGTAAATTAAGGGTAAGCAAAGAAAAGAAAGAATACTATATGTCAGTTGCAAAAGAAGCAGGGATGAGCCTGAATGAATATATTATTCAGGCCGTTGAAGAAAAAATTGCAAAAGAAAAGGGGAAACAGTCAGCGGAGCCGTAAACCAGTAAAAGGTTTGCGGCTTTTCCGCATGAGCAAATACAAAAGGGGGACATATATATGTGTGCATTACACTTTTAATGAGGTGTAGTAAAAAGTTTATACTACTGTAAAATCCCCCTGCCCTCCAGAAAAAGCAGCCGCTGTGGAACCGAAATCAATGCTCTGATCAATGGAGAGGTCTGTCTTTGGGTCAATATTGTTTTTCTCAAGGATAAATTCAAATACCATTTCCGGCATACCGCCTGCCCGGCCTCCAAGTACGGTGGTACCCTTAAGCATATCCCAACTGAAATTATCTATGGGTGTGCGGGAGACAAGGAAATTTCCGGCACGCTGGGTCAACTGGGCAAAGTTTACAACATAATCCTGGGTACCTCCGGCATAAGTATAGATTGTGGACTCGCTTCCCATAAAGCCAATATCGGCTTCATCGGTCAGGACTGCGGTCATGGTCTTGTCGGCGCCAAACCCCGTAACAAGGGTTAATTCAATGCCTTCCTCCTTAAAATAACCTTCCTCAATGGCAACATACATAGGCGCATAAAAAATGGAATGGGCCACCTCATTTAAGGTGACTTCCGTAGAAGAACCGGAACTATTGCCGCCTGCAGTTTTGCTCCCGCATCCGGCTAAAGCTCCGGCGAGCAGGAGTGCGGCAAGAAAGCCTGCCTTTTTTCCAGTATTTGAAATTTTCTTCATAATAACCTCCGTTTTTGCTTTATCATATGTAAAAAGATGGAAAAGTCGCCTGTCCCATCCCAAATAGGTTATAAGAGTAACAGTTCAGCCCGCTACAGGACGGCGCGCCTCGGACAGCCGGCCAGGCAAGAGCCCCTGCCAGTCCTATGTCCGGCGGTAAGGAGGACTAAGCATCCCCGCCATAAGATTATGGGATGAGGACGCAGCCGGCGCATTTGGCCATCCATGGCCAAGTTGCGCCTTCACCGGACATCGTGTCCGCTGACTGCTGGATAAACAGGGGGACGCTAAGTCCCGCTAACCGCCTTCCATAAGTCCCGGCATGGGCTTTTGCCTGGCCGGCTGTCCGGAGCGTGCCGTCCTGTAGTGGGCTGAACTGCTACCTATAAGAAGTGATTTCCGTAACACGCTCTGGACAATAAGCGACAAAAACTATATAATAAAACACAATGGGGTATTGCCCTGTAAAGGTAAGGAGGAGAACGAGATGGGGTTGATTAAAGCGATCACCAGTGCGGCCGGAGGCGTTATGGCCGATCAGTGGAGAGAATATTTTTACTGTGATTCACTGGAAGCCGATGTGCTGGTAGCAAAGGGAAGAAAGCGCACCAGCGGGAGAAGCGGCGGTAATAATAAAGGAGAAAACAATATTATCTCTAATGGCTCCGTAATTGCTGTCAACGAAGGACAGTGCATGATCATTGTGGATCAGGGAAAGGTTGTGGAGTTCTGTGCGGAAGCGGGAGAATTTACGTACGATATGTCAACGGAACCCAGTCTGCTGTATGGAAATCTGGGGGAAAATGTCACAAAAACATTTGCAGCCATAGGCAGGCGTTTTACCTTTGCCGGGGATACGGCAAAGGATCAGAGAATCTACTTCTTTAATATTAAGGAAATTATGGGAAATAAATACGGCACGGCAAGCCCCGTACCGTTCCGGGTGGTAGACGAAAATATCGGCCTGGACATTGACATATCCATCAGGTGTAACGGTGAATATTCTTATAGAATTACAGACCCGCTTTTGTTTTATACAAATGTGTGCGGAAATGTGACAGACGATTATGAAAGACGTGAGATAGACAGTCAGTTAAAGGCAGAACTTATGACGGCCCTGCAGCCTGCTTTTGCAAAGATTTCTGCAATGGGCATCCGCTACAGTGCGGTTCCTGCCCATACCATGGAACTGGCAGAGGCTTTGAATGAGGTGCTTTCCGCAAAGTGGGCGCAGCTTAGGGGGATTGAGATTGTATCTTTCGGCATCAATGCCATGAAGGCATCTGCAGAAGATGAGGCCATGATTAAGGAACTGCAGAGAAATGCCGTGCTGCGTAATCCGAATATGGCTGCTGCCACGCTGGCAGGTGCACAGGCGGAGGCCATGAAAGCAGCGGCATCCAATTCTTCGGCAGGGCCTATGATGGCTTTTGCAGGAATGAATATGGCATCACAGGCAGGCGGCATGAATGCCCAGCAGTTATTCCAGATGGGACAGCAGGTTTCCACAGCGCCCATTCAGGGCGGAGACGTTGCTGCAGGGCAGGGAGTGTCATCGGAAGGATGGAGATGTACCTGCGGTAAAGTGGGAAATAAAGGGAAATTCTGTTCCGAGTGTGGTTCCCCCATGCCGGCACCCCAGCCAGAAGGCTGGATCTGTGCCTGCGGTCATGTAAATAAAGGAAAGTTCTGTTCTGAATGTGGAGCGAAGAAGCCTTCCAGAGAACCTTTGTATAAATGCGACAAGTGCGGCTGGGAGCCGGAAGACCCGAAGAATCCTCCCAGGTTCTGCCCGGAGTGCGGCGACCCTTTTAATGAAAATGACGCTCGGTAATGGGGAAAGAGATGAGTGGATTTGATACCAATCTGGATACGGAAACGGTATCCACGATGAAAGAGACAGACAGGAAATGCCCCTCCTGTGAAGGAGTCATGGATTTTGACCCGGCAACAGGAGGGTTAAGCTGTCCTTACTGCGGACATACGGAAAAGATTCCTGTCAATAAGGAGCAGCCGGAATCAGCAGAGGAACTGGCGCTGCTGGGGGCTGATAAACTGGAAAACTGTGACTGGGGAGCCGCCACCAAAACCGTAATCTGCAAGGCATGTGGGGCGGAATCGGTGTATGATGCATTGGAAATAGCAGCGGTATGCCCTTTCTGCGGTTCCAATCAGGTTATGGAAGCCTCTGACCAAAATACCATGGCGCCGGGAGGCGTGGTTCCTTTCCAGGTGACGGACAGGCAGGCTTCCGGGCTTTTTAAGTCATGGATCAAAAAGAAGTGGTTTTGCCCGAAGCTTGCAAAGGAAAGTGCAAAGGCAAAGAATTTTAAGGGAGTTTATCTTCCCTACTGGACTTTCGACGCATCCACAAGTTCTTCTTACAAAGGAGAATATGGAAAGGACAGGAGGAAGAAGGGGCTGGACGGGAAAGATGTGCTGGAAACAGACTGGTACCAGGTCAAAGGTATTTATGAGGAAGCCTTTGATGATGAACTGGTCTGCGCCGCCGCTAACCATAACCAGTCCATGCTGCTTGGCCTTGAACCATACCGTACAGCAGAAAATAAGGCATACAAGCCGGAATACATAGCGGGCTTTGCGGCAGAGCGTTATGCTCTGGGTATCAGGGACGCCTGGGAAGCAGCAAAGGAAAGTATCCGTCTGAAACTGAAAAGCAGTATTGAGAGGGAAATTATAAGCAGAAATCATGCAGATCAGGTGAGAAATTTAAAGATTGATACCACATACGGGGATATGACATACAAGTACCTTCTTCTTCCGGTGTGGATATCCAGTTATAAATATAAGGACAAAATATATCAGTTTATGGTGAACGGCCAGACCGGAAAAGTATCCGGCAGGACGCCCATTTCCGTTCCAAGGGTGGCCATTACAATAGCAGGTGTTATTTTGATTATTGCACTGATAATGTGGATGTTCTATCAAACAGGAGTTTTTTAATGAGTATTTATGATACCTTGAATGAACAACAGAAAAAAGGCGTTTTTACCGCGCAGGGGCCGGTGCTTATACTGGCAGGGGCCGGTTCCGGCAAGACCAGGGTTCTTACCCACAGGATTGCTTACCTGATTGACGAACTGGGGGTAAACGGCTGGAATATTATGGCAATTACCTTTACCAACAAGGCGGCAGGAGAGATGAAGGAGCGTGTGGCGGATATAGTAGGCATGGGATCTGAGAGTATCTGGGTCACGACCTTCCACTCCACATGCGTGAGAATACTGCGCCGTTATGGGGACCGTCTGGGATATGACAACAATTTTACCATTTATGATTCGGATGATCAGAAAACGGTAATAAAGGATATCTGTAAACGTCTCCAGATAGATACTAAAACGCTGAAGGAGCGGAGCATTCTTTCAGCCATTTCTTCAGCAAAAGATGAACTGATTTCACCGGAGGAATTCGGGCTAAACGCTATAGGCGATTACCGGAAGCAGAGGATAGCCCAGGCTTACAAAGAGTATCAGGCGGCTCTTAAAAAGAGCAATGCCATGGATTTTGACGATCTGATTATGAACACCGTGGAGCTTTTTAAGACAGATAAAGAAGTCCTTGAAGGGTATCAGAAACGGTTCAAATACATTATGGTGGACGAGTATCAGGATACCAACACTGCCCAGTTTGAACTCATCCGTCTGCTGGCCGATGCCCACCATAATCTTTGCGTGGTGGGGGATGACGACCAGTCTATATACAAGTTCAGGGGAGCCAATATCAGGAACATCCTTGATTTTGAAAAGGTTTACCCGGAGGCAGAAGTAATCCGGCTGGAGCAGAACTACCGTTCTACCCAGAATGTGCTGGACGCGGCCAATGGGGTGATCCGCAACAACAAAGGCAGAAAGAGAAAAACCCTGTGGACCGACAAGGGAGAGGGGAATCTGATTCATTTCAGGCAGTTTGATAATGCCTATGAGGAGGCGGAATTTGTTGCCGGTGATGTGGCCCGGAAGAAAAGAAAAGGACAGGCAGACTACGGAGACTGTGCCGTGCTTTTCAGAACCAATGCCCAGGCCAGGCTTCTGGAAGAACGCTTTGTGGTGGAGGGAATTCCCTACAACGTAGTAGGGGGGACGAACTTTTATGCCAGGAGGGAAATCAAGGATTTACTGGCATATTTAAAAACTATCGACAATGGGCGGGACGATTTGGCGGTTAAACGTATTATCAATGTTCCCAAAAGGGGAATCGGTGCGGCCACCATCGCTAAGGTGCAGGACTATGCGGACATGCATGAAATCAGTTTTTATGATGCCCTGCGGCAGGCGGATGCTATTGCTTCCATCGGGAAAAGCACCGCCAAGTTAAAACCCTTCGTGAATATGATACAGGCGTTCAGAAGCAAGCTGGAATTTTACGGTCTTGAAGATTTGATAAAGGATATCATTGAAACCACCGGATATGTGGAGGAACTGGAAGCTGCTGACGATGAGGAGGCCGGAAGCAGAATTGAAAATATTGATGAATTAATCAGCAAGATTGTTGCCTTTGAGGAAATCCGCGACCACCCGTCCTTAGGAGAATTTCTTGAGGAAGTGGCTCTTGTGGCGGATATTGATAATGTGGAAAACGGAAACAATAAGGTGCTCCTCATGACCCTTCACAGTGCAAAAGGGCTGGAATTTTCCCATGTGTATCTGACCGGGATGGAGGACGGGATTTTTCCCAGCTATATGACCATTGCGTCAGACGACCCGGATGAAATAGAGGAGGAACGACGGCTTGCCTATGTGGGAATCACAAGGGCAAGGGAAGACCTTACGCTGTGCTATGCGAAAATGCGGATGATACGCGGGGAAACGCAGATGAACGCCATCAGCCGTTTTGTAAAAGAGATTCCCACAGAACTTATGGATAACCGTGTCCCGGCGCCGAAACACTGTCCTGCGGATATGACCATTCCTATTAACGAACCTTCCGGCCAGCCTTATAAGGCCAGACCGGTGGCCACTCTGATGCCCAAGAGAACAGCCGCAGAAAATAAGCCTTTTATTGCAGGCGGGGGAATCGGCTCCCTGTCAGCGGCGGGAATCAGCAAAGGGATAGGAGCTGTGACAGGCGGGAAACCCGATTACGATATTGGGGATCGGGTGAAGCATGTCAAATACGGCGAAGGAACGGTCACAGATTTAGAACCGGGGCCAAGAGATTACAAGGTAACAGTGGATTTTGACGATGCAGGACAGAAAATTATGTATGCAGCTTTTGCAAAACTGGTAAAATTTTAAAAATTTGTAAAGTTTTTCAAATTGCAGTAGTAAAAATTATCAATAAATGTTATATTATTAATCAGGAAGGAAATAATAAAACATTATTTTAAATTAGCGAATTTTAAAAGATGTAGGAAAGGGAGGCATTACACTATGAATACATGGAGCAAAGTTGAGGAACTGATGGATTTCGTAAAGACGCATGACATCAAGGAACTGAAGGATTACTGGAATCACAAGGAGGAGGAGAAGAGGAACAATACTCTTTTATGGGTGCTTGCCATCATTGGCGCTGTAGCAGCAGTGGCTGCTATTGCCTATGCAGTGTACCGTTATATGACCCCGGATTATCTGGAAGACTTTGACGATGACTTCGAGGACGATTTTGAGGATGATTTCTTTGACGACGAGGACGAAGCTGAGGAGAAGGAAGAGGAAAAAGAAGAGAAGTCCCAGGAAGAATCCAATGTGGCAGCAGAGGAAGATTTTGCAGAATAATTGGGTGGATTAAATATTTAAAAATGCGGGATGTGCACAAGTGTACATCCCATTTTTATTACAATAAGCTGTCCTACGGAGTGTGTCAGCGTTTGGGCAATAAGCTGTCCCACGGAGCATGTCAGCGTTTGAGCAATAAGCTGTCCCGCGGAGCAGGTCAGCGTTTGATAGGATAAGGGCAGTTTGCAGGCTGCCCTTAATGGCGTATCGGAAATGGAGGAGAGCGGTGAAAAAGGGACAGGTATTGACAGGGATAGTGGAAAGAGTGGATTTTCCAAATAAAGGTATTGTTGTGACCGGGGAGGGGAACTGTACAGTTAAAAATGTCCTGCCAGGCCAGAAGGTAACTTTTGCAGTGCAGAAGAAAAGAAATGGAAGGGCAGAAGGGCGGCTTCTTAAAATAGAAGAGAATTCGCCTCTGGAGACAGGAAGTTCCTGTCCGCATTTTGGGGACTGCGGCGGATGTACCTATCTTTCCCTGCCCTATAAGGAACAGCTTAGGATTAAAGAAGCGCAGGTGAAAAGGCTTCTGGAAAATGTTCTGTCAATACAGGAGCTGGAATGGAAATTTGAGGGAATCAAGGGCAGTCCTGTACAAACAGCGTACCGCAATAAGATGGAGTTTTCTTTTGGAGATGAATACAAAGGCGGGCCGCTGGCGCTGGGGATGCATAAGAGAGGGAGCTTTTATGATATTGTAACGGTGAAGGACTGTCAGATTGTGGATGGGGATTACAGGAAAATCCTGTCCTTTACAAGGGATTACTTTGACGGGTGTAGCTTTTACCACCGGCTCCGCCATACCGGATACCTGCGGCACCTTCTGGTGAGAAAGGCTGCCCGCACAGGAGAGATTCTGATTGCGCTGGTGACAACGTCTCAGCCCGATTTTGTCTGGCTGGACAGGGAAAGACAGTCAGGCAGTCAGGACATGGCATGGCAGCCGGTAGAAGGGATGGATGAAAAAGGGAAAGAAAATGAAAATCTGCACGGGTGGAAAGAGGGGCTGTTAAAGCTGGATTTGTGCGGAAAACCTACAGGGATTCTCCATATTGTCAATGATTCAGCGGCAGACGTGGTACAGAGCGACCGGACGGATATTCTGTACGGGCAGGATTTTTTTTATGAGGAAGTGCTGGGATTAAAATTCAAAATTTCGACTTTTTCCTTTTTCCAGACCAACTCCTTAGGGGCGGAAGTGCTGTACGAAACGGCCAGAGACTATGTGGGAGAATTAAACAGGCCGGATAGGGAGGGGAAAACGGAAAAAGTAGTGTTTGACCTTTATAGCGGAACGGGAACGATAGCCCAGCTTATGGCTCCGGCCGCCGGGAAAGTCATAGGCGTGGAGATTGTGGAAGAAGCGGTGGAGGCGGCAAGGAAAAATGCAGAACTGAACGGTTTGCAAAACTGTGAGTTTATTGCCGGGGATGTGTTGAAAGTACTGGATGAAATTGACGAAAAACCGGATATAATTATCCTCGACCCGCCGCGGGATGGAATCCATCCGAAGGCCCTTAAGAAAATTATCGGATATGGGATAGAAAAGCTGGTATATATTTCATGTAAACCTACCAGCCTGGCGAGGGATTTGGAAGTATTTTTGGAAAATGGGTATGTGGTCCAGCGGGCCGTGGCCGTGGACCAGTTCCCCTGGACAGCAAATACAGAGACGGTGTGTCTCTTGAGCAACCGAAAATCAAAACAGGATACCCATGTGAAACTGAGCCTGAGTATGGATGATTACTACAGGATTAAGGAAGAGGGTAAAAATAACCAATAACCAAATTTAATACATTGAACAAAGCGATAGCTGCTGATGCCAAAACATTAGCAGTTGTTTTTTTGCGCTGAAGGGAGGTGGTGCCATTGGACTGATTTCTGGGATTGAGCGGCGAGTACATTATTTCCAAAGTAAATGTTCATTTACAAATTAAGGAGACAAGTCTATGAAATCAAAGAAAGTCAGAAATATTAAGGTTATCTCGCAGAACGGATGCAATTACAAGCCTACGCCGACTATCATTCTGAAAGGACAGTGGCTGAACGAAATAGGATTTGAGATTGGAGATCAGATTAAAGCTGAATGCGAAAATGGTTGTCAGCCTGGCCAGGGAAGATTCAGCGGGCGGTTGTGGAGACAGGAAGGGCAATCAGTAAAGATGCGGCGGCAAAGCTAAGGGATGAGGGGGTCACTGTTAATTCCGTAAAGAATATTGTCTGCCGGTCCTATGCGCCAAAGATAAAAAAGATTGAGAAGAGCGTGAGACTTCTGGCTGAGGTATATGGGAGGTTCTTTCAGAAAGAGGATGCAGTAGAAGTTGCAAAGATTATTGAGGCAGCTTTGGAAGCGTGGTTTGCCGGGAAGGGGGATGCCAATGTTCACAGAGAATCAGTTGGCACAGCTTGACAGGAAATATTTCAATGTCATTTTGGCAGATGGACTGGATGTAACAATCCAGTTCAAGAATACGGGGCATTGGTGGTATCTGCATTGTACCGGATGTGAGGGAGGGAATGCGGTGATTATGTTTCATCGGCACTCTGGAAAACACCCATATCATCAGCATGGCAGGGCAAGGAGCCTGAGGCAAGCTGTGAAGAGTATTCAGGGGCATGTTGCATACCAGATGAATGGACGAGGACCTGTAAGACGTTAAAAAGGAAAGGAGTGACAACACTTTGAAGGTGCTGCCGCTCCTGTTTCTCTATTTCTTTTTCGATTTGATTTTCATGTGCCGGAGATTCAGCAGATCGCAGCACATGTTGTACGCATTGTTGAGTTCTTCATGACATCGGCTGGATTTGAGGTCAAGTGCATCGCCGATTTTATCAACAGGGACTTTTGCCTTGCTGAGACGGACGATTTCCGCATAGCGGGGCTTGTCCTTCGTCAGATGGGCGATGAGGATCTCATAATGCTCATCTTCGGAAAGCTCAGCTTCCGCAAGCACTGTTTCTTCAGGAGATGGGGATGTGGGTATCATGATGTCAAAGCCGTCACCGTCATAGGAGAAATTAAGGGAGAGCGTTTCATCTTCCTTTTCCTTCTTCGGGTTGAAACGCTCCAGGAGTCCTTTTCTGGGGCATCCGGTACATCTGTTGAATTTAGGACATGTAACGGGCATGCCGTCAGGTTTATGGCCTGTAATGCAGCGTCCGGCGCGCCAAGTATCCAGAAAGCTGTTGATCTGGCGGTTAAAATCTTTCATGTATTCTTCATAGGCAGATTCCTGGATGGGTGCGAAGCCTATGAGGAAGTGATAGCCGCTCTTTTTCCATGTGGTGAAATTGTCATGGATGCAGGTGTCGTTATCCAGCTGCATATCCTTTGTGCACCAGAATGGTACCAGAACCTTTCCAGGACGGAGGGGGTGTCCGTTGTAGCTTTTCTGATTGCAGTATTTGTGGGTGTCTAAGATTTTGTTTGCCATTTTGATTTCCTCCTTCGATTGGCTGTCTCGAAATGGAGGGATCTGGCAAACGGTACTAAAAAATGGCAATAGTCATCCGTCCGAAAAAGATAGCTCCATTTCGGTTGGTGACTTGCCATTCCACTGGTAGTCACATTATCAAGTTGGCCGTTCGGTGGTGATGGAATCATCCCTGATCAGTGTGGATGCACCACTGGACGATAGACTAATATCCTTGCGGACAATAAATCATGTATCCCTATCAGAATGGGAAGTTAGCGGATTATTCTGTCCTGTTTTTCTATTCACTGGTTTTGTCAGTAGAATTAAGAATAACTGTCTCTATATAAAAGTATATTAGTTTTAGATAATAATGGAAGATAACAATAAAATACATTATTTTTTAATTAAAATAATGTGTTTTATGTTGAAAAACTGATAGGATTAAGTTATTATTGGTATAATACATAGTATTTAACATTACTTTATAGACGGATAAATATGTGTAATTGAAGAAATTACGGATTATGAATAAAAGGAGATACGGAAAATGCCGCAGATTAAAGAAAACTTTTTTGAAAGTATTTTATTCAGATTTGAGAGTTGTTCCTGTGATTGTGTAGAGGATATTGTGCATGTTGCTCCGGGTGAAGAACCTAATAGGCAGTATAAACTGCAGGCAATTCCCATGAAGCCGTTGGTCTTTGCATATGCCGCGAAGAAAGGTTTAGTAAGGATTGCACCGAATGGAACGATAGAGGAATCAAATATACTTGGAAACTTGATTTCTCTTCCAAACAAGCCGATGAAAGAAATGGCAAAATTTATTGAAGAAAATGGGTTTCTGTTTCCGATTAGAGCAGGTGGTTATGAGAAGTTCGATGCCACAGAGGTGTATTATATCATTAACCGGTTGAGACTGACTGTGGAGCTTATGACAGCGGCCAATGAAATCCATAAGGATTACCAAAAGATTGTAAAACTTACATTGTCTCTGTTATTTGCCGGTGATGTGAAGATAAAAACGGATGTGATGGAAAAAGAATATATGACTTGTCATCACCCATACATGGACATTCTACGAACCGCAGATTTTGGTGTTTCATACGCAAGAAAGCAAGAGGAGTTTAATGCAGACTATTATGTTGTGAATGACAGTATATTCGGGACATACAAGTTGGATACGCAGGAATATAATGATATAAAAGGCGGATATTCCATAGAACCTGGCTTTAGAGATCCTGCTTTTAGAGGAGTGGCAGCACTTTATTTGAATTTGGATGGTACACCTATGGAAAGAAAAATTACAGATTTCATGTTTCATTATTTTCATGAAGTTGGCATGGTGGACTTTAGTAACGGAATGAACTATTTTTCGGTTCCAAAAGAGGAAAATTTTACAAACAAGATGAAAGAAGTACTGTTAGAGATTGCAAACTTTATTGTGGGAGAGGAGATAAATGCCAATCTGGATGGAATACATCCAGTGTATGATGCAGAGAAGATGATGCCTTCATGGAAAGTTGATTCATTGTTGTGTGCAGCCTATTTTTCCATTTTCTATTTAAAGCCTGATCTTGAACTTTATCGCCCTTGTGATAATCCAAAATGTGGAAAATATTTTTTAGTTAGAACGACAACCACAAAAATTCGGTTTTGCAGTACGGAGTGCTGTAACTGCGTTACACAAGCGCGGTATAGGAAGAAGAAACGGGAAAAGGAATCAGAATAAAGATTTTCTCCTGCGTAAGTTATCCTACACTGCAGGAGAAAGTCTCTTTTATGTTTCCGAATCTGTACCATACGGCGTAGGGGATTCTGCAACCATTAAGGGATGTGGCTGCATATAATCGGAATAATTGATTACTTTATGCTGGTCTGGTGCTGAAGGAACTGGAGGACGGGTGGTAACGGCTTCTATGCATTCTGCCAGTGCTTTTTTTTCCTTCTCAGGTTTTCCGACATAGTGATGCATTAAGTATCTTGTATCCAAGACAATGCCCTGAATGCGTTCATAATATTTTGTATTTCCGCGCCAGTCTCCGATAGCTTCTCCGATTGTTCCAACAGGCTTTGTAATGTTAAAGAAATTTACGGCCATATTAAACGGCATGATGAAAGCATTAAACAGTGATTTGGGGGTTACACCTTTATAGCGCTCCAGATATTCTCCATAAGTTATTTGTTTACTGATTGATGATGCATTGGGCAGATGATCCGGTCGCCCAGTCCACCCATATTTATAGCATTTGGCATCAAGCACATAATATTTACCGTTGTATATCATAATGGTATCTGGCATCAGGGGGCGCTTTTCTTTATATTTCCCATAATCCAGGAACCATCTGGAACGTGGGAAATACTTGTCCTTGTCAGGCTCGCCAAAAGCACGGTCAATCAGTTTCTCCCATACATGGTCAAAATCATCTGTTCCAAAATAGAATTGTTTATTGGAGGTTTTTTCATCCATGTATTCTAGCATATCCAGCATGCTTCGAAACAGATCTTTCTTTTTGTCATCGTTTGTTTCTGCATATTTGCCCTGGGCTATTGAAATAGATGTCTTTACATCTGGATGTGGTCCTGGTTCTTCTGGCATGAATGGGACATAGAGCCAACCCAGCCTTTTGAAAGCCTCAAATACACAGTAGCGGTTTATCTGTGTTATAAGTTTGGTATCATTTGGCTGGGTGGAACGAACAACAAAATCTGTAAATATAAAAGAACTTATTCCGTTTTTGTTCTGAACAAGTGGCATTTTCTTTTTGATGGTTTTTGGCCAGTCCTGTTTGCCGGTTGGCGCAGTTTTATAAGTTGGATCGGTTTCAATGTAATAATTTCCACCGATTGAAAAATAGTATTCAATCACGCTTTTATAGGCATTTATCGGAAAGTCCACGCTCTGTGGCGCGGCGAACCTGTTTAGTGCCAGAAGACGGTCATCTTTTGTAGTAAATTCAGATAAAACCTGTATGAGATCCTTGATGTCTGTTCGGATTTCTGCATCTGTTGCCGGAAGTTCATATCCAATGGGGAAATAGACCATGGCATTGTCGGAATCTGCTTTTATTCCTACAAAGCGATCCCCATCTTCATTTGAATTGACATGGCAGTGTTTTTTAATATCAAATTCCATAACTGATTTTAATGCGGAGTCTATATCCATGATGAACCACCACCTTACTGCTCAGGATTCTTAAAAGCGCTGATAATATTTTCCTTAAACATCTTGAACCGATCTATCCCTTTTGCATACATAAATACCCGGATAACTTGTTCGAGACTTTGGTATTCAGTGCTTTCAAATACTATTTCACGGTTGAATTTGAAAGCATCATCCCATAAATATTTGATGACTTTTTCAGGAAACTTTCGATACTGTTTTACGGCTTCCCTGATTTCTGCTAACTGGGTTTGCTCTGCATTTGTCAGTGTGCCTGCGGTTTCCTTTTTCCGGAGGTCATCATAGCTGCCGTCTGCCAAGCTGTCACCGAAGCTGGGTTCTTTCTTTAAGTCACGCAGATGTACAAAGTAGGCTCCCAGCCGTTTATCCTCGGAGGATGTCATTCTTGCGTTGTTTCCGACTACGATATTATTGATGGCTGTGCAGAAATTACGCCATGTAATGGTCGTGTCAAGTATTTCAGCATCCGCAAATGCGGCATCAACATTGTCAAAATTATTCTCAATCAGGCGCATGTCCCACCTGCGTTGGAATGCTGTATCAAGGGTGAACACATTCTGGTCGGATGTGTTCATAGTTCCTATGATGGAGAGGTTTGAAGGGATGCGGATCTTATGGGACGCATCTCCATATACTACCTTTGCGATATTTCCATTGGTAATCCCGTATTCGCTTGTGCCAATGGGAAAGCCGTCATCATTTGTACCTTGGATTTCAACTTTCCGGTCAAGCAACTGGAAAACCTCGCCAAAGATGGCGGGTGCGTTGCCGCGGTTTATTTCTTCAATGATTAAGATATATTCAGTACCAGGATCTGCGTAAGCATCGCGGAGGATATTGGTAAATGGTCCTGCGGTAAATTTGTAACTTACCTGCCCATCTTCAGCAACATCTGGCAAAATCTGTCCGATAAAGTCAGAGTATGTATAATCTGGATGAAATACCAGACGTTCAACTTTGCTCTCTGCTTTGCAGTATTCATGTTCAATGGTCCAGCTTTTGCCAGAACCGGGAACGCCGTATAGGAGTACGTTGCAGCCGTTCGTGAGACGGGTGTTTTCAAGCTGTTCTGGAGATATTCCCTCCGTTTCTGCGTCTATGTCTTCCAGCCCGATTACCTTTGTTGCCGATAGTCGGAGGAACATGTCCACTCTTTGCTGGTATTCCTCAAGATCCCTGGTTCTGCGTTCTGCTGCGGTTACGCTGTTGTTTGAGTATCCAAGATACGGATTCATACCATCAGAAAGTAAGGACTTCAATATACGTAGGGAACCTTTGGCTTCACTGTCTCCATTAACATCAACAGGTTGTTGTGTTTCAAGCACTTTCTTATATAGGCTGTTTTGATTGAAAATTATGTCCCGTGTTCCATCTGTCATTTTGAATACAGCATTTTCAGAGAGTGTGGAGAACAGATGGATAAGGATGGTGTTATATTCTGGATCTGTATCAATATTAAAACCAATCCAGGACATGAGTACACGGATGTAGGCATCGTGGTTGCTTTCAATCACAGCGTGGATGATGTCTGCATTGGAAGTGTACACCAGCTTCTTTGGGTAGCGAGCGCCGCCTTTCCTTTCTGCACTGGCAGGCTTGCCCCTCTCTACAAAACTAACTTTGGCAATTTTCCAGACAAGCTCAAAAGCAACAATCAGTGCTTCCATTTGAGATTTGTATAACTGGTTTTCGTTCATGCCGGAAATAAGGGCTTCAAAGTCAATTTGTTCTTCTTCGCAGATATCAGAGAGGTGGTCAATTACCCATTGGCTTAATTCTTCTGGCATTATAATCCCGTCCGCCTGCTGTTCAGAGTAAATCAACTCGGCGGGGCGGTCTGCGCATTCCCATAGAAGTATGGAAAGCGCCAGTGTGCTTTTTACATGCGGGAGGGAGGACTTGATGCCAAGTTTCAAGTCCAGTTCATCATAAGTTGAAAGGTTGTCTGGTCTATTCATGCTTTGGTGTCTCCTTAATATCTTTCATAATCACTTCTGCAATGGCGGATGCAAGGAGAGGCGGTACTGCATTCCCCACCTGTTTCATCTGTGAGCCTTTGTTCCCAACAAAGCGGAAACTGTCAGGAAAAGACTGAATCCTTGCCGCTTCCCTTACTGTTATTGCCCGGTCAAGGAAAGGATGGGTAAATTTTCCAGAAGATGGGGTATCAAAGCGCGTCGTTATGGTAACGGAAATTTCATCTTTTTTCATGCGTGTCCAAGTGCCGCTGTAAATGGATTTGGTCAGATGTTCTTCTGGAAGCACCTCTTTTCCTGCATTCGGCGGTATCATGGAAAGTCGTTCCAAAGCTAAAGGAGAGTGTTTGGTAACAACATGGTTATAAAGTATTTCCGAATCTTTTCGTAGGAGTCTTTGGTATTCGCTCTTCGGAGGAGTGCGGTATACTTGTTTCACAGAGCCTTCTCCAGATTCCAAATAAGCCAGATCACTTATGGCATCCCATATTGTTACGGTTTTATCCTGGGCAACTGGAAGGCTCGGGGCATCTCCTCCAGATTTTCCAATTATTACTGCTCTCCGTCGGTTCTGGGGGACGCCATAGTCTGATGCATTTAGTATATCGTATTGGAGGGAATATCCCATTTTGTTGAATAATTCTTCAATCTCATGGAGGAAAAAACCATTTTCCGCAGTTAGGAGATTAGGGACATTTTCCATAACAAAATAGTGTGGTTTTACAAGTTTCACGACTGCAACATAATATTTAAACAAAAAATTTCTTTCATCATGGATGGTTTTTCGCTGGCCTTTTTGCGAGAATCCTTGGCAAGGTGGTCCGCCGATGATAACATCTATTTTCTCGGCATATGCTCCAAAGGTTTTCTGTAAGTCAAGTGAAGTAATATCACCTACAATCATTTTTGCACCTTTATGGTTTTCCATATAGGCTGCTGCAATCGAAGGGTCATATTCATTGGCAAGCACAACATCAAAGCCTTGCTGTTCAAAGCCAAGCGAGAGTCCACCGACTCCGGCGAATAAATCTATTACTTTTGGTTTCATGTCAGTTCTCCTCAATTCGCGCTTTGGCCATAGCAAAATAGTCTTTATTTAATTCTATGCCTATAAAATTCCTATCAGCTTTCCGTGCGGCGACTCCTGTTGTACCGCTTCCCATGAATGGATCCATTACCCAGTCATCTGGATTGGACAATATCTCAACAAAATGCAGCATCAGGGCTTCTGGCTTTTGTGTGGGATGTTTGCCGTGTTTCCGTTCACTCATAGGGGTAACGGATGTTTCGATGAAATCATGGAACAGTGCTCCGCCATTATTAAATGTTCCGGTTCGTTTTTTGTATGTAAAATATATCCATGCTTCGGTCGAGTTGACAAAATGCAGGTTCATATTGCGGGGCATGGGATTGGTTTTATGCCAGATTCCCGTTGTTTTGTAATAAAAACCGTGTTTTTCTGCAAGATGTATAATGGTTTCAACTTTTATAATAGCCATAAACACAATCATAGAACCGCCTTTTTTCATAATTCTGGATGCAGATTTGAAAAATGTATTCATTGACTGTTCCCATTCATCAAATGCCATGTCATCCCATCCGGCTGAGCCAAAAAAGTTATCACGCATTTTGCTCAAGTTTGTGTCACGGTTTTTCATGAAGTTGCCAAGGTTGTAAGGGGGATCCGTAACTATTAGGGAAATAGAATCTTCGTTCAGTTTATCCATGGCATCAATGCAGTTTTCGTTATATAATTTGATTTCTGGCATTGCAGAATCGTCCTTCCTTGTGTGTATTTGGATTATTCGGCACTTTTTCCGCTTGCCACCCAATCATCCAGCTCCGAACGCTTAAATTTCCAAAGTTTCCCTAAACGATGCGCAGGAATATCTGGTTTTTTCTTAATCCAATTTCGTAAGGTAACTGTTTTAATACCTAAGTATGTGGCAGCCTCTTCTATGCTGATATAATTGTCTTCATTTATTTTGTTTATATTCAATTTTTACCTCTCTGAGAATCTTGGTTTCAGACACAAAAATACAAAATATATTATAGCCTTCTTTAGTTCCGAATACAAGATTTTTTTGATATTTCATTCGGTTTTATGATATCTTGTGATAATTTCCACATCTGTTAGTAAGCATAACTTCCGTTTGCCGGAGACAATACAGGTGCTACATGAGAATGGAGGCAAGGAATATAGGAATCATCTGTTTGTAAGTGATACGACGGGTGTAACCAAGATGAAATTAAACAGCTGGGAAGCCAGTGTCATTGCGGAAGAAGAAAAACGCGAAGATTTTGTCTGCTGGATTAGAAATCCGTCAAGGGCATCATGGGCATTGTGAATTCCATATGAGATCGATGGGGAGATGAAACCGACATTCCCAGATTTCATAATCGTCAGGAAGGATTTTGTGCTTAAATATGTCATCGATATTCTGGAACCACATAATGCAGACTTCAAGGATACTCTTATGGAACCGCATGACTCAAAACCATATAATCCGGATATTGCCAATGTTTTCTATCGAGCAGGATTTATTGAGAATTGGGGACAGGGTATTCAAAAAATCTGCGATGAGTGTTAGGGAATAGGAGCAGAGTTTCCGGTTTATGAGCTGGTAGGGACTACACTTCGGATCCATTTTAAGGCACTGGAAAGCGCTCTTATAGACCAACCCAAAGTCCCAAAGGGTCAGAATGAACCTTTGGATGAACCTAAAGAGGACCTTTTGACCGGAAAAATTATCCGGCTGCTTAGAGATAATCCGCATGCGACTTATGATGATCTCGTAACAGAATTGGGTGTATCACGCAGTACGATAAAAAGAGCAATGGGAAATCTGGTTGCTGATGGTCATATTGTGCGAGTCGGCGGAAAGAGATACGGACATTGGAAAATAAATGATTAAACCAAAAGCGGTCTCCGGTGGTGAATCTCACCGGGAGCCGCTATTTTCTTGTCAGTCTTTTTTGTAAAAATTGGTTTCGGCTCCATCGGCGTGAAGAAGGATGTCCGGCATCCTATCCGGAGATCTGCCCATCTGTTCACATATGGCCTTTAGATCAACGCTAGAGCGTGTTTGAAAATTGATTTCCCTCAGATGTGCGTCACCATTTGTGGGAGATGTGCGCCAAATTTAAGAGACGTAGCGGGCTACGTTGATAAATTTGGCAGACCAATATGGTCTTAATATAACGCAAAGTGGGGCGTGCAGATTGGGGGAATGAATTTTCAAACACGCTCTAGGGCTGCATTCGATAATATGACCGGATATCAGAGTTGGAGGACGCGATAGCTGATATCGAAGAGAAGATCAGCGGAGCCTATGGAGAGAAAATTACTGCAGATGAGCTCTATAAAGTTCTCCTGAGTTTTGATAGAATGTACTTTAAGATGACTGATCTCGAAAAGAAGAGGTTCATGAGAGAGTTCATCGACGAGATTAAGTTGTACCCCGAAAGACAGGAAGACGGACGCATCTTAAAGCAGCTACATTTAGGATTTCCGGTGTTTTATGAAGGTTCTGAAGGCGATACAATTCGGTTGCTCAAACAAAACACAGTCGAGGTTGTGTGCAGTTTAATCCATATAAAATAGGCGCCGTCTTTAAGTGGGGGTATTAAAGGCGGTCACACTTTGCGGGCCGACTTATTAACAAAAGCTGCCACACTTTGTGAGCCAGCGTTTGTTATGAAAAGGACAGCAGCCTTAATCCGGCTGCTGTCCGTCGTGGGGCGCCCACTGACATTCCATCATCTGCATATTTGAGAAAACTGCCTTGAAGGAAGAATCCTCCGGGGAGCAGGCATAAACGCCAAACCGGATTTTTCCTTTTCCATTGTGCATATGGCAGATACGCATCTGCTGAAAGACTTTTCCATCTGTGGAACACTCGATACGGTAGTCGTCGTCTCTCCGGCTGAAGCGGTACCACATAGATTTTACGGAGGCATCGATGACAGTTGTAGCCCAGTCAGAATATCCCTGATTCGTAACGACGCTTCCCAAATGCTGGAAGGCTTCGTTTTCGTACTCAATGGAGCCTTTCAGCCAGTTTTCGCTGTCCAGATACATCACGATGCCGCACTGGTCGAAACGGTGATGGCTTTCTTCAAATTCTGTTTTTACCACGAAGCTAAAATATTTTTCCTCCGTCTCCATTTGCAGGACGGGGGCATTGTCATTTTGGAAATGATAATAGGTTCTCTGCCACAAATCTGTATGGGGCTTGGTGACAATTTCAATTCTATTGTGTTCTATTTTGCAGCTTTCAGGTTCTCTTGTCCATTGAAAATTTGCTAAATCCATTGTATGATCTCCTGTCAATTGATGATTTTCGCATATGGCAGGCCAAGTGGGCACGCCTGTATATACAGACTTTGTCTGATAAATCTGGCGGCTGCCGCAGCAGCGCCTACGTTTTCTTACAATAAGCTGGCTCGCGAAGCGCGACAGCGTTTGTTAATAAGCTGGCTCGCGAAACGCGACAGCATTTGTTTAACATAAGGACAGTTCGCAAAGCGTGCTGTCCGTTGTTTTCTATTATAGCAGAGGGGAAGTAATTTATCAATTCCTGACTTTTTACATTGCCCGTCCGTTATACTATATAGAAAGCGCTTTTAGAGTTTATTAAGGAAGGGGGAGACATGGATACAGATTTTCTGCTTATACAGAGGATGCGCATGGGTGACGAGGATGCGCTGGAATTTTTTGTAAAGAAATATTATCCGCAGATATTAAAATATTGCCGGATACATATTGCTGATGCGGGCTATGCGGAGGACATGACGCAGGAAACCTTTGTCCGTTTCTTTGGAGCTTTGCAGAGATATCAGGATTATGGCAGGGCGGTTAACTTTTTGTATGTGATTGCCAGAAATCTGTGCACGGATTTCCACCGGAAAAACAGGGAAATTCCCGTTGAGCGGCTGCCGGACGGACCGGACTGCGGAGGGGAAAACAGGGATGTGCTGATGGATGTGCAGGCGGCCCTTCTGAAATTGCCGGAGGAGATACGGGAAGTGGCGGTCCTGTACTTTATACAGGAGCGGAAACAGAAGGACATTGCCCGCATACTTGGCATCAGCCTGTCTTTGGTCAAATACAGGACAGGCAGGGCGCGGGAACTGCTGAGCGCCTGTCTGGGAAAGGAGAATATATGAGATTATCAGATAACGAGTTGAAAAAAAGACTGAGAAGCAGGGCATTGGAAGTTTACCCGGAAAGTGCCCTGCAGAATACAATCTACGCATCGGAAGAAGCTTTTTATGAAAAAGAAGCAAACAGCCCCCTTTCTGGATTTGAATTCCTTTATCAGCAGGGAAGATATATACGCAGGCGCTGGTGGGTGATGCAGGCTGTCCTGCTGCTGTCTTTGTGGTGGCTGCTGTCTTTGGGAGGGAGCGGCTATTATCTGAAAAGGCTTATGGGGACTGCTGCTTCCCTGTTTGGGGTGTTGCTTTTGCCGGAATTGTGGAAAAACCAAAGCAGCAATGCCATGGAGATAGAGTGTGCCTCCTATTATTCCTTAAGGCAGGTGTATGCAGCCCGCCTCTTCTGGTTTGCCATGATTGACCTGATTCTGCTTGGAAGTTTTGCCGCAGGAGTGGTGGGGGCCGGGGAAATATTGATTCAGGATATGGCAGTTCAGTTTTTTCTGCCTTACGTGGTAACATGCTGTATTTGTTTCCATTGTCTTTACAGCCGTAGAATTACATCGGAGACTTTATCCATTTTTCTGTGTCTGGCATGGAGCGGAATCTGGACGCAGATCGTTTTAAGTGAAAGGGTATACCAGAGCCTGTCCCTGCCAGTGTGGAATGGGATGCTGGCGGCGGCAGCATTTTATCTGGGATACTGTATTTGCCGGGGACAGAAAAGATGTAGGGAGATATGGGAGGTGAAGTCTTTATGGAATTAAAGATTACAGAACTGACAAAAACATTTCAGGATATTCATGCAGTTGATCATGTTTCCTATACAATGACCAACGGGGTTTATGGACTGCTGGGTGTGAATGGCGCCGGAAAGACCACGCTTATGCGTATGCTCTGTACGCTTTTGAAACCCACTGGGGGGCAGATTACATGGGACGGGAAGGATATTTTTTCCATGGATGGGGATTACCGCAGACTGCTTGGGTATCTTCCCCAGGATTTTGGATATTATCCCGATTTTACGGTATATGAATATCTGATGTATATTGGCTCTATCAAGGGACTGCGGCCTGTGGCAGCGAAAAAGAGGACAGAGCAGCTTTTAAAGCAGGTGGGGCTTTTAAAGATAAAAAACAGGAAAATGAAAAAGCTTTCCGGCGGCATGAAGCGGCGGGCGGGGATTGCCCAGGCAATGCTCAATGACCCTGCCATCTTAATTCTGGATGAGCCTACTGCCGGGCTGGACCCCAGTGAAAGGATCCGTTTCCGCAATCTTCTCGGGGAACTGGCCGGGGAGAGGCTGGTATTGCTGTCCACTCATATTGTGCCGGATGTGGAATATATTGCAAAAGAAATTCTGCTGATGAAAGACGGGAAGTTCTGCGCATCAGGAACTTTTAAGGAACTGATGACATCCATGAGTGAACAGGTCTGGCGTATGACCGTACGGAGAAGCGAGGTGGAGCATTACCTTAATAAATATAAAGTGTCTAATGTCAGATCAGTGCCGGAAGGAGCGGAGCTGCGGGTTTTGTCAGAGGTATGCCCTTTGGCAGGGGCAGTAAAGGAGCCGGCGGGGCTGGAAGATTTATTCCTGCACCATTTTGGAGAAAGGTCAGGTGAGGCGGATGACGAGATATGAACTTAAAAAAGTATTTTTCCGTACAGGCAATAAGATAGCGCTGTTTGTGCTGCTTGCTATGACTGGAATTGTCTGTTTTTTTGCGTGCAGTGTCCCCTATACGGATGCAGATGGCGTAACCAGAGGCGGTCCATGGGCTGTTGCTTCCCTAAGAGTCGATCAGAAGAAATGGGAGGGCATACTGGACGAGGACAGGATAAGACAGGTTATTGCAGAAAACAAAAGGATTACCGATTCACCGGAATATTTGTCAGAGGATGTCACTAAAAACAATATTGCCTATAGCTGGGGGCAGGGAATTATGGAAATCCGTGAACTTTTGAACCGGGCTTATGCAGAAGGCTTCCGGGATTATAATTATTACCGGGCAAACGGGCTGGAGGAAGCGGATGCCCCGCAGTTTTACGGCAATCGTATCATGTTGTTGGAAGAATGGCTCCGCGACGAGGCAGCAGATACATTTTCCGAAGAGGAAAAAGCTTATCTGATTCATCAGTATGAAAGTCTGGAAACGCCCTTGTATTATGACTACATGAAAGGCTGGTCGCAGTTGTTTGAGTTTGCCCCTACAATCGTCATGATTACAATGCTTGTTTTGGGCTATCTGGTATCGGGAATCTTTTCCGGCGAATTTACCTGCAAGTCTGACGGGATATTTTTTACATCCCTTTATGGAAGGAACAGAGCGGTTCTGGCTAAGATAAAAGCCGGGTTTTTGATTGTTACCATCATTTATTTTGCTGTGATGCTGGTTTACACCGGGATTACGGTCGGATATCTGGGCGCCGGCGGCTGGAAGTGTCCGATACAGATTAATCAGTGGAAATCACTTTACAATATTACAGTGGGACAGGAGTATTTACTGATTCTTGCAGGAGGATATATGGGCTGTCTGTTTATCTCCTTTTTGTGTATGCTTGTGTCGGCGAAAGCAAAGTCGGCAGTGACGGCAGTTGTCATACCTTTTGTGCTGATTTTCATCCCGTCTTTTATAGCGAATATAAACAATCCTCTGGTTAATAAGATTTTGGGGCTGCTTCCGGACCAGTTGCTGCAGATAGGGGCGGCGCTCAATTATTTTATGCTGTATACTGTGAATGGGAAAGTATTTTCCGCAGTTCCGGTTCTGCTGACGTTGTATCCGGCGTTGACGCTGGCGTTTATACCGGGAATATATTATACGTACCGGCGCAGGCAGATTATCTGACCAGTTCCAGCCCGGAATGTGTGCCTTGTATGCTTTGGGCAGGCAGAATCTGCCGAGCCGGGCAATTTGTCTGTTACAGGACTTTTCTAAAAAACATTTCCATAGGCTGGTCAAATGGCGTATTATTAAGTACTAATCCGCCGCAATCTATGTATCCCAGTTTCCGGTATAAATGCTGTGCCCCTTCATCAACCTGTGTGGAAACCAAGGCCATTTTATAGCCTTGGTTTTTCATTTCATTTTCCCAACTGGTTATTGCCTGCTTCGCAAATCCCTTACCGCGGTATTCCTCTTTGATAAACAAAAGATTCAAAAATGGAAGATTATCCCACAGAACACAATGTGTCATTATTCCGATACACTGGTTTTCTTCCCAAATAACGTAACCGGACTTTGTAAATACCCGATTGGCGTAACCTGCATCATTAACATGCTTATCAATGCTCATTACAAATTTTTTATCATTATCTGTTACGACTTTTATTTCCATTTTCTCCTCCTAAAAATCATCAGCCGCCGCTGAATTCGTCTTCCTGGACCTGCATTACGAAAATATTCTCAAGGGATTATCTCATCAAAGTATAAATGCAGGAATATCAAATATATATTACATTAACAGCTCTTTATTTGCAAATTGGTTTTATGTATCTAAAGGTACGGTGAAATAAAATCGTTACTGTTCACACAGACCTGCGCATTTACTGCGCTGGTCGTAAGAAAGTGAT
>CAMWUN010000009.1 GCA_947177425.1 uncultured bacterium
AGGCAATTTTCGATGGATTTTTGCATGTTACTGGTCACGGAGTGAACAGTAACCATCTGCACGGTCTGCAGTCTGCTAACTTAACGATGGGCTTGCAAACAGGAATATATTGTGCTTTAATGTAACTGATAGTTAACACCCCGCGCCGCGGGCATCAAAACAACTACAAAAGAAGGTGTCAATATGTCTCTGTTCGAAGGTGTAAAAGGAAATAATTATGAAATTAAGGGCCTGTATGTGGAAGAGGGAATTACCCGGCGGTTACAGGCCCTTGGTCTGAATGACGGAACTTTGGTTACGGTGTTAAACAGAAAGAAGAACGGGGCACTGATTATCCGCGTGAGAGGCACCCGGCTTGCCATTGGCAGCCATATCAGCCAGGGGATCGAAGTGGAGGAGAGTGCCAGATGAAATACAATGAAACTGTCCATGTAGCCTTTGTGGGAAATCCTAACTGCGGGAAAACCACTTTATTTAACGCCATCACCGGATCCAGGCTTAAAGTAGCCAACTGGCCCGGTGTTACGGTTGAAAAGATAGAAGGGGAAGCGGAATATGAAGATGTTCATATGACGCTGGTGGATACGCCGGGCATTTATTCCCTTACCTGCTATACGATAGAGGAGAAAGTTACCAGAAACTGCGTCATGGATGACGATATTGAAGTAATTGTCAATGTGGTGGACGCTTCTTCTCTGGAACGGAATCTGTATCTTACTTTGCAGCTTCTGGAACTGGGCAAGCCAGTCGTCCTTGCCCTCAATATGATGGACATTGTGGAAGAGAGGGGGATGGAAATTGACCTTCACAGGCTTCCGGAACTTTTGGGGGACATTCCCGTGGTTCCGGTATCGGCCGCCAGGCGGAAAGGGCTGGACATTCTGCTCCATGCTGTCATCCATCATTATGAAGAAGGTTCAAAGGGGGATATTCTCCATTACAGCCAGGAAATAGAAGACAGGATAGACAAGCTTTCCGTGATGATGCAGGCCCGTTATCCCACCCATTCTTCTGTGCGCTGGCATGCCATCAAACTTCTGGAGGATGATGAGGATGTGAGAAATGAGCATCCCATGCCGATAACCAATGTTGCCGACCACAATTATGAAAAAGAAATTATCCAGGCTAAATATGCCTATATCGAGCAAATCATAAATGAAGTGCTGTTTTACCGGAAAAAGAGTAAGGACAGCACGGATCAGATTGACAGAGCCTTAACCCATCCCGTATGGGGCATTCCCATTTTTATGGGGATTATGGCCCTTGTATTTTTCCTTACCTTTACCATTGGCGACTGGCTGAAAGGATATTTCGAGACATTTCTTGATGTTTTTGCAGGGAATGTGGGCAGTTTTCTTGAAGGAATCCATGCCGCCGGATGGCTGGTATCTCTAATTGTTGACGGCATCATTGCCGGGGTGGGAGGGATTCTCACTTTTATTCCCAATATTGCTATTTTATTTCTTGCCCTGGCGGTTCTGGAAGACAGCGGCTATATGTCCAGAGTGGCCTATGTGATGGATACGATTATGGGAAAGGCAGGGTTATCGGGCAAAGCCTTTCTTCCCATGGTTCTTGGATTTGGATGCACGGTTCCGGCAATCATGGCTTCCCGCGCCCTGGAAACAGAAAAAGACCGCAGAAGGGTTATGATTATTACGCCTTTCATGTCCTGTTCCGCAAGGCTTCCGGTGTATGTGCTCTTTTCAGGGATGTTCTTTGGAAAGTATGCCCATATCGCCGCCTTTTCCATGTATGTAATCGGTATGTTGTGCGCCATATTAGTTGCCAAAGTTTTGCATCTTTATCAGAAGGAAAAGGCCAATGACAGTCTGCTGATTGAACTTCCCGAATATAAAAGGCCCAACGGGCGGACAATCAGAATTTATGTGTGGAACAAGCTGAAAGACTATCTGTCCAAGGCAGGAACAACCATATTTATAGCCTCCATTCTCATCTGGGCTGTGCTGAATTTCGGCGTATCCGGCATGGTGACAAACCCGGCGGACAGTTTTGGAGCCGCTGTCGGCAAATGGTTGGAACCTCTTATGCGGCCGGCGGGACTAGGCATGTGGCAGATTATTGTATCCCTGATTGCAGGAATTTCCGCAAAAGAAGTGGTAGTGTCCAGCTTTTCCGTGCTTTTCGGAGTTGGAAACGCGGAGACTGCGGCCGGCATTGGAGCTGTTGCGGAAAATCTGAAAGCCATTGACCCGGGATTCGGACCCTTAAACGCATACTGCATGATGCTCTTCGTGCTTTTATATGTGCCCTGTGCGGCAGCAATTGCAACCATACGGAAGGAAAGCGGTTCAGCGGCGTTTACATGGAAACTGGCCCTGTTCCAGATTCTGTTCGCTTATCTGGCATCCACCCTTGTTTTCCAGGTTGGAAGCCTGCTGGGATGTTGACTTTCCCGTTAGTTTGTGTAAGAATATACAAGTGAAGACTGTAAATTTTAAAGATGCTTAAGGAAAGAGCAGGGCAGGCGCCTGCGGAATCCAGAATCAGCCGGATGCATTTACGATATCCGGTTTCGCGTCTGCACAGGAAGGGTTAGAAAAATGAGAGGAATAGATACTCAGGTTCGTAAAAACAGAAGACGTATCTTTAAGGAAGTGGCAGATTTGGCCTATACATCCACCAATTTAAAGGATGATGTTGAAGCTCTGCCTTATAAGATTGTTGATTATGATGAATCAGAATATGAAAGCATATACAGGGACCGCGCCATTGTCAGGGAGCGCATCCGCCTGGCTATGGGATTGTCCCTGCGGCCGGAGAATATGCCGGTACATGTGACCCAGGGGCTGGAAGAAAGTAATATTGATGAGAAATATTATGAACCGCCGCTGATGCAGGTAATCCCTTCGGCATGCAATGCCTGCCCTGAAAACAGATATGAAGTGACTGACCAGTGCAGGGGCTGTGTGGCCCATCCGTGCAGGGAAGTCTGCCCCAGAGGCGCCATCAGCATGCAGAACGGACGCTCCGTAATTGATCAGGAGAAATGCATTAAGTGCGGTAAATGCAAATCTGTCTGCCCTTATGATGCGATTTCCCACCAGGTCCGTCCCTGTCTTGCCCATTGCGGGGTGAACGCCATCAAGAGTGATAAGAAAGGCCGCGCCTATATTGACACGGAGTTATGTGTTTCCTGCGGCCAGTGCATGGTTAGCTGTCCTTTTGGTGCAATTGCAGATAAGTCCCAGATTTTCCAGTTAATCCGCGCCATGCAGTCGGGGCGTAAGATTATCGCCCAGGTAGCTCCCGCTTTCGTGGGGCAGTTCGGAAAGAATGCCACCCCGGACAAAATCAAGGGTGCTCTGAAAGAACTTGGATTTTATGATGTGTATGAAACGGCAATCGGTGCCGATATGGGAGCCGTGACGGAAGCGGAACATTATGTGAAAGAAGTAGCCACAGGAGAACTTCCTTTCCTGCTCACTTCCTGCTGTCCTTCCTGGTCCATGCTTGCCAAGAAATTTTTCCCGGAAACCATTGACAAGATTTCCAATGCCCTTACGCCAATGGTTGCCACAGCACGCAAGATCAAAGAAGACCATCCCGACGCCAGCGTAGTGTTTATAGGTCCCTGCGCATCCAAGAAGCTGGAAGCTTCCCGCAGGACTATCCGTTCGGATGTGGACTTTGTCATTACCTTTGAGGAACTGGCAGGCATGTTCGAAGCCAGAGGGCTTTTACCGGAAGCCGTGGAGGCTGTTGATGAGATGAACGACGCCACCGGAGCCGGAAGAGGATACGGTGTGGCAGGAGGCGTGGCCAATGCCATAGAGGAATGTATCCGGGAATACTACCCGGATGTGGAAGTGAACATTGAACATGCAGAAAGCCTGACAGAGTGCAAAAAAATGCTTATGCTTGCCAAAGCAGGCAAAAAGAACGGCTGTCTGATTGAGGGAATGGCGTGTCCCGGAGGCTGTGTGGCAGGAGCCGGCACCAATATACCTGTGCCCCAGGCGGCGAAGGAAGTTGCCGGATTTAAAGCGGCGGCTGGCAGAAAAATACCGGAGATGTAAAAGTGCCATATGGATTGCGACAGACACATAAGAAAGGAATAATGATAGATGACAAAAATCAGAACAAGATTTGCCCCAAGTCCTACCGGAAGGATGCATGTGGGAAATTTAAGGACGGCTCTTTATGCTTATCTTATTGCCAAACATGAGGGTGGGGATTTTATATTGCGAATTGAGGACACCGACCAGGAACGTTATGTGGAAGGGGCCGTGGATATTATTTACCGGACGCTGGAAAAGACAGGGCTTATCCACGACGAAGGCCCTGACAAAGACGGGGGCGTCGGCCCTTATGTGCAGTCCCAGAGGCAGAAAGCCGGTATATATATGGAATACGCCAAAAAATTAATTGAAAAAGGGGAAGCCTATTACTGCTTCTGCGATAAAGAACGCCTTGCAGGGCTGAAATCACAGATTGTGGAAGGGAAGGAGATTACCGTATATGATAAACACTGTCTTTCCCTGTCCAAAGAGGAAGTGGAAGAAAAGTTAAAGACAGGGGTTCCCTATGTAATCAGGCAGAATAACCCCAGAGAAGGGACTACCACTTTCCATGACGAGATTTACGGGGATATCACCGTAGATAATTCAGAACTGGACGATATGATACTGATTAAATCTGACGGCTATCCCACCTATAATTTTGCAAACGTGGTGGATGACCATCTGATGGGAATCACCCATGTAGTCAGGGGAAATGAGTATCTTTCTTCCTCCCCCAAGTATAACAGACTCTACGAGGCTTTCGGCTGGGAGGTGCCTGTGTACGTGCATTGTCCTCTTATCACAGATGAGGAGCACCACAAATTAAGCAAGCGGTGCGGCCATTCTTCCTATGAAGATTTGATTGAACAGGGATTTCTGACGGAAGCAGTGGTAAATTTCGTTTCGCTCCTCGGCTGGAGCCCTTCTGAGAGTAATGAGGAGATTTTCTCACTGGAGGAACTGTCCAGGATTTTTGATTACCGTCATATGTCCAAATCCCCGGCAGTATTTGACTATACCAAGCTGAAATGGATGAACGGCGAATATATCAAGGCCATGGACGAAGATGCTTTTTACGAAAAGGCAGAGCCCTTTCTTAAGCAGGCAATTACAAAGGACATGGATTTTAAAAAGATTGGAGCCATGGTCAAGACCAGGATAGAAGTTTTCCCGGATATTCCGGCGCTGATCGATTTCCTGCAGGAACTGCCAGAGTATGACCCGGCCATGTATGTGCACAAGAAGATGAAGACTACCATAGAATCCTCCTTAGAGGTTTTGCGGGAACTTCTTCCCATGCTGGAAGAACAGGAAGACTATTCCAATGATGGGCTTTACCAGTTCCTCTTATCCTATGTGGAAAAGAAGGGATGCAAAAACGGCTATGTGCTCTGGCCTGTACGGACAGCAGTTTCCGGAAAGCAGATGACTCCGGCCGGGGCTACGGAGATTATGGAACTTTTAGGCAAAGAAGAGTCCATAGCAAGAATAAAGAAAGGAATTGAACTTCTTGAGAGAGCCATCTGAATTACAAAGACAGGCAATTAATCATCTGTCGGGGCCGGCACAGGTAATCGCCGGCCCGGGCAGCGGTAAAACCTTTGTTATCACATGCCGTATCTTACATCTTATCAGACAGCACCGTATCCCGCCGGAGCAGATTCTCGTAATCACTTATACCAAAGCCGCCGCACAGGAAATGAAAGAGCGGTTTGGGAAAGCCTGGGGAGCCGGTGCAGGAGAGACATACAACAGTGTAAATTTCGGGACTTTTCATAGTATCTGTTACAATATCTTAAGACAATCCGGTATATCCCAAAGCAGTTCCCTGATCAAGGAAAAGGATAAAAGAAAGCTTCTACAGATTCTTCTTGGCAATCATGGATTTTCTTCCAAATGCACCTACGACAATATTTCCTTTCTGATAAATACCATCAGCCGCATGAAAAACCTGGGAGATTCCGGCTCTCCAGAGCAGTTTCAGGAGAATGCTGATTTCTCCTTTCAGGAACTGTGCCTACTGAAAGAAGAGTACGACAGTTATCTGCTGGAACAGAATATGCTGGACTTTGACGACATGATTACCCGGTGCCTTAGGCTTCTTTTGGAAAACTCTTCTGTACGTGGGAAATACCAGAATATGTTTTCCTTCATTCTTGTGGATGAATTCCAGGATATCAACAGCCCTCAGTATGAGATATTAAAGCTGCTGGCACTGCCGGAAAATAATCTTTTTGTAGTAGGGGATGACGACCAGGGGATTTATGGTTTCAGAGGCGCAAAGCCGGAAATTATGAAGCGGTTTATGACGGATTTTTTTACAGCAAATGTCTCTTCAGAAATCCCTTGCGGAATCCCACTTAAGGGCAGACAATTTTTTCTGACAGAAAATTACCGCAGCGGGGCGGCTGTGGTGAAGCTGGCGGACCAGATGATTCAGCGCAATCAGGCACGGTTTCCCAAAGAATTCCATCCCAAAAAAACGGGAGGGAAAGTAACCCTTTCCTGCTTTGCCACGCGGAAAGAGGAAGAAATGTGCCTGCTGAAGGAATTGTCCTGTTTAAGGACGGATTTACTGCCGGATATTGCCATTATTTTACGGACTAACATAGAAGTGGTGCAGTATGCGGAACTTTTAAAGGGGGCAGGAATTGCTGTGAAGGGAACGTACCTGTCGAAGGAAAATTTATTCCATGGATTTATAATGGAGGATATGGTTTCTTTTTTGTGTTATCTTTATGAGGGAAGAAAACGGAAGGATTTTATTGGATTTATGAACAAGCCTGACCGCTTCTTTACAAGGACGGCTCTCCTCCACGAGACGGTAAAACAGGAAGATATGGAGCAGTATTACCGTAAAAACCCGGCAATGCTCATGGAAATTGGCCGCTTTTTTGGACAGATGCAGATTGCCGCATCCCTGCAGCCTTATCTGGCTCTTTCTTTTTTCAGGAAGACGCTGGGGTATGACGGTTATTTAAGGCAGAAGGCCAGAGATTACGGCGAATGCCAGCGGTGGATGTCCAGAGCGGACAGAATCCAGTCCTGTTTTAAAGAATACGCCTGCGGTATATCAATAAGACAGTTTATGGAAGAACAGGCGGACAGGGCAGGGGAAGCGTGTGCCAAGACTGTAAACAGGGCAGGTGTCAGTATCCTGACTATGCATGGGGCCAAAGGACTGGAATTTTCCAAAGTGTTTCTTCCCGATGTGAATGAAGGCGTGATTCCCGGAAGGGAGAGCATCAGGGCGGGGGCCCTTGAAGAAGAAAGAAGGCTCCTGTATGTGGCCATCACAAGAGCCAAAGAGGATTTGTTCATTTATTACACGAAAGAGCGGAACAGGAAACTGTCCCGGTTTTTAGAGGGGCTTATTCCTGTGTGATTTCATCAAATTCCACATTGTCAAGATATTCATCAAAGGCATCGGAGACAATTTCGTACTCCTCGTCATCTTCAATATATTCCAGCACCGGTTCTTCATTTGGGTCATTTTCATTCTCATGGTAACGGTAAAACCAGACCATACCGTCATGATTTTCACCGTCCTCCCCAAGAGGAAGCAGCACGATATAGTCCCTTTCGCCTACCGTAAGGATAGTGACGACGGCACAGTTTACAGTTGTACCATCCGTCAGGTCCAGGGTGACGGTCATTTCTTCATCATCCGCTTCCGGTACGCTTGTAAAATTCTCATTCTTTTCTACGCTCATAAATTCTCCTTTGTCTGTTCATGGTTGACGGTTTCTGTCATTTATTTTACCTTCTGTCAGGCAGCTATGCAAGAAATTGTGCAAAAAATGCCCAAATTTTTTGCAAAAAACAGTAAAATTATGTTATGATATAAATGGCGCAGTAGACTTTATTTTTTTACGCAGGAGGGCGCATGAAATCAAATTGGAAAATATCTTATTTTAAGCCGGACAGACAGGGCGTATATCCCTCAAAGGACAGTGTGAGTTTTGCGGCCTGCCTTTTTACGGACAAGGAATGTGGAGTTATATTATATGACAGCAGAGGGAAACAGCAGCGTTTCCCATTTAAGGAGGAGGGAAAAAGAGGTTCTCTTCACGGGCTTTGTATTGAAGGGGAAGGGATTCATAATTATACTTACAATTATTATGTAGATGACCAGATTATTACAGATACTTATGCAAGAGAAATACGGGGGCTTGAAAAGTGGGGGGCAAAAGGGACACGGAAACGGACTACATACGGTGTCCTGGCCTGCTATGATTTTGACTGGCAGGACGATGCGCCTCTCATGATTCCCCTTGAGGACAGCATCTTTTACGGGCTGAATGTGCGTGCCTTTACCATGCACAAAAGTTCCGGTGTGAAATGCCGGGGGACATTTGAGGGAATCGTTGAAAAGATTCCTTACCTGAAAGCGCTGGGCATCACAGCATTGGAACTGATGCCATGTTATGAATATGATGAATGTATGGTGCATGAGACGAATTATCCACAGATTTCCCTGCCAAAGGGAACAGATTATCTGCCAGTACGCATTGTTCCTTTAGCGGATCCTGACTCTGTTACAGATCCGGACAGGAGGCGGCTTAACTGCTGGGGATTTGAAAAAGGGTTTTATTTCGCCCCAAAGGCCGCATACTGTAAAGAAAAGCCGCCTGTCATATCCTTTAAAACAATGGTGCGGGAACTTCACAAAAACGGCATAGAGGTGATAATGCAGTTTTATTTTCCGCCGGAAATCAGACAGCTTTATATGCTGGACGTAATCAAATACTGGGTGATGGAATACCATATTGACGGTGTACGTATCAGCGGATTCCATATTCCTTTCCGGCTGCTGGCGGAGGAGCCTGTTCTCAGAAATACAAAAATATGGTGCAGCTATCTGCCCCGTGAGGATTTCCCGGTTATTTCAAATCCCATCTTCAAAAATTTTATCAGTGATAATGGTAATTTCCGGAATGATATCAGACGTTTCCTGAAAGGAGACGAAGGGCTGCTGAACCAGGCAGTGGACTATCACCGATGCAACCCGAAAGAACACGGGGTGGTGAATTATCTGGCGGATTATGACGGGTTTACCTTGTACGACTGCGTTTCCTATGAAAGGAAGCACAACGAGGCAAACGGGGAGGACAACCGGGACGGCGCCGATGTAAACTTTACATGGAACTGTGGTGTGGAGGGCGATACCCGTAAAAAGTCCATTATGGATCTTCGGCTGAAACAGATAAAAAACGCTCTTTCATTCATATTTCTTTCGCAGGGCATCCCCTTCATTTTCAGCGGGGATGAATTTGCAGCCTCACGCAAAGGTAATAACAACTGCTACTGTCAGGACAATGATACCGGATGGGTCAACTGGAAGGACAACCGTTTTTCACAGGAAATCCTTTCCTATACACAGTTTTTGATCAGACTGCGGAAAGAACATCCAATTCTTCATATGAAGGATGAACTGCTTGTGATGGACTCCAAAGGCTGCGGCTATCCTGATATCTCTTACCATGGGATAGAAGCATGGAGGCCGGATTTCGGACATATCAGCCGGATGATCGGTATTGTCCTTTGCGGCCAGTATGCACCGGGCAGGGAGGACACATCTTTCTATATCGCCTGCAACATGCACTGGGAACCCCATAAGCTTGCGCTTCCCAAACTTTCAAGGGATGAAAGGTGGGTCAAGATATCGGACACCTCTCTTGGAGCAGATGCTTTACATCAAAAAGAGGGAGAAAAACGGCCGGAAGGCGGGGACGATCACCTGGTCATGGCAGACAGAAGAAGTATTTCCGTCTATATATCACAGAAATGCGAAGCACGTACGACCGGCAAAAAAGAGCGGAAATCCCCTGTGAGAAGTAAAGAAAAGAAAGATAAAAGTAAGGAAAGATAATAATGCCATGAAAATCTGGAAACATTTTAAAACTGTAACCTATCATAAATATCTGGTAATGAAAGGATGCTTTAAGGTAGGACTGTATAAACAGGGACTGCTTCACGATATGTCCAAATACAGCCCCAGTGAGTTTCTGGTGGGGGCAAGGTATTATCAGGGCAACAGAAGCCCCAATAATGCCGAGCGGGAAGATATTGGATATTCTTCCGCATGGCTCCACCACAAAGGCCGGAACAAACACCACTACGAATACTGGATTGACTACAGCACCAAAAGTATTGACGGCGGCATGGCCCCGGCGCCTATGCCGGAAAAGTATGTGGTGGAAATGCTGATGGACCGGATTGCAGCATCCAAGGTCTATAACAGGGAACGGTATACCGACGCATCCCCCTTAAAATATTACCAGCAGGGAAAGGAAAAGGCGCCCATCCATCCCCGGACCCGCAAACTTTTGGAAAAACTCCTCCATATGCTGGCGGAAAAGGGGGAGAAAGCCACTTTTTCTTATATTAAAAAGGTTGTGCTGCGCAAAAGCGCTTAACCATTTTTATTGCTTCTGCATATGATAAAGCATATCAAACGCTGACACGCTTCGCGGGCCAGCTTATTGAATAAAAGGAGCGATAAAAAGTATGAACTGCCTGATTTTAGTATTATTGCTTTTGTGCGGCCAGAACAATGGATGCTGCATGGAAAGCGACTGTGACGCAAGAGACAACGGCCGTCGCAATGGAGACGGGTGCCGGAATAATAGCTGCAGCACCATGAATTTGGGTGGCGGGAGCAACTGCGGATGCGAACGTGAGCGCGAACGTGAACGCCAGGACAACAATGACTGTGGATGCAGATCCGAACTTCGCCCGGAACCCCGTTTCGAGCAAAGACCTTTTATGTTCGGCCAGGGAAACAACTGTGGATGTGAAGAACAGCCTAAAAACAACTGCGATTGTTAAATAAGCGCTGCCACACTTCGCGAGCCGGCTTATTGTAATAAAAGATTTACCCGCAGCACTGTTTCAAATGCAGGATAAAGTTATAAAAATTTAATATTTAAAATTAAGAATGTCATGTTATAATGTTTTTGTATGCGCATGACATTCTTATTTTAATGGAGAAGAAGATGAAAGATTTATTGAACCAGATTATTAAATTCGGCATTGTAGGTTTCTTTTGCTTTTTTATTGATTTCGGGATAACTACAGGCTTTACCAATCTGCTTGGAGTGCACTACCTGATTTCCAAATTTCTTGGCTTTGTCGTCTCAGCAGTTGTCAATTATATTTTAAGCATTAAGTTTGTATTTACCCATAAGAAGGAAATGGACAAGAAGAAAGAATTTACAGTATTTATCATACTTTCTGCCATCGGTCTTATTATCAATGAAATTGTCATGTATGTATGTATTGATGGTATTTATGTGCACAGCGAGCTGCTTAAGGAACTGATTACAAATGAGTTTATGGTTTCCATAAGCGCGATTATAGCAACCGGAGTGGTCATGGTGTACAATTTCATATCGAGAAAGCTGTTCCTAGAAAGAAAATAGGGCTGAGATTTATATGGACGAGGCACGTTTTGAAAAAATAAAAAATACGATTGCCGGAAGTACAAAACAAGCACATGGCATCGGAACCCTAAAGGAAAAAACGGTGCATGCCGTCTTTAAGGAATATTATGCACCCCAGCCGGATATGAAAGAAATTCCCGTGGACGGGTATGTGGCAGATATCTTTACAGGCTCAGAAATTATCGAAATACAGACCGGAAACTTTAATAAAATGAGAGACAAGCTTGCCTGTTTCCTTCCCAATTATCCGGTAACGATTGTTTATCCTATCCCCAAAATTAAATACTTATGCTGGATAGACGAAGAGACAGGGGAATGTTCAAAACCCAGAAAAAGCACTGTGAATGGTTCTGTTTACAGGGCTTTTTATGAGTTGTACAAAATAAAGCAGTATCTTCCAAGTCCCAACCTCCGTTTCTGTTTTCCTCTCATGGAGGTGGAAGAATACAGGCTTCTTAACGGATGGAGCCGGGATCGTAAAAAAGGATCCTGCCGTTATGACAGGCTGCCAAAAGCACTGCTTGGGGAAGTCAGAATCAGCCGGCTGGCAGATTACGGGCTTCTTATCCCTGCGGGCCTGCCGGAACCCTTTACAGCCCAGGAATTTGGAAAGGCAGTGAAAGAGCGGAAAGAAATTGCGGCAAAGGTTCTGCATATTTTAAATTACCTGCATATTGTAGAGCGGTGTGGGAAAAAAGGAAGAGCGTATACTTACTGCGTGGTAAAAAATGGAATTTGTGTGAGTAAGCATAATTTTGAAAAGTTATTGTAAGACCGCATACAAGAGAGAATTATGGAAAGAAAGCTGGGGAATGGGTTCGGGAGTTTGAACGGAAAAACGGTCGTCAACCGACCGCGTTTACTCAAACCTTTGGCTGTCAGATGAATACCGAACCCGAGAATGAGAGGATGAGAATTATTTGAAAATTGAGTATAGTAAGAAGACAGTAAAATATATTAATTCTGTTGATAAACCAACAAAGAAGCGTTTGAAAGAAGCCATAGAAAAAATCCCTTTGGGAGATATTAAAAAATTACAGGGTATTGAAAATGGTTATCGTTTAAGAGTCGGAGATTTAAGAGTACTGTTTTCAATAGAAGATGATACAATATATATTGATAATATTATTCCAAGAGGACAGGCATATAAAAGAATATAAGAAATTCAGGAGGCAGAACGATGAGTAAAGAAATGCTTAAAAATCTGATAGAATTAGTACCAGAAGAAGATGTCGAGGTACTTTATAAAGTTATCATTAAATTTATTCCGGAGGCAGTCCCGGAACCGGATGAAATAGAAGCAATTCTGGAAGGGAGAAAGGACAGGGAAAAAAACGGAACAATTCCGCATGATGCAATAAATTGGGATTAAGAAATTAGTAAACAATAAGCAAAAGGATGAAAGATGGATTCTTATATTGATTTAAAAAATATACCGACAAAAGAATTAAAGTATGTAGACTTGGATAGGGTCAATGTTAATTGTAGTCCTCCGGATTTTGAGCCACAGCGTCAGTATTACTTTATGGCGAAGTGCAGGCAGATTGTGAAGTTGGAAAGTGAACGACTTGGCCGGCCGTTATATGCGTGCATTCAGGTTTTTGGATGTCAGATGAATGCCAGGGATTCAGAAAAGCTTTCGGGAATTCTGGAAATTATCGGCTACCAGCTTTCAGAGGACGAGAATGCTGATTTTGTCATTTTTAACACCTGCACCGTCAGGGACAATGCAAACCAGAAGGTCTACGGGCGGCTGGGCCATTTAAACAGTCTTAAAAAGAACAATCCACATATGAAAATTGCCCTCTGCGGCTGTATGATGCAGGAGCCTTCCGCCATCGAAAAAATACGGAAAAGTTACCGTTTTGTAGACTTGATTTTCGGAACCCACAATATCTACAAGTTTGCAGAACTGCTGACCGCCATGTTTGAAAGTCAGGAGATGGTGGTGGATATCTGGGAAGATACAGATCAGATCGTTGAGGATTTACCGGTAGAGCGCAAATATCCCTTTAAGTCCGGCATTAATATAATGTTTGGATGCAACAATTTCTGCAGCTATTGTATTGTGCCCTATGTACGGGGACGGGAGAGAAGCCGGAACCTGGAAGACATTCTTGGAGAAATACGGAAACTGGTTTCAGAGGGCGTGGTGGAAGTCATGTTGCTGGGACAGAATGTCAATTCCTATGGCAGGAATCTTGCCCGGCCTATAACTTTCGCAAATCTTCTCAGGGAAGTGGAGAAGATCGAAGGGCTGGAACGAATCCGGTTTATGACCTCCCATCCCAAGGATTTATCCGATGAACTGATTCAGGTGATGAAGGAATCAAAGAAGATATGCAGGCATCTCCACCTGCCCTTACAGTCAGGCTCCACCAGAATCCTGGAGGCTATGAACAGGCGCTATACCAAAGAACAATACCTGGACCTGGCCCGGAAAATCAGGGAAGAAATACCGGATATTGCCATCACCACTGATATTATTGTGGGATTTCCCGGGGAAAAGCCGGAAGATGTGGAGGAAACCATAGATGTAATCAGGCAGGTAAAATATGACAACGCCTTTACTTTTATTTATTCCAAACGCACAGGGACACCTGCGGCTTCCATGGAAAATCAGGTGCCGGAGAATATAGTAAAAGAAGGATTTGACAAAGTCCTGAAGGTGGTGCAGGATACCGCAAGAAACAGGGTGGCTCTTTTACAGGGGCAAGTGCAGAATGCGCTGGCGGAAGAGGTGAACCAGCAGGATTCTTCCCTGATAACAGGCAGGCTTTCCAACAACACAATCGTCCATTTTAAAGGGGATGAAAGCCTGATTGGGAAAATTGTTCCCGTATACTTAAAGGAATGTCACGGCTTTTATTATCTCGGTGAAATCCGGGATGCAGGCTGTGTGCAGTCAACGCCCCTGCAATAGCTGCGGGGTATAGACCATCGCGGCAGTCGCCCAAAATATGCATAAGCGCATCTGCTTGGATCGTCGCCCGCGGGAATAAAAAACGGATGGTGAAAAAATGGCAGAAATGACACCAATGATGAAGCAATATCTTGAAACGAAAAAGGAATACCCTGACTGTATTCTTTTTTACAGGCTGGGGGACTTTTATGAAATGTTCTTTGAGGATGCCCTTACCGCGTCCAAAGAGCTGGAAATCACCCTGACAGGGAAAAGCTGCGGTCTGGAAGAGAGGGCGCCTATGTGCGGCATTCCCTATCATGCAGTGGAAGGATATCTGAATAAACTGATCTCAAAAGGCTACAAGGTGGCCATCTGCGAGCAGATGGAAGACCCGAAACAGGCAAAAGGGCTGGTCAAAAGGGACGTTACGAGAATCGTTACCCCGGGTACCAACCTGAATGTACAGGGGATGGACGAGGGAAAGAATAACTTTCTCATGGGTATCGCCTACTTTCAGGGAAAGACAGGGATTTCCGTTGCGGATGTCACTACTGGGGATTATTATCTGACAGAAGTGGAGGACAACAAAAAGCTTCTGGACGAAATCAACAAATACGCCCCCAGTGAAATTATCTGCAACGATGCCTTTCTGGTCAGCGGCATTGACATAGAGGATTTAAAGGGCAGGCTGGGAATGGCTGTCTACCCATTGGAAGCCCATTACTTTGACGAGGACAGGTGCAGAAAGATTCTCCTTAAGCATTTCCATGTTACCACCCTGCAGGGCATGGGTATTGAGGATTTCCCCGCAGGGCTGATTGCTGCCGGAGGAATTATGCTGTATCTGACGGACACCCAGAAGACTACTTCCTTAAACCATTTTACCCATTTATATCCCTATCTTACTAGCAGATATATGCTGCTTGACAGTTCAACCAGAAGAAATCTGGAACTGACGGAAACCTTGCGGGAAAAGCAGAAAAGAGGATCTCTCCTTTGGGTTCTGGATAAGACCAGGACTGCCATGGGGGCCAGGACTTTACGCCAATTTATCGAGCAGCCTTTGATAGACAGGAAGGAAATTGAAAAGCGTCTTGACAGTGTGGAGAGCCTGTCAGGGCAGGCCATAAGCAGAGATGAAATCCGGGAATACCTGAATCCCGTTTACGATTTGGAAAGGCTTTTGGGAAAGGTCAGTTATAAAACCGCCACCCCCCGGGATTTGATTGCTTTCCGGAATTCCTTAAGAATGCTTCCCCATCTGAAAACCCTGCTGGCGGATTTTGAAGAAGAAATGCTGGTACAGATCCGGGAGGAAATGGATGAATTGTCTGATATCTGTACGCTGATTGAAAGGGCTGTCTGTGACGAACCGCCCATTGCCATCCGGGAGGGCGGCATTATCCGGGAAGGCTTTGATGAAACCGTTGACAATCTGCGCAGGGCCAAGACCGAAGGAAAAGACTGGCTGGCGAAGCTGGAAGAGACGGACAGGGAACGGACAGGAATCAAAAATTTGAGAATCCGTTATAATAAAGTATTTGGCTATTACTATGAAGTAACAAACTCCTACAAAAATCTGGTTCCCGATGATTATATCAGGAAACAGACACTTGCCAATGCGGAGCGCTATACCAATGCCCGTTTAAAGGAGCTGGAGGATACGATTTTAAATGCGGAGGACAAGCTGTATACGCTGGAGTACGACCTTTTCTGCCAGATACGGGACGCCATAGCAGGGGAGATGGAACGGATACAGAAAACCGCCAAGGCCATTGCCAAACTGGATGTCCTTGCTTCCTTTTCCTTTGTGGCAGAGCGGAATCATTTCGTGCGGCCTGTCATAAACGAAAAAGGCGTTATTGACATCAAAGGGGGACGGCACCCGGTAGTGGAGCAGATGATAAACGGGGATATGTTCATCGCTAACGACACCTATCTGGATAACAGTAAATACTGTGTTTCCATTATCACAGGACCTAATATGGCAGGAAAGTCCACCTATATGCGGCAGGCGGCGCTGATTGTGCTGATGGCCCAGATTGGTTCTTTTGTTCCTGCAAACAGTGCGAATATCGGCCTTGTGGACAGGATTTTCACGCGGGTGGGGGCTTCTGACGATTTGGCAAGCGGCCAGAGCACTTTCATGGTGGAGATGAACGAGGTTGCCAATATTTTAAGAAATGCCACTGCCAACAGTCTTCTGATACTGGACGAAATCGGAAGAGGGACTTCCACCTTTGACGGCCTCAGCATTGCCTGGGCGGTGATCGAACACATCAGTAACAAAAAGCTGCTGGGAGCCAAGACACTGTTTGCCACCCATTACCACGAACTGACGGAACTGGAAGGCAAAATGAATAACGTAAACAACTACTGCATTGCCGTCAAGGAAAAAGGGGATGATATCGTATTCCTGCGCAAAATCATCAAAGGCGGCGCAGATAAAAGCTATGGTATTCAGGTGGCAAAACTTGCGGGCGTACCGGATATGGTCATCGACCGTGCCAAAGAGATTGTGGCCCAGCTCTGTGACAATGATATCCTTGAGAAGGTACAGAGCATTGCGGTAGAACAGAAGGAAACCAGACACAAGCCTGTCAAATATGATGAAGTGGATTTGAGCCAGATGTCACTGTTTGATACCGTGACAGACGAGGATGTGCTGAACGAACTAAAAGAGATTGACGTCTCAAACCTTACCCCATTAGATGCCCTGAACACTCTGTACAGACTTCAGAATAAACTGAAAAACAGATGGTAAAATGAAAGATATCTTTTGACAAATAATTCATGAAAATGGAGGAAACTATGCCGGTTATCAATTTATTAAGCCAGAGTACCATAGATAAGATTGCTGCCGGGGAAGTGGTGGAGCGTCCTTTAAGCGTGGTAAAGGAACTGACGGAAAATGCCATAGACGCCGGGGCTGCGGCCATCACTGTGGAAATTAAAGAGGGCGGCATTTCTTTTATCCGGGTTACGGATAATGGATGGGGCATTGAAAAGGAGCAGGTGAAAAAGGCGTTTTTAAGACATGCCACCAGCAAAATCGCTTCCATTGACGATTTAAATAATGTGAAAAGCTTAGGCTTTAGGGGGGAGGCTTTATCCAGTATTGCTGCTGTCTCCCAGATGGAGGTCATTACCAAGACGGAGAATGACCTGACAGGCGTGCGTTACTGTATTGCCGGCGGTGTGGAGGAGGCTTTCGAAGAAATCGGCGCGCCGGGGGGAACCACTTTTCTGGTGCATAATTTATTTTTTAATACCCCCGTGCGGAAGAAATTTTTGAAACAGCCCCAGACAGAGGGCAGTTATGTATCAGATATGATGGAGCATCTTGCCTTGTCCCATCCCCATATATCCATTAAGTTCATCCAGAACGGCCAGATAAAGTTCCACACTTCCGGCAACGGGAACTTAAAGGAGGTTATCTACCGCATCTACGGAAAGGATATCACAGAAGCGCTTTTACCTTTTTCATGGGAGGGAGAACTCTTTTCCGTCAGGGGCTTTTTAGGAAAGCCGGAAATCAACCGCGCCAACAGGAACTTTGAAACCTATTTTGTCAATGGGCGCTATGTGAAGAATGATATTATCACAAAGGCTATGGAGGAAGGATACCGGGATTATCTGATGCAGCATAAATTCCCCTTTTTTGTACTGCATTTTACTATGGAGCCGGATACGCTGGATGTGAATGTACATCCGGCTAAAATGGAAATCCGTCTGATACGGGGAAACGAGTTTTATGACCAGCTTTCAGGGGCAGTCCGGGACCAGCTTCATAAGAGGGAACTGATTCCCGGTGTGAAACTTGAGGAGCCCGGAAAACGGCAGGAATCCCTTAAGGAAAAGCAGTTACTTCTTAAGAAAACGCCTGAACCTTTTGAGGTAAAACGTTCGGCAATGCTTAAGGAGCAGGAGGCCCTGTATCATACAGACGGAAATAATCCGGCAAAGTCAACAGAATGCCGGGAACCTGTCAGCCAGGGAGAAGCCCCAGTCCATGACGGGGTGAAAACTGTCGCTGCAGCCAAGGAAGGGAAAAAGGCCGGAGCGGACGATTTCCTGCAGAAAATAACCGCTAACAAGATAATTGGGACAGAAAATAACGGCAAATTTAATATAGATGAAGGAATTCATGCAAATGTCATCAAGGCAAAAGAACATATTCTTGTGGAGCGGCCTGCCCAGCTAAATTTGTTTGAGGAGAAGTTTTTAACCAGAGAAGCCAAAGATGAATATCAGATTATGGGGCAGATTTTTGACACCTACTGGCTGGTGGCCTTTAAGGACAAGCTTTTTATCATAGACCAGCATGCAGCCCATGAGAAAGTAAAATATGAACGCCTTGTGAAAGAACTGAAAGGCAGAAGCGTTGCTTCCCAAATGCTCAATCCCCCCATTATCGTTACCCTGACGGGAAAGGAAGAGGAGCTTCTGAAAGAGTACCTTGACTTCTTTTTGCATATGGGCTTTGAAATAGAGGAATTTGGGAGCGGTTCCGTGGCTTGCCGGAGCATGCCGGCGGATTTGTATGGATGTAACGAAAAGGAACTGTTCCTTGATATTTTGGATGAACTCTCTGAAAACCCTTTAAGAGGCACCCAGCCGGAAGTGATTTTACAAAAGCTTGCTTCCATGGCATGTAAATCGGCGGTAAAAGGAAATAATAAACTGGACGAACGGGAAATGAAGGAATTAATCGATGAACTGCTCACCCTTGAGAATCCTTATCATTGTCCTCATGGGCGTCCCACCATTATATCTATGAGCAAATATGAGATTGAGAAGAAATTTAAACGTATTATTTAATTTAAGGGGAAATGTATGGAATCTGAAAACAGACTGATTATCCTGACAGGTCCTACGGCAGTGGGAAAAACGGCCCTTTCCATCCGGCTGGCGAAAAGAATAAAAGGAGAAATTGTGTCGGCGGATTCCATGCAGGTTTATAAACATATGGATATCGGCTCGGCAAAAATAACCGGGGAAGAAATGGACGGGGTTCCACATCATCTGATAAATATTCTTGAACCGGATGAGGAATTTAATGTTTTCCGTTTCAAGTCTCTTGCCCGGGAGGCGTTAAAAGGCATTTACGGGCGGGGACACATTCCCATTCTGACCGGAGGTACAGGATTTTACATTCAGGCTCTTTTGTATGACATTGATTTCTCTTCTGAAGAGGATCACAGCCTTATCCGCGCCCGGCTGGAAGAGACAGGACGTGAAAAGGGCAGCCTGTATCTGCATGCACGCCTGATGGAGACGGATCCTGCATCGGCAGAGTCTATCCACCCCAACAACCTAAAGCGCATTATCCGGGCACTGGAGTTTTACCAGTTGACAGGAACGCCTATTTCCGCCCACAACCAAAAACAGCGGGAGAAGAAAGCTTTCTATAACGCCTGTTATTTTGTACTTAACGACCATAGGGACACACTTTATAGGAAAATCGAGAAGCGTGTGGATGAAATGATGGAAGCAGGGCTTGTGGCAGAGGTGGAAAGCTTAAGGAAAATGGGCTGCTGCAAAGATATGGTGTCCATGCAGGGCCTTGGTTATAAGGAAATTTTATCCTGTCTCGAGGGGGACTGTACCCTTGAGGAAGCTGTTGCCCTTATTAAGCGTGATACCCGCCGTTTTGCCAAACGGCAGCTTACCTGGTTCCGGCGGGAGAGGGATGTGATATGGGTCAATAAGCCGGATTTTGCATATGATGATGACCGGATACTGGATTTTATGATGGAACATATAGAAAGGATGGACAGGGGCCATGGACAGGAATGAAAACAGGGAAGCTGATATAATGCCAGCATCCTTAGAGCAGATATACAAAGAAATGGGAATTAGTAAAGAAGTGTATGCTTACGGGGAAAAGGTATGGAATTCCCTGAAAGAAAGATGGGATGAAATTGACGCTCTTTCAGAGTACAACCAGTTAAAGGTGATTGGCGCCATGCAGAAAAACAAAGTCAGCGAAGCCTGTCTTTCAGGTACCACCGGATACGGGTATAATGATCTTGGAAGGGAAACATTAGAGAAGGTTTATGCCGATATTTTCCATACGGAAGACGCCCTCGTACGTCCCCAGATCACCTGCGGCACCCACGCCCTTGCCCTTGCCCTTATGAGCAATCTGCGTCCTGGCGATGAACTGCTTTCCCCTGTGGGGAAACCTTACGATACCCTGGAAGAGGTCATCGGCATCCGCCCTTCCAAAGGTTCCTTAAAAGAATATGGAATCAGCTACCGGCAGGTGGATCTTCTGCCCGACGGCAGCTTTGATTTTGAAGCTATTAAGGAGGCAGTAAATGAAAAAACGAAGCTGGTGACGATCCAGCGCTCCAAAGGCTACCAGACAAGGCCTACCCTGTCTGTGGAGCGGATTGGGGAACTGATTTCCTTTATAAAAGGAATCAAACCTGAGGTAATCTGCATGGTGGATAACTGTTACGGAGAATTTACCGACACAAGAGAGCCTTCCGATGTGGGGGCGGATTTGGTAGTAGGCTCCCTTATCAAGAATCCGGGAGGCGGCCTGGCTCCCATAGGCGGCTATCTGGCAGGAAAAAAGGAATGTATTGAAAATGCGGCTTTCCGTCTCACTTCCCCGGGGCTTGGGAAGGAGGTGGGCGCTTCCCTGCAGGTTCTTGGGGCATTCTATCAGGGACTGTTCCTTGCCCCTTCCGTCACGGCAAATGCGTTAAAAGCCGCCATTTTTGCGGCAAATCTCTATGAAAATCTGGGATTTTCAGTGGTTCCTGACGGCAGGGAGCCAAGACACGATATTATTCAGGCTGTCACCTTCAAGAATCCAGAGGGGGTCATTGCGTTCTGTCAGGGAATTCAGCAGGCGGCCTCCGTAGACGGCCATGTAACGCCGGAGCCCTGGGACATGCCCGGTTACGACAGCCCGGTTATTATGGCGGCAGGGGCATTTGTGTCCGGTTCTTCCATTGAACTGAGCGCTGACGGGCCCATCAAACCTCCCTACAGTGTCTTTTTCCAGGGAGGGCTGACCTGGCAGCACGGAAAATTCGGAATTATGAAAACCTTACAGAAATTAGTGGAAAAAGAAATTATTATGAAGGAATTTGACTAACGAAACTTATAAAAATTCCATGAAATCAGTATACATAAATTTCCAACTGTGTTAATATAATTGTTGGCTATGTTTAATTTCAGCCATACAAAGGAGGGTTGATATTTTTCTTTTTATTCCAGATTGAGAGAAGGGATTAGAAAGGAAATGGATGAACAAAAATACAAAAAAGAACGGGGAACTGCCTTACGAAAAATTTATTGCACGGGGGCCGGGAGCCCTTACGGAGGCGGAACTGCTTGCAGTGATTTTAAGGACAGGTACGAAAGACTGCCCGGCACTGGAACTGGCGCAGAAAGTGCTTTCCCTTGCGCGGGGACAGGATACAGGGCTTAACAGCCTTCACCATATTTCATTAAAAGAACTGATGGAAATTCCCGGAATCGGGGAAGTAAAGGCAGTGAAAATTAAGTGTCTTACCGAACTGGCGGTGAGGATGGCGTGCGAAAGAGCGGCAAAAGGCTTAAGCTTCCAGTCGCCTCTCACAGTAGCGGAATACTATATGGAGAAAATGCGCCATCAGGAAAAAGAAGTAATATTATTGCTATTGCTGGATAATAAATTAAAGTTAATCGAAGAATATATGGTATCTTTGGGGACGGTCAGGGCTTCCCTTCTTTCGGCAAGGGAGGTTTTTGTTGAAGCCTTAAAGTGCAGGGCCTGTTATCTGATGCTCCTGCATAATCATCCCAGCGGGGATCCCCATCCCAGCACACAGGATATCGAAATCACGCAGAAGATAAAAGAAGCAGGCGAACTGATGGACATTCCCCTGATAGACCATATGATTTTGGGGGATAACTGTTATATCAGTTTAAAAGAAGAAGAATTATTATAGAAAGGGGTACTCACTTTGTCTATTAACGCATTTGGCATTGACCTTGGAACCAACAATATTAAAATCTACAACCGTGCAGACGATGCAATTCTGGTTGAAAAAAATATGATTGCCATTGAAAATAAGGATACCTTATTTGCTTACGGCGATTCTGCTTTTGAAATGTATGAGAAGGCGCCGGGAAATATTCATATTTCCTATCCTCTTTCCAACGGAGTCATTGCAGATATCAAAAATATGGAACTGCTGGTGAAATATTTTATCAGCGACATGACCAGAAGCAACATAAAGCCCGGGGATTACTATATTGCCGTGCCTACGGACGTTACCGGCGTGGAAAAGAGGGCTTTTTATGATTTGGTGAAGAACGCAGGCGTAAAGGCCAGAAGGGTCATGGTAGTGGAAAAGGCGGTTGCGGACGGACTGGGCCTGGACATTGACGTGAAGAACTCCCAGGGTGTCCTGATTGTCAACGTGGGATTCCATACCACGGAAATTTCCATCCTTTCCTTGGGGGGCATTGTATTAAGCCGTCTGATTAAAACCGGCGGACAGAAATTTGATGACGCCATCCGGGCGGCAGTGCGGAAGGAATTCAGCCTGATTATCGGCGGAAAGACTGCGGAAAATGTGAAAATGGCCTTAAGCGACCTTGAAAAGGAAGGAAAGGGCGCAGTCGTTTATGGAAGGGATATTGTCACCGGGCTTCCCGTGGAAAGGGAACTTCCCACCCAGCTTATTGACGAGTCCTTAACAGAGCACTTCCATACCATCATCGACAATGTGAAAGTTATTCTGGAGAGGACGCCGCCGGAACTGGCGGCGGACATTTACCGCCACGGTATCTATTTGACCGGAGGGGCTTCCCAGGTGAACCATCTGGCCCAGTTGATCCAGAAAGGAACGGGGCTTAAAGTCAATGTATCCGAAAATCCCGTTACCAGTGTAGCGTTAGGGCTTTCCAAGATTATTAAAGACGATAACTATAAGTCGGTTGCCTATGCAATTGAAGGAATGAGCACATGAGTCCAATCGTAAAGAAAAAAGGAGAGAAGTTTACATTACCCGGTAAATATCTCCTTTTTATTTTAACATTACTATGTACGGGTTTAATCGTAATAACTTTTAATACCAATTTTTTAAGCGAGCCTGTCAGCGCCGTGGGAGGTTCCCTGATAGCCCCTTTGCAGGAAGGCGTAAGCAAGGCGGGAAGCTGGATCGCCAACCGTTCCGAGGAACTGGTGCAGATCCGTTCCCTGCTTGAGGAAAATGCGGAACTGAAGGCCCAGATCGACGAACTGACTATGGAAAATATCAGGCTCCAGCAGGGCCGGTATGAACTGACAAACTTAAGGGAACTTTACGACCTTGACGCCCAGTACGACGAGTATGAAAAGCTGGGGGCGCGGATTATCGCCAAAGACTCCGGCAACTGGTTTCATTCTTTTGTCATCAACAAAGGGTCCAACGACGGGCTGCAGATCGATATGAACGTTATGGCAGGCAGCGGCCTTGTGGGACGCATTGTGGATGTAGGGCCTAACTGGTCCAAAGTCATGTCCATCATTGACGACAATGCCAAGACCAGCGGCATGGTACTTTCCACCTCAGATAACTTAATCGTATGCGGGGATCTGGAACTTTATGCAGACGGCCTTATCAGCTTTGAAAAGCTGATTGACAGTGCGGACAGAGTGGTGGAGGGGGATAAGATTGTGACCTCCCACATCAGCGACAAATATCTGCCGGGGATTTTAATCGGCTATATTTTCAGCATCAATGTGGATTCTAATAATCTGACGAAATCCGGCCTGATTACGCCGGCGGTGGATTTTGAACATCTGGAGGAAGTGTTGGTGGTGACACAGCTAAAACAGACGGCAGGTGAAAGTGATTGAGAAGATTTATTGTATCGGTATTTATGATTGTCATATGCTTTTTATTCCAGACGACAGTCTTTCAGGGCATTGATTTCGGAGGCATCGTGCCCAATCTTATGATTGTCCTTACCGCATCCTTCGGCTTTATGCGTGGGGAAAGGACAGGCCTTATCATGGGATTTGCCTGTGGTTTTCTGGCAGATGTATTTTTCGGGAATGTGCTGGGATTAAATGCAATGATCTATATGTACATAGGATACGCCAACGGAAAATTTAACCGGATATTTTACCAGGAGGATATTAAGCTTCCGCTGGGCCTTATTTTACTTAGCGATCTGGCCTACGGATTTCTATACTATATTACCCTGTTTTTGATGCGGGGACGGTTCAACATCGGCTATTATTTTATGCATATCATACTGCCTGAGGTTGTCTACACCATACTGGTGACATTGCTTTTGTATCCTCTTGTTTTGTGGATCAACAAGAAACTGGAGGAACTGGAAAAAAGGAGTGCTAGAAAGTTTGTTTGAAAATTTTAAAGAAAATTTTATAAATATGGTGACTTCAAGGGTTTTTGTGCTGATTCTTGTATTAATCGGTATCGGCGTTATTATGATTAACCGGATTTTCGACCTCCAGATTGTGCATGGGGAGGAGTATCTGGATTCCTTTCAGATGAAAATCATGAAGGAACGCACCATTAAAGGCAGCCGCGGCTGTATCTATGACAGGAACGGCAATCTGCTGGCTTATAACGAACTGGCCCATTCCGTGACCATTGAGGATGTCTATGAAAGCGGCAGGTTCAAGAATTTAAACCTCAACAACACTATCTACAGACTGATTCAGATTATTGAGGGCAACGGCGATAATATTGTAAGTGATTTTAAGATTGTCCTTGATAAAAACGGACGTTATACTTTTACCGTGGAGGGAACCCAGCTTTACCGTTTTCTGGCGGATGTATACGGACGTCTGACCATAGAAGATTTAAAAGAGGCGGAACGCACTGCCACAGCCCAGGAGGTTGTGGACTACCTGTGCGGGTGGGACAGGTTCCGCATCGGAAATTATACGGAGGACGATCAAAAGGAAACCTTTGTCCCCGGCAATGGCTATACCAGAGAAGAAGCCCTTAAAATACTGACTATCCGTTATGACATGAACAACAACAGCTTCCAGAAATACATTGCCACCACAGTGGCTACAGATGTCAGTGAAAAGACGGTGGCAATGGTCATGGAAAACTCTCTGGAGCTTGAGGGTGTGGCTATTGCGGAGGATACCATCCGAAAATATGTGGACAGTATTTATTTTGCCCATATTCTGGGCTACACAGGCAAAGTATCCCAGGACGAACTTGCTGACCTGTTAGAAGCCAACGGTGAGGATTCCTACGACAGCAGTGATACCGTAGGGAAACTGGGAATTGAGAAATCCATGGAGTCCTACCTCCAGGGTACCAAGGGAAGTGAGAAGATTTTCGTCAACAGTGTGGGAAAAGTGACAGAAACCACGGATTATGTGGAGCCGGTGGCAGGGAACAATGTGTACCTTACCATCGACAAAGATTTACAGATAGCCGCCTACAGGATTTTGGAGGAGCGGCTTGCCAGTATTTTATATTCAACCATCATTAACGCCAAAGAGTTTGATACTTCCAGCGTCAGCAGCAGTAAAATCAAGATTCCTATCTATGATGTATATTTTGCGCTCATAAACAATAATGTGATTGACATAGGTCATTTTGGCGAACCCGGCGCGGCGGAGATGGAGCAGACCGTTTACAGCCAGTATTTGGAGCGTAAAAATTTTGTCTTTGACAGCCTGCGGACGGAGCTGACCGAAACCCTTACAGCCTATGAAAATCTGGACATGGAGTATCAGATATATGAAAGTTATATTGCGGAAATGCTTTATAATAACGGGATTATCGTAAGGGACAGAGTGGATACTTCCGACGAGACTTATATTGCATGGACTACCCAGGAGGTTATTAGTCTCAACGAATACTTAAATTACTGTATTGCCATGAACTGGATTGATGTTACCCGTCTGGAACTGGACAGCCAGTATTCGGATTCCGATGAAATCTACAGCCAGATAGTGAATTACATTTTTAAACAGCTTGAGGATGATTTGGATTTTACCAAAAGGATTTACCGTTTCATGATTAAGAAGGATGTCATATCCGGCGCCCAGATCTGCCGGATACTGTTGGAGCAGAATCTGGTGGAAATCCCGGATGATGAGGAAGAACAGTTCCTAAAAGGCTCCGAAAGCGCCTATACCTTTATGATGAACAGGATTAAAAATCTGGATATCACCCCGGCCCAGCTTGCCCTGGATCCCCATTCGGCCTCCATGGTTATTACTGACGTCAATACCGGGGACGTGCTTGCCCTGGTTTCCTATCCGGGTTACGACAACAACAAAATGGCCAACGGAGTCAATGCAGAATACTATTCCCAGCTTTTGAATGACCAGTCAACCCCTCTGATCAACTATGCCACCAGACAGATGACGGCTCCTGGCTCCACCTTTAAGCTGGTGACGGCCACTGCAGGGCTTATGGAAGGTATTATCAACACAAGTACCACCTTTACCTGTAACGGGGTATTTGATAAAATAGAACCGCCCCCCACCTGCTGGATTAATCCTGGCAGGCATGGTTCCTTAAATCTGACCGCAGGCATCAGACATTCCTGTAACCCTTTCTTTTATGAACTTGCATACCGGATGGGTACGATTGGAGATACGTATTCACCTGATGCAGGGATAAAAAAACTGGGATATTATGCAGATTTATATGGTCTTACAGAAACTTCGGGCATTGAAATTGAAGAATCCATCCCGGAGGTTTCCTCCATGGACCCTGTCCGCGGCGCTATCGGGCAGGATAACAGCGCATATTCCACAGCAGGAATTGCCAGATATATCACCGCAGTAGCCAACAGCGGCACCTGCTATGACTTAACTTTGGTGGACCAGATTACAGACCACAGCGGAATACTGCTGAAAGAAGGCGGTGCAAAGGTAAGAAATACCATAGATTTGGACACGGCAGGCTGGAACGCCATTCATCAGGGGATGCGGCAGGTAATCGAAGACAAGTCATATTATAAGGATCTGGGCATTAACATTGCAGGAAAAACCGGTACGGCGGAAGAAAATAAGAACCGTGCCAACCATGCCCTGTTTGTCTGCTATGCGCCTTATGAACAACCGGAGATTGCCGTGGTGACAAGAATTGCCTACGGCTACACTTCAAACTATGCAGCCCGCACCACCAAAGACGTTATCCAGTATTATTTTAATCTGGTGGACGAGGATGAACTGATTAAGGGAACAGTCGATCAGATGAATGTCAGCACGGCTGTCACAGATTAACACCTAAAAGGAGCGGTTTATTTTGAAAAATTCGGTCATAATTAAGAGTTTTCCCAGCGGAATCGTACTGTATCTGGATGCAGAGATGCCTTTTGACCTTCTGCTGGAGGATATTGAAGAAAAATTCAGGGAATCCAGCAGCTTTTTTAAAGATGCACGCATGGCCCTTTCCATTAAGGGCAGGGATTTGTCGCCCCGGGAAGAACAGAAAATCATCTATGCCATCCAGAATAACTCCCAGCTTCGCATCATCTGCCTGGTAGGAGAGGATGATGAAACCAACCAGAGTTTTGTAAAGGCTTTGCAGCAGACCGACTTTTCAGGAGAATTCTCCCTGAATAATGAAGGGCATTTTTACAGAGGTACTCTGAAAAACGGTCAGGTTCTGGAAACAGAATCCAGTATTGTGATACTGGGAGATGTCTATCCCGGGTCCGCCATTATATCTGCAAGGGATGTGATTGTCCTTGGGGGACTGTACGGGGAAGCCTATGCCGGAGGAAACGGCAGTTCCGGCCACTATGTGGCAGCGCTTGAAATGTCACCTGAAAGACTCAAAATCGGTGATTTCAAATATAAATCCAAAGACAAAATCTCTAAATGGTCCATAAAACCGAAAGTACAGCCGAAAATTGCATACGTAAAAGATAAGAAAGTAATCATTGATTCTCTTACAAAAGATTTACTGAGTGATTTGCCTGTTTAAATACGGATATTTCTCAGGAGACGATAATTCATTATATCAGCCGCCTGCGCGGCGAAACGGAGGTATGTATGAGTGAAGTAATTGTCGTCACATCAGGGAAAGGCGGTGTGGGTAAGACCACCACATCTGCAAACATAGGAACAGGTCTTGCCGCTATGGGAAAACGTGTGGTGCTTATCGACACGGATATCGGCCTTCGGAATCTTGATGTAGTGATGGGATTGGAAAACAGAATTGTGTACAATCTTGTGGATGTGGTGGAAGGGAAGTGCCGTATCAAACAGGCGCTTATCAAGGACAAGCGCTACCCCAGCCTTTATCTGATGCCATCCGCCCAGACAAAAGACAAGACCGCGGTAAATCCCGAACAGATGGTCAGAATGATTAACCAGCTTAGGGAACAGTTCGACTATATCATTCTGGACTGTCCTGCCGGAATTGAGCAGGGATTTAAAAATGCCATAGCAGGCGCCGACAGGGCGCTGGTGGTGACAACTCCCGAAGTGTCTGCAATCAGGGATGCCGACCGCATTATCGGCCTTCTGGAAGCCAATGATTTCAGCAAGATAGATCTGATTATCAACAGGCTCCGGTATGACATGGTAAAGCGCGGCGATATGATGAGTGCAGCGGATGTTGTGGATATTCTGGCTATCAGCCTGATAGGAATTGTGCCCGATGATGAAAACGTGGTCATAGCCACCAATCAGGGAGAACCTCTGGTAGGGAATAATACACTGGCAGGAAAAGCATATCAGAATATATGCTACCGGGTAACAGGAAAGGAAATCCCTTATCTTGAACTTGAGAAAGGGGTATCCTTCTGGACTAAAGTGACAGGTATTTTCCATAAAAATTAGGAGGTGGCATATGGGAATCAGAAATTTTTTCAGCAGAAGAAAATCAAGGGAAATTGCAAAAGACCGTTTAAAGATACTGCTTATTTCCGACAGGGTAAACTGCTCGCCGGAAATGATGGAAATGATTAAAACAGATATCGCAAAGGTTATTTCCAAGTATATGAAGATAGATACCCAGAGTATGGAAATACAGATCAGCAAAACCGACAGTAAAGGAAGAGATAAAACGCCTACCTTATATGCCAATATCCCTATTTTAGATTTACATAAGAATGTCAACTGACCCTTTTGCTCCTTAAGGCGCGAAAGGGTCACAGGGAAGGTGAAACAAGATGCTAAGACAATATAAAATACGACACTATAATTTTAAACTGGTAATCATGGTGATTGCCTTAGCGGTCATAGGAATCGTTGCCGTAGGCAGCGCCGAGCCGTCTCTGCAGAACAGACAGATTGCCGGATTTGCTTTCGGCGTGTTTCTGATGCTGGTAATTTCGCTTTTTGACTACTCCGTGCTGCTTAACCTGTACTGGCTTATGTACCTTTTTAATATTGTACTGCTTGCCATGGTTATTTTCATGGGTGACGATTCCAAAGGGGCACAGAGATGGCTGGAAATTGCGGGAATCCGTTTCCAGCCGTCGGAGGTAGCCAAAATACTGATTATCTTATTTTTTGCACAGTTTATCTATAAACACAGGGAGGAACTTAATACCTTCAAATATATTGCATTGTGTGTGGTTTTGTTTGCATTTCCGGCATTTTTAGTCTATTACCAGCCTGATTTGTCCACCACTATTGTCATCTGTCTGATTTTCTGCATTATCATGTTTACTGGAGGATTAAGCTGGAAGGTAATCGGCGGTATTTTAGCAGTGGTAGTGCCTGTTTTTATGATTTTCATGTACCTGATTTTACAGCCGGACCAGAAGATCATTCCCGAAAAGCATATGTACCAGTTAAACCGTATTATCTCCTTTTTCAACAAGGAGGAGTTTTCCAATACCTTAGGATATCAGCAGGAGTATTCGGTCATGGCAATCGGATCCGGACAGCTTACAGGGAAGGGCTATAAAAATAATGAAATCAGTTCCGTCAAAAATGCCGATTTCATTGCCGAGCAGCAGACGGATTTTATCTTTGCTGTTATTGGGGAAGAATTTGGGTTTGTGGGAGCCTGCGCAGTCATCGTGCTGGTGCTTTTAATCAGCGTGGAGTGCCTTCTTATCGCAAGGAGAGCCAAGGATATTGCGGGAACGATTATAGCGGCGGGAATCGGATCTATGCTGGGGATACAATCCTTTATCAACATTGGCGTAGTCACATATCTGCTTCCAAACACCGGGCTTCCCCTTCCTTTTGTCAGCTACGGGCTGACATCTCTTGTGAGTTCTTTTATCGGAATTGGATTTGTTTTAAATGTGGGGTTACAATGCCGGCAAAAATGATGTATAATAGAATTAGTTTTGACCAGAAATTTTGGCTGGCAGATTTTATAGAGGAGTAACTATATAATAGCAGGAGGGGCCAATATGAATATTGCATTGATCGCACATGATGCCAAGAAAAAATTAATGCAGAATTTTTGTATCGCTTACAGGGGGATTTTAAGCAAAAACGAACTATACGCAACAGGGACTACAGGCAGACTGGTGGAAGAAGTGACAAATCTTACTATTCATAAATTCCTTGCCGGGCATCTTGGAGGAGAACAGCAGATAGGCGCGCAGATTGAACACAATCAGATGGATCTGGTCATCTTTTTAAGAGACCCTTTGACATCCAAAAATCATGAGCCTGATGTGAATAATGTAGTTAAGCTATGTGATATGTATAACATTCCGCTTGCAACCAATATTGCCACGGCGGAGTTACTGATCAAGTCCCTGGACAGAGGAGATTTAGAGTGGCGTGAAATGTACCGATAAGAATTGCAGCAGCAATAGATTTACCCTATATACCAAAAAACTATTTTCAGTTCTGCCCATGGCCGTCCTGCTTCTTCTGACAGGCTGTGGACAGGCCCGGTTTGATATGCCGTACACGACCGATTTGGAGGTCAGCAGTTTTCGGATTGTCAACCTTGAGGAGGAGAGGGGGACAGCAGTCCCTTTTGCCTCAGAGTTGTGTGTTGTGGAATCCGATATCACTTCCAGCAGCGTGGACATGTCAAAAGCACAGGGGGCAGGTCTTTTCGACCTGAATAAACATAATACCCTTTATGCAAAGAATGTCCACGAAAGGCTTTATCCTGCCAGTCTCACCAAAATCATGACAGCTCTGGTGGCTATGAAACACGGCTCAAACGATATGATACTTACCGCGTCGGCCAATGTCAGGATTCTGGAATCCGGCGCCCAGGTCTGCGGTATTAAGGAAGGAGATAAAATGACGCTGGATCAGGCGCTGCATCTTCTGCTGATTAATTCCGCCAATGACGCTGCGGTAATGGTTGCTGAGGGAATCGCCGGGTCAGTGGAAGCTTTTGTGGCAATGATGAACGAGGAGGCTTTAGCGCTTGGCGCCACCAACACCAATTTTGTCAATCCCCACGGGCTTAACGATGAAAACCATTACACGACAGTTTATGACATGTACCTGATTATGAATGAGGCAGTCAATTATTCCTTATTTAACGAAATTATACGCACAGATTCTTACACAACTGTCTACACAGATAAAAACGGCGCTTCCAAGGAAGTCAGCGTAAACAACACCAACCGCTATTTACAGGGAGAGGAGGTTCCGGGCGGCCTGTCGGTTCTTGGCGGGAAAACAGGTACTACCAGCGCGGCAGGACACTGCCTTTCCCTGATAACAAGGGATTCTTCCGGCAATCCGTATATTTCCATTATCATGAAAGCGGAAAGTGGGGATCTGCTTTATTCACAGATGACAGATTTATTGGAAGAAATAAATAATTAGCAGTTGTTTTTTAATCTGTTATCACTTATAATTAGATTAGGCATAACCGAAATTTACATACAGCCAATATACTTCAGGAGGGATTACCAATGGTTCAGTTTATAATTGGAAAAAAGGGAAAAGGCAAGACCAAACATTTATTAGAGAAGGTTAATACTGAGGTACAGAATGTATCCGGCAATATTGTATATCTGGATAAGAGCACAAAACACATGTACGAATTGAATAATAAAATCAGGCTGATTGACGTATCTTCTTACCTGATTACAAATCCAGATGAGTTTGCCGGTTTTGTCAGTGGTATCATTTCGCAGGATCATGATTTAGAGCAGATGTATTTCGACAGCTTTTTAAAGATTGCATGTCTTGAAGATGGAAATATTGAGCCGGTTATCAAAAAATTAGAAAAAATCAGCGAGGCGTTTCATGTAAATTTCGTCATCAGCGTATCACTGGACGAAGATGAACTTCCCGCTTCTGTTAAAGATAAAATTATCGTTTCTTTATAAATACAAAAGATTTTCGTAAACTACATAAGCGTCCCCGGAGTTATCCGGGGCGTTTTCGTATGGGCTTCAATAAGCCGCCGCAAAGTATACAGTGTTTTTTGTTTGAATTTGGGAGGAAAGTCTTGGAAGGAAATGGCAGCAATAAGATAGTTAAATACAGAAGGCCCCTCAATATCAATATAGGAATGGTGATCTTTACGGTTATCTTTATTTATATTGTTATCTGTGTCTTTATGTATTTTACACAGAAGCATATTGAAGGGCATCAGGTTAAGATGGGATCCTTATCCACCAATAATATCTACAAAGGCATTGCCCTTCGTGACGAGGAGATTGTCACTGCCTCCAAGGCCGGATATGTCAATTATTACAGCCGTGAAGGTGAGCGGGTAGGTGTGGGAAATCTGGTTTATACTTTAGACGAATCCGGCAGGCTGGCAGATTACATGAACGCGGAAACCGACGGCAGCACCCTCACATCCGGGGATTTAACGGAGTTAAAGAGTGAAATTCTTGGATTTACCAACAGTTTTGATCCACAGTATTTTTCTTCTGTCTACGACTTTAAATTCAACGTAAAGGGAACCGTATTAAAGCTGGCAAATGTGAGCATTCTTGAAAATATCGACAAGATAAACAGTGCCGGCCTGTCTGAACTGATTTCTTTCTGTAATGCGCCAAATACAGGGATATTGATTTATTCTGTAGATGGATATGAAGACCTGAAGCTGGAGCAGTTCACCAGCGCCCTTTTCGATACCAAAGAATATGAAAAGACCCAGCTTATCAGCAATGAACTGGTGGAAGCCGGCCAGCCGGTATATAAACTGTCCACCAACGAGGACTGGTCCATTGTCATCCAGACGGATAAGGAAAAGGCCGATGAACTGCTGGAGAAGGAGTTTGTGAAGGTGAAATTCCTTAAAAACCAGAATACTTCATGGGGCGAGGTTTCCAGCTATACCAATGAGGAAGGCGAGATTTTCGTTGCCCTTACCTTTAATAATTCCATGGTATCCTTCTGTACAGACCGCTTTATAGACATAGAGTTGATTTTAGAGGATGAAGCGGGGCTAAAAATTCCCAATTCATCCATTGTTGAAAAGGAATTTTTTATTGTTCCCAAGGATTATGTAACCAAAGGTGGGAACAGCAGCAGCGATGGCGTGCTCCGTGAAACCTACACGGAAGATGGAACGCCCACCACGGAATTTATCGAGACAACAATTTACAATGAAACGGAGACAGAATATTATATTGACGATTCTGTCTTAAGAATCGGAGAGTATATCATCAAACCCGAATCAACGGAAAAGTTTGCCTTGAGCAAACGCGGGAGTCTGAAAGGAGTCTATAATATTAATAAAGGCTATGCTGACTTTAAGCAGATTAATATTTTATATGACAATGAAGAATACTCCATTGTAAAATCCAATACCCAGTACGGCCTGAACGTGTATGACTATATCGTACTGGATGCCACCACCGTGGCAGACGATGAACTGGTTTACAATTAACTGCAGCAGGAAACCCATACAGGAGGCATCAACCATGATAAAGGATAATCTTGCCATTGTACATCAAACTATTGAAAAAGCATGTGAAAATACGGGCAGAAACAAGGAAGAGGTTACGCTGATTGCTGTAAGCAAAACCAAGCCAGTTTCCATGCTGATGGAAGCCTATGCATGCGGATGCAGGGATTTTGGGGAGAATAAAGTCCAGGAGCTGACTGCAAAGTATGAGGTTATGCCCAAAGATATCAGATGGCATATGATTGGGCATTTACAGACCAATAAAGTAAAATATATTGTAGATAAGGTCTGTTTCATCCATAGTGTGGATTCCTTAAAGCTTGCACAGGAAATCAGTGCCCAGGCCGTGAAAAAGCAGGTTAATGTATCCATTCTAATAGAAGTAAATATCGCACAGGAAGAAACAAAATTTGGCGTAAAATCTGCGGATGCAGAGGAACTGATACGTGAAGCGGCCCTGTTGCCAGGTATTTCCATTAAAGGGCTTATGACCATAGCGCCATACGTAGAAGATGCAGATGAGAACAGGCAATATTTTAAACAGCTAAAACAATTAGCTGTTGACATAAGTAATAAAAACATTGATAATGTTAGTATGAATGTTCTGTCCATGGGGATGACAGGAGATTATATGACTGCCATAGAAGAGGGCGCATCCTGCGTCCGGGTGGGAACAGGCATCTTTGGGGAACGACAATATCTGGTTAAATGAGGAGCGTTTTATAATGGGAGTAATGGATAAATTCCTTAATTACATGAAACTGAATGAGGACGACGATGATTTTTACGATGATGACTATTATGAAGAACGGCCTGTAGAAGAAAAACCCAAAAAGCTTCCGGCAGCAAGGGAAGATGTCGTTATGGAAGAAGAGAAAGCCGTCAAAAAGACCACGCCCAAGGTTACGCCCATGCGACAGACAAAGAAGACCGGGGCGGGAATGGAAGTATGTGTCATTAAGCCGACCTCCATTGAGGATGCAAGGGAAATCACGGAGACACTGTTAGCCAACAGAACCGTAGTACTGAATCTGGAAGGCCTGGACGTAGATATAGCACAGCGTATCATTGATTTCACATCCGGTTCCTGTTTTGCCATCAGCGGTAATTTACAGAAAATTTCCCATTACATATTTATTATTACACCTGCAATCGTCGATATATCAGGTGATTTCCAGGAAATTTTATCAGGTTCTTTTGATGTGCCGATTAATAATGGCGTTTAAATTGATTTTAAAGCTTCCTGCCTTGGGCAGGAAGTTTTATTGCAATAAGCTGGCTCGCAAAGCGTGGCAGCATCTGCTACAATAAACTGCTTTTACGAAAGCATGGCGGCACTTGCTACAGTAGGCAGGAAAAGCAGACAGACATATCTGTTGTTTGTTATATAAAGAAAGGATAATCCAGAAAATGAACAGCCGACTTAACATTTTATATGAAAAAAAACCTTGTTATGACATTGTCTTTTCAACAGACTTTCAGTCTCTTCCCGAAGAACTTAAAAAACTGGATATAGAGAACAGGAAAGTCTGTATTATAACGGATTCCCATGTCTTATCCCTTTATGGTGATGAGATTATGGATATCCTTGGAGAAATCTGCAGGAAGAATGTTTTATTTTCTTTTGCAGCAGGGGAAGAGAATAAAACCCTGCAGACGGTAAAAGATATATATACTTTCTTAATCAGCGAAAAGTTTGACCGGAAAGATTTGATTATTGCCCTGGGCGGAGGCGTTGTGGGGGATATCGCAGGCTTTACGGCGGCAACCTACCTTCGGGGGATTGACTTTATTCAGATTCCAACCACTCTGCTGGCACAGGCAGATTCCAGTATAGGAGGGAAGACAGGGGTTGACTTTGATGGTTACAAAAATATGGTTGGAGCCTTTTATATGCCGAAGCTGGTCTACATGAATGTCAGCACCTTGAAAACATTGGATGACCGCCAGTTCTTCAGCGGATTTGCGGAAGTAATGAAACATGGACTTATCAAGGACGGTATTTTTTATGAATGGCTCCTTGATAAGATGTATGAAATCTGTGACAGGGATCCGGCTACCCTTCTTGAAATGGTGGAACGGAGTTGTAAAATCAAAAAACTTGTGGTGGAGAAAGATCCCACAGAAAAAGGAGACAGGGCACTTTTAAATTTTGGGCATACCATTGGACATGCTATCGAAAAAGCCAGCAATTTCTCCCTTTCCCATGGGGAATGTGTGGCTCTCGGCGCCATTGCCGCCGCTTTCATTTCCTGGAAGCATGAGTGGCTTTCCATGGATGAATATTATGAGATACGGGATATGTTCGTCCCTTTTAATCTGCCTATTTCCATCAGCGATATTGAGCCGGAAGAAATCCTGAGACTGACCAAATCCGACAAGAAAATGGAAGGCGGTTCCATTAAATTCATTTTGCTGAAAAAGGTGGGGAAAGCACTGATTGACAGAAATGTAACGGATGAAGATATTTTGAATGCCATTTCCGAAATACATTTTGTGGAAGATGGTGAATAGGTGGATATGGACAGTAAAAAAAGAAAACTACTGATATTTGATGTGTTGTTAATGATTGTTCTGGCAGCGGCTGACCAGTTTACAAAATATCTGGCCGTCATAAAGCTGAAAGACCAGCCGTCCTTTGATATTATCAGCGGCGTCCTTGAGTTAAGCTATCTGGAAAACCGCGGAGCCGCTTTTGGCATGCTGCAGAACCAGAAAGTCTTTTTCGTGTTTGTTGCAGTGGTATTTTTGTGTGCAATTGTGTATGTACTGTTGAAAGCCCCCAGCCAGAATAAATATTATAGTCTGCATTTTCTGCTTGTCATGATTGCCGCCGGTGCAATTGGCAACTTAATTGACAGACTGCGTCTTGATTATGTGGTGGATTTCATATATATTGTGCTGATTAATTTTCCTATTTTCAATGTAGCCGATATGTATGTCACAATTTCCGCCGCCATCCTTGTTATCCTGATGCTTTTCGTTTATAAGGAGGAGGATTTTGCGTTTCTGGGGTTTCACCAGGCACAGGCGTCAGAAGCCAAAGAAGAATCCAGAGAATGAATGAATTAAATCAGAAAGATTTTTTATTTGTTGTAACAGAAGATATGGAAAATGAGAGAGTCGATAAGTGTGCAGGCAGCCTTGTGGACTCTTTGTCCCGTTCCTATATTCAGAAACTTCTCACAGAAGGGAAAATTACAGTAAATGGACAGAGCGTCAAAAACAGCAGCCGGGTAAGGGCAAATGACCGGATACAGATTGCCCTGCCGCCTGCCGTCACGCCGGATATTCTTCCGGAGGATATTCCCCTGGATATTCTCTATGAGGACGGGGACGTTATCGTCGTAAACAAGCCCAAGGGCATGGTAGTGCACCCGGCTCCGGGCCATTACAGCGGCACACTGGTAAACGCCCTGTTATTCCATTGTCAGGGAAACTTAAGCGGAATCAACGGTGTCCTGCGTCCTGGAATTGTCCACCGGATTGACCGTGACACCACAGGCTCCATCATTGCATGTAAAAATGACAAATCCCATGCCTGCATTGCAGAGCAGCTAAAAGAACACAGCATTGTAAGAAAGTATCATGCCATCGTACACGGAAAACTGAAAGATGACCAGGGAACTATACACACGCTGATTGGACGGCATCCCCAGGAGCGGAAGAAGATGGCTGTCCTAAACAGCGGCGGCAAGGACGCTGTTACTCACTATAAGGTTCTTTCACGCTTTGATAAGTTTACTTACATAGAATGTATGCTGGAAACCGGGCGTACCCATCAGATCAGAGTCCATATGGCTTATCTTGGGCACCCTTTGCTGGGAGATACGGTATACGGTTCTAAGAATAACCCTTTACATCTGGAAGGGCAGACGCTTCATGCAAAAGTTTTAGGTTTCCGCCATCCCTCCACAGGCAGCTTCATTGAGACGGACGCGCCGCTTCCGGATTATTTCAAAAAAATTTTATTACAATAAGCCGACTCCCAAAGTGCGGCAACGTTGTTACTTATTCATGGCTCAGGAATGCGCACGGGCTGCGCATTCCGTGACGTAACGTTTATTTTTAAAACTTAAATTTTCAGACAATAGATTGAATTTTTCTCTTATTTTTTGTATAATAATTATATCAGAATATAAGGGAGGTATTTTAATGAATACAGTAATTACTATTGGCCGTCAATTTGGTTCTGCTGGGCGTGAAATCGGCGAGAAGGTAGCAGAATACTTTGGAATTAAATGTTATGATAAAGAGCTTTTAAGCAGAGCGGCAAAGGAGAGCGGCTTCTGTGAGGAAATGCTTGAAAACCATGATGAAAGACCTACCAATTCGTTTCTCTACAATCTGGTTATGGATACCTATTCCTTTGGTTACAATGCATCCCACTTTGTAGATATGCCTATCAGCCATAAAGTTTTTCTGGCACAGTTTGATACAATAAAAAAGATTGCCAAAGAAGGCCCCTGTGTTATCGTTGGCCGCTGTGCAGATTATGCACTCAGCGATATGAAAAATTGTGTACACATTTTTATATACGGCAATGAAGAAACCAAGACAAAACGTATTATGAAAAAATACGATTTAGATGCCGCAAAGGCTAAAGACATGTGTATCAAAAAAGATAAACAGCGTCAAAGCTATTATAATTATTATTCCTCTAAAAAGTGGGGACGCGCTGACAGCTACGATTTATGTATTAATAGCAGTGTCCTTGGGCCTGACGGAACCGTGAAACTTTTAACACAATACATTGAGGATTTTGAGGCAAAAAATAAATAGAGGTCTCGATCCAACTATTCGCAAAACACAAGTTTAACGAATAGTTGAATGATGATTTGAGTATTTCCACGCTATGCATGATAGCTAGCCTAAAAAAATAAGCCCTGTATTTGGGCTTATTTTTAATCCAGTATTTCTACAATTGATATATCTTTACGCGCCGATAAATCAATAAAACTGTTTCCCACCTGAATCAGAGGCCGGGTCAGGTTGAACTTGTTAATTAGCACTATATGGCCTGTTAATCCATTACTCAAACGGACGGTATGTCTGATAAAATTATTTGTGATACGTGCGATAAATGTCATGAGCATATTGGGATCATATTTCTGATATCCTGCATCCTCCAGGCGTTTGAGGAGCCAGAATGATGATTTAGGCTTTATTCCCTCTTCTTTCATAGTCATGGTATCATATGTATCCGCTATGGAAATAATCCTGGAAATAGGATTGATATTTTTCAACGTAACTTTCAACGGAAAACCGCTTCCATCCCGGCACTCGTGATGGGTCAGGACAGTCTGTTTTACTTTCAAATCTAAATTTTTTTCTTTTAGCAGGTTATAGCCAAGTACAGTATGTTTACTGTATTTATCTCCATTTAATTCCGCATGAAAAGTAAACCCGCTGGGAAGTTCACCGGTATTTGTTAACTTTAACAGGCCGATATCATGTAAAAGTCCTGCCACTCCTACTAGTTCAATATCTTCTTCTTTAAATCCCATCCACTTTGCCAGTACTTGTCCCCAGAGAGCAACATTAATGGAATGCACATACAGCCCTTCTGCATTATTTTTCATAGCAAAAAGCATATTACACAAATTAACCTCATTTTTTGATTTGTCTAAAATTCCATTTAATGCGTCAAGAAGAACGGATATGTCCACATCTTTATCTTTTATAGCAACATCCTTTAAAGTATCAGACAATACAGTTTCTGCGACCTGAAAGCTTTCCTTGAATTCTTCGAGCTGCTTCTCCTCAATTTGAGGCTCTGATTCAGGAGAAGGAATGTCAGCAGGAACGGAAGAAGTTGCCTGATAATCAACCATGACATATTCAATAAAGTGTTTTGTCAAAATCGCTACGACTTCTTTTGTTACAGGAGTATCTATAGGGACAAGAACTGCACCAGTTCTGGCATAAACATCATTCTTTATTACCATGCCCTTACGCAGGCGGTCTGTACGTACTCTAAAATATGCCATATCTGTTACTTTCTCCTAAAAAATTAATACAAGCATATTAATTATAATATATAAACGTAATTTGGAAAAGTCTTTTTTAGAAAAATTTGTAAATCTAAAATGGAATAATAATAAAACTTAACCACCAATATTTGGTTTACATAAATTTATTATGTAAACCTTTGCGTTTCTGCCTTGAGGTATATTTTGAACTGTGCAATGGGGATGGGGTTGCCGCACTGGCAGCCTCCCTAAAAAATTCATCTTTATCAACATAGTCCACTGTGCTATTATATTTTGTAGTGTATCTGGTATATTTTTCAGAAGTTTGAGGAGGCTTTGATTCTGCCATCCTGCTTTTTAAATACACATTTCTAAAACTGTCTACAGTATTTGTCCTCTTCCTTTTTTGCTTTTTATATTTCAAAAAAGTATAGCCATTAATAATAATTACAACTACAACAATAAATACGATTAAAGTTTTCATTATATATCCTTCCTTAAAAACGGAATTACCTTATGAATAACAAACGCTGTCACACTTCACGAGTCAGCTTATTATAATCAATTTGCTTTGTTTGCAAAACTACAACTCATCTGAATCCAGAATGACCGTAAAAGGCCCATTGTTAATAAGGGATACCTCCATTTGCGCACCAAAAACACCATGGGCAACATGTGGAATTTCATCAGAACATTTTTTTATAATATATTCATATATTTTTTCTGCAAGTTCCGGGTTTCCGGCATTTATGAAGGAAGGCCTGTTTCCTTTCCGGCAGTCTGCATATAAGGTAAATTGAGAAATAATTAACAGTTCCCCGTCTATGTTTTTGAGACTTAAGTTTGTCTTTCCATTCTCATCTGGAAAAATTCTTAAATTAATTAACTTGCGAATCATTTTATCAGCAATTTCGTATGTATCTATATTGCTGATGCCTGTCAGTACCACAAACCCATTTTTAATTTCGCCAACGGTTTTCCCTTCTACACAAACTCCGGCCTCATCTACTCTCTGAATAACAAATCTCATAGCATTTACTCCTGTTTTTTTTCTGATGAGGTGTCCTGCTCATCCTTCTTTGTTTTCTTTTTTCCAAGTTTAAAAAATGCAGTATTTTTATTTTCATCTATGGGGATGAAAACATTATCCTGTATGTAATCCACATCCAGATACTTGCTGGTTTCCAGTGGAAGTCCTCTTTTGACAAGAAGTTTATTCGTCACACGCCGTATCATTGCGTAGATGACTGCAAAAAAAGGGACGCCAATAATCATTCCAGGAATTCCCATAATGCCTCCAAATATGGTAATGGAAAAAATAACCCAGAAACCCGATAAACCAGTTGACTGTCCAAGAATCTTAGGGCCAATTAAGTTGCCATCAACCTGCTGCAATATCAAAATGAAAATAATAAAGTAAATACATTTAATTGGGTTAACCATAAGAATCAGTATTGCGCTTGGGATGGCGCCAAGATACGGACCGAAAAAGGGAATTACATTAGTTATCCCTACAATTACGCTTATGAGCAGCGCATAAGGCATTTTCATAATACTGGTTCCGGCAAAACAGATAATCCCAATAATAATTGAATCGACAATTTTACCGCTGATAAAGCCTATAAATGTGTTGCTGATAAAACGGATATCTTTGATAAACTGGTTCGCTGTACTGGTTTTAAAGACAGCGAATACAATTTTTTTGGCCTGCCCTGCAAATGTTTCCTTACTGTAAAGAACATAAATCGAAATGATGATTCCAATAATAAAATTCCATAAAAGCTTGAGAACGCTGATCATGCTCAATGATACCTGTTTTACCAGCGTTTCCATTTGAGGAACAATACTGTTGTTTAAATAGCTGGTAAATTCCCCTGAGTATTTATCAAATAGATTAAAAACCATCTTCTCAATATCAGGATTGTCATCCAGGAATTTAGCCGACCAGTTCATAAGGTTCTGCACATAATAAGGAAACTGATAGGAAATGCTCCTGACACTCTTGGTAATATTAGGAATCAGTATCGAGAAAAATCCATAAATCAGACAGCCTACAATATAAATAGTGAGAAGGATAGAAATAATCCGCATACATTTTTTCTGTTTAACCGAAACCGGCTTTCCTCCATTAGCGAAAAAAAACGGCATCAAAAAGCGGCTCTCTATTCCGTTTACCATGGGCGTCATAAGATAGGCAAAGATTATACCATACATAACCGGGCTGGCTACTCTCATGAGTGCGCTTAGCTGTGCAGAAAAACGATCTCCATGAAAAATCAGATAGTAAAAACAAATGGATGCTGCAATTACAAGAAAGGCGGTTATACCGATACGCAGATATCTTTTATTAAACTGGATTTTCATTATTTCATTGAAAAATTTTCAGGGAACCCCAAAAACTCTTCCGGCCTCCTTTTCTGATTATAGTCTTTAATCACGGAAATTAATTTTCAAAATCCCTGACCGGGGTTTTGGAAATTGATTTCCGCGGTCTTTATTAGTATAACATTTTTTTTTTTAGGATACTATGGTATAATTGTAAAATATGTTTGAACTTATTTAAGCAGGAGGAATTATGACATTACAGAAAGTACTTAGCTATATCCGGCGTGCAGCCGATGATTACCATATGATAGAATCAGGCGATAAGATTGCCATCGGCATTTCCGGCGGTAAGGACAGCCTGACACTTCTCTATGGTCTTCACGGTCTTATGCGGTTTTATCCAAATCCATTTACTATTCATGCGGTTACGGTTGATTTGGGGTTCCATAATCTTGATTTAACTGGAATACAGGAATTATGCAGTAAGCTTGAGATTCCCTATACAATTGTTAAAACAGACATAGCCAATATAATATTTCAACAGCGTAAAGAAAGCAATCCCTGTTCTCTCTGTGCCAAAATGAGAAAAGGCGCCCTAAATGAAGCTATAAAAAAAGCAGGCTGTAACAAGGTAGCTTATGCGCACCACAAAGATGATGTAGTGGAAACCATGCTGATGTCCCTTATTTTTGAAGGAAGGTTCCACACCTTTAATCCGGTTACATATTTAGACCGTATGGATTTAACAGTAATCAGGCCGCTTATGTATATGAATGAGTCAGATGTGATTGGATTCGTAAATAAATTCCAGATACCTGTAGTGAAAAGCCCCTGCCCTGCTGACGGCCATACGAAACGGGAATATATCAAAAACCTCTTACAGAAACTGAATCAGGAAAATCCCGGCGTAAAAGAGAGAATGTTTACCGCCATACAAAACGGCAGGATGGAAGGATGGAGTTATTATGGAAAACAGTAAAAATTATCATGATGAACAAAATAATTTAAACACCTTAAAGATGCGGGAAGTACTTGCTGCCCTGCCCTCTTTCTGCAAGCAGTTTTTCAGGGGGATTCAGGAATACACCTCATCAAGGACAAGGCTTGCCTATGCCTATGACCTGCGGGTGTTCTTTGAGTTCCTCCATGCAAATAACAGTGTCTGTGCTAAAATGGAAATTGTGGAGTTCCCATTGTCCATTCTGGACCAGATTACCAGAGAGGATATTGAGGAATATATGGACTATATTACTTATTATATAAAGGACGGCAGGGAATATGCCAATAACGAGAGAGGTAAAAAGAGAAAACTCTCTGCGCTGAAAAGCTTTTATAATTACTATTTCTGTGCAGAACTTATTAAAACCAATCCGGCAGCACTGGTGCCGCTCCCCAAACAGCATGAAAAGGAAATTATCCGGCTGGATGCAGACGAAGTGGCAATTCTGCTGGATCAGGTTGAAGAAGGGGAAAAACTTACCAAGTGCCAGCTAAAATATCATTCCAAAACCAAAATCCGCGATATAGCGCTTCTCACTCTTCTACTGGGGACAGGCATACGTGTATCAGAATGTGTAGGACTAGATATCAGCGATGTGGATTTTAAAAACAACGGAATAAAAATAAGAAGAAAAGGCGGTTATGAAACAGTGGTATATTTTGGAGAGGAGGTTTCAGACGCACTTCACGATTATCTGGAAAAAAGACATCACATTATTCCGCTGGAAGGTCATGAAAACGCACTTTTCCTATCCATTCAGAACCGCCGTATCACCGTACGCGCGGTGGAGAATCTTGTAAAAAAATATACAGCTAACGTAACGGGACTTAAAAAAATTACTCCGCATAAGCTTAGAAGCACCTATGGGACAACTCTGTATCAGGAAACCGGCGATATCTATCTGGTAGCCGATGTATTAGGGCATAAAGATGTAAATACAACCAGAAAACATTATGCTGCAATCGAGGACAACCGCCGCAGGAAAGCAGCTAAAGTGGTACGGCTGCGTGAAAAGTAAGTCGCCTTCTTCCAATACCCTTAAGTTAAGATGTGTGTGGAGCGCACAGCAACTCATACAACATTTTTAACTTAAGGGCATTCATCCATTATCTGCATCCATAGCAGTCCCAGAACCATAATAAGGAAGAATAAGGTATTGCCCAGCCACAATCTTATGATCAGAGAGGGAATTCAAACGCATAACTTCCTTTATATAGTCCCTGCTGTCCTCATATTCACCACTGCCTCCATACTCACTGGCATAATCCCAGAGAGTATCTCCATTCTGCACTACGATACTCTTATAATATTTATACAAAACCGCCTCGGAATTACTCTGTGCTTTGGCTCTGAAACTGAAAAATATCAGAGAAAAACCTATAGCCAGCAATGTAGTCATAAGATACATGCGTATATTATGGCGAAGCTGACGTCTCCTTCTAATTCGATTATTTGCAATTCTACGTTCACTTATCCGGGAATCCATTCTGAACACCTCCATGATATATTATACGAACAAATGTTACGAACAATTGTTTGTATAAGTGAATTATATCGAACAAACATTCTTATGTCAATACATTTGCGGAAAAAATCGAACAAATATTTGGAATATACGTTTGTGTTTTCCTGTTTTGTGTGATATAATATAAAAGGAACAGAATAAGCCATTATTCAGCGGATAGTGGCTTATAACATAATTAACCAGGTAAAAGGAGGATATTCATGGGATACGGGAAAATTAGCAGTAAGCAGCAGGAAATACTAGATTATATTAAAGAAGAAATTTTAAAGCGGGGATATCCGCCTGCTGTCCGGGAAATTTGCGAGGCCGTTCATTTAAAGTCAACCTCTTCTGTCCATTCCCATCTTGAAACACTTGAGAAAAACGGCTATATCCGCCGTGACCCTACCAAACCAAGGGCAATAGAGATATGCGACGATAATTTCCAGATGGTCCGCACAGAGATGGTCAGCCTTCCGGTAATCGGTCAGGTTGCCGCAGGACTGCCTATTCTGGCAGAGGAAAATATTGAAAGCTATTTCCCTGTCCCGGCAGAGATGGTTCCCCACGGAGAATCTTTTATCTTAAAGGTTAAGGGGGATTCTATGATAAATGCAGGGATACTAAATGGCGACCGGATTTTTGTCAATGCCTGTAATTCAGCCAGGAATGGGGATATGGTGGTGGCCCTTATTGATGATTCCGCTACAGTCAAAACCTTCTACCGGGAAGACGGGCATGTACGCCTTCAGCCTGAAAATGATACGATGGACCCTATTATTGTAGATGACTGCCAGATTCTCGGAACAGTTTTCGGGGTATTCAGACTTTTCTGAACTTAAGGAAGATGAGGCATACGGCATACTGACATGTCACTTTACTATAAAAACAAACGCTGTCATGCTTCGCAAGCCAGCTTATTGTAACAAACGCTGTCACCCTTTGCGAGTCAGCTTATTGTAACAAACGCTGTCACCCTTTGCAAGCCAGCTTATTGCAATGAAATATCCGGCGATACAGGTTGACCCTGAACCGCCGGATGCCTTCAAATAGTTTTAAATTTTTAAACCATATACTTATAACAATTATTATTGTCGTGTTTTAAACCGCACATTAATATAGGAAATAATCTCTTCAACACACCGGTCATATCCAAGTTTGGAACTGTCCAGACACAAATCATAATTTCTTGCGTCCGTCCATTCTCTTCCAGTGTAATATTTGTAGTATTCAGCTCTGTGTTTATCTGTCTTCTGGATAAAACGTTCCAACTCTTTCGAGGGCATGCTGTGTTTCTTGGCCGCCTGTTCCATGCAGTATTCAGAGGGCGCATGAATAAACACACTGAGAACATTGTCATAGTCCTTCAATATGAAATCTGCACACCGTCCTACAATCACGCAGGCTTCTTCATTTGCAAGCTGTTTGATGATTTTCGCCTGATAGTTAAATAGATTTTGTGTGGATACAAAATCATCGCTTTCAGGCGGAATCAGTTCCCCATGGTATACACTGTGGGCGATTTTAAAGAGAATCGTATTTTTGATTTTCTCATCAGCATTGGCAAAGAGAGCTTCGTTGATTCCACTCTCCTCCGAAGCCAGCTTTAAAAGCTCTTTGTCATAAAAATGAACGCCCAGCTTTTGTGCAAGCATTTTTCCTATGGTAAGCCCGCCGCTCCCATACTGTCTTGCAATGGTAATAACAATTTTGTCCTTCATGGAACATACCCCCTTTTCAGCAAAATAAATGCCGGATTTATTCACCCAGATATGCTTTTTTGATTGAATCGTTGTTCAGCAGTTCCTCAGCATCTCCTTCTAAGACAATTTTACCAGTCTCAAGGACATAAGCTCGGTCTGAAATTGACAGAGCCTTCTTAGCGTTCTGCTCTACCAGAAGCACGGTGGTGCCGCTGGCGCTTACTTCTTGTATGATATTAAAAATTTCATTAACAAAAATAGGGGAAAGTCCCATGGAAGGTTCATCCATCAGAATAATCCTGGGGTGTGACATAAGCGCCCTGCCCATGGCAAGCATCTGCTGCTCCCCGCCGCTTAGTGTGCCGGCAAGCTGATTCTGCCGCTCTTCCAGCCTTGGAAAACGCTGGTATACAGTTTTCAGCGTTTCTTCAATTTCCTCCTTGTCCTTCCGCGTGTAAGCACCCATTCTTAAATTCTGCAAAACTGTAAGATTTGCAAATACACGCCTTCCCTCAGGTACATGGGCCATTCCCATGGACACAATCTTGTGTGCGGGAACCTTTGTAATATTTTTTCCATCAAATAATACAGAACCGGATTTCGCTTCTAGAAGGCCGGTCACTGTATGCAGGATTGTGGTCTTTCCGGCGCCGTTTGCACCGATAAGAGCAATAACTTCTCCTTCGTTTACTTCAAATGATACGCCTTTTATGGCTTGAATCATACCATAATATACTTCTAAATCTTTAATTTCAAGCATTGCCATAGTTTTATCCTCCACGCTGTAACAGCCCAGACTGGCCGGACTCTCACTCTATGCATCCTTCCATTATTCGCCCAGATATGCTGTGATAACCTGAGGATCATTGAGCACTCTGCTGGTCTTACCCTGTGACAGAATACGTCCGAAATTCAGCACAGTAAGTTCCTCACATATGCCTGAAACCAGTTTCATATCATGTTCGATCAAAAGAATCGTCATATCAAAATTGTCCCGGACAAAACGGATGGTGTCCATAAGTTCCATAGTCTCGTTGGGATTCATGCCTGCAGCCGGCTCATCTAACAGAAGCAGTCTGGGCTCTGTTGCTAAAGCTCTGGCAATCTCCAGCTTCCGCTGTTTACCGTAAGGGAGATTAGCCGCCAGATAGTCTGCCTCCCCTTCCAGTTCAAATACTTTTAAAAGTTCCATGGCCTTTTCGTTCATGGCCTTTTCCATCTTAAAATAATTAGGCAGCCTTAAAATGCCTTCCAGAGTAGAATATTTATAATGGTTGTGAAGGCCTGCCTTTACATTGTCCAGTACACTTAAATCTTTAAATAATCTAATATTCTGGAAAGTTCTGGCAATCCCCGCCTTGTTTATTTCAATGGTCTTTAATCCGGTAATATTGTTTCCTTCCAGTGAGATAACGCCTTCACTGGGTTTATAGACGCCTGTAAGGAGATTAAATATGGTTGTTTTCCCAGCTCCATTGGGGCCAATCAGACCATAAAGCTGCCCCTTTTTTATGGAAATCTCAAAATCATCCACTGCCCGGAGTCCGCCAAAGGAAATGCCCAAGTTTTTAACTTCCAATAATGCTGCCATAGTCACTGTACCTCCCTGGTTCTTTTCAACAGCCGTTTAAGGGAATATCTTTTCCTAAGGTCAATCAGCTTTGGACTCCAGTTAAACAGCATCATAACAATCAATACAATAGAATAAATCAGCATACGGTAGTTACTGAGCCCCCGCAGCAGTTCAGGAAGCAGGGTTAAGACAACCGCCGAAATAATGGATCCCCTGATATTTCCAATGCCGCCAAGAACCACAAATACAAGTATCATAATGGACATATTGTAACCGAAATTCTTAGGCGTCGCCATAAGGCTGTTTAAATTATGGGAATACAAAACACCTGCCACTCCCGCTAATGCCGCAGAAATGGAAAATGCCATAAGCTTATATTTGGTAATGTTAATGCCGATTGATTCCGCCGCAATCAGATTATCTCTGATGGACATGATTGCCCGGCCGTCTCTGGAATGAATCAGGTTAAGGACAATAATTAAGGTAAGGATAATCAGTATGACCCCGATTGTAAAGGTAGAATCTTTCGGTGTCCCGGTAATGCCCTGCGCACCATTAATAATAACATCTCCCTCCGGCTCCAGTCCCAGGGACAGGGAATCTTTTGTGGAAAAGTGAAGCCCACGGCTGTCTTTTCCTATATAAAGTACATTAATTACATTTTTAATTATTTCTCCAAAAGCAAGGGTCACAATTGCAAGGTAGTCTCCCCTCAGCCGCAGCACCGGCATGCCGATTAAAAAGCCAATGATGCCGGCAGCCAGCGCACCAATCAGAATCGCAAGCACAAAACGCAGCAAACCAAATGTAATCACATTTTTCATGCATTTGGAAAAGAATGCCCCTGCAAAAGCGCCTACACACATAAACCCTGCGTGTCCAAGGCTCAGTTCACCTAAAATCCCAACTGTCAGGTTCAGGGAGACGGCAAGGATCACATACACACATAAGGGGACAAGCAGTCCCTGCATCAGACTGGAAACATGTCCTGTGCTTACAAGAATCTGCATAATCACATAGGCAATGATTACGATTCCATAGGTGATGATATTATCTTTCATATTTTTACCAAGTTTAAATTTTTTCACTGATGTATCCTCCCTATACCTTCTCCTGAATTTTTCTGCCTAATATGCCGGTAGGCTTAACAAGCAGGACTACAATCAGAACCATGAACACAATAGCATCCGCCATCTGGGAGGAAATATATGCTTTGCCTAATATTTCAATAATTCCCAGGACAATTCCTCCAATCAGGGCGCCGGGAATAGAGCCGATTCCGCCAAATACGGCGGCTACAAAGGCTTTGATTCCAGGCATGGAACCAGTATACGGCGTAAGGGACGGATAGGCAGAGCAAAGAAGCATGCCCGCAATGGCTGCCAGCGCAGAACCAATAGCAAAAGTCAGGGAGATAGTCCCGTTTACATTAATTCCCATAAGCTGCGCCGCACCCTTATCCTCGGAAACTGCCAGCATGGCCTGCCCGGCTTTGGTCCTGTTGATAAAAAGGCTAAGGCCAATCATAATAATGATACAGGAAATAATAGTAACAATCGTCTCGCCAGAGATGATAATCTGGTCATTTGCAAGTTTAACTGCCGGAATGGTGACAACAGAAGTAAACGCCTTGGTATTGGCTCCGAAAATCAGCAGGGCAATATTCTGCAGAAAATAGCTGACGCCGATTGCCGTAATCAGAACCGCCAGCGATGAGGCTGCCTGCCTAAGGGGCCGGTATGCGATATATTCAATGGTAATGCCTAATAGTGTGCACAAAACAACCGCCAGAAGAACACCTGCAAAGGTAGGCAGTCCCTGCATACTAACCGCAAAGAAAATTGTGAACCCGCCTACCATAATGACATCCCCATGGGCAAAATTCAGCATCTTGGCAATACCATATACCATGGTATAGCCAAGCGCTATAATTGCATATACGCTTCCCAAGCTTATTCCGTTAATCAAATAAGATATAAAACTCATAAGAACACCTCTGTATGAAAAATTATTTCTGCCGGCCGTATCCGGGCAGATTCCGACTTATCCAGTATAGCAGATATACCAGTCTGCTGGCAAGTAAAAAGAGTTTGCAGGACAGATTTTACAGGTCAGCCTGCATGGCTGTCTATAAAATCTGTCCCATAAACTACAAAAAGAGGGCTGCACTCCGGCAACCCTCTCTGGTTTCAATAAACTGACCACCAAGCGCGTGACAGTGTTATCAATAAGCTGCCCCGCCAAGGGTGACAGCGTTTGATATGAAAAATGCACGAAACATTATTGGATTAAGGAATAGTTGCCGTTTACAATTTCCATAGCCTTAGGCGCTTTGTTGACTGCACCGTCGGAATCCCATGACATTGCTTCGCCTGTAAGGCCGTCTACTGTAATTTCAACCATAGAGCCTTTAAGCTTCTCGCAGATATCAGAAGCGCTTTCATCTGCTGTTGCACCGCTCTTTTCAAGGGCTGCCTTAAGGATATATACGGCATCATATGCATCAGCAGCAAACTGGTTAGGCGTATCGCCATAAGCATCCTGATATGCGCTTACGAAAGATTTCGTTGCATCGTCTTCTGCATCTGCTGCGAAAGGTGTAAGGAGCATAACGCCTTCTGCCAGGGCTGTGTCAAAGTTTTCTACATTAAGAATACCGTCAAGGCCGTCGCATCCGAAGAACTTAGGTGCATATCCCATTCCGTTTGCCTGTGTCAGGATAAGGGATGCCTCTGTGTAGTAAATAGGCAGGAAAATAAGTTCTGCCCCTGCATCTTTTGCTTTCTGTAGCTGTACAGAAAAGTCTGTCTTGTTGTCAGCGGTAAAAGCTTCTGCTGAAACAATTTCAAAAGGCTGGTTGGCAGCTTCCTGTGCAAACTTCTCATAGATGCCTGAAGAATATACATCAGAACTGTCATAAATAACTGCAACCTTTTCAGCAACTGCGTTTGTTCCAATGTACTGGGCAGCGCCCACACCCTGGTTAGGGTCTGTAAAGCATACCTGGAAGACATTGTCATTGTCCTTAAGGATATCTACAGATGAACCTGAAGGGGTAAGCTGGAACAGGTTGTCATTTGCAGACTCCGCTGCCACCGCGATACAGCATCCGCTGGTGGTGGTTCCCACTAACATCTGCATGCCCCAGTCCTTTAAGGTATTGTATGCATTGACAGATTTTTCATTGTCACATTCATCATCCTGGAAGTTGTACTCAATCTGGTACCCGTTGATGCCTCCTGCTGCATTGATTTCTTTTACTGCAAGGTCAGCGCCGTTCTGGACTGCAATGCCGTAAACTGCTGCACCTCCTGTGGAAGGGCCGATTGCTCCGATTTTAAATGAAGCGCCTGAACCTCCTGCATTTTCAGTTCCGTCTGTGCTCTCTGCTGCTTCAGTTCCGGATTCTGTGCTGGCTGCTTCCTGGGTATCTGAGCCCTGCTGTGCAGCATCGCTGCCGCCACATGCTGAAAGCATTGTCGCTGTCATTGCCGCTGCAGCTAAAAGACTCACTGCTTTTTTGAATTTCTTCATAATTATTCCTCCTCAAAATTTTATTTCATGAGAAATAATAACGCAAATGCAAATTATTGTCAACTTTGTAATTTAATTTTTCTTGATATTTTCCTTATATTTATGCAAATACAATACATTATATTGAGTCAATGTTAATATTTTGCTGTCATTAGCTTTTTAATCCGCATAAAGCCCGGGTCTATAGTACATAACACCATAAACCGACCTTTTGTCTTATCCTGTCTTAATCTTCGTTCTGATAAGCATATTGGAGTATAAATTGGGGTACAGATTGGGGTATGCTTATTTACTTAAAATTGCCAAACTACCAATATGAGAATGTCCAGAAGTGTTCCCGCCGGTTTAATGTCATTACCTCTAATTCTGCTGTATCCACTTTAGCCTGTTTCAATCCGATTTATTCATATTTCCCCCTCTGAAGACGCAAAAGCTCTATTTCTTTTTTGCGTCTGTTAACTCTTAAACTCCTGTACTATCTGCTAAACTGCGACTGTTGTACTGTCCTACTTTCTGGTATGGCGGATGCTTTTCTTTTTCCAGTAATTATGCGGTTTTTGGCAGTTCTTGCTATTCTGGCAAGCTCCTTAAATGTTATTAATTTAACGTCTTCTTAAAACATCATTTTTGTACACCGTCCTGTCACGCGCACGCAAACACTGAAAAAAAAATCTTATAGCTAGGCAGCTTATGGGCCTCGGAAGCACCGCATAGAGGTTATCTTTTTTGACAGTACCTTTTTGGAGTTTAAGCCCGCATTATAAAAAGCAGAGGCTATATATATATTCCAACCTCTGCTTTACCTCTTTCCGTATGCCTGCTGCCTATAATGCTATATTGATACTGTTCATTTCTTCCTGCTTTGTATTGGGTAGTACATGGGAATATAAATCCATTGTCATTGACAGGCTGGCATGTCCAAGGATGGTCTTCAATACCTGGGCGCTCCCTCCCTGCTCTATGTACCTTGTCGCAAAGGTATCTCTTAATGCATGGGCAGAAAAGTGTTCTATCCTTTCCCCTCCTACTGTATTTATCCTTTTAAGGGTATCGCTGATTGCTTTATTTACGCTGGCATCGTATACCATGCCACCATAAGCCCCTTCAAAAACTGCCTGCGACAATGGTATCACATTGCCATGGACAAGGCTTAGTTTTTCCTTCTGGCTCTTTAAACCCCTTTTTATGGAATCATTCAACGGAATATCCCTTATACTGGTCTTACTCTTAGGTGTGTCTGTAATATATTCACCTGTGGCGGCCCTACTGATTGTCTTGGTCACGTGGATCACATTGTTAATATAATCTATGTCACTCCATGTAAGGGCAGTTGCTTCCCCCACCCTCATACCGGTACATAGTAGCAGCGCTATCAGTTCGTATAGCCATTCCTGTTTCACATTCTCCATAAACAGTTTCTGTTCATCCAGTGTTAATGCCCTGTGATAGGTTTCAGTTGCGGCCATGCCCTCCAACTTCAATGCCTTGACGCCTGCTGCTGGGCTCTTGATTATTACCCCGTCCACTACTGCATCATTAAAAATACTCTTAAGTTGTACAATCGTTATATTAACCGTTGTGGCCTTTAGTTTCTGTGCAAGTTCCTTTTGAAGACGTACGATTTCCCTTTTCTCTATATCCACCATCTTCCGTGAACCCATTGCTGGACTGATATGCTTCCGGTACCTGCACTCTATGTTAAGGGCTGTATTTCCCTTTATGGTCCCCTCCCTCGCGGCTTTCCACTCTTCATAATACTGGTCTAAGGTTATATTGCGGCTGCTTACATATGATCCAGATCTAATCTTTTCCCGTAGTTCTGCATCTTTGGCCTTACATTCTTTTAATGTATCAGCATACACACTGTAGCGCTTCCCGTTAATTGTGAACCGTGATTCGTACTTGCCATCTTTCCTTTGCCGGTATCCGGCTGACAAACTCCTTTTAGCCATATCGCAATAACTCCTTTCTTTAGCATGAGGCAGCAGGCTTATTAAACCTGCTTATCCCCTTTCTTTTCTGCGGTCTCTCTGGCCGCTTTGGCGGCTGCGCGCTTGGCTTTCCTCTCCGCTCGCCTGCGTTCTTCCTCTGCCTCCCGCTCATCCAGTCTGCGGAGGCGTGCTTCTGTGTATCTGTCAATAAGCTGTCCGCCCCTGCTCTCATTATGGGCTTTTATGATATGCAAATAATTATGCTCTTGTACCAATTTTAGGAAGCCGGTCTTATAAAAGTATTCAGTGAATGGACGTTCATCATTACACGCACCCCAGCCACTGTAATCCCTGCCAATTTCAAAATATGCCCTTTTCTCCCTACATTCATTAATAAATGCCGCTGCCCATTCTCCAAAAAGCTCTACTGCCCTGTAAAAAGGGACTGCATCATCACTCCCGATTAAGACAGCCTCCCCCTCAAAAAGTTCCACTGCTGCCGCTTTGTTTAACACTTCGTCTATCAATTTTCCATTTCCTTTCTTTACATGAGGCAGCAGGCATGATATACTGCCCACATACCCCTAATTTACTTGTTACCGGGTTACCGCCCTTATCAATGCGTCACCATTGGTAAGGGCATTTTTATGTCTTTTTTGCTTTCATGCTGTAATGCTTACCAATGCACCAAACGACTCTTTATAGGCATATCCTCCGATGATCCTTGTTTCGGCTTTCAGTTCCATGCCACTATCAAGTACCGCTGCAATGCTCTGGGCTATGCCCTTTGGCAGATATCCTATATGTGCATACCCAATACTTTTTATGCCGATCACCACAGCTACCGCATATTTGTCAAATGCGTTTGCCCTGTCGCGTCTAAGGTAAGTGGTAAACTCTTCCGGCTTCCTCCCTGCTATGAACTGCAGTAACTCCTGTCTGTTATCAAAAGTAACGCCCTGGGCCTTTACGGACATACCTTCCTTGATTCTTTTCCATGCCGTCTTAAATGCCTTGGAAAGGGAGTACCCAAGTTTGTGTAGCTGGTTCGCTATCGTTGTCACCGCCTTTCTTATCTTTGTGATTTGTTCCATATCCTGTACCTCTTTCTTTCATTTATGTTTATATTATAAATGTTTATATTTAAATTGCCAATGCATTAATTTAAACTTTTTTATTTACTTTTTTCACGTACCTATTGTATTTTTAAACACTTTCATTTATAATATAGATAGATTGAAAGAGAGGTGACCACTTTGGCAGTATCAGAACAAATCAAAATCCTATGTGTAAAATTGAATATCAGCGTTTCAGAATTGGCACGTTTATGTAATACCAGCCCGCAAGCATTTAGCCAGAAAATGAAACGTGAGGGATTTACTCCTGCCGATTTAAAGAAAGTAGCAAAAGCGGCAGGGTGCAAATATGAAGGCTCGTTTATTCTACCTGATGGCGATAGGGTAACAGATTAAGTGAAATAACAATGAAAGAGCATGGGCGAAAGCATGAACTCTTTTGTTATTCGGGCCATTGCGAAACCATTGAACATGACAACCAAAAAGAATAGCCACTACCATAAACGAATACAATAACCATGAAAGGAAGTGCACATTATGAGCAACCGTGAATTAGCAAAACAACTAATAGACCAGATACCCGAAAGCAAGATGTATTATATCGTCTCATACCTGCAGGGAGCAGCAGTCCCGGAAGAAACGCCCAACGCGGAAACTCTGGAAGCAATGGCCGAGGTACAGGATATGATTGAAAGCGGTACCGGGGAACATTTCAGCGGCCCGACTTCTGATTTCCTTGCCATGCTGGCGGAGGGATAAGCCATGTTGAGATTAAATACCTCCACCAGATTTAAACGGGATTTTAAGCTGTGCCTGAAACGTGGGTATGACATACAGCTTCTTGAGGCTGTCATTGACACCCTGCGTATTCCCAGGCCACTTCCGGCAAAGAACCGGGACCATAAGCTGTCTGGCAACCATTCGGGAGAGAAGGAATGTCATATCGCCCCGGACTGGCTTCTGATTTACCGTATCAGTGATGATGAATTATATCTTGTCCGTACAGGTACACATGCCGATCTGCTCAATATGTAATAATCATTGTACCGGAGTTTCCGACTTCAAACCGGGAAACTGACACCAATATTGTTGTGAGAGGCAGCAGGCGTCACATTTACTCTTCCCCAATTATGGGGGTATGTATTGTGCCCTGCTGCCGTCCTGCATGATTTGGGGACGAAGTCTATGACGAAAGATCCAGTGCGTACGATTCAGTTTTGCGGGTCACACGGATGCAGAGGGCAAACTGCCCTGACTATCCAAAGCTGGAAAAGCATTTGATATCTTAAAGCCCACCCTACAGGGAGTTCTGACTATTTATGGACGGGTTCCCTCTGTCCTCCCCGTAATGTTCTGCCAAAAGCTGTTGTGGCCTGCTGCCAGATATGCTATATTAGACGGGAAAGGGAACGCCACGGAAGCGGCCTGTCCCTGAAATATATTTCAACGTCACCCTCTTACGAGGCTGGCCGTCACTATTCGCAGTAGTGGCGGCTGTTTTTTCGTCCTCCTTTACACATCGTGCATCTCCTTACAGAGCATTTGTAATAATTAATTGATTTTTAAAGCCAATTTCGCATTTTACCCCCTTACCCTTATAAAGTTCTACCCTACATCGTTTTAAGCCCGATTTGCTCATTTTCAAGCCCTGCTATAAGGAATTTCAAACTACTTCCGCTTAAATCTCTCTGCCATCGCTTTACGCTGTTCCTCCGAAAGCCGTTTTGCCGGGCTAATCTTTATCCACGCTACCGGAATATGGGCGCACATGCTGCCGTCTGTATTTTCTGCAACAATCTGACATTCCTCCGGGTGCCCTGCTGCCAGTTTCTTTATGCGGCTCTTATACCGCTCTTGTGAGAAAGAAACAGTTGCCCTCTCGCTGTTCTTGCTGAATTCAATCACGTTTTCTATATTGCCGGTTATTTCCGGCAGCAGGATTTCACCCACTGTTACGCCAATGGCATCTGCTATTCTTTCCGCTGCGCTCTTGGATGCGTCACAACCTTTCATAATCCACTGGAAAGACTTTTGATAAAGCCCCGTCCTGCTGCATATTGTTTCTTCTGTCAGTTTCCTCTTCACCATGGTTTCCATAATCTTTTTGCTGTTCAGTCTCATATTGTACCTTTCCTTCCCCGACTTACCGCCGTTACCTTAACACCTGTCTGTACTGTACTTTCCATGTCTGCCCCTGCCAACGACCGTTTTAAATCTTAGCATTTCTTAGCATCCCTGAACCGGCTTTTCTCCACAATTTCCCCTGCCTCCGCATGCCTCAAACACTGATACAGACGGGAAATATTTATCATTGCATGCCAGCCGCTATTGTATGCAACGTTGCGTTTCAAAAATGCAACGTTGCAATCAGGACAGGGCATAAAAGAACTGTATTCCCGGACGTTTCCCGCATGGCCCCCTGTTTTAACCTTAGCATTTTAGTATCACCAAACCGGATTTTCCCCACTGTCTTACCTGCCTCCACATGCTTCAGACACTGATGCGGGCGGGGGTGCCATTACCATGCCGCCCCTATTGACTGAATGTTGTACAACATTGCAACCGGGAAAGCCCTTTAAAGGACTATAGCCCCCACTGATACGGTTCAACGCCATCATTTCCCCACTTGTGGCCCTGCCGGGGTTGCTGTCCGGGTGATACATTTTAGACAGCGCGCGGTAAAACTTTTTCAGGATGGCCTTTTCAGCTTCATCATCGCCTCTGTGGCAGCAGGGCATACCAGATTCATTTCCCCGCAGTGCTGCTGCCCCATGGTGAACCATTTATCTTTTCAAGAAGCTTCTGCTTTTCCTGCCGCATGATACTCCTTCTTACAGGTTCTTCCGGGAGCTTTACAAAAAACGTTGCACACTCTATCCTGTCTGTTATCCTGTCATTTATTTTCAGATGTTCTATGGGTATATTGCTGGTATAGACTGTCGGGAGCCGGTTCACATACCTTTCATTTACCAGCCTGTACAGCACCGTGTCTATCCATTCTTTTGCCGACATCTGCACGCCGATATCATCCAGTACCAGAAGTCCGGTCCCATAGAGCGCCTTTACATCTTCGTCTTTCCCGTCGAATCCTTTTTTGGTCATTTCCAGGAAATCCAGTATATTTACAAACTTTACACTTCCTGTGTATCTTTTGGCGATCTCATTCAGCAGGCAGCAGGACAGCATGGTTTTGCCGCTCCCCTTTGTGCCGGAATATATGTACAGCCCCATCCCACTATCCCGAAACTCCTGATATCTGGTAATGTAACTGTTGACAAGATTTTTTCGGATGTGGTGTCAGCCTTATACCTGTCCCATCTGAAATCCCTTCCGTCCAGACCGATAAATTCAAATGGCATCATTGCCCTTATCCTTCTGTACTCCGCCTCACCACTGGTGACACCTGCCGGAGGTAAAAATATCTCATACCCTTTCCTGTCTTCCAGAAGGTACCCTTTTTCGGTTACAGAAAGGCATATATCATTAAGTTCATCGTTTGTCAGGTTCTCCCATCTGGGATAGTCCTTAAGGGCTTTCCGCATGTATATGCGCCTTTCGCTCAATTCTTCCAGATTCATTTCCATGGCCCGGTATGTAAGGCCGTCTTTTTTCAGCAGCCTGAACCCTGCAAGCTCTTTTCCGCTTAACCCGGCCGTTGCACCGGTGCAACTTCTTTCTTCCATCATCCTGTCTCCTAAAATGGCCCGTCCGTGTCTGAAACACTATTTCCACCAAGCCCCTTATACATCTCCTTATACTCCGGCGGGTACTCATATTCCTCCTGCCTCTGATCCTGCTGCCGCCCGGATGCTTTATACGCGCCGCCCCTGTCCTGTTCCCTTGAAAGCCAGTTATTGATAAAGCGGTCTATCCCCCTTCTGGTTTTCCTGCGTACAGGGTTTGAGTCAAGCCATGCGGCCATCTTATACAGTTCCTGCTTAATGTCCACCGCCGGATAGGCTCCGCCCCATTTTTCAATCCGCTGTAATGGCACATCATAGTCCGTACCGTCTATCAGAGGCAGCAGTATCCCACTCAAATCTGCCGCCGGCTGTTCTGGCTCCGGGCATATAGTATTTATACTATACTTATCTATACTATACTTACCTATACTAACCTTATCTGGGTTTCCCGCAGGTATGTCGCTTGGTATACCATCCGGTATGCCAGTGGGAAACAACTCATATTTCCCGTTATTACTGCACAACATCCCTTTTTCCCTTAAAAATCTGGTTTCCTTATATCTGTCAGTCCTAATGCTGTTATTCTGCTTCCAGTGGCATATAACAATTATCCCGTTTTCAAAGGGTATCACATATCCCTTTGAAAACAGTATCTTCATATCGTCACTGGAACAATTTGCAATCTTGACAATCCGCCTTGGACTTGAAACGAATCCATCATCGTCTGCCCTCATTCCCAAATGGAAGTACAGGCATTGCGCTGAAATAGGCATGTCCAAAAAATTATCCGTATCCACTACATCAAGACTGAACATCCTTCTGTTTGCCATCTGAACTCCTTTCACATCACAGCGCATTTTTCTTCTGTACTTCATTGCCTGCCAGTCCGTCAAGATATCGCTCTATCCTGTCCACCTTGTAAAGAACCCTTTTCCCTATCTGGATCCTTGCACCTGCTGCCTCGCCTATTTTTATGGCGGTAGGTCTTCCACAGTCCAGTATCTTAGCGAGTGTTTCCGCGTTAACTGATACTTTGTTACTGGCTTCCATTGTCCTGGTTTTCCTCATACTTTGAAATCTCCTTTACATGTTTTGTCTTTATCATTTACTTGTACTGATATGTATGATATTATTGTTGCGTAACGTGATTATATCGCAACAATAGTTAGAAGTAAATATTTGTTGCTTATATTTTTATTGATGCAACAAATATATTCGCAAGGAGGGATTTCTTATGTTGAGTGAAACAAAAATAAATGAAAATATGCAAATATTTAAAGAGCGGCTAAAGGCTTTACGCGGTAAGAGAAGTCTTCAAGAGGTTGCCCATGACTTGGGTATATCAAGGGCAACTTTAGGATATTATGAAAACGGAGATAGGAAACCGGATGTTGAAGTATTATTAAAAATTGCATCATACTACAATGTTTCCTGTGATTACCTATTAGGTCTAACCGACTGCTTAACACCTGACATTGACAATAGGGCAATTTCGGAAAAAACTGGATTAAGTGAAGAAGCTGTAGAATACTTATGCTTTTGCAATGATATCGCACATACTGAAACGGATAGTAAGTATGGAAATTATTTCATGCATACAGTTAATTTACTTTTATTTCCAGAATGTAGATTAGTAGACCAAATATCCGGCTATCTAAACTTCAATTTTGATTTTGCGGCAGAAGTACAGTATAATGAATCCGAACACAATTATGAAATATCCTCCAATACCATTTCCCTTGATGCTTTTGCGATTTTTGATAAAAATGGTGCCATGTCAATTCGAGTTAACAGTGAACTTATTAATAAAGCACTATTGGTTAACATCCAAAATGAACTTGTGCAAATGAGAAAGCAAATTCTGGAAAGTAAATTATCAAATTGCGGTTTGGATAAAGAATAAAATTACTATTGGGGTAAAAATTGGGGTAGAAACCATTTACCGTAGGCGGAAAGCCTTATAAATAGGGCACTTTTCTCAAAAAAATGTATTTATGCAAAAAGTATATCTTTTATGTTTTCGGAGAGAATAAAACTGACGATCTTAAAACATAGAGATCTCAAAATGATTTTAATGGAGGTGCCTGAAATGAATAATAAATATTTAGACTGTATTGCATTGACAATTGCCATTATCGGTGCAGTCAACTGGGGATTAATCGGATTTTTTTCAATTGATCTTGTATCATTTATTTTTGGTAACATGTCCTGGATATCCAGAATCATTTATGCGGTTGTCGGAGTCAGCGGTCTTTATCTGATTACTTTTTATATGTACACCGGCGGCAGCGCACATGCAAAAGAATAAACAGTTTTAAAATGCCGGACGCCCTGTTGAAAACACAGGGCGTCTGGTTATTTCAATTCTTCTATATCCATGCTTCTTCCATCCCGCCAGATCCTTTCCAGATCGTAAAAAAGACGGTTCTCCTGATCAAAAATATGGACAATAATATCGCCAAAATCAAGCAGCACCCAATTGGCATTTTGATATCCTTCAATTTGCTTTACAGGATATCCGGCCTTACCAAGCTTCTCTTCCACTGCATCTGAAAGGGTCTGTATCTGGCTCCGGTTGCTTCCACTTGCTATAATAAAGTAATCGGCAAGCACGCTGACCTGGCTGATATCAATGACTCTTATATCCTCCGCTTTTTTATCCTCCATCGCTTCTATTGCCAGTCTGGCCATTTCCTTCACTTTTTCCAAAGAAAAATTTCCCATTTTACTCCTCCTGTCTTTATATTCTCTTATTCAGCACATAGTAATTGTAGGTTTCCTGCGTCATGGGGTCCACCGGGCTGTCAATGTTCTGAAGATACCCAAGTGTATCCTTCAGTATCTGCAGCAACGCAGCATCTATATCCCTAAAGGCAAGCTTGCGCACCTGTGTAAGGTTCGGCGCATGTTTTCTTTCCGGTTCAATATAATCTGCAATATAAATAATTTTTTCAAGACGGGACATTCCCGGCCTTCCGGTGGTATGGTTAAGGATTGCATTAAGTACATCTTCATCTTTTACATGAAATTGTTTTCTGGCAAGATATCTTCCGACTTTTGCATGTAAAAGGAAGGGATTTTTCTTTTCCATTTCTGTTATTTCAATTCCCTGTTTCTGGCAGATATCCATTTTTTTTTCATTGCTCATACATTTTGCGCAGTCGTGAAGCAGGCCGGCAACCTTGGCTTTTTCAATATCCGCCTGAAAGCACATGGCAAGAGCTGCTGCTGTATAGGCAACGCCCAAGGTATGTTCATATCTTTTGGCGTCTAGTGTTTTTTCCAGTTTCTTTCTTATTTTTTTAATATTGACGTTTTTCATTTTAACCCGATACCTCCCGGTATAATCCCTTTTCATCAATATATTTAAGGACATTTTCGGGCAGCATGTAACGGACCGATTTATGTTCCTTAAGTCTTTGTCTGATCTCGGAAGAAGAAATATCAATGTATCTGGCTGGCAGGATGTCAATACAGGCATGGTATCTGTCCCTTAGATGCCTGGCAGCGCTTTCTATCCTGCTTTCTGTGCCGTCACCCCTCACAGCGGCTATGACAATACAATTCTGCAAAATAAGACCAGGATTTTTCCAGCTTTCTAAAGTGAGCAGGTTGTCGGCGCCCATGATGAAATAATACTGGTTCTGTGGATGCATTTTTTTTAACTGAGCCAGTGTATCGCAGGTATAGGTAGGGCCTTCCCTGTTTAAATCTATCCAGGACAGACCAAAATAAGGATTCCCTTCAAGGGCAAGTTCAATCATACAGGCCCTTATGCTGCCCGCAAGTATGGATGCTGCATCTTTCATGTATGAATTGCCGCTGGGGATAAAAAGAATCTCATCCAGCGCAAAGGCTTCCCTGGCATTTTCTGCAAGGAGCAGATGGCCGTTGTGGATAGGATTAAAGGTTCCGCCCATAATGCCGACTTTCTTTCCCATAACAATCTCCATTCCTGTTTTAAGGGAGTATTATTTTTTTATGCTCATTACTTTCTTTGTATAAAACAATCTTTTTTCCGATTACCTGAACTACCTGTGAACCGGTACGGGAGGCAATCATCTCCGCCATTACTTTCGGATCCTCCCCACAGTTTTTCAGCACGGCAATTTTAACCAGTTCCCTGGTGTTGAAAGTCTCTCTGACTGCCTCCGTAACTTCGGGAGTAAGGCCGGATTTCCCAATCTGGAATACAGGCTCAATATTCATTGCAAGCCCTTTCAAATATGCACGTTGTTTACTTGTCATCTGTGTCTCCTTATTTATAGTTCCGCATATGTCCTCCCAAGCACCAGTACCGGCAGAGGAAACCATGCCTGCTCTGCAGTCTTGTTTTCCTCTGGGCACTTGTCCGGACATATGCTGTTTTAGTTCCGCATATGCTGCTATTTATAATAATCGAAAGACAAGCCGTACATTCTGACGGTATCGCCCTCCTGTATGCCTGCTTTCTCAAGCTGCTCCAAAATTCCGTTGATTTTCAGAAAGTTCTGGAAAAATGTGAATCCCTTTTCGGAGTCAAGGTTGGTATAGCCCAGCATCTTTTCAATTTTTGGACCTTCCACCACATATTCACCGGCATCCCCATCATAAGTGACTGTGTAGGGATCGTTGTCATCGGCTATCATATATTCGGGGAAAAATTCCTGTTCAAAAACAAGCGGTTTATCATCGATCTGATCCAGCATATTTCTGACATGGTAAAGCAGCTCCCGGACACCTTTGCCGCTGACGGCCGAAATGGGATACACCTTTATCCCTTTCGGCTCAAATTCATCCTTAAGCTGCTTTAAGGGATCCTCTTCCCCTTCTTCCATATAAATCAAATCAGTCTTATTAGCGGCAATCACCTGGGGCCTTTTGGCTACATCAGGGTTATAGTTCTCCAGTTCCCGGTTGATGGCATAAATATCTTCTATGGGATTGCGCCCCTCCGTACCTGCCGCATCTACCATGTGAATGATAACTTTGGTACGTTCTATATGCCGGAGAAATTCGAACCCCAGTCCGATTCCTTCCGACGCCCCTTCGATAAGCCCGGGAATATCTGCCATTACAAAACCATTGGCATCAGGCAGGTCTACCACCCCAAGATGGGGATTTAAAGTGGTAAAATGATAATTGGCAATTTTCGGCCTTGCGTTTGAAACCTGAGTCAGAAGGGTGGATTTACCCACATTGGGGAATCCCACCAGCCCCACGTCGGCGATGACTTTGAGCTCCATGAGAATTTCCATTTCTTTTGCAGGCTGTCCCGGCTGGGCATACTTTGGCGCCTGCATGGTGCTGGTTGCATAATGCTGGTTCCCATTACCGCCGTGTCCTCCGGCAAGAAGCACAAAGCGCATGTTTTCACCGGACATGTCAGTGATTACTTTTCCGCTCTCCGCTTCTTTAAGCACAGTGCCTGCGGGCACTTTTAAAACCAGATTCTCTCCGTTTCTGCCCCGGCAGTTGCGTCCTTTCCCGTTTTCGCCGTCCTGGGCGCGGTATTTCCTTACATGTCGGTAGTCTGTCAGGGTATTTAACCCTGTGTCCACTTCCACAATAATACTGCCACCGTCACCGCCGTCGCCGCCATCCGGCCCGCCGTTGGGCACATATTTTTCACGGCGGAAGGAAACATGGCCGTCGCCTCCCTTTCCGCTTTTCACAAAAATTCTCGCTCTGTCTGCAAACATATATATCATTTTCCTTTCAGATACGGATTTCAAACGCTGTCACGCCTGGAACAGCGTTTAAATATGAAAAGGCTTCAAACATGATTTTTGTTTGAAGCCTGCCATAATTCGCATTATTTTTCTACAGGATATACGGAAGCCTGTTTTTTGTCTCTTCCTTTTCTTTCGAATCTAAGTACACCGTCAACTAATGCGAACAAAGTATCGTCACCGCCGCGTCCGACATTGATGCCGGGGTGGATTTTTGTCCCGCGCTGTCTGTATAAAATATTTCCTGCTTTTACGAATTGTCCGTCAGCTCTCTTCGCACCTAATCTTTTGGATTCGGAATCTCTGCCGTTCTTGGTAGAACCAACACCCTTTTTATGCGCGAAAAATTGAAGGTTCAGTTTTAACATAATTTACACCTCCTTAAATTTAAGTTTTAAATACTTCCTGCCGTATTGTGAAACGACGCCCTCTAATCCAAGAATCATGGAATCCACTAAAAGTCTGCCTTTTCCATCAAGGTTTTCCGTAAACTGGCAGTCAATCAGCCCTTTCTCTTCGTCGCTGTCCACCTGCATAGGCACTTTCAACAGTTCATCAAGAGAATTAATTGTATTGATAACCAGCATGGAAACTGCGCTGCACACAATATCCCTGCCTGGTTTTGCAAACTCTGCATGTCCTTCACAGAGTATCCTTTTATAATTCCCGTTTCCGGATTTAAAAATCGTAATGGTAGTCATACTTTTAAGCGTTGATTTTTTCAATCTTTACCTGTGTGTATGCTTGCCTGTGACCGTTTTTCTTATGATAACCGGTTTTTCTCTTATATTTGTAGACGATTACCTTGCGGTATTTACCCTGTTCCATAACTGTGGCAGTTACACTGGCATTCGCTACATCACCGGCAACCTTAAGTCCGTTATCGCTGACTGCGACAACCTGGTCAAATGTTACAGTGTTTCCGGGTTCTACATCAAGCTTTTCAACTTTGATTACATCTCCTTCGGAAACTTTGTACTGTTTTCCACCTGTTGCAATGATTGCGTACATATGGCACCTCCTATACTAACCAGATTTATCTGGCTTTACTCGCTAACTGCGGCGGGCCTGGCATTCAGACTCACTTAAGCCCCGTTATGCGGCATACTCATACAATATAGCATCCAGCCCTGAATCTGTCAAGCATTTAAATGCAATTTAAAAAAATCCGAAAGGGGCCTGCTGACTTTTTTTCTGGTAATTTCCACAATTCCAAGGGCAGTCATGTCAATCAGGTTTGTCTTAATATTATCTTCTTTTAAATAGGCGTCCAGCCTGTCCATCAGAAGCTGTCTGTCCCGGGCGGAATCCATATTGATAAAATCCACCATAATCATGCCCGAATAATTCCTGATGCGGAGTTGTCTGGCAACTTCCTTTGCTGCCTCAAGGTTAACTTTCAGATAATAGTCGCTGCTCTTTTTTCCGTTGCTCTGGGCTCTTCCTGAATTCACATCAATGGCAACCAGGGCTTCAGTAGGTTCAATTACCAGATATCCCCCGCCTGCAAGCCAGACCCTTTTCCCCAGTGCTTCCTGCAGATGGGTGTTGATGCTGTATAAACTGGCAAGGGAAAGCATATCGTCCTGATAAAGCCGGACGGGCTTGTCCTTAAATTCTTCTGAAAGCAGCTCCCAGACTTCCCTCTCATCAGTAACAATCTCCTCATAGATTTTCAGGGAAATGTTTTTGATCTGGTTAATGATTTCCGTTTCCCTGTGATAAAAACAGGTATAGCAGGTCCGGTATTTGTAGGTATCCGTAATATAGTCAAAAACACGGATAAAAGACTGCATTTCCTGTGAAAGCAGAGAAAAATCCGTTAGATTTTCCGCATTCGTCCGAACAGTAAAATGGTATTTCTCACGGCCCTCTATGATAGTATTTTCAAGATAACTGCCGATAAGTTCCTTTTTTCCATGCGTAAGTTTTTTGGAATAATGGAGACCGTGTCCAAAGTAATTGCATACGCAGAACTGGCCTCTTAAGGTAAGCAGCGCGGAAGACGAGGGCTGTTTGGATTTCAGGGCTTCCCCTGTAACCTGAATTACAATTTCATCCCCCTGCTGTATGGATTTCGACGGTTCCCGGTTGGCAATAAGCACCTGCCTGCACTGGTCCATGGGCAGATAAATGGCCTGCTTTGTGCCGATGGAAAGGAACGCCCCCTGAATCCCCCTGACAATATCCTTTACCTTTGCCAGATAAATGTTTCCCAGAATATCCTCTTCATCAAGAAGAGGCGCCGTCCTCATAAGATAAGGCTTATTACCGTCAAATAGGGCTAAAAGGAGCCTGTTGTGCTGTTTGGTTATGATTATTTTTCCCATAAAGTAGTCTCCAGTGCCGGAAAACGCGGCTCATGATATAAGCGGCGCAAGACGGCCGTTTTCTTCTCTTTTATAAGTTTCTAATCTGTGAATCCTGAAAGGGTATTCCGGCAGGCTGACGCCGGATTTTTCAAAAAAGGTTTCCAATACAAAGCCAGGTTTGATGTTGCTGCCGCTGCCTGCATCTACCAGCATGTATACATCCTCTCCCCGCACTTCAAGGAGATAGACGCCCTCCTTTAAATCAATTTCCCGCTGGCCTTTTTTGGTGGTTTTGGTGACAGGGATACTTTCCTGTCGGTAAAAATCCATAAGTCCGGCCTTCCAGTTTTCCGGCAGCGGCACCTTGTCTGAAAAGGAAACCAGATAGTCCGCAGCCGCAACCCCTGCCATGGCGTTTTTTTCTTTGTCGGGAAGCAACTGCACTTTCAATATGTCAAATCCTTCCACCATAACACTCTGCAATTTTTCCCGCAAATCTTCTTCACTGGTGAACCTGTTGACCTCAATGTCAAAATACTCTCCGCTGCTGGTGTGGCCCACAGATAAAGGAGCGGCGAAGGACATAATCTGATGGGGGCTGAACCCTTCAGAGTAGGCTACATCAATATCTGCCCGCCGCAGGGCTTTCTGGAAATAACGCATTACATCCAGATGCCCAAGAAAACGCACAGGGCCGTATTTGGAAAATTTTATTCTTACTTTCATGACTGTTCTCTCCGTTCTTCCAGACACACGCCTGCCCGGTAACGCCCGGCGCCGCATGCGCTGCATTTGCTCCGGCAGTTGGGGGTAACAATTTCTTTCCGGGCTTTGTGCCATTCCCTTAGCAGAAATTCTTTTTTTACGCCACAGTCAAGAAAATCCCAGGGGAATATTTCCCCATCCTCCCGTTCCCTTGTATAAAAATCAGGGGAAATTCCGCACTCATCAAAGGTTTCAAACCATAAACCGTTTTTGTAATATTCGCTCCAGGCATCATACATACAGCCCTTCTTGTAAGCTTTCAAAATTACCTGATTCAAACGCCTGTCCCCCCTGGCCATAATTCCCTCCAGCACACTGACATCCGCCTCATGCCAGTTATACTTGATGCTTTTCTGGTTTAGCTGGCCGGCAATAGCGCTTCTGGTCTGATAAGCTTTGTCAAGGAATTCTTCCTTCGTGCACTGTCCTGCCCATTGAAAAGGCGTAAAGGGCTTAGGGATGAAAAAGGAAGTACTGGCGACAATCTGTACCCGGCCTGTCCGCTTTTCTTTGGGAACTGTCTCGTAAAACAGAGCTGCGATTTTGTTGCATAAAGCGGCAATCTCCTGAATATCCTCCGGGGTTTCCGTAGGAAGCCCCAGCATAAAGTAAAGTTTGACCCGGCTCCATCCCCCCGCAAAGGCAAGACGGGCTCCCTCAAGAATGACTTCTTCGGTCAACCCCTTGTTGATAACATTTCTCAGCCTTTGGGAACCTGCCTCCGGCGCGAAAGTAAGACTGCTTTTTTTTACATCCTGCACTTTATTCATAACATCCAGGGAAAATGCGTCAATTCTAAGGGAAGGCAGGGAAATATTCACTTTCTTCCCGGCGCAGTTTTCAATAAGGAAATCCAGCAGTTCCGGCAGTTTGGAATAATCGCTGGAACTTAAGGAACTTAAGGAGATTTCTTCATGTCCTGTATTCTTTAACATTTCCATGGCATAATGTTTTAACATTTCCACATTCCGCTCCCGCACTGGACGGTACAACTGCCCTGCCTGGCAGAAACGGCATCCCCTGATACAGCCTCTCTGGAGTTCAAGGACTACTCTGTCCTGGGTTACTTTGATAAAGGGAACCACGGGTTTGTCAGGGTAGCAGGTATCCGTCACGTCCCGGACCAGCTCCTTTTCGATTTTCACAGGAATCCCTTCTTCCAGGGAAATTCTTTGACTGATAGTCCCATTTTCGTGGTAAGTTACCTCATACAAAGAGGGCACATACATACCGGGAATGGAAGCTGCCTTTTTTAAAAATTCTCTCCGTCCCAGACCATTCTTTTTGCAGTTTTTATATAAATCCAGCAGATTCCGGTACTGAGTCTCCCCTTCACCGATGTAAAAAATATCAAAAAAATCGCAGATTGGCTCCGGATTATAGGTGCAGGGGCCTCCTCCAATTACAATAGGGAAATCCTCCCCCCTTTCAGCCGCAAGAAGGGGAATACCTGATAAATCTAAAATCTGCAGAATATTCGTATAACACATTTCATACTGGATGGTAATACCCAGAAAATCAAAATCTTTAACAGGCTCTTGGGATTCCAGCGCAAATAATGGAATCTTTTCCCTGCGCATAAGGGCGTCCAGATCCACCCATGGAGAATAAACCCTCTCGCACCAGACATCTTCAAATTTATTCAGCATGTCATAGAGAATCTGTATGCCAAGATGGGACATACCGATTTCATATACATCGGGAAAGCACATGGCAAAACGGATTTCCACTTCCTTTTTATCCTTTATGACTGCGTTTACCTCATTTCCAATATAACGGGCAGGTTTCTCTACCTGCATCAATATTTCATCGCTTAATGCCAAGTTCCTCATATTTTCCTCATTTCTACGCTGACGACTCCGCATGGCACAGTTTGCATGTAATCTATACAATTAATTACCAGCCCTGCTTGAACTACAAGGCTGGTAATTTTCAGGATATGAGACGTTATATGCCAAACATTTTTAATGTATCCAGAACTTCTGAAACGGTACATCCTACTTTTTTCGCAATATGCTCCAGCACTTTATTGGCCATATCGATAATTGTACATCTTGTATATTCACTTATTATCCCTTGATTTAGCAGTTCCTCAAGTCTGTTCTTTATCTGCTCATACTCCTGTTTTAACAATTCCAGCTTCAAATTATCCTGCTCATATTCTTCAAACCGGCTTTCATGGGAAAAAATATAAAAGGGAATCAGAAACAAAAGCTTTTTCTCAAATATTTCTTTGATTGTATACCGCTGGGATTTCATCACGGAGATATCATAAATGAGTTCACCGCCAGGTGTTATCATTTTGACTTTATTTTATCATGTATTTAACATTTACTCAATTGCATTTCTGATTCTATATTCGTTATAATTCAGGGAAACATATCCAGCAATTCCCCGACATCCGGGCTGCTGGTAATCCGCTCAAATATGGTATCCGCATTTTCGCCTCCGTAGCTGATATTGTTGGCGTCGCACAAAACAAAAGAAAGCAGCAGAATCAGCGCAATCATAAAACGGAGCCTGAATCCGCTCATGGTGCTTTTATTATCTTCGGGGACGGCAGGGGCCGGGTTTTGCGGCTCTTCCAGACTGTACAGTTCCCCATAATGTCCCTGGGCAGGTCCGGAGTAGAGAATCCCTTCCCGATGCCTGAAAAGCTGCCTGTTGTACTGGTTCTGCATACGGATTGCCTTTATCAGTTCCAGTTTTTTGGCAGCGTTTACTCTGGTATTTATTTTTCCATTTGTTTTGCTCATATATAAGTCCATGCTTTGGTTTATAAAAAAATATGCACGCAGCAGGCGAAATATGCGCCGCGTAAACTTACGCGGCGCATAAAACATCAAACGCTGCTACCCTTCGCAGAACAGCGTTTAATCCAACAAACACTGCCACTCTTTGCGAGCCGGATTATTGTAATAAGACGGTTCGTAAAACGAATTGATGTTGATTACGGAGTATTATCTACGGTCAAGTTCGTCTGTGATTTCTTCCCAAGTTACACCTTTCTCAACCATAAGAACCATCATATGGTAAAGGAAATCGGCAATTTCATATTTAATCTCATTGGCATTGGGATTTTTGGCCGCAATGACAATTTCCGTGGCTTCTTCCCCAAGTTTCTTTAATATTTTGTCAATACCTTTGTCAAAAAGGTAATTGGTATAAGAACCTTCCTTAGGATGAACCTTCCGGTCTTTGATTACATTAAGCACCGATTCAAAGACTTCAAGAGGATTGGTCACATCATATTCTTTCTTCATGATTTCGTTAAAGAAGCAGCTCCGGCTTCCTGTATGGCAGGCAGCTCCCACCTGGGAAACTTTAGCAAGAATCGTATCCTTGTCGCAATCGGCAGTCAGTTCCTTCACATACTGGAAATGTCCGCTGGTTTCGCCCTTTAACCACTGCTCTTTACGGCTCCTGCTGTAGTAGTTCATCCGGCCGCTCTTTAATGTGGCAAGATAGGCTTCCTCATTCATATAGGCAGCCATAAGGACTTCCCGGGTTTTATAATCCTGTACCACCACCGGCACCAGGCCGTCAGAATTCTTTTTAAATTCTTCCCACTTAATGGCAGGCTCAAAAATTTTGACCTTCACACCGTTTCCTGCACATAAATCTTTAATGTCATTTAATTCCTTTACATTTTCGTTGATGGCAGGCCCGGTGATGCCTGCAATGATTTCATAGGACAAAAGTTCTATGATTTTATCCAGAGATACCTCAGGCAGAGTGACAATTATCGGTATCTTTGACACTTCAATGGCTTTTTTGATGGTTTTTACGCCGATTAAAATCACCTGCTCCACAAATTCCGTAAGAATCCCCTCGTTTGCTTCTATCTCCGAGGCTTCTGCAATGCAGGCAAGAATCTTGTCTTTGCCGAATTTAAGGGAAACCTCTTTCGTCAGTTCCACATTATCTTCTTTGGAATAATTCAGCGCCGCCTTTGCACAGCCGGCATAAAGGAGTTTCTTAATATCCTCCATGCGTTTCACATTGCCTGCGCCGATTACGGGTATCTGGGCTTCCCTGCAAATAATCTGTATCATGTCAAGAGCCTCTTCATGGGCTTCGTCATCACAGGAAAGGTCAAAGACAATCAGTTCATCGGCATTGTTTTCCCAGTAGAATCTGGCAAGGGATGCCGGATTTTCACTGATAACTGTACTGTCCTTAAATCCGGCAACGGCTTTTTTGTTTAAAAGGTAAATGCATGGTATCAATTTTTTGTAGCTGTTCATGTTATAGTTATTTCCTTTTTTGGCATTTGTATATCATTCAAATCTAACTTTAATAGAGTTTGCGTGCGCCGTCAAGCCCTCTTTTTGTGCAAACAGTTCAATCTCATTATGTACCGCAAAAAGGGCCTCTCTGGAATAAGAGATAATGCTGGTCTTTTTCATGAAATCATCCACATTTAAGGGGGAAAAAAACCTTGCGGTGCCGTTGGTTGGAAGAATATGGTTAGGCCCTGCAAAATAATCCCCCAAAGGCTCCGAAGAATATTCCCCAAGAAAAACAGCCCCTGCGTTTTTGATTTTTGTCATAATCTCAAAAGGATTTATGGTAAGGATTTCCAAATGCTCGGAAGCAATTTCGTTGGCGGCCTCTATAGCCTGGTCCATATTTTCCGCTATCAGTATATAACCGTAATTGTCAAGGGATGCCTGTATAATTTCCTTTCTGGAAAGGGTTTCCGCAAGGGCGTCAGCCTCTCTGGAAACCTGCTGTGCAAGGGGGCGGCTTGTGGTGATTAAAATAGCGCTTGCCATCTCGTCATGCTCAGCCTGGGAAAGGAGGTCAGCGGCAATAAACTTAGGATTGGCGCTCTCATCGGCAAGTATCAGAATTTCACTGGGGCCGGCAATGGAATCCACACTTACATAACCAAAACAGGCCTTCTTTGCCAGGGCAACAAAAATATTTCCCGGCCCGGTAATCTTGTCCACCCGGGGGATACTTTCCGTCCCAAAGGCCATGGCGGCAATGGCCTGTGCGCCTCCGGCCTTATAGATCTCATCCACTCCTGCAATGTGGGCGGCAACCAGCGTTCCGGGGTTGACCTTCCCGTCTGCACCGGGCGGTGTGGTCATAATAATTCTGGACACTCCTGCCACTTTTGCAGGCAGTACATTCATGAGAACACTGGAAGGATATGCTGCTTTGCCGCCGGGCACATAAACCCCCGACCTTTCAATGGGCGTAATCTTCTGGCCCAGAATCGTGCCGTCAGCTTCCGGAGAAAACCAACTGTTATGCCGTTGCTTTTCGTGGAATTTCGTAATGTTGGCCGCTGCTTTTTTCATCACAGCCACAAATTCAGGGTCAGTCACTTCATAGGCTTCCTTTATCTCTTCATCAGTGACTTTGATGGTGTCTGCGGTGACGGTGCATTTATCAAACTTTAAGGTATATGCAAAGAGCGCCTCGTCTTTCCTTTGGCGCACTTCACGGATAATTTCATTTACTGTCTGCTCATACTGTCCGTAACTGCCGGGGCTTCTCTTCAAAAGATTTTCCAGCAGGTTATTTTTGGTCTTATCATTTAATTCTATAATACGCATGGATTTTCCTTTCAATTTACTATAAAATTTGATATTAAGATATCAGCACAATTCTTTCAACTGCGAAATCAGACCCTTGATGCGCTCTGTTTCCATCTGCATGCTTACCTGATTTACAATCATTCTGGCAGATAAGGGACAGATTTCCTCTAATACCTCCAGCCCGTTTTCTTTAAGGGTGGAACCAGTCTCCACAATGTCCACAATCACGTCCGAAAGCCCCACAATAGGCCCCAGTTCCACAGAGCCATTCAGCTTAATAATATCCACAGTCTGATGCTTCTTATTGTAGAAATAATCCTTGGCAATAATGGGATATTTGGTAGCCACACGGATGCGCTCATGGTGAAGGAGAAGTTCTTTGGCCGGGGAAGGCCCGCACACACACATGCGGCATTTGCCAAACCCCAAATCAAGAACTTCATACACTCTTCTGTTCTCCTCCAAAATGGTGTCTTTCCCCACCACACCAATATCCGCCGCCCCATATTCCACATAGGTGGGCACGTCCGGCCCCTTGGAGAGAAAGAATTTTAATTTTTTCTCCTCATTGACAAAAATCAGCTTCCTTGTATTTTTGTCCTGCATCTCCTGGCAGGTGATACCAATCTGCTCCAGAAGGGCAAGGGTTTTATCTGCAAGCCTGCCTTTTCCCAGTGCAAAGGTTAAATATCTGTCTTTACTCATAACTTATCCTCCTGCCCATGACTTTCCCCTTGAGAAGTATTATCAGCTTCAGAAACATTATCCTCTTGAGAAAACTTATCCCTAGGATTATAATCCTTAGGATTGTTCGCCTGCTCAGGAATAAGGGCAGTCCGTTTTCCCCGGGCCCTTAATTCCTTTGCCTTAGCCAGCATACTGGCATAGCTGGAATCATTGTAGGTAAGGTAAGTAAGGTCTTCTTTTACAAAGGCCGTGTTCTGCCTTGCAAGGGCTAAGAGCAGGTCGTCAATCACAACAGCAAAACCGATTGCCGGGGCTTCTTTCCCGAAGTAGCCAAGGAGGTTGTCATATCTGCCGCCTTTGACCACAGGTTCCCCCACGCCGTAGGTATACACTTTAAAAATAACCCCTGTATAGTAATTATATTTGCTGAGCATCCCCAAATCAAAGGAAATATATTTCTCTACACCATACTGGCAGAGAACCTGATAAAGCTTTTCCAGCCGCTCCACAGCCCTTAGGGAGCGTTCATTGGAAACCAGTTCCCGGGCGGTTTTGAGTATTTCCATAGAGCCGAAGCAGTCCGTCACCTTAAGAAGCATATCGCAGTGAGACTCTTTTAATCCACAGCCTGCCAAAAGCTCCTGTGCGCCGAAAATATTTTTCCCGGATATAAATTTACGCAGTTCACTTTCCGTCTGTTCATCCAAACCTGCCTGTGCACAGATGCCTTTAAAATATTCAATCTGCCCTATGCTTACCTGAAACTCTTTCAGCCCGGCGGCAAGAAGGGATTCCACCACCATGGCAATCATCTCTCCGTCCGCCTCCGGGGTGCCGTCGCAGATAAGCTCGGCCCCCATCTGGGTCACTTCTTTTAATTTTCCCTGTAGGCTGCTGGTGTTGGTAAACGTGTTTCCCACATAGCAGAAACGGACAGGAATATCCTCATCCATAAAGTATTTGGCGGCACACCTTGCCATGGAAGGGGTAAAATCCGGCCTAAGCACCAGGGTATTTCCCTCCTTGTCAAAAAACTTATATAAATCTTTGGAAGGGGTGGTGCCTGTTTCTCTTGAAAACACATCAAAAAATTCAAAGGTGGGCGTCTGGATGTCCTGATATCCATACAGGTTCAGACGGTTATGGATCAATTCCTCCACCGCCAGTTTCCCGGCATATTCTTTCCCATAAATATCCCTGACGCCTTCCGGCGTGTGAAGCAGTTGTCGGTTCATAAATTCCCTCATTTCTGTCTTTATCATTTTAAAGCGTTAATCCGCTACTGTATTAGCGAAGTAAACCACCGATAAGTATACTAAATCCCATCTCATTTGTCAATGGCATCCCTCTCCTCCAAATCTTTGCTTAACACATCAAGGTAGGGAACCAGCACCCCATGCTTTTTAGGCAGGACATAGTCAGGATTCAGTTCCTCATAGAGGAAGCTTTTTCGTCCCCCTCCCTTTGCCCTGTCCCAGAAATATTTGAAGATTTCAAAGGGCAGGTAATAGAATTCATCCCTGTGTGAAAAATATATCAGAAAAAAAGCGATTCCTTTCTGCTTTTCAAACTGTTCCATGAAATTTACCTGATGCTCATGGATGTTCTGAAGGGAAAAACGGTCAATGGCGCATTCCTTGGCGTCGAAACATACAGGGATCCCCTGTACAGCCCCAATATAGTCAACAGTGCTTTTCTGGTCGAAATAAGCAAGGGTGATATGTCTGGTAGCCTTATCAATATTGATGGGGGTAATGGGGGTAGGGATTTTCTGTATCAGCGCAAGGCCGTTCTCAAGGTATTTTTCATTTGTCCTGTTGATAAGGTCTTCTAAGGTGGAGCCCCTTAGTCCTCTGGAATTCCATGTAGCCATGCTTATTTATGCCTTTCTGCTTTCACTAATCAGTCTTTGGAAGATTTCTGGGAGCGGCGCTGTTATGACTTTCCGGCTTAATTTTCCAAAAGGCTCCTCCATGGAAGGAAACTCCAGACGGCACGCGCTTAAAAGCTGGCTGTCTATCCCATACTTATTTTTATATCCATCGTTCCATTTTTTGTCGCCATATTTATAATCTCCCAGCAAAGGATGTCCTGCCTGGGCCAAATGAATACGTATCTGATGGGTTTTTCCGGTAATAAGCTGGGCTTCCACCAAAGTTTTGTCTGACAGATGTCTGACAGGGTAATATCTGGTTTTTATAAAGGAAGCGTCTTCGCTGCCTTTCATAGAGAGAGAGACTTTGTTGGTCTTTTCATCCTTTATAAGATACCCTTCTAATGTTTCTTCCCTGTCCACACGCCCCTTTACCAGCATACGGTAATATTTTCCTATGGCATGGGCGCTGATTAACCGGTTCATCTCCTGACTGCCTGGAAGAGATTTTGCCCCGATGACCAGCCCCCAGGTATTCCGGTCCAGACGGTTGCAGACGGAGGGTTTGTAAGTGGAAAGCTGGCTCTGTTCCAATGCCCCGCTTTCCAGCAGACAGCCAATCATCCATTCATTTAAAGACAGATCTCCCGCCCCTGCTTTCTGGGAGAGAATTCCTGCCGGTTTATTCATGACAAGGATATGGTCATCCTCATAAAGTACGGAAATGCCCTTCAGTTTACGGAAGGCGGCCTCATATTCCTTTATATCAGGCAGACTTTCCCGAAACCTTTGTATGGTTTCCTCCGACAGGAAAAAGCGTACCTGATCTCCTTCCATAAGCTTTTCATTTCCCTGGGCTTTTTTCCCGTTAAGAGTAATATTTTTCTTACGGAGCATTTTATAAAAAAAGGATACCGGGGCCAGGGGCATATATTTTTGGAGAAATTTATCCAGCCGCTGTCCGGCTTCGTTTGTTCCTATTTTTGTCTCCTGCATCTTTTTCACCTGCTTTATAGGGAAATATCATAAAGGATACTCCTGACTTCATCGTCCTTTTGCGGATCGTTATCCTGTTCCATCTGGTTTAAATTTTTAAGCTGTCCTGTATAAGTTTCCAGGTTGTCAGAAATTTTGATGGTCATATCCTTAAAACCACCCTGCTTTAACATGGTCTGTAAATGCTCCTGACAGGCTTTCATGTCACACTTTCCGCTTTCTGTATAACCCAGAATGATTTTACCCTCCACAACCATATGGCTGATGGCAAAATTCTTCTGGTAGGATGTAAAATACATATCATACATGCCAATCAGCCGCCCCTGTGCCGGTATAAGGGCCTCCCTTACCCGGCTGCTGCATCCAGTCGCCCGAAACAGCATAATCACATCCACCAGACTTTTGCAGGCTGGAAGACAGCCCAGCACTGCAACAATTGTGAGCAGGTTTTCCTTTGAACCTGTAGTCACAATTCCTGCAATAAACAAAGACAGGGATATGGCAAAATACAGAACTGTCCTTGCCGCCGCCCAGCGGCGTTTCGCCGCCAGATATCCAAAATTTCCTTTTACTGCTCTCTTCAAACTCTTGTCTCCTTCTGTCCTGCATTCGGACATTTGACTTATCACTTCTTTTTTCGCTATTTTTTTATTTACTAACTTTTCTTTTTATGAATATTGCGGATGGTCTTCTTTTTCTTGTGGGCAGGCCGCTTTTGACCAGGCTGGTCAGACACATATCTGCCCTTCTGCCCCTGTCCATGGGCAGTGTTTGGCATTTTTCCCCTGGGGCGTATCAGACATTTTTTATCAAAACCAATTAAATCTTCCCTTCCCGCCTTCAAAAGGGCTTCCTCCACAAGACCATGGTTTTTAGGATTCCTGTATTGGATCAAGGCCCTCTGCATGGCTTTTTCATGAGGGTTACGGCATACATACACTTCCTGTCCGTTTCTGGGATCAATTCCCGTATAGTACATGACGGTAGAAAGTGTGGACGGGGTGGGATAAAAATCCTGCACCTGTTCCGGCATATATCCCAAATCCCGGAGATATTCGGCCAGTTCTATGGCTTCCTTTAAGGCAGAGCCTGGATGGGAAGACATAAGATAAGGCACCAGAAACTGTTTTTTGCCCATCTCTTCATTCAGTTTCCTGTACTTTTTGACAAATTTCTCATAGACACTGCGCCTTGGCTTTCCCATTTTTGCAAGGACAGTCTCTGAAATATGTTCCGGCGCCACTTTAAGCTGCCCGCTTATGTGATGGGCCACCAGTTCCCGAAAAAAGGCATCATTTCCGTCCGCCAGCAGATAATCAAACCGGATGCCCGATCGGATAAATACTTTCTTCACCCCCGGCAGTGCCCGCAGTTTTCTAAGAAGGGAAAGATAATCCTGGTGATCCGTCTTCATGTTCGGGCAGGGAGCCGGATACAGGCACTGTCTGTTCCTACACACCCCGGACTTTAACTGCTTTTCGCAGGAAGGATGACGGAAATTGGCGGTAGGGCCGCCTACATCATGAATATATCCTTTAAAGGAGGGATCTTGAATCATCATTTCTGCTTCTTCCAGAATGGATTCATGACTTCTGGTCTGGATAATCCGCCCCTGGTGGAAAGTCAGGGCACAGAAACTGCATCCCCCAAAACACCCTCTGTTGCTGATTAGGGAAAATTTGATTTCCTCCACAGCCGGAACACCGCCCGCTTCTTCATAGGATGGATGATAGGTGCGCATATATGGCAGACCATAAACCCCATCCATCTCCTGGGTGGACAGAGGTTTCTGGGGCGGATTCTGCACCACAAAAAGCCCGCCAGAATAGCTTTCCGCCAGCATCCGTGCGGTAAAAGGGTCTGTATTTTGGTACTGGACGGCAAAGCTTTCGGCATATCTGGAAGGTTCTGCTTTCATCTCATCATACCCCGGAAGCATCAGGGCGTTAAGACTCTTATCTGAAAATCCGGTGATGCCGGATATATCCCTGGTCTTATAAACTGTGCCCGGAATAAAGGTAATGTCCTTCAGGGCAATGCCCGAGGCAAGGGCGTCGGCAATTTCTACAATGGAACGCTCCCCCATCCCATAAGAGATAAGGTCTGCCTGGCTGTCCAGCAAAATGGAACGTTTCAGGGAATTGCTCCAGTAATCATAGTGGGCAAGACGCCGCAGACTGGCCTCAATCCCCCCGATAATCACAGGCACGTCCTTATATTTCCTGCGTATCAGATTCCCGTACACCACTGTGGCATAATCGGGACGTTTCCCCATAATGCCTCCCGGCGTATAAGCATCCGCGGGGCGTTTCTTTTTAGATACAAAATAATGGTTCACCATGGAATCCATATTGCCGCCGGATATCAGAAAGGCAAGCCTGGGCCTTCCCAAAATATCAATGCTCTCCTGATTCTTCCAGTCTGGCTGGGAAATAATTCCCACACTGTAGCCGTGGGCTTCCAGTACCCTGCTGATGATGGCATGGCCGAAAGAGGGATGATCCACATAGGCATCCCCAGTCACATATACGAAATCAAGCTGGTCAATTCCTTTTTCATCCATATCCTGTCTGGAAACAGGTAAAAATCCGCTGCTCAAACCAAACCTCCCTGCAGGGAAATGCCTGCCATAATATCAGAATAATCTTCTATGTAATAATCTGCCAGTTCCCGCTTTTCCCGACTCTGGTGCAAGGAGTATTCATCCGCCACAGCGCAGACTTTCATGCCAGCCGCCTTACCTGCCAGTATGCCGGGCACAATATCCTCGAATACCAGACATTTTGCGGGCTCCGCCTGACACCGTCTGGCCGCTTCCAGATAAACATCGGGGGCAGGCTTGCCTTTGGACACATCACAGGCTGTCACAATGCCGGCAAAATGTTCCAGCAGTCCATGGACTTTCAGCACATTTTCCACAAGGGCCCTGGAATTGCTGGTGGCAATGCCCAGCCGGATATCCTTGCTTACGCAATATGCAATAAAGGCATCCGCCCCCTTTTTAAGAGGTACCTGGCTGGCATACTTATCCCAGGCCATCCGGGTCCACTCTTCCTTAATCTGTTCCAAAGAGTCTGGTATGTGGAAAGTCTCCTTAAAATAAACTGCCGTTTCCGAAAAGCTCATGCCTTCTATTGCGGCCTGAAGCCCTTCCGGCATGGCTATTTTGAATTTCTGCAGGTATGCAATGTCAATATCACGCCAGATCCACATGGAATCTACAAGGGAACCGTCCAAATCAAATAATACTGCTTCTATGTTATGGAGCATAAGTCTGCAACCTCTTTCTTCGTTAATTCACGTACCTGTCCCTCTTTCAGCCCCTCATCCAGCATAAGAGGTCCCATGGAAAGGCGCTTTAAAAAAATAACGGTAAGTCCTGCCGCCTGGAACATCCGTTTTACCTGATGGTATTTTCCCTCTGTAATGGTAAGGAAGCATGCACGGCTGTCCGTTATCTCACACAGAGCAGGGCGGCTGATTTCCCCCTCCCCCATATCCACACCTTTTTCAAGTAAATCTGCGGTTTCTCTGGTAATGGGGCTGTCTGTCCTTACAAAATACTTTTTCGGCACATGCTTTTTCGGTGAAAGGAGGCGGTGGGCAAGGTTTCCATCATTAGTAAGCAGAAGAAGCCCCACCGTATCCTTGTCCAGACGTCCTGCAGGGAAGATATCTTTTATGGGAACCCCTGTCAAATCCTCCCGCTCTTTTTGCAGTTGTTCTTTCAGCAAATCCAGAACTGTCCGCTCCCTTCCGTCTACAGTGGCAGTAACCACGCCGGGAGGCTTGTTCATCATATAATATACATAAGGGCGGTAGCAGTATTCCTGTCCCTTACAGGTAATCCGCACATTCATTTCATCTACCTGTGTTTCCGGCCGCCTGACCAGTTCCCCGTCCGCCAGCACAAGGCCCTTTTTGACCAGTTCTTTCACCTGGCTTCTGGAACCTATATTCATTTCGCATAATAGTCTGTCAATTCTCATAAATATTATCATAACACAAAAGTGGAAAAGAGCCTATCATGAAACTGAAATTTTATATCAATAAGCTGGCCTGCAAAAGGTGGCAGCGTTTGATTTATACACTTCTGGCTTTCGGGCTGACCGCAGTCATCCTTCTTTTTCCGGCTGACTGCCTTTCCCTTGCCCTGAACGGGCTGAACCTTTGGTTCGGGAAAATGATCCCTACTCTTTTTCCATTTATGGTCCTTTCCGGTATTATTATCCGCATGAACCTGACCAGTTCTTTTGTCAGAATCCTGAAGCCGGTTCTGGGAAGGCTTTTTCAGGTAAACGACTCCTGCATTTATGGCATGGTCATTGGTTTTTTGTGTGGGTTCCCCATGGGCGCCCACGTGGCGGCCCAGCTTTATAACCAGAAACAGATTTCCCACAAGGAAGCTTCCTTCCTGCTGGCTTTCTGCAATAATATAGGGCCTGTCTATTTCTTAAGTTTTGTGCTGCCCACCCTTTCTTTCGGGGAAATTTCTCCTGGAAAAAAGTTCTTTTTTCTGGCAGGTATGTACGGGCTTCCTCTTCTTTACGGTCTTTTTCTCCGGTATACTGTATACCGGAGAACTATTGACCCGGACAGTCATAAATACTGTTCCGGTCAGCGGATTACTTCCCTTGCAAAAGCTCTTGACGAGTCGGTTTTCAGTTCTCTTACCAGTATTGCAAGGCTTGGAGGTTATATGATATTTTTCAATCTCCTTTTCATCCTCCCTGCTCTTGCTTCCAAAATCCTCCATTTAGACAGCCAGGCTTCCCATATTTTTATGGGAAGCGCAGGCTGCCTTCTTGAAATCACAGGCGGGATAGGAATTCTGGGGGACCAGGCGCCTTTCTTTGTCCTGTGCATCCTTCCATTTGGCGGACTTTCCTGTATCGCCCAGACCTATAGTATGATTAAAAACACAAATCTTTCTGTCACAGAGTATGTGATGCACAAGATGATTCTTACAGCCATCACCGTTTTTTATTACCTTTTAACAGCGAAGATATGGCTCTTGCCATAAAAAAGGATACAAACAGCATACACAGGACAATGATGCCTATGAGCACCGCCAGAACCATGCTTATGTTTCCGGCTTCTTCCTGCCCTGCTGTGTCCTCATAAGTGATTTCCTGATACTGCTTCTGGGCTTCCCGCAGGGCTTTTTCCTGCTTAATCCTTTCTTCTTCCCGGAGCCGTTCCGGGTCAGGTACAGGGTCTATGGAAACCGGGCCGCTCTGGGCCCACACATCATAACCGTTGCTTGCCCCTGCCACAAGGGTGACAGGCTGGTCAAAGGGCACGGTTATGGCAAAGGTATGTTCTCTGGCCGACTTGTTCCAGCCATCCGGTCTGGGCCACGGCTCTGGCAGGGTAAAGGTGTTCCCTCCGTCCAGACTGTAATTGTAATAAAGTATATAACTGTCCCCATCCCAGGCTTCCATACGGACTGTCACCTGCCCGGTTTCCTGGTCAATGTCAGATACTTCAATCCGGCACAGCTCCGGTTCGGTTTTGTCGGGCCTTACGATACTGGCAGGAACTTTTGTCTCCGGCACGGGAAAATCACTGTAATCCACGTTAAGGACAGAGGATTTTAAACCAAAATATTTCGCCACTGCAGCGGCGTCCATACGCCCGAATTCCTTTAACTGTTCCTCTCCCTGCTGGTAAAACGGCTTGTCCTTGTCATGATCCAGATGGCAGTGCTCAATCAGCACAGAGGGCACGTTCTCCTGGGTACAGTACCGCAGGATTCCATAATAATTCTCATCCCTGTCGTTGAGCCTTGTCTTAATGCCTCTGGAATTCAGCCCTATATCCGAAAATTCTTTCATCTGTATCTGGGCAAAGGAATAGCCTTTGGCATAATATTCTCCCTGGGCAGGCACCCAGACTTCGGAGCCGAACAGCGTATGGTATTCCGACATGTTATAATGAAGGCAGAACAGAAAATCCGCATCCCTGTTCTTTGCGAAAAGAGCCCTGTCTTTAATGCTCATATCAGCATCTTCCTCATGGGTAAGATAGACTGCCACCCCTTCATATTTTTCCAGTTCCTCCTTCATGGCTTTTGCCGTAATCATGGTCATGTCCTTTTCCGTATAGCCCTCATACTGGGCCCCCAAATTTTTTCCCCCATGCCCCGGGTCGATGACAATGACTATCGTCTGGTCTGCCTTTACACTGGCAGGAAAAAGAAGGGCTCCAAGGAAGAAGGGAACCGCCAGAAAAATACAAAGTCCTTTTATGGAAAAAAATATCTGTTTCAAATTTACCGCTCCTGTCAAATACTGCCGCCTTTTAGGTCAGCTTAGTCAACGCCCACGGTAGCCAGACAGGGCAGTCCTTACTCTGGCTTGCTGCCGCGGGAAGAAAAGACCCGGCTTCCTTTTCTTAGGTAAACCGGGTCAGAATCCATGTTTTAAATTAAATCCAGATTAAGGCTGTCTCCGCCGCCATTTGCGCCTCCCGGCGTATCTTCCGGGATTTCACCAATAAACTTGTCCGGCTCAGGGGGATTTAATTCCACTCTGTTTGCATTTACCACATCATTATAATGGTTCAGTGCGCCGATAAAGCTTTCATAATGGTCTGTGGTAGTCCTGATGGTCTGGTTCATAAGATTTTCCACATTGGCGAGAATATCGTCGGTATACTGCATGGCGGCCATGCGCACATTGTTGGCCTCAATAGTTGCATTGTCCAGAATTTCCTGGGCCTGCTGGGTGGCCATCTTCACCACTTCGTTGGCCTGGGCATAAGCCTGCTGCATAATCTCATGTTCATTAATCAGTTCATTGGTATGAAGGGTTGCATCATTAATAAGCGCCTCCGCCTTGGCGCGTGCATCATTTAAAATAGCTTCTTTATTGCTGATAATCTTCTGGTATCTTTTGATTTCGTCCGGCGTCTTCATGCGCAGTTCCCGGAGAAGCTCGTCGATTTCCTCTTTATTTACAATAATCTTGCTGTTTGAAAGGGGCTGATATTTACAGCCGTCAATGTACTCTTCAATCTCATCAATTAACTGTTCGATTCTGCTGCTCATGCGCTTTCCCCCGCTTACATTTTTTCAAATCCATACTTCCGGTATACCAGTCTTGCCACAAAATCAGGCACGCACATGGAAATGTCCCCGTTAAAGCTTGCGATTTCCTTCACGCTGGAGGAACTTAGGTAGGCATATTCCAGACTGGTGGTAAGGAAAACAGTGTCCAGACCGCCGTCTGAAAGCTTCGCATTGGTCTGTGCGTTCTGAAGTTCGTATTCAAAGTCGGTGATGGCCCTGAGACCCCTGATGACAACGTGGACATCCCGTGATCTGGCGTAATCCACCAAAAGACCGCTGAAAGATTCCACCTTCACATTGGGAATATCCCTGACTGCTTCCTGTAATATCTTAACACGTTCTTCTACAGAAAACAATGGAG
>CAMWUN010000010.1 GCA_947177425.1 uncultured bacterium
CACTTTCTTACGACCAGCGCAGTAAATGCGCAGGTCTGTGTGAACAGTAACAATTACTCTTCATGAAAAAGCAAAAGGAACCTTTATATTACTTGAAACTTTTTAAAAAATATACTATCATAGATATAATACACATCTGCCCGCCCTGATATGGAGGCTGGCGCGGACAAATTGGAGGTTGAATATGAACGAAACATATGTAGAATGGCTTGTGAAAAGAAAAACTCCGGCGTATATGACACTTCTTAGGATTTTGTCTATTATGCTGGCAGCCCTGTTTATACTGGTGGGTTTTATAATCATACCGGCGCTGCTGATTGGTATTGCAATTGGGGTTGCCGCTTATTTTATTTATCTGAACTCGGATTTGGAATATGAATATCTTTATGTGGACAAGGAACTGACTGTGGACAAGGTCATGGCCAAGACAAGACGTAAGAGAGTAGCTTCCTTTGAACTGGACAAAATGGAAATCGTTGCCCCTTTGAAATCCTGGCATCTGGATAACTACAGAAACCGGAATGATAAGACGGTTGATTACAGTTCCGGGGAGGAGAAGCAGCCGGAAGTACGATACGTATTTTATTATGAAGGAAGCCGGAAGGTTATTTTTGAACCCAATGACGAGATGATCAAGGTAATGCAGCTTGTAGCCCCAAGAAAGGTATTCAGAGACTGATACTATCCGGGAACCGGATTCCATAGTAAACGGTAAGGGTATTTTCCGTTTATAATAAACTATGGGAGGATGCAGTATTGTCAGAATATAAATTATGGTAAAGATAAAAGTAAATATATATCACAGGAGGAGAGAAAATGGGCCAGATAATTGGTGAAGGAATTACTTTTGACGACGTGCTGTTGGTACCGTCCTACTCAAAGATCGTTCCGAATGAAGTGGATTTGTCAACGTGGCTGACGAAGAAAATCAAGCTTAACATCCCTATGATGAGTGCAGGGATGGACACTGTTACCGAACACCGGATGGCAATTGCAATGGCCAGGCAGGGCGGTATCGGAATCATCCACAAGAACATGTCCATTGAGGCACAGGCGGAAGAGGTGGATAAAGTAAAGAGATCAGAAAACGGTGTTATCACAGATCCTTTTTCACTGACCCCGGATCATACATTGGCAGATGCAGATGCACTGATGGGGAAATTCCGTATTTCAGGCGTGCCGATTACGGAAGGACGCAAATTAGTAGGAATCATTACCAACAGGGATTTAAAGTTTGAAACAGACTTTACCAAGAAAATCAAGGAGTCCATGACCTCCCAGGGGCTGATTACGGCTAAGGCGGGGATTACCCTTGAGGAAGCCAAGCAGATTCTTGCAAAGGCAAGAAAGGAAAAGCTTCCCCTTGTAGATGATGATTATAATCTGGTAGGGCTTATTACTATTAAAGATATTGAAAAGACGATCAAATATCCCTTATCGGCCAAGGACGGGCAGGGAAGGCTGCTCTGCGGCGCAGGGGTGGGCATTACCGCCAATGTGCTGGACCGGGTAGGCGCCCTGGTGGATGCAAAGGTGGATGTTATTGTGCTTGACAGTGCACACGGCCATTCCGAAAACGTACTTCACAGTCTTCGGATGATTAAAGAAAAGTACCCGGAACTGCAGGTGATTGCAGGTAATGTGGCTACCGGCGAGGGTGCAAGGGATTTGATTGAAGCAGGGGCGGATGCGGTCAAAGTAGGTATCGGGCCTGGCTCTATCTGTACCACCCGCGTGGTTGCCGGTATTGGCGTACCCCAGATTACAGCCATTATGGACGCTTATGAGGTGGCAAAGGAATACGGCATCCCGATTATTGCGGACGGCGGCATCAAGTATTCCGGGGATATGACCAAAGCCATTGCCGCAGGCGGAAACGTATGTATGATGGGAAGCATTTTTGCAGGATGCGATGAAAGCCCCGGAACTTTTGAATTATACCAGGGACGGAAATACAAGGTTTACAGAGGCATGGGTTCCATTGCCGCCATGGAAAACGGCAGCAAGGACCGTTATTTCCAGGAAAATGCCAAGAAACTGGTGCCGGAGGGCGTGGAAGGGCGCGTGGCATACAAGGGTACGATTGAAGATACAGTATTCCAACTGATGGGAGGGCTCCGTTCAGGAATGGGATACTGCGGAACCGCTACAATTGAAGAATTGAAGGAAAAAGGAAGATTTGTCAAGATTTCTGCGGCATCCCTGAAAGAAAGCCATCCACATGACATCCATATCACCAAGGAAGCGCCCAATTACAGCGTTGACGAGTAAGACGGAAGGAGCATGGTCTTTGTGGATAAGCAGGAAAATCCAATTGGCAGTGAAGGGACTAAGCAGCAGCCGGAGAACTTTTTTGAAGGGAAAGAGTTGGAACGGTGGCAGAGACATTTCTGCGATATGGCGAATATCTTTGTATGCTGTCTGGACAGTCAGGGAAATCCGTTGACTTCTCTGGAAGGCAACGGGGAAGAAGCTTTAAAAATTAATAAAATAATTGATGGGGAGCAATTTCAAAACATGTTGCTGCGCGTATCTGAGAGCACGCTTGAGGATCAGGCAATTGAGACGACAGTCTATCCCAATGTACGCCTTGCCGTAATATCCGGCAAGGCGGAAGGGAAACCTGTCATCAATTGGCTTGTTTGTGGCGTGCTTTCTGATGCAGACGACGTGGAAGATTATGAAAAGCCGCCTCTTGAAGGAATCACCTGCCTGATTGGCAGGAAGCAGTTTGCCAGGGCAGTTGATGCCATAAGAGGTATGACGGACATGATGATCCACGACAGGCGCTGTGCTTTCCGGGCGGAAGAGGAAAGCCGGAAGAGCCGGAAAAAACAGCAGGAAGCAGAGAAAGAGTCCAGGCGGTCAAAGGTATTTATTGATATGATGCAGCTTCCTTTAAATGGACACAAGGGGGAAGCCGCAGTAAATAAGCTGTTGGCCTGCATAGGGAGTTTCCTGAATGTAAGCGCCGGAGGACTTTGCCGCAACAAAGGAAAAAGCGGCAGGGTGGAAATCGTGGCAAGGTGGTGTGATGGTAAAAACCGCTGGGATATGGATAAGGAAACAGAGGGCAGGGAATTTTCTCTTTTTAAGCGGGAGAGGGCGGTGGTCATTTCGCCCGATTCCATGATAAATGATGTGGAAAAAGAAGAACTTGCGGCGCTGGGGCTGAAATCGGTGATAGTGATGCCGGTAGTCCTAAGAGGCAGAATCAGTATGCGTGTTTTCTTTGGGGAGACGGAAAGAGAACGTGCATGGGAACTGGATGAAATTAAATTTGTCAATGATTCCGTGAAGATTCTGCAGAAAATTCTCCCTTTATAAATTGAATGGGGTATGATATGATAGCAATGGTGTATGTTGCTTTGATATCACATCGTAGGTTATACGAAATTTATTGCAGGAGGGAAGGCCCCGGGATAGGCAGTGGGGCCGGAGAGATATGAGTGAAAATGAAATGAACGTGGGTTATTCAGAAGAAGAAAAAATGGTGGTTTCCAGAAATTTTATAGAGCAGATTATTGATAAGGATCTGGCAGAAGGCGTATGTGATACCGTGCGCACGAGATTTCCACCGGAACCTAACGGATATCTGCATATCGGCCATGCCAAAAGTATCCTTCTTAATTACGGACTGGCAAAGGAATACGACGGCAAATTCAACATGCGTTTTGACGATACAAACCCAACCAAAGAAAAGACAGAATTTGTGGAATCCATTCTGGCAGATATCAAGTGGCTGGGGGCGGACTGGGAAGACAGACTGTTCTTTGCTTCCGACTATTTTGAGCAGATGTATGAGGGAGCGGTAAAGCTGATTAAAAAGGGAAAGGCATATGTATCCGACCTGACTCCGGAAGAAATGCGCGAGTACAGGGGAACTCTTACGGAACCCGGAAAGGATGATCCTAACCGGGAGCGGAGCATGGAGGAAAACCTTACTTTATTTGAAAAAATGAAAAATGGGGAATTTAAGGACGGAGAGAAAACGCTCCGTGCTAAAATTGACATGGCATCTCCAAATATAAATATGAGAGACCCGATTATTTACAGGGTGGCCCATATGTCCCATCATAATACCGGGGATAAGTGGTGTATTTATCCCATGTATGATTTTGCCCATCCCATTGAGGACGCCATTGAGGGAATCACACATTCCATCTGTACTTTGGAATTTGAGGATCACAGACCCTTGTATGACTGGGTAGTAAGGGAACTGGAATATCCCAATCCGCCTAAGCAGATAGAATTTGCGAAAATGTATCTGACCAATGTGGTAACAGGCAAACGGTATATTAAGAAGCTGGTAGAGGAAGGCATTGTAGACGGCTGGGACGATCCACGTCTGGTGTCTATTGCGGCTCTGCGCAGAAGAGGGTTTACCCCGGAATCCATCAAAATGTTCGTGGAACTCTGCGGCGTATCCAAGAGCAATTCTTCCGCAGATTATGCCATGCTGGAATACTGCATCAGGGAAGATTTAAAGCTGAAACGGCCCCGCATGATGGCAGTTCTTGACCCTGTCAAGCTGATTATTGACAATTACCCGGAAGATAAGACAGAGATGCTGGAGGTTGCCAATAATCTTGAAAAGGAAGAGATGGGAACAAGGCAGGTTCCTTTTGGAAGGGAACTTTATATTGAGAGAGAGGACTTTATGGAGGAACCTCCAAAAAAATATTTCCGTTTATTCCCCGGAAATGAGGTGCGCCTTATGAACGCTTATTTTGTAACCTGTACAGGGTGTGTCAGGGATGAAAGCGGTAAGGTGGTTGAGGTGCACTGCACCTACGACCCGGAAACAAAATGTGGCAGCGGATTTACAGGGCGCAAGGTAAAAGGAACCATACACTGGGTTCCGGTAAAGGAAGCGGTAAAGGCGCAGGTACGTCTTTATGAAAATATCATTGACGAGGAAAAGGGTGTTTACAATGAGGACGGAAGCCTCAATCTGAATCCGGATTCCCTGATTGTCTTAAAGGACTGTTTCCTGGAACCATCCTTAAAGGATGCAAAACCTTATGACAGTTTCCAGTTTGTCCGTCAGGGGTATTTCTGTGTGGATGTAAAGGATTCCAGGGAAGACGCGCTGGTATTCAACAGAATTGTTTCATTGAAGAGTTCTTATGTACTGCCGAAGGCATAGAGCCCAATAAACAGGAGAGTTGTCTGAATTTGAAGAGTTTAGGATATTTAGAAAGGAACAGGTATTAAAATGTCAGGGTTATTGTCAGGATTAAGCAAGTTTGGTCTAAAGAATCTGGAAAAAAAGGAGTTGTTCCAGGAGGAGGAGAAGAAGAAAGAGACTCCGCCGAAGGATACGAAGCCGGCTATGCAGGTCATGAAAGAGGAAGACTATCTTTTTGATAAAACTTACGAATGTCCGGTATGTTATCAGAAAATAAAAGAAAGAACCATGAGGGTCGGGAAAGCCAAACTCCTGAAAACGGATATGGATCTGCGTCCCGTATACGAAAATATTGAACCGCTCAAATATGACGTGATTGTCTGCCAGTGCTGTGGGTATTCCGTTTTGAGCCGCTATTTCATGGGCCTTACCCCGTCCCAGATAAAGGCGGTGAAGGATAGCATCTCCATGTCCTTTAAGCCTTATGAGGAGAAAAAAGAGACATACACTTACGAGGAAGCACTGGAGAGATATAAACTGTGTCTTGCCAGCACCATAGTAAAGCACGGAAAGGCAAGCGAGAAAGCGTATATCTGCTTAAAAGCAGGATGGCTTCTGCGCAGTATGAGGGAAGCGCTTGACGAGGAACTGGAGGGATATGACGAGAAGGATGCGGAACTGAAAGTTGAGGAGGACGAATTCCTTCAAAATGCATTGGAAGGGTTCCTGAACGCAAGACAGTCGGAAAGCTATCCCATGTGCGGCATGGATGAGGCAACGGTGGAATTTCTGATAGCAATGCTTGCCATGGAGTATGAGCAGTTTGATGTGGCAAGTAAGATACTGCCTGCCATCATCACATCGGTGACAGCCAACAACCGTATGAAAGACAAGGCAAGGGAAGCAAAGGAAATCCTGCTTGAAAAGATGAAAGAGAAGGAGAAGAACGCCAACTAATGATGGCCGACCTGACGATACAATTAACAGATGGGGCAGAGAAATGCCTTTATCAGCAGATTTATGAACATATCAGGGATGAGATAAGAAAAGGGAAGCTTCTTGCAGGTGAGAAGCTTCCCTCAACTCGTTCCCTGGCGGAGTATTTGCAGGTGGCAAGGAGTACGGTGGATTTCGCCTATAGCCAGCTTGTTGCGGAAGGGTATGTGGAAGCCCGGCCCTGCAGAGGATATTTTGTCAATCAGGCGGAGGATATGTTTCACCTGCAGCCGGAAGATTTGTCAGAAGCACTGCCGGCGCCAGCAGATATGCAGACGGCTTTACCAGAAATGTCGAGTGAAATTCTGACGGGAGAGGATCTGGATTTCTCCTATGATTTTTCTCCCCATGCCATCAGCCTTAAGGATTTCCCCTTTGCTACATGGAAAAAAATCACAAAGAATATTCTGGTGGATGCCAACAGTGAGATGTTTGCCCTTGGGGATGCCCAGGGGGACATGCAGCTAAGGGAGACTATCGGCCGGTATCTTCATGCTTCCAGAGGGGTCAACTGCCGCCCGGAACAGATTATCATAGGGGCCGGGACAGATTACCTGCTGATGCTGCTGGAAAAAATTCTGGGCAGACATGTGCCTGTCGCCATGGAAGAACCCACCTACAAGCGTGCTTACAGGGTATTCCAGTCCTTTGCATATGAGATAGAGGCAATTCCTATGGACGAAAACGGAATGGATGTGGAGAAACTCCGCCAGACCAAGGCAAGGGCAGTTTATGTAATGCCTTCCCACCAGTACCCCACGGGGGTGGTGATGCCCATAGGAAGACGGCTGGAACTGCTGAAATGGGCGAAGGAAGAGAAAGGCAGATATTTGATTGAGGACGATTACGACAGTGAATTCCGTTACAGGGGAAAGCCCATTCCCGCCCTGCAGGCTTCCGACCGGGAGGGCAGGGTGATTTATATGGGAACCTTTTCAAAGTCTATTGCGCCTGCCATCCGTGTGGGCTACATGGTGCTGCCCTTAAGCCTTCTGAAAGTTTACAGGGAAAACTGCGGATTTTATGCCTGCACTGTGTCAAGAATTGACCAGCGTATTCTGAATGAATTTATCAAAGACGGGTATTTTGAACGGTACCTGAATAAAATGAGAAAAATATATAAAGTCAGACATGATTTCCTGCTGAACCAGTTGGGATGTTTTGAGAAAGCCTTTGACATTTCCGGCGAAAATGCAGGGCTGCATATCCTCCTTACCAGCAGGAAACATATACCGGAGAAAACCCTGACAGATGCGGCGGCCAGGGAGGGTGTAAAGCTGTACGGCATATCAAAGGACTGTATGCGGAAAGAAAATGCAGAAGGGCTGTCCTATGAGGGCACTGTACTACTGGGTTACGGTGCACTGGAGGAGCAGGAACTGGAAAAGGGAATCCAACTGCTGAAAAAAGCCTGGAACCCTTACCTATAGCAATGTCTGGTTACTGCGCCGACAGCCGTATCAGGCTGTGAACGGACATTTTGTCTGCAGCATATCTTGCTGACAGCAGAAATTGCTGATAAAAGGGGATTCCAGGCTTCTGGCAATTTTAATTCAATAAGCGTTCCTGCGAAGTGAGGCAGGGATTGCCTTACAACTTTTATAAGTCGTCATCAAAAAATTCTTCCACTTTTTCTTCTTCGGAGACAGCGTTTTCAGAAGCGGATTCCGGGACGGGTTCCTGGTTAGGAGCCTGTGGTTCTTCCTTAACCGTTTCTTCTGTCTGTTCTGCGGCTGCGTTACCCGTTGCTTCACTTTCGGCTCCGGCTTCCTTTTCCTTGTTCAGTGCGGTTAAATCTGTGAAATTGCTTTCGGAATTAATCTGATTTTCAGCAACTGACCTTACGGTGTCCTTTACCTGCTGGACAGAGTCGGCAATGACTTCTTTTGCTTTGTGGAAAGCTTCTGAGGCAATGGCTTCTGCCTTGTCAAGATTTAAAGATACATAAGAACGTTCTTTCGTAACTTCCGTATCGTCATCAAGATCTTCACTGAAATCATCAAAATCATCGTCCGTATCTTCACCTTTTTCGGGGGAAGGAGCGTTGTCTTTGGTCTGCATATAGTGATATGCACCATAAGCAGCAGCGCCGGCTACAGCAGAGAAAAGTAATAATTTACCAAACTTTTTGGACATATAAGTACTCCTTTCGATTGTCCGTAACAGTTCAGATGCACTGAAATGTTACGAGTGTTCTTCAATAAGCTGGCCCGCAAAGCGTGGCAGCATTTGATTATCTAAGTAATATCTTAATACTATTCTGCGAAATTGAAAAGAGAATATGTATAAAAAATCCATAAAATTTTAAGGCGCTTTATTTATTCATCTTGTATACCGGGTCGGCGGGATAGCCGCCTTTTAATTTCTGCATCCCCCGCTGTATGGCATCCTTTGAATTTTTCCAGTCTGCATCCTGGTTCCGGTAATCAAATTTCTCCACCAGCCAGGACACATCCTCCCCCAGCCGTTCCATGTTCTTTTCCATCAGTGCAAACATGGCAGGATAAAATTCCTTCTTCTCTTTATCATTTAAGCGGCTGTCGCTGTATTCGCACAAGTCACCGAAATGGTGGAGGCAAAAGCCCTTGCTTCCCAGAATCCGTTCCCTGAAATCCGCATCTTTTTTGTACATGAAAAAGAAAGTATCCAGGTATCTTTCATATGTGTCGGCAAAACGCCTGCATATATAGCAGGATTTCTCCTTTTCCTGAACCCACAATCCAATAGGGTTTTCCCGCTCAGGGTTTTTCTTAAGCTTTCCCATAAAAGAGGACTTAGAGGGCGTAAATTTCTTAAACTGCTCCTTCATTTCCCGGTTGATCTGCATATAGTGGGTTTTCAGAATCCAGCCGTTTCCCAGCGTATTGCCGTAGTCGAACATTTTCTTGAAATGTGCCCGGCAAAAGCCGGCCTTGTCAGTCTGCTCCCGCACATCGCTTTCCATGTACGAGGAGCCTGACCCTAAGACGAAATCCATAAGATCCTGTTCTACAGAACGCTCTATGTAGCAGAAGGGACATTCGTCCCCTGCATTGACTGCATCGTTCAATGGTATGGTATAAAGTGTTTCTTTCATTAGTCTGCCCTCTTATTTACCGCTATCTGTCTTTTATATTTATTTGTAACAAAGATTTTTCATCATTTCAAAGTACTGTTTTGTTTCCCTGTAGTAAATTTCCGGCTGGAAGGAACCGTTCATGAACTGCTCCCTCATCAGGCCGTCCGCTGTGAATTCAAGTACTTTTGTCAACATTCTGACATCTGTGTCTTTTTTAAATTTGCCATGGTCAGCCTGCTCCATAATCTGGGCATACTGGCTGGGAAGAATCCCACGCTTTTCTTCTGTTTCAACCAACGCTTCACTGACATCCTCATTCTGACTGCTGTTTATGAACTGCAGCATGTAGGGATAATTTTTCATTACCTGTAGCTGGGCAAATTTAATCTGGTCCAGCAGTTTAAAATAGTCTGTCTCTTTCGCAGATACCCCTGTAGACAGTTCCAGCATGATATATCTGACACTGTAGTCATAAATAAAGGAATACAGGCCCAGTTTGCTGATAAAGTAGTGGAATAAAAGCCCTTTGCTGATTGCCGCTTCCTTGACAATATCGTCGGTACTGGCGTGTTCATACCCGTTCATGGCGAACACTTTAAGGGATGCGTTAATCATCCTGTCCTGCTTTTCCTTTTTCAGGTCAAAAAACTTTTCATTCATAAAAATATGTACCCCGAACCTTTACATATGTGCTGTGTAAAATGTATTTGTTGACTTTGTGAGTCGAAAATAAATATAACATAATTGACGCTATTCTTCAATCATTTCGGCAAAACTAGTACTGACTTTTTTGGGGGCTACTACATCTTGTGTGGGCAGGAGGATATGCTGTACTAGGTAAACTGTTTTTTTGCTGCTTGACATATTGGTAACTTGTTACTATAATAAAAGTGTAACAAGTTACCAATAAGGAGGGCTGTATGAAACTGGATGATTTAGTCGCAAAATTTTCAGATACCTCAGAAAACCAGCGAAAGGCTGTTTTTAGTACGCTGTTTATTGCTGGGAATAAGCTGCAGACACTTTTTGATAATCACATCCCGGGAATATCGCTGAAACAGTTTATGCTGTTGTCAATTGTGAGACAGTCGGAAGAACATCTGACATTTACCCAGTTGGGCAGTCTGCTGGGCTGTTCAAGACAGAATATTAAAAAGATAGCGGATGTTCTGGTGAAAAAGGGCTTCATTACAATTCAGAAAAGTCCCCGTGACACAAGGGCTTTGTGTATCTGCCCTACGGAAAAGGTTGCTGTTTTTTTTCAGAACGATTTTGCCCAATATCAGGAAGAACTGAAATATCTCTTTGAAGTTTATACGGAAGAAGAACTGGAAATGCTGTTTAGACTCATGTCAAAGTTGTATGCAGGGATTGAAAATTTGGAAGAGAGGATTGCACATGAAAACGATAGTGATTTATAATTCACAGACTGGCTTTACAAAGCGGTATGCCGGATGGATAGCGGAGGCGGCAGGAGCCGACTGTATGGAGCTGCAGGCAGCGAAAAAGAAAAACATGGAGGCATATGAAGCGGTTATTTTCGGGGGATGGGCGCGTGCTGGGGGCATCAGTGGAATTAACTGGTTTAAAAGCAATATGGACAAATGGGCGGATAAGAAGCTGCTGGTATTCTGTGTAGGCGCAAGCCCCATAGACAGCCCGGATATTGCGCCGGCCCTAAAGCAGAACTTTACAGACGCACAATGGAAAAAGGTAAGTGTGTTTTACTGTCCGGGGGGATTAAATTATGAAAAGATGTCCGTTCCCTCAAAACTTATGATGAAAATGTTTGTCAAGGCCCTCAAGGCAAAAAAGGGCAGGACGAAAGCAGAGGAAGAAATGATAAAGGCAATTTCCTCATCCTACGATATTTCAGATAAGAAATACGTGGAACCGATACTGAATTGTCTAAGGAAATAGCAATCTGCGGTAATCGTGTATTGCCGGATAGAAAAGAACTGCCTGGAAGAGAAAGGTTTTCCAGACAGTTCTTTTAAATGGTTCTTTTTAAAACCACCCAAGGGCTTTTCCAATCCAGTAGCAAAGCCCCAGAATCCAGCTTGTAAAGATTCCGTATAAAATAACCGGCCCTGCAATGGTGAAAATTTTGCACCCAATGCCGAACACCTGTCCTTCTTTTTTGAATTCCACGGCGGGAGCGGCTACCGAATTGGCAAATCCGGTAATGGGTACCAGCGCTCCGGCGCCGCCGAATTTCACGATGGAAGGGTAGATGTTAAAGCCTGTCAGAAGTACGCTTATCAGTACAAGTATCAGAGAGCAGAAGCTTCCGGCGGTTTCCTTGTCCATGCCTATCTGATTGGAGGCAAGGTTTAACAGGAACTGGCCCACGATGCAGATGATTCCCCCTGTAATGAAAGCTTTAAGCATCTGAAGATACAGGTTGTGGGTGGGCGTTATCTTTTTCACATATTCTTCATAGTCTTTTTCAAGATTCAGTTGTTCCATGCTTTTTGGTTCACTCATGATTAACCCCGTTTCCGCGCAGTGCATCTGCGCCTTTGTTGTGTTTTGATGTTTCAACGTGTTTGAAATATCGTTATTGCAATAAGGATGGCTGGCGAAGCCTGACATCTGTTGTCTTGACAATGCCATGTTTTTTTAATTATGTTTGATGGAATATAGAATCTGCATGTTAATAAAAAATTATACAGATGAATTTAAGAAACTACGGGAACAAACTTGTAGATTTAAAACAGGAATGTTACAATAATAAATACAGCATGTCGGAACCTGTCAAAAAAAGCAGGCAGGAAAGCAGGCAGGGCTGTAGCGGCAAAAATGGACATCTATGGATAAAGGCAGAGGAAGATTATGGTAAGTTTTTCCAGTTTGGAGTTTTTATTTCGGTTTTTACCGGTTTTTTTGGGGATATATTTTGCAGTTCCGGCTAAGTACAGGGAAAGTTCTCTGCTTCTGGGGAGCATTATTTTTTATGCGGTGGGAGAACCCGTCTTTATTCTGGCGCTTATTTTATGTACTCTTGTAAACTATTATTTTGGAATGGAAATCTGGAAGCTTGGAATAGGTTTCGAGATACACGGATGGCAGAAAAAAAAGCGGAATAGCCTGATGATACAGGCTGTTGTGCTGGATACAGCAGTGCTTATCGTGTTTAAGTGCCTTGCCGTATTTGTGGACAGTTCCCTGCTTCCCGTGGGGATAAGCTTTTATATTTTCAAAATGATATCCTTTCAGGCAGATTTCATCCGGGGTGAAATCTGGAGCAAACCTTCTTTCAGGCAGACGGCGGTGTATTTTACCATGTTTCCCCAGATTGTGCAGGGGCCGATTATGCGGTATCATGAAGGTGACTTTGAACATGAAAAGCATGTGAGTCTGGAGCAGCTTGAGGAGGGCCTTGCTTATTTCGTGATGGGGCTTGGGATGAAAGCGCTTTTGGCCGACCGTCTGGCGATTTTGTGGAAAGATTTGCAGATGATAGGGTTTCAGAGCATTTCCACGCCGCTGGCATGGCTGGGAGCATTCGGTTATTCCTTACAGTTATATTTTGATTTCTGGGGGTATTCCCTGATGGCATCGGGGCTTCTGGTAATGCTGGGATATCCTTTCGTTGAAAACTTCAATCACCCTTATGCGTCCAGAAGCATCAGCGAGTTTTACAGGAGATGGCATATGACACTGGGGAGCTGGTTTCGGGATTACGTCTATATTCCGATGGGGGGAAGCCGGGGAAGGAAGCCGAGGATAGTCTTTAACCTTGCCCTTGTATGGATTCTCACGGGGCTTTGGCATGGAAATGGTTTCAATTATTTGATCTGGGGCGGGATTCTTGGATTGTTTATTATTCTGGAAAAGCTTTTTCTGGGAAATATGCTGAAAAAAATTCCGGCGGCAGGGAATATTTATGTGCTGGCGTTGATACCCCTGACATGGGTGGTATTTGCCATAACGGATTTGAAGAAGCTGGGTATTTATTTCAGCCGGCTGTTTCCCTTTATGGGCGGCCCGGGCATTGCGGTGAACCAGCAGGATATTATTACTTACGGAATGAATTATGGAATTTACTTTATTGTGGGTATTGTGCTGTGTATTCCGGCAGTATTTAAATTTGTTGATAAACATAAGAAGAATCCTATTACTGTGCTGGCATTAGCGCTGGTTTTCTGGGCTTCGGTCTATTTTCTGTCCAGCAGCGCGGGGAATCCCTTTATGTATCTGAACTTTTAAAGAGGTAACAGGAATGGAATATATAAAGAAGTGTCCGCTTTTTATCGTATTGATGGGCACAGGACTTTTTTTTACATTGATTGGAATGCTGGGTAAAAGTAATATATACGCGGGGCAGGAGTATGACCCGGTGACTACGCCCGCTCTTGCTCTGATGTTCCGGGGGGTTAACGATGATATTTACCCATGGCAGATTCTGGACGGGGGCAGCACACCAGTGATGGCTGTAAGCAGCGGACAGAAGGACACAGAAACTTCCGCAGAGGACGGAACTGGGAGTGAGGGACAAAAGGAAGCCGGAATCTCCGCCCAAAATGACGGGCAGGGAGAAAATGGAACCGTAGGGGAAAATGATGGACAGAAAAAGCCAGGGGAAGAGGCAAGCCCATCCCCAAGCCCGGCGCAGGAAACAGACGACGCGCCTTTAGAGCGGCTGGCTCCTTTGAGGGAGAGTACCCATGACGAATACCTCAATCATATATCGGCAGATATTTACGGCGATGCAGGAGTCCGGCGGGCTGCAGCCTATGAATTTGACAAGGTGGATGAAAGCTATTTTGATGATGCCCTTTTTATTGGGGATTCCCGGACAGTGGGTCTTAGGGATTATACGGATTTGTCAGACCATGGGGACTTTTACTGTGAAACATCCCTTACCATTCATAAGGTGATGGAGGAGGACTTTGGAGGAAAGGGAACCATTGAGGACGCTTTGGAAAACAGGGATTATGGAAAAATTTATCTGATGGTGGGCATCAATGAACTGGGCAGGGGAACCACGGAAAACTATATGGAGGCTTATACGGAGGTAGTGGATAAGCTACGGGAACTGGAACCGGAGGCAAAGATTTTCGTCCAGGCAGTCATGCGGGTTTCCGGGGAGAAAAGTGATTCGGACGCTATTTTCAATAATAGCAATATTAATGCAAGGAATAATGCCATAGCGACCCTGGCGGACAACAGACAGATATTTTATATTGATGTGAATGAGGTTGTGTGCGATGAGGAAGGAAATCTGAACGCAGAATATACACATGATAAGATTCATCTGTTGGGGATGTATAATGAATTGTGGAAGGAGTTTTTGCTTGCGCATGGGGTACTTAATGATTAAATAGATAATGAGATAGCGTTGAAACTTTAATGGTGACAGAAGGGATTGAATAACAGAAATTTATGTGTCTGGGATATTGATTTATGTAATGAATAAGTACCAGCAGTAAAAAATAGAAGGTGATTTTTTGGATAGAACAGGGATAAAATGGTCAAAAGAAGAAACGATACTAGCATTTGATTTATATTGTAGAACATCGTTTGGCAAAATTAGTTCATCAAATAAGGATATAAAGGAATTGGCTGGTTTATTAGGAAGGACTCCTGGATCAGTGGCGCTTAAAATGCATAATCTAGCTCATTATGACCCAGAACTTAGAAAAAGAAATATTACCGCAATGGCCCATGGAAGTAAGCTGGATGCTTTGGTGTGGGAAGAGTTTAGTAGTAATTGGGAAGAGTTATCTTATCAAGCAAGATGCATACTGGCAGACCTAAAGAGAGAAAGTATTGATAAAATTGTTGATGAACCAGAAATTTGCATACTGCCAGAAGGTGGAGTTCGGGAACAGTTAGTAAAAAATCGAATTGGTCAGTATTTCTTTAGGATGGCAGTGTTAAATTCATATGAGTATAAATGTTGTATTACTGGCATGGCAATTCCTGAACTTCTTGTGGCAAGTCATATTAAACCATGGAAAGATGCTGATAGCAGGACAGAGCGGACAAATCCGATGAATGGACTTACGCTGAATGCACTCCATGATAAAGCATTTGATAGGGGACTTATAACGGTTACTACTAATTATATAATCAAGGTTTCGACCAAAATAAAATCCTCTGTAGGTGGAGACACTATGGAGGATTGGTTGTTGAATTTTGCTAATCATAAAATTAGGATGCCAAATAAATTTTTTCCCAAGAAGGAATTTCTGGAATTTCATAATGATGTAATTTTTAAAATGTAATTTGAGGCCGATAAAGTGGATAATCTTACCAAGGAACAAAGACATAAGAATATGCGGAATATCAGGTGCAGTGATACCAGCATTGAATTGGTGTTGCGAAAGGAGTTGTGGGCAAAAGGATTCCGGTATAGGAAGAATTATTCTGCCCTGCCTGGAAAACCGGATATTGCATTGACGAAGTATAAGATAGCTATTTTTTGTGATAGTGAATTTTTTCATGGGAAAGATTGGGAGGTCTTGAAGCCGCGCTTGGAGGCCGGAAACAATCCGGAATATTGGAAAAAAAAGATAATGAGAAACATGGAGCGGGACGATGAGGTGAATAAAGCGCTTATGTTTATGGGATGGACTGTGATTCGGTTTTGGGGAAAAGATATTTTGAAGAACTGTGGGGAATGCATCCGGATGATTGAAGAGTGTATTTTTGAATTGAATGTGCAGGGAGGCAGAATGATTCTTTGGGAGAACGATGAGTGATGGTAGAAATGTTTGGGGATGTCTGCTATAATCGCAGTGATTGCTGAGGATGGAGAAGAGAAAATGCGTTTATTATATTCTAACATGCTCCCGCTGAAGCTGGGAAACGGGCAGACAGCTTTTATAGATTATTTTATGGATGCTGTGCATGAGGCGGATGAAATACATATTGCAGTGGGGTATGTGTCGAAGGCAGCTTTAAAAGAGTTACAGGTGCTGGTTGATGAGGCCGGAATAAAGAGGATCTGTCTGACAATCGGCATGTATTATCATGAGGGCATGCCGGAGGGTACATATAATGTAGCGGCGGCTTTGAATGAGGACTGGACCGGGCGCGGGATTGGTGAAGTGCGTCTGGTAAGGGCGTTTAAATATCATGGGAAAGCGTATGTTTTTTATAAGAATGGAAAGCCGTTTTCTGCTGTGGTTGGTTCACATAATCTGGGAGCAATCAAGCTGGAGGCATCCAATCTGCGCCAATATGAATTGTCAGCGGTGACGGAGGAACCGGAGGAACTGCAAGAGATTTCTGCTCATGTCAGGGACATTATGCTTCCAAAGTGTTCGGCTAATATAGCTGACCTGTGGGATATGCCTTTGCTCCGCGAGGTCAACCGGGCGCTGGTGGATCAGGAATTCGTGTCCAAGGTTACGCCGGAGGAAGTAGATGCTTATAAGAAAAGGATGACGGGCGTTTCCTTTGAACTTCCGTTGAAAGTGCCGGAGGATGAGAACGATAAGTCTATGAGGGGTTCCAATATCAATGTCTGCTATGCAAGCGGAAGAAAGCGTGTCTGGTGGGAGATTGAAATGGTGGTTAGTAAGTCCATCAGGGACCTGCCGGGTTATCCTCTGCATCAGCAGCCTTTTATGGCGGTTACTGATGATGGCTGGAAATTCCAGGCCTGGACCTGCGGACAGAACAACAAAAATTTGTATTCAAAAGACGATTTGAAGATTATGGGGCGTTGGATTAAAGGGCGTCTTGTAGCGGCCGGCCTGGTGGAGCCTGTGAACCGGGTAGAAAGTGACCAGGGCGGGAAAGGCGTAATCACACATAAGATGCTGAATAAATATGGGCGTGATACGATTACGCTGACAAAGACAGATGTTGTGACAAAGGCGGAGGACGGTACGGAACTGGAAGTATGGATGCTGTCTTTCCTTCCAGAGAGCAGGCATCAGCAGGAGGCGGCAGATGAAATATCTTGAAGCATACTTGAAGACGATAGAGGGGCGCGGAAATCAGCAGCTAGCGGATTCCATCCGGAAAACAGTGGATAATATTGCGCCGAAATATTTAGAAGGTTTTTCTTTTTGCGAGCATGAGGTGGGGCTTCTTTTTGGAAACGTGCAGTCCGGAAAAACGGGGCAGATGTTCGGAGTGATTTCTGTGGCGGCGGATTTGGGGTTTCCAGTATTTCTAATTTTGACAACAGATAATGTCATACTGCAGCAACAGACGATTGAGCGTGTGAGGGAGGATTTAAAAGGGTTCTGTATATGTGATGAATATGATTCGGAGGTTTTTGCAGAGAACTGTCTGATGCAGCCAGCCATTATTGTGTTAAAGAAGAATGTAAGGACTTTGAAGCAGTGGTCCAATATTCTGGGGGCTACGGGCTTTATGAGGGGGAACCCGTTGTTTATTATTGATGATGAGGCAGATGCGGCTTCTCTGAATACGATGGTCAACAGAAGCAGCAGGTCTTCTATCAACAGGTATCTGGATGATATTAAGGCGAGAACTGCGTGTAGTATTTATCTGCAGGTTACGGGGACGCCGCAGGCGTTGCTGCTACAGACAATGTCATCAGGGTGGCATCCATATTTTGCATATTATTTTCAGCCAGGGAATGGGTATCTTGGGGGAGATTTTTTCTTTCCGGCAGAGGGAGCCGGGGAGTGTATTTCTTATATAGATTCTTTGAGCGATCCGCTGGAAGAGGCATTGATGCATCACTTGGTGGTATCGGGTATCATGTTGACAGCGGGAAAAAGGGTATCAAATTTTTTGATACATCCCAGTGTACGGAAGGCGGTGCATTGCAAATATCAGCAGGATGCGTTCAAGGTTTTGGCAGATTTTAAGGAAAGATGCAGGGATGAAGGATTTGTTGCGCAGGTCATGCAGCGATATGAGCGGCTGAATCCGGTTAAGTTTGACAAAAAGGCGTTTGGCGAGGTTCTGGATTTTATACAAAAACTGCTGGAGAATGATGAGGTCAAGGTTTTAGTTATGAATGGAAATTCTGGCGTGGATAGTGATGATTATGCATCAGGTTCTAATGTGATTATCGGCGGGAATACGCTTGGACGGGGCGTTACTTTTGCGGGGCTACAGACAATTTATTATACCAGAACAGCTAAGAAGCCGCAGGCAGATACGATGTGGCAGCACAGTCGTATGTTCGGATATGATAGAGATGCCGGGCTTATGAAGGTGTTTATTGACGAGCATTTGTATAAGTTGTTTGCGGATATCAATGCAACAAATAATTCAATTATTTCTCAGGTGGAGAGGGGGACGGCGAATGTAAAGATTTATTATCCAGAGGGATTGAATCCGACAAGGAAGAATGTTCTGGATAATAAGAAGCTGGCAATGATTTCAGGGGGGACAAATTACTATCCGTATTCACCGGAGAATGATACGATTTCTGATATTGATCGGCTTCTGGAAGCATTTGATGAGTCGCAGCCGTGCTATCAGGTGAGCCTTCGTCTGATGCAGGAGGTTTTTTCCCATATTAAGTCAGAGGATGATTTTAAGGTCAATGTTTTCCGCGCTATTATTAATATGGTGCTTGCTGAAAAACCGGCAGGCCAAGGGGTTCTGATTGTCAGAAGGAACAGGAATGTGGCGAAGGGTACGGGTGCGTTGCTGTCTCCCAATGATTGGCAATTAGGCGCATCTGTCACGGACAAGATTGTTCTTACGATGTACCAGATGACAGGAGACAAAGGCTGGGGCGGAGAGAAGATCTGGGTTCCGAATATCAAACTGCCGGATAAGATGATGTATTATGATATAATAGATGACAGTGAATGACGGTACTAATGTGTTTGAAAGGAAGGTGTCATGAAGTATTCAGAACTGGCGAGAAGGATATTGTTTGAGCCGCTCCGCACAGGGGCAGACAGGCTGTGTATTTTGTCAGGGTACGCAACGCCGAACATGGCTTCGTGGCTGATAAAGAATTTGAAGGAGTTTAAATCTGGGCCTATAGATATATCTTTGATTGTGGGAATGGTTCCTTTTGACGGTCTCAGCATTGCTGTTCATGAGGGATTTAAGGAGTTGCAGAAGGAGAAGATGCCCCAGGAAGTGGCGCATTATCAGTGCAGTTATGTGTATGATTCTGCGCCGGTACATGCGAAAGTGTATGTCTGGCTTAAAGGGGATGAGCCGGTTGTGGCATTTGCCGGTTCGGCAAATTTTGCGCAGAGTGCATTTGGGGAAATGCGCAGGGAATATATGGTGGAGTGTGACGCCCTGGAGGCGTACCAGTATTACTGTAGTGTAGAGAATGATACGATATTCTGTAATCATGCCGAAGTTGAGGAATATGTTGTGCTGTATCCCACGCACAGCGTTTTGGATATGGAAAATAAGCCGGTCGGCAGTCTGTCAGGTGAAAATATAGAAAAAATCACGCTTTCCCTGCTTTCGGAAAATGGGGAAGTGGGGACTAAATCGGGGCTGAATTGGGGGCAGAGAAACAGGCGGAATAAGAATGAGGCGTACATACCGCTTCCTGCGTCTATGGCCAGGACGGGCTTTTTCCCGTTGAATAAACAGCATTTTACAGTTGTTACGGATGATGGCCATCAGCTGATATTGAGGGTGGAACAGCAGGGGAATAAGGCGATTACAACACCGCTTAGTAATGCACAGCTTGGGGAGTATTTCAGAAACCGGCTGGGACTGGCGAATGGCGCTTATATTTGGAGAAGTGATCTGGAGGCATATGGACGTACAGATGTTACGTTTTATAAGCTGGATGATGAACAGTTTTATATGGATTTTGCAGTGTAGTAAAACCGGGGCTGAAGCTCCGGTTTTACGATAAGGTTATTCATTGATGTTTGGTTCAATGCTGGGGTATTCAACGCCGGCGAAACTTTTTAGAATAGCTTCAAAAATTATTTTTGCCCCATCACACGGAACAGCCATTCCAATCTGTTTCCTGACGCTTTCTTTACTCCCAAAGAATTTAAAAGTATCAGGAAAAGTTTGAAGTCGGGCACGTTCCCGGTTTGTTAATGCTCTGGACTCTTTCCAGTGGTAAATGTGCGTTCCGCCGCCTCCGCTTCCAGTGACAGTATATGCTGGTTTTTTAGGGTCCAGCCGTTTGTATATCTGGCTGATTTTTGCACCATGGACATTTAGTTTCAGTTCGTCCGGCAGATCGGCAGTAAAGGCATTCTGGCCGGGAAGGATATGCTCAAGCCTTTTTATGACGGTTTCAGATTGTTTTGTCAGTTCGTTATTAAAGGCATCTGCCGGGATAGGCGGCTCTTCTATTGCTTTCCGGCAGGTATTATCAATGTCTGCATACGGTTTCGGAGAAGGAACATGATATGCAACACTAATATCTTTTCTGATGCCTACTATGATAATCCGGTGGCGGGCCTGGGGTATTCCGTATTCCTCAAATTTATATAAATGCGGGACTACGGTATATCCACCATGGGTTCCTGCTTTTTTCAATTCATCAATGATTTTGGTAAAGGCTTTTCCGTCATTGGCATTTCGGAGTCCGCCTACATTTTCTGCAACGAACCATATAGGGTTGTATATATTTAATACTTTTACTCCGTAGGAATAGAGGGGGCCAAAGACGCCGTTCATGCCTTTCTGCTCTCCGACTACACTGTAATCATTGCATGGGAATCCAAAAGCCAGAGCGTCAATTTCCGGCAGGTTTTCTAGGTTAAATTCACGGATGTCTTTGTGATATACACTTTTTGGATCATCGCGGCAAATGTTATACCGGTATGTTTCGCAGGTGTCTTTATCATAGTCATTTGCCCATTGGTGGACAATCTTATAGTTATCATCCCCGATATCGGCATTAAGGGCTCCCCACGCAATTCCGCCAGGACCGCAGAACAACTCTCCTAATCTATAAATCATTTTGGCCCTCTCTTTCTTTTTCGTGCTGATAAATTAAATAGTCAATTTGGTTTTGTATTTGTTTTCTGTCTTCTAGGCTTAATTTTTCTATGCCTTTAAAGCAGGTTTCCATGTAGGCATCTATATCTTCGGGGCCTAAGTATCCGGCTTTTTGAAACAAATCGGTAAGTTTGATATTATAAAATAAAGCTAGTTTTTTTAAGGCTTTGGGGGAAGGATTCCGAGTGATATTGCATTCTAAGCGGCTTAGCTGAGAAATTGTTATTCCGGTTTCCTTTTCCACATCCCTTGTGCTTAAATTATTTTGTATCCTCATTGTCTTTAGATATTGTCCAAGTGTTTCAGCCATATCATCACCTCTATTATGGAAGTATATCACATATGCTGCGAAAATGCAACAAAAAAGGATATTTGTTGCGATAAAGCAACAAATATTATAAAATAAAGTGCCTGAAAATATATGGAGATTGTACGAATTTATGATATGATGGATAAAATACGAAAAAGTATAGTGAGATAGAACTGCAATAGAGAAGAGACATGGTGTGAGGATATGGCTTATATAATAAGGAGAATAAGGAAGAAGGTTATGAGACATTGAAATCATTGGAAAAACTGCTGGCGGCTTTACAAAAATAAAACGAATAAAAATCTCCAGATGCGTAAAACTAATGGAAAGTAAATCATCTGGAGGTTTTTTATGGAAACAACGGTTGGAGCAATTTTTGAGCAGGGACAGCGCAGTATCAAGGTGCCAGTTCCCGTTTATATAAGGGCAAGTGCGTCGGTAGTGGGAACCAAGGAAGGGGAAGGGCCTTTTGGGGACTGCTTTGACATGGTGGGAACAGATGATAAGTTTGGCTGTGATACATGGGAAGAGGCGGAAAGTACGCTGCAAAAGGAAGCCCTTTCCATTGCCATCGGCAAATCCGGATTGAGAAACGAGGACATCAAGTATTTGTTTGCAGGGGATTTGCTGGGACAGTCGATTGCAAGCAGCTTCGGCCTTGGGTCTTTTCAGATTCCTCTGGTGGGGATGTATGGCGCCTGTTCCACATGCGGGCTGTCCATGTCCATGGCGGCAATTATGATTGCGGGAGGAATGGCGGAACATGCCGCCTGTGTGACTTCCAGCCATTTTGCCAGTGCGGAAAAGGAATTCCGCTTTCCTTTAGGATATGGGAATCAAAGACCTCTTTCCGCTACCTGGACGGTAACGGGCAGCGGCGCTTTTATTTTAAGCAGCATAAAGAGCAATACGGACAGGGCGATGATTGACGGCCTGACAATCGGAAAAATTGTGGATTTCGGTCTGAAAGACTCCATGAATATGGGCGCATGCATGGCGCCTGCGGCTGCTGATACCATTTACCAGCATCTGGTGGACTTTGACAGGAAGCCTTCTGATTACGATAAGATTATTACTGGAGATTTGGGAAGCGTAGGGCAGAAAGCCCTTTGGGATATGATGAGGGAAAAAGGGATGGATATTTCCAAGGTCCATATGGACTGCGGCATGGAAATTTATGACCAGAGCCAGGACGCCCATGCAGGGGGAAGCGGATGCGGATGCAGCGCTGTGACCCTGTCGGCCTACATTTTGAAACAGCTTGAAGAAGGGAAGTGGAAGAGGGTTCTGTTTGTGCCCACAGGGGCGCTTCTTTCCAAGACCAGCTTTAACGAAGGACAGAGTATTCCGGGGATTGCCCATGGAGTGGAATTGACAGGATGCTGATTAAAAAGGCCGGCCGGGCTTTCTGATAATTGATTTTAGTATTTTAAAAGGCTATGACGTTGACAGTTATAGTCTTTTTTGTATAGTGATAAATGGATTTTACCAAGGGCTGGAAAAAATCCAGATTAAGTGCTAAAGTATAATTCGGTATGTACATATGCGGAAAGGACTGGAATGTTATGATTGAGGTAAAGAATATTTCCAAGGATTTTGTATCGCCAAAGAAATATCCGGGATTAAAGGGCGCCGTGAAGGGACTGTTCTCCAACGAAAAAGTTGTAAAAACTGCGGTAGACGATATTTCTTTTTCCATTAGAAAAGGAGAGATCGTGGGATATATAGGCAGTAACGGGGCGGGGAAGTCCACCACGATTAAAATGATGACAGGAATTCTGACGCCCACGAAGGGGACGTGCAGGGTAGCTGGTATCAATCCAAACCAGAACCGGAAGGAAAACGCAAAGAACATCGGCGTTGTATTCGGCCAGAGGACACAGCTCTGGTGGGACTTGCCGCTGGGGGAATCATTTACCATATTGAAAGAGATTTATGATGTTCCAGCGGAGGATTTCAGTGCACGGATGGATTTCCTCAATGACGTGTTGGAACTGCAGGATTTTATTGACAGGCCCGTGCGGACTCTTTCTTTAGGCCAGCGGATGCGTGCGGACTTGGGGGCGGCTTTATTGCACAATCCTAAGGTGCTGTATCTGGATGAGCCTACCATAGGGCTGGATTTGGTAGTGAAAGATAATATAAGGAGAGCCATTAAACAGATTAATGAAAAATACCAGACTACAGTTATCCTGACGACCCATGATATCGGGGATATTGAGGAACTTTGCAGCAGGATTATCATTATTGATGAGGGAAAACTTATTTATGACGGTTCCCTTGCAAATCTAAAGGATACTTATGGAAATAAGAGGAAGATTTCTATGGAAATCAGGCAGCCCTGGAAACTGAAAGAACTCCATCTTGAAGAAACTTTTGGGGTGGGGGAAGATGGATGCAGTACGGAATTTATTGAGGAAACTAACAGCTTCTGTGTGACCTTTGACAAACACAGGATACAGGTTCCCCAGGTTCTTTCGGCGGTGATGGAAGTGACGGAAGTGAAAGACGTGCAGATTCAGGAGACGGAGCTTGCCCAGATTGTAAAGGAAATTTATAATCACGGGACTGCGGAGGGAAGATAATGGGAAGACTTCTTAAAATTTACATGCCCTTTGCCTCCAACGAACTGAAAAGGCAGTTGGCCTACAGGGGCGCTTTTTATCTGTTTATTATAACCAGCCTGTTCAGCTCCTTTATCAGTTATTATTTGTGGATGGCGGTTTATGGCAGTTCCGGGCAGGGGGTTCTGGGGGGACTGACGCAGAATGAAATGGTGGTCTACATTTTCATGGTTTATGTGACTTCTTCCATAGTAACTGTCTCGTTGTCTACCTGGGTCAGCGACGATGTGGTACAGGGTACGGTTGCCATGAATCTTATCAAGCCCATTGACTACCGTCTCAGCCTGATTGCAAAGGCTCTTGGCAGGGTGTCTTTCCAGTTTCTGGCCCCCGCTGTTTTTGTCTGGATTGGACTGGAAATTTATAAAGTGACGGTTCTGGACATGGCGCCGGTTTCCGTAATGGGAGTTGTTTTATATCTATTCAGCAGCGGTATGAGTTTTCTGCTTTTTGTGCTTTTTGATTTTTGTTTTGGGATGATTGCCTTTTTTACGACTTACATTTTCGGGCTTAGAATGGTAAAAGAAGCGCTGCTCGGCTTTCTGACAGGGCAGTTGATTCCCATCAGTTTCTTCCCGGAGGCAGTACAGAGGGTATTTGGTTTTCTTCCTTTTTCTTCCATGATTTATACGCCGGTGATGATTTATCTGGGCAAATATACAGGGAGGACACTTGCCTTTATGCTTCTTAGACAGGGAATATGGGTTCTGGCTCTTTACGGGCTTGGAAGCCTGATATGGAAAATGGTTACAAAGCGTCTGGTGGTGCTGGGAGGTTGAAAAGAGTCCGGGCGGTATGTCATGAAGGGAAGGAGTTTTTTATGAATGCTTGTAAAAGATATATGCGTCTGTACAGGGTGCTGGCAGCGCAGTTTTTTAAGACAGTCATGCAGTCAAAGGTGGACTTTCTGATGGGGTTGTTTGGGTTCTTTTTTACCCAGATTATGGGAATTGCCTTTCTGTATCTGGTGTTTGATCAGATTCCATCCCTGCAGGGGTGGACCTTGGACCAGCTTATTTTTATCTATGGGTTTGCGCAGATACCAAGGGGAATCGATCATCTTCTTACAGATAATATCTGGCTGGTGGCGTGGCGGCTGGTACTGAACGGGGATTTCGACCGCTATATGCTCCGGCCCATGAATATTTTTTTCCAGATTATTGCAGAAAAACTCCAGCCTGACGCGCTGGGAGAACTGCTGGTTGGAGCCATTTTGGTAGTGCGCTCGCTGGCAAAGGGGATTGTGACTGTGGATGCGGCTCATGTGGTATTGTTTTTTGTATCCGTTATGGCGGGGGCACTGATTTATACCTCCATTAAGCTGTTTTTTGCGGCATTGGCGTTCTGGCTGAAAACCAGCGGCCCTTTTTTGCAGGTAGCCTATCAGATGTCGGATTTTGCCAAGTATCCTACGGAAATTTATGCAAAAGGAGTACGCTTTCTCATTACATGGGTAATTCCGTTTGCATTTGTAGCTTATCTGCCTGCAAGCTTCTTTTTGAAAAGCGGCGCAGGAGCCGGGGTGATTGGATTTGAGTGGGTGATTGCAATTGTATTCTGGTGTATTGCCTATTATGTGTTTAACAGGGGAATCCGTGTGTATGAAAGCGCCGGGAATTAATGCTGTCATGTATGGGATGAATCTCAGCAATCCAGCGGCGCGGGGTAGGAAAATGTTACCGGTAACACAGGAAATCAGTTTTCTCACCTTCTGGCAGTTATGCGCTACAACTGGAGGAGGATTTGTGCTATAGTAGGTAGTAGCCGGGAACGATGCGGATAAATTTTCAGAAATCAGAGGAGATGGCAGATTGAAAAAGATAGTGAAGCGTATTCTTGTTATTTTGCTGGCACTGGCGGCGGCCCTGGGGGGATATGTGATTTATGTTTTTAAAGCATATTACCGCCTGCCGGATAATTTGACTCTTGAAGTCAAAAGGAACGGCGAGAATTCTTATTTTGACGAGGATTTCGCACTTAAGTCCAAAGGAGCCTATTTTATTATGACCTATAATATCGGGTTCGGCGCTTACCGGAGGGACTACAGCTTTTTTATGGATGGAGGGAAGTCCTCCTGGGCGAAGGATGAGGAAAGCGTGATGGCAGCAGTCAGCGCCATGGGGGAGATTGTAGATATGGTCAGCCCGGATTTTGTGCTTTTGCAGGAGATAGATATTGACGGCACCCGTTCTTACCATGTTAACGAACTTGAACTGTTGAACCAGTTTATCAAGGGGTATTATTATGACTTTGCGCAGAACTATGATTCTCCTTTCCTGTTTTTCCCGCCATGGGAGCCCCATGGGGCGAATCAGGCCGGGCTTGCAACTTATTCAAGGGCGGAAATCAGGCAGGCCATGCGAAGGAGTCTTCCGATTTCGGAGTCGTTCAGCAAATTTGTGGATTTGGACAGATGCTATTCCATTTCCCGTATTCCTACGGAAAATAAGAAGGAACTGTGCATTTATAATGTTCACACGTCGGCCTATGGGGGCAGTGATGAAATCAGGCAGGCCCAGTTGTCCATGCTCTATGAGGATATGACAGAGGATTACAAAAAAGGCAATTATGTTATCTGCGGCGGCGATTTTAACCATAATCTGAAGGTGGGCGCCCAGGAAAACGCCCCTGAGTGGGCTTATCCCTTTCCCAGGGAAACTCTTCCGGAGGGGTTTCATATGGCCATTGACAGGGTAAGGGATGAGGAGGATGTGGCGCACAATACCTGCAGGAGCGCCGAGACTCCTTATGATGAGGAGACGACTTATACGGTAACGCTGGACGGATTTATTGTTTCAGACAATGTGATTGTGAACTACTACCAGAACATGGACTGGGGGTATGAATTTTCAGATCATGACCCGGTTCTCATGCAGTTTATACTTGATTAAGGCATAATAATGGCGTCAGGGGCCGTGTGGAAAGTGAAAAGCGATGGAGGAAAAATGATTGAAAGAAAGAAATTGCTGATTATTGTCTTTCTGTTTCTTTGCTTCATTGGGGGATGCGGAAAAAGTGGGAAAAATGAAGAGAATGCGGATAATATGGAAGGGATGCAGGTGCAGGAACAGGAAGAAGACGGGGAGTCTGTAGAGGGAATCATAACAAAGCAGAGTTTTGAGGTGGAACTTGACGAATGGGGAACTGTTACATTTATATCTATTGCTCCCAAGGATAATAAAGGAGCGCCGCGTTTTTTACTGACAAAATCAGATGCGGTTGTTTATACTTTTCCAGAAGACAGCTATCTGAAATCAGACGATTTTGTGGAGGTCAGTGCAGTGTCGTTTGGGGATTATAATGAAGACGGGAAAAAAGATGTGATTGTGTTGATTCAGTATTGTAACGGCCCGGATGTGTGGAATGAAGCACAGATTTTTTTGCAGGAAAATTCTGATAATATGTTTTATATGGATTATCCGGATCTGGAAAGTTACCGTAAGGATGCGCCAACAGATAACGGCCCGGCATTTTACAGGGATAGTCTGCTGGAAGAATATCTGCTTACCCAGAAACTGACCGACACAGTGGCTTCCGTAATGGGAACATGGAAAGATTATATAGATTATGTAGACAGCCTTCACGGCTATATCAGCAGTGACAGACAGCTTACATTGTTGGCCGAAAGCCGGGACATATGGGCTGTTCCGATAGAGTATGCAGATGAAAGATATTGCTTTACGGTCAGGGATCTGAATTATGACGGCCGCCTCGAATTGATTGTTGCTAATCAGGGAGGTACGGGTCATTATACTTACAGCAGATTCTATGGGATAGATGGAGACGGGAATCTGAAAGAACTGGAAACTTTTTTTGCGGAAGCAGATTCACAACCTGACATTATCGAAGAGCAAATGACAGTTTACAGTTCTTTTTCACCAGAAGGCATGCGGGATTATTATATTGTGTACGATGAAATCAAAGCAGCGCCGGATTGTTATGTGTATCGGATTAGTTCCTTATGTATGATAGGTGATTATATTGCACAGACGCCTCTTGCCAGCCAGACTGTCACATATGAAGGAGATGATTATGCTGCCCATACGGTCAGCGAAGACTATAACGGAAATGCGCTTACAGAAGAAGAATTCCGGGACTTTGCGGAGACTTTTTACAGTAATATGGGACTGCAAAAAAAGACAGTATCCCTTCACTGGACCGATGTAAATGAACTTACAGGGAAGAATGACGAGGAAGTGGCAGAACTGTTAAGGCAAGCTTATTGAGGATTTTAATGGTAATGCAGAAAGTGGGAAAATGAGATGAAAAGATTACCGGATTCGGAACTGGAGATTATGATGATTATCTGAGGACTGGACAGAGCGGTGGCGCGGTTTGAGATTGAAGAAAAGATGGATGGGGGAAGAAATTTTTAAACACGCTCAAGGAAGAATTGATAAATTATTCCAGTGTATAAAATCATTCCAATAAATACATAATAAAAGCAATCAAAAAAGAGAGAGGCAAGAAAAGATTATGTCCACAAACAGCGTAACCCTCTATTTAAAAGCGGAGCAGAACATAGAATTACAATCAGAGGATGTTTATATCAAAGACATTGGAAAAATAACATGCACGGATGAAAATATAATGGCAAAGGTTAAAACCATCAAATTGCATCACTTTAAAGAGGGGGAATCCCAAAGGCAGGTCATCAGTATATTAAAAGTAATTGAAGAAATCAACAAGGTTTATCCCAATATAACAGTAGAGAATCTTGGGGAAGCAGAGATGTTGATTGAGCACATCAATGTAGATAAGCATAAAGGTTTTGGGCAGTGGATCAAGCTTGTTTTTGTTGCGGCAATCAGCTTTTTCGGAACAGGATTTACGATTATGGCTTTTCACAACGATATCAGTATTAATAAAATATTTTCCCAGGTGTACGAGCAGGTTATGGGATATCCGGCTGACGGATACAGTATAATGGAGGTTTCCTATTCAATAGGGCTGGCGGTGGGCATTATTTTGTTTTTTAACCATATCGGCGGCAGGCGTATCACAAAGGATCCGACACCTATTGAAGTGGAGATGCGGGTGTATGAGACAGATGTAAACAAGGCTCTTATTGAGACGGCTGACAGGGAGGGCAAGACTATTGATGTTTCTTAAACAGCTTTTTTTGGGAGTCTGTGGATTAAGCTTTGGCCTTCTTGCATCGGCAGGCGTCTTTACCGTATTGGTTTCTGTAGGGCTGATTCCAAGGTTTGCAGGGAAAATGCATGTGGCGAAGAAGGTGTTCGCGCTGGAAGAAGCGGTGGTTTTCGGTACCCTTGCCGGGGGATTTTTAAGTGTGTTTGGCCGATATGGGGAAATTGGAAGCTTTGTTTTGTCAAGACAGATATTCGGGCCGGAGACAGTGGGCATATGGAAATGGGCTGGCAATATCTTTTTATGCGCAGGAGGGTTCTTTGCAGGGATGTTTGTAGGCTGTCTCGCCCTTGCCATTGCGGAGATGCTAAATTCCATCCCGATTTTTTCAAGGAGAATCGGTTTCCGGCATGGGCTGGGTGTGGCGATTGCGGCGGCGGCCTTAGGAAAACTGACGGGAAGCCTGCTTTATTTTGCACGGGGAATTTATATGTCGGGGATGTAGGATGAACTGTCTCATTTCATTATCCCTGCATAGAGTATATATGTATGAACAGAGGGCAAATTTTAGTATTATAGAATATTTATAATAATCCATATTTTTAGAAGTGCATTGGTCATATTAATGACTGATGCATTTTTATGATGGTAGAATAGGCATAAACTATATCAGAGCAGAATATGCGGTGAAGTGGTCAAAAAATAAATTATATATAGACGCAATGCGTGATGCGTGATATAATCCATAAAGAGGAGGAAGGTTAATGGAAGAGAGAGAACAATTAATAAAACTAAAGGAAGAAAGTGGACTCAATTGGAAAGAATTTTCGGCATACTTTGATATACCTTACCGGACTGTGCAGGATTGGGAACATGGAAAAAGAAAAATGCCTTCCTATTTACTCCGTCTCATGGAATATAAGTTAAAAATGGATGCAGGAATTAAAGAAAAAGGAGATATAAATGGATAACAGTTTATTTTATATAAATTTTGAGCCGGATGATGAGCAGAGAATATTTATTGAACGAGTGAAAGCAGTGACAACAGATAACATAGATCCATTTTATGTTGTCAAAAAGCCTGTTATTGAGAAAAAGAGTGATTATGAGTATGAGGGAGCATTTGTTATCCTTGTTCCTAAACATAAAATGATGTTTTTTGATTTTGGAAAGAATAATGAAATGTTCGATGAATATGTATCGGATTTTATTGAAGATATTGGATATATTGCCAAAAAATATGAGTTTTTAAAATTAATTGGCCGTCCAAGACAATGGAAAGAAGATTTTGTTGTTAAAATAAGTAAAAAGCAGTGTAAAGAATCTTCCTTTGATGAACTGCTTAAAGAAAACTGTATTAAGGATGTAGAACTTATTCGAAAAGGTGAAATTCTTATATCTTTGGCTACAGGCAGTATAAATGAAGCAGAAAGACTGGGAGAAGGTATTCCTGATAATGTTCTGGATCAAATAAAAAGAAAAATAATTCTATTTGACGGTGAGCAGACCAAGTTCGTTTTTGATGAACCGGCTAAAAAAAGAATTACCATTCAAGGATTGGCCGGAACAGGGAAAACAGAATTGCTGTTGCATAAAATTAAAGAATTATATATATCCTCAGAGGAAAACAGAATTGTTTTTACCTGCCATAATGAAATTCTTGCAGACAGCTTACGGAAACGCGTACCAGAATTTTTTAATTTTATGAAAGTGGAGGAACAGATTAAATGGAATGAAAGACTTTGGGTTATGAGAAGCTGGGGAACACAAACGGATTGTAACTCCGGTGTATATAGCTATATATGCCATTACTACAGTATTCCTTTTAGCAGATTTTCATATAATACAACGTTTGATTCCATTTGCAAAACAGCTTTATATAATCTTAGCATGATTGAAGATTTTGAATGCTGTTTTGATTATATATTAATTGATGAGAGTCAGGATTTTTCGGACGGCTTTTTTAAACTTTGTGAAAAAGTATCAAGGAAGTGTGTATATGTAGCCGGAGATATTTTTCAGGATATTTTTGAGAATAAATCTTTGAGTGTTGTCAACCCCGATTTCCTTTTAAACAAATGTTACAGAACTGACCCGAGAACATTAATGGGTGCTCACGCAATTGGTATGGGACTCTTTGAAAATAAATTGCGCTGGCTTAAAGATGAAGAATGGGAAGCCTGTGGATATGATATTAGAAAAGAGAACGGAATTGTTGAACTTCATAGAAAACCACTGAAAAGATTTGAGGATATTGATATTGATACCACAAATGGAATTGAATTATGTCAGGTTAATGATACAGAATATTTAGAAACAACTTTGAATATTATTGATGAGATTAGGAGGAAAAACCCCACGGCAGCTCCAGATGATATTGGAATTATGTTCATGGAAAATATTGAGAAGAATTATAAATTAGCTTCTCAATTACAATTTTTAATTAAAGAAAAGTTTAACTGGGATGTAAATATTGGATACGAAACAAAAGAAAAAAGAAAAGGTATGCTTTTTATCAGCAATAGAAATAATGTTAAGGGACTGGAATTCCCATTTGTTATATGTATTATGCAGGGGGAACTGACGGATGATTTTCAAATCAGAAATTCTGTTTACATGATGTTGACGCGTTCCTTTTTAACCTCATATTTTGTCGTGCCATTAGCAAATAAATCATTGGATAAACTTATGCAGGGAATAAAATTTGTCAACAGGAAAGGATTCCTAAAAGTTACAGAACCTTCGGAAGAGGAAAAAGCCAAACTATATAATGCAATTATTAATAGAAAGAATGTCCACAAATCACAATATGAGTTAGTGGAAGAAATTATGGACGAATTGGGTATAAGCAAAAAGGATAGAAAAAAGATGCATAAAATAGTCGAAGTAATGTGTAGTAAAGAGACTGACAGAGAGAAACTTTATGATGTAATCCAGACAAATTACGCATTGATGGAGTAAATATGGAAAAAGAAGCAAGTTACAGCATGAGTAAAGGAATCTTTGAAATGGCAAGCAGGCCATTGCGAAGTAGGCAGGAAGCAATCTTGCTATTACTTTATACCATTAGAATGTTTGAAGTTGATGAATTGATTGCAGAGAACAAAACGATAAAAGTGGTTATTTCAATCAATAAAATGAATCGTATTTTTTATGTTTTAGAAGATAAAATATTTTCTATGCAATTCCCATTTTTTGTGGAAATGGAACATGATAAAATTGCCAGAATCTATGATACCAGAACAGGTTTAGATATTGATTCACGGCTTGTTTCAACGCTTATTGGAATATTTGAAAAAACGAATACTGGCAATTCTTCGTTCGATAGTCTTTTTGATGAAATAATGTATTGTGGGGATAATCTGCCAAATGTTGGTATAGAGCAGATATGGGAGGTAGTAAAATTTATATCTACATATGATTTGGGATATTTAAGATATGATTATGATGAAAAACATAAAAAAGGTTTATTGCATCCGGTTAACCATCTGGATATTTGTCTGGATACGGCAGCAGCGTATAAAATTGGATTAAAAAAGTCTCTTAATTATGAAATGTTCAAGGACATTCTTGATACAACAACGAACTGCTTTTTCTTAAATGTATAGTAAGGAACTGTTAAAAAATTACTTTTAATATTGCTTGTCTTTTTCGCCAATAGTACTATTTAAAAGTAATTTTCAAACAGTTCCTAAGTACGGTCAGAAGTTATCTGCTGCAGGCTGGATATGTTTAGAAGGAATAACGAAGCTGTTATATTTACGTAAAAAAGCATAAGGATGAATGGAGGGACAATATGCGGCAGATGGAATTCAAAATGGAGCGCCCCGGCCTTTTGCAGGAGGGTGATGAAGTTACTGTTACGGAAGGGGTGCTGCCAAGCAATTACTACTATACCATCGACCCGTCTTTAGCCATGTCGGGTAATTTCCCTTTTAGGGAGAGGATGCTGGCCCGGAAAGGGAAAGTGGTAAGCGTCATTGAAAATGAGCGGGGATTTTATGTAACGGCAGAATTCGATGAATAGAATAAACTGTAAATTTTCAGTCCGGGCAACATTCCGGGCTGTTATAAAGAAATGGAGGATAAATTTATGTTAAAAAAAGTAGAGACAGCAAAAGCGCCGGCGGCTATCGGGCCTTATTCACAGGGAATTATTGCAGGCGGTTTCCTTTTTGCATCGGGGCAGATTCCCATTATTCCGGAGACGGGGGAAATCGCCCAGGGGGATATTCATGTGCAGGCTGAGCAGGTTATGAAGAATGTTGGTGAAATTTTAAAAGAAGCCGGTACAGACTATGAGAAGGTAGTGAAGACAACCTGCTTTCTTGCCGATATGGCTGATTTTGCCGCTTTTAACAGTGTCTATGAAAAGTATTTTACGGGGAAACCGGCCAGAAGCTGTGTGGCAGTGAAGGAACTGCCTAAAAATGTGCTTTGTGAAGTAGAGGTCATTGCGGCAGCGGAGTAGGACGGATGAAGAATATAATACTAATCGGGATGCCGGGGGCGGGCAAGAGTACTGTGGGCGTGGTGCTTGCCAAGAAGCTGGGATACAGGTTTCTTGACTGTGACCTTGTCATTCAGGAGAAGTGCGGAAAGCTGCTTTACCAGCTTATTGAAGAGCAGGGGGAAGCAGATTTTCTTGCGCTTGAAAATAAGATAAATGCAGGAATTTCAGAAGAGAAGACTGTGATAGCCACAGGCGGCAGTGCGGTATACGGAAAGGAAGCTATGGCTCATTTCAAGGAAACCGGAACAATTGTCTATCTGAAGCTTTCCTGCAGAAAATTGCAGGAGCGTCTGGGGGATCTTCACCAGAGGGGTGTAGTGCTTAAAGAAGGATATACGCTGGAAGATTTATATAAAGAGAGAGTTCCCTTGTATGAAAAGTATGCAGACATTACGATTGACTGCGACGGGCAGGATATAAGAAACGTGATGGAGAAAATTGCCGCAGACATATTATGCAGGGAATACCGTCTGTAAGTCTGGATTTGCTGCTCTGACAGGGCAGGATGAATCCTGATGTACGGACAATGATGGTTTAAAGTGAGGAGTCATATGAAAAAAGTATCTTTGAGAAACAGTTTTATGCTGTTTTTGGCAGCTTTTATCTGGGGCGTGGCATTTGTGGCCCAGAGTGTGGGAATGGATTATATGGGGCCGTTTACTTTTAACGGGGCGAGATTTCTGATGGGAAGCATGGTGCTGCTTCCGCTGGTATATGTCCGCAGGAAAAAGGACAAAGAGAGGAACATCCCAAGGGCAGGGCTTAGGATTACCCTGAAAGGGGGCGTCTGCTGTGGGCTTGCACTGGGGACGGCGGCATTATTACAGCAGTTCGGGATTATATATACGACTGTGGGAAAAGCGGGATTTATTACCACCCTGTACATTATTATTGTTCCGGTTCTGGGTATATTTATAGGGAAAAAGATAGCCGGAAAGGTTTGGATTGGCGCGGCGGCAGCAGCTTTTGGCATGTACCTTTTATGCATGAGCGAGCGGCTTGCGCTGGGAAAGGGCGATACGCTGGTCTTTTTGTGCGCCATTATTTTTTCCATACATATTCTGGTGATTGACTATTTTTCGCCTAAGGCTGACGGCGTGGAACTTTCCTGTATACAATTTCTGACAGCGGGAATGATAAGCAGTATTCTTGCGTTTGTTTTTGAAAAGCCGGAGCTTTCCAACTTTGTTGACGGTATCATTCCTCTTGCTTATGCAGGCATTATGTCGAGCGGAGTTGCCTATACCTTACAGGTAGTGGGACAGAAGGACATGGATCCTACCGTGGCCTCGCTGATTCTTTCCTTAGAGTCGGTGGTTTCCATGCTGGCAGGCTGGATAATTTTGGGGCAGGCTTTGAACGGCAGGGAACTGGCAGGGTGCGCGCTGGTATTTGGGGCGGTCATTCTGGTACAGCTTCCGGACCGGAAACCCATACAGGGCGGAAATGAAATGAATGACAGCGTGAAGGTTTAAAAAGAAGGGAAAAGAAAAGGTGCATGAATATTGTGCACAAAGGAGAGGAAAGTATGTTTGAAAAACTGAAAGAGTATTGCGTCCAGGGCGCAAAGGTGTATTTCACTTATGAAGGAACCCATGATGCAGGGGTAAGGCCCTGTGTGGAGGTGATTAACGAAAACATTTTTAATGTATTTGTTGACTATGCCGGTACGGGTCATTGTACAAGAGCCATTGAGGGTGAACTTGGAGAAAGGCTCAATGCCGGAGCAGAAGGGGATTTACAGAAACTGGAAAGTGTGTCACATGAGGAGGCAGGGGTTGTCATTAAGACAAAGGAAATGACTGCTGTAGTCAGTGACGGTTTCAAGGTTGATTTCTATGACGCTGACGGAAATCTGTTAAGCGCTGCTTATCAGGGAAAAAGGAAAAGCGGCACAAGGGTAAGCGAGGAGGCTCTTGCCCTGCTTGCAGAGGAAGGCCACGAGGTGTCGGGCGTGGCAAATGACCATAAGATTCAGGAATTAAGATGCCTGGATGCCGGGGACTGCATCTATGGACTGGGGGACAAAACCGGATTTTTAAATAAAAGGCACTATGAGTATGAAATGTGGAATACGGATAATCCGGATCCCCAGGAGGATAACTTCAAGGCTCTTTATAAAAGTATCCCATTTATGATGGTTCTTGGGGAAAAGGGAGTTTACGGTATTTTCTTTGACAATCATAACAGGACATTCTTTGATTTGGGAAAAGAAAACAACGACTATTATATGTTTGGCGCAGAGGCAGGAAATCTGGATTACTATTTTATTGGAGGAAAGAGCCTTAAGGATGTGATTTCGGGTTATACTTATCTGACAGGCCGCGCTCCCATGCAGCAGATGTGGACGCTTGGCTACCATCAGTCAAGGTGGGGATATGATTCGGAGGAGGAAATCCGTGGTATTGCCCGTAAGATGAGGGAGCACGGATTGCCCTGCGACTGCATCCATTTTGACATTGACTATATGGATCACTTTAAAGTCTTTACATGGAACAAGGAAAGATACAAAGACGGCGCAAAGGTAATCTCAGATTTTAAAGATATGGGAATTAAGGCGGTTACGATTATCGATCCCGGCGTTAAGGTAGAGAAAGACTATTATGTTTATGAAGAAGGGGTAAAAGAAGGATATTTTGCCAAGACCCCGGATGGTGAAATTTATGTCAATCAGGTGTGGCCGGGGGATGCGGTATATCCCGATTTCGGGAATCCCAATGTGCGCAAATGGTGGGGAGAGAAGCAGAAGTTCCTGATAGATATGGGAGTGGCCGGGGTGTGGAATGACATGAACGAACCTGCAAGCTTTAGAGGGCCGCTGCCAGACGATGTGGTATTTACCGATGAAGAGCAAAAATCCTGTCACGCGCAGGTACACAATATTTACGGTCACAACATGGCAAAGGCCACTTATGAGGGATGGAAAGAACAGACAGGCAGGCGCCCCTTTGTAATTACGAGAGCCTGCTACAGCGGTTCCCAGAAATATACCACAGCATGGACAGGGGATAACCACAGCATCTGGGCCCATATCCGCATGGCGATTCCCCAACTCTGCAATCTGGGCATGTCGGGGATGAACTTTGCCGGTACGGATGTAGGGGGCTTTGGAAGCGACAGCACGCCGGAGTTGTTTGCAAGGTGGATGCAGATAGGATGCTTTTCCCCGTTATTCCGTAACCACTGCGCGTTGGGATGCAGGATGCAGGAGCCATGGCAGTTCGGGGAGGAAGTCCTTGCCATCAGCAAAAAGTACATCAGTCTGCGCTATGAACTACTCCCCTATATCTATGATTTAATGCGGGAAACGGAGCAGACCGGAATTCCCATGGTGCGTCCGCTGGTTCTGGAATATGACAGGGATGAAAACGTCAAAAACAGGAATGATGAGTTCATGCTGGGAGACAGGATATTAATTGCGCCGGTAGTAGAACAGGGCGCCAGGGAAAAGCTGGTTTATCTTCCGGAGGGAATCTGGTATGATTACTGGACTGGCAAGCGCGTGGAGGGAGGCTACTTTTTTGTAAGGGAAGCGCCTCTGGATGTATGTCCCATGTATGTGAAGGCAGGAGCCGTTATCCCCAAATATCCCGTGAGAATGTATGTGGGAGAGGACAAGGACGATTGTCTGATTCTGGAAGCCTATCCCGGGGAAGGGACCTATGTCCACTATCAGGACAACGGAGAGGACTTCGGGTACCGTGAAGGGGCTTACAATGAGTACAGGATGGTAAACCGGGACGGTAAAGTGGATGTGGAAAAGATTCATGATGGATATAAGGAATATGGAAAAATAGAAATAAAGAAAGCAGGAATCACAGACGCGGAAATGGGGTAAAGTATGAGCAGGGTGACATATCTGTACCACAGCGGTTTTGCGGTGGAATTGCAGGAGAGGATGCTTATCTTTGACTACTATGACCCTGACCAGACCGGGGACAGGGTGTATAGCGGCCGTAAAAATGCGCCTGTGGTGCCGGAGGGTAAGCAGTTAATTATGTTTTTCAGCCATAAGCACCCGGATCATTTCCAGCTATCTGCAGTCAGGTGGGCGGAAAAAGTATCTCCTAATCCCATATACTTTCTGGGAAATGATATCAGACTCAATGCAAACTATCTGGAAAGGAAGGGACTGTCTGCCCTCATTTTAGAGCGCATGAACCGGATGGCAGCAGGAGGGGGTTATGAAAGTCCCCGAAAAGACTTTCGGGTTGAGACGCTGCGTTCCACCGACCAGGGAGCCGCCTTTTTGGTGTATACGGAAGGGACAGCCATCTACCACGCAGGTGATTTAAACGACTGGCGCTGGGAAGGGGAATCAGAGGAATGGAATACCCGGATGGCCCGGGATTACAAAAAAGAAATTGATAAAATTGCCGGAAAACATTTTGACATGGCATTTGTCCCGCTGGATCCCAGACAGGAAGGCAATTATCACCTTGGCATGGACTATTTTTTACAGAATGTGGATGTGGATAAAGTTTTTCCTATGCATATGTGGGATGACTATGATGTGATACAAAGATATAAACAGACAGAAACGGGAAGCCTTTTTGCGGAAAAGATTGTAGACGTTTCAGACAAAAACAGAGAATTTTCATAAAAAAATAATTTTTGCACATAATAATCCATGAAAACAATCCGGCTAAGGAACGCCGTCAAGGAGGTTATCATGGATTATTTTAATGCATTCTGGGTAGGCGGGCTTATCTGTGCGCTGGTTCAGATATTAATGGAAAAAACGAAAATGATGCCCGGGCGCATTATGGTGCTGCTGGTATGCTTAGGTGCAGTCATAGGCGTTTTCGGGTGGTATCAGCCTTTTGTGGAATTTGCAGGCGCAGGAGCATCGGTGCCCCTGCTGGGATTTGGCAATGTACTGATGAAAGGCGTAAAGGAAGCGGTAGACCAGGAGGGATTTATGGGGCTGTTTTCCGGCGGCTTTAAGGCGGGGGCCGTGGGAACATCGGCTGCGCTGGTTTTTGGCTATCTGGCAAGTCTGATATTCAATCCCAAGATGAAGAAATAATTTTACAGCCGCCTTTATACGCATGTATACAAAAAAGCCGCCTGTCAGTGTAGTTTCCTATAAGGAATTACACCAACAGGCGGCAGTTCTTTTGCTATGGAATTTGCTGTATGAAGATTTCTTACAGTTTACTTTAATGGTGTCTGCCATAAGTATTTACAATTCCTGAGGCTTATGGCGGAATGTCACCTGTGATATTGGAAATTCCCAAGCAGGTCTTTGAGCAGGTCGGCCTGGCTGGACAGTTCTTCCGATGCCGCCGCGCTTTCCTGGGAAGTTGCAGAGTTGGACTCCACAACGGATGCTATCTGGTTGATGCCCTCTGTGATCTGGGCGGCAGCTTCCGCCTGATTGTCTGAGGCAGCCGCAATTTCTGTGATAGATTCGTTGACCATCCTTGCATTATCCACAACGGCAAGCAGGGATTCGGCTGTAGACTGGGTCAGCCTGGTTCCTTCCTCCACCGCCGCAATTGAGTTTTGGATTAAATCTTTTGTGTTTCTGGCAGCTTCCGAACTCTGGTCGGAGAGAATGCCCACCTGTGTGGCAACCACTGCAAATCCTTTGCCGGCTTCCCCGGCCCGTGCGGCTTCGATGGATGCATTTAATGCGAGAAGGTTGGTCTGGTCGGCAATTTCCTCAATACTGCTGATAATTTCAGCAATTTTGTTGGATGACTCCCTGATTTTGACCATGGCATCCGTATTCCGTTTCATCTGCTCATTGCTGTCAATGACCTGATTATTCATGGTGTCAACGATGGTTCTTACTTTTTCTGCATTCTGGGCATTGATGCGGATTTTCTCTGAAATATCCGTAATGGTAGCCGTCAACTCTTCGATGGCACTTGCCTGGTCTGTGGCGCCTTCTGCAAGGGACTGCGCAGCGCCGGCCAGATCCGTGGCTCCCTTCTGGACGCTTTCCGCATTGCTGTCAATGTTTCTCATGGCGTTATTTAAAGAAGCGACAATCCCCCGGAAGGATTCGCTGATTTGTGCAAAATCTCCCTTATAAGTTTCATCAATGGAGATTTTAAAGTTTCCGGCGGACAGTTCTTCCAAATGACGGCTGATATCGGCAATTACTGTGTTCAAATCCTGAATCGTCCCGGAAAGGCTGTCCATCAGCAGGGCTGTCTCATCATTTGTCTCCGGTATGGGTGCAGCGGAATGTAAATCCCCTGCGGCTAAAAGTTTCAGACGTTCAACAGATGTAACAATCGGTTTTGCAACTGCTTTACCTAAACTTATCCCATTTTTGATTCCGATGAAAGTGAAGATGATGACAGCAGCAACAGTAAAAATCAGGGACAGGAAAAATTTACCCAGAAAATTGTTTCTAACTGCGGCAACGCCGATGCTCCATCCGTCGGTACCGGGAACCGGGGAGTATGCCACTACCTTCGTCACGCCGCCATAAGAATAGGTGCCGACACCGTCCTGGCCGGCCACCATTTTTTTACAGATATTGCTGAAATCTTTAAGCTTGGGATCCGTATTTCCCAGGTTAATGCAGTCTTCCACGCCGACAACTTCTGAATTGATGTCTGCGATGGTGATTCCCTGTGCATTAATCATGAAAGCAGTACCCCCTTCGCCTACCTGTATGGAACGCATGATATCGTTGAGATACTCGCCGTTTGGCACATAGACAACCACGCCTACCGGAGTGGTGTGGGGGATGCCGCCCTCCCACAAAGGCGCGGCCACTGCAAAAGATACGGCATTCGTAATATCACTGTATACTGGTGTGGAAATATAGGTATTTCCTTTCATACCTTCTTTGAAGTAATCCCTGTCAGACAAATCCTGCCCTGTCAGTACGTCAATGCCGTTACTGTCGAGAAGGAAACCGCCGTCAAAATTGTGGTCCTTAATTCTCTGGTTCAGGATGTCGCCCTTTTCCTCTGCGGACTTTTCGGGATCCGCAAGCCGGGCAATACTGCCTGTCTCATAAGCAACTTTCACGTAGGTGTCTAATGCGGCGGCTACATAATCGGCTGCAATGTTGGAAGCGTCATTGATACTTTCCGAAACCGCACTGATAGAAGAAATATAGTTTAAGACAGATGTAATGACACCCAGCACAATACAGCTTACGATGATTACCTGTCCGAATCGTCTGGAGATTTTCTTCTCAATACCTATAAACTGCGTATGATTACTCCCTGATTTTTTACGTGTGCCATCCCCATTTTCTTTTTGCATAATAACCCTCATTTCTGCGCTGCTGTCAAATTAACGTGTAGTTTTTTGCTGAAAGAAACTGTGCAGAAATAAATTTATCTTTTGGGGCTTATAAACTTATTTATGAATAGTTCCTGATTTTATGCCGGATGAACATATGTCAGGCAGCGCGCAGCTTCTGCTCATCCATTAATCTCCTTTCCTGAAAAATATCCCATGGTCGCCTATAAGGAAAAAATAATAAGTTTATTATAACAAATTTGAGTGAGGGTTTCTACTTTTTTTTTGTATGTGGTATACTATATCCGTGTGAAAAATAAATTACAGAACAGGAAAACAGGTCATATGATACAGGAAAGACTAAGCAGACTTAGGGAAAATATGCAGAAAGCCGGGATAGACTGGTATCTGATTCCCACATCGGATTATCACGACAGTGAGTATGTCAGTGATTTTTTTATGGTGAGAAAATATTTCAGCGGCTTTACCGGCTCGGCAGGGACGCTGGCAGTGGGGCAGGAGGAAGCGGCTCTTTTTACCGACGGAAGGTACTTCATCCAGGCGGAAAAAGAACTGGCCGGGACAAAGATACGTCTGATGAAAACAGGGGAGAAAGGCGTTCCCACCCTGAAAGAGTATCTTGGCCTTTCTTTAAAGGAAGGGCAGGTTCTTGGATTTGACGGGAGAGTAGTCAAAGCGGACGATGCAAAGTCTTATGCAGAAATTGTAAATAAAAAACAGGGAAAGATTGTCTGGGACAGAGACATTGCCGGGGAAGTCTGGGAAGGACGTCCGGAACTTGTCCATGGTCCGGTTTTTGTACTGGAAGATGTATACAGCGGCGAGGGAGCTTTATCAAAAATTGGACGGGTACGGGAAAAGATGAAGGAAGAAGGGGCGGCCATGCATATATTGACTGCTCTGGACGATATTGCCTGGCTCTTAAATCTCAGGGGGGACGATGTAGCATGCTGCCCGGTAGCTCTGGCATATGCGGTGATTACCATGGAAAAAACGCTTCTTTTTGCCGGAGGGAACACAGGCGGCCTGGAGGTATGGAATTCAAGAGTGCGGCAATATCTGAAGGAAAATAAGGTGACGCTCCTTCCCTATGATGATTTTTACAGGTTTGTGCCCCAGATTCAGGAGGAAAAAGTACTGCTCTGTGGAGGCCGTATCAGTTACCGTCTGCTGAAAGAACTGCCGCCTTCCGTCACCCTGATTGACAGGCCAAACCCCACGGCGCTGATGAAAGCGGTGAAGAATCCCACAGAGATGGAAAACTTAAGGAAAGCCCATTTGAAGGACGGCATTGCCGTCACCCGTTTTATGTACTGGCTGAAAAAGAATGTGGGAAAGATTCCCATGACGGAGGTCAGTGCGGCGGCCCATCTGGAATCTCTGCGCAGACAGGAAGAACACTTTATCGAGCCAAGTTTCGAGACAATCTGCGCTTATGGAGCAAACGGCGCCATCGTCCACTACAGTGCGGCGGCCGGTGCCTGCGCTGAAATCCGCCCGGAAGGGCTTCTCATGGTGGACAGCGGGGGCCATTATCTGGAAGGGACGACGGACATTACCAGAACCTTTGTCCTCGGCGGCATCACAAAAGAGATGAAGGAGCACTTTACCTTAGTGCTCCGGGCAATGCTGAATCTGAAAAGCACCAGATTCCTTCACGGGTGCAGGGGTGTGAACCTGGATATCCGGGCAAGGGAAATTTTCTGGGAGAGAGGGCTGGATTACAAACACGGTACAGGACACGGCGTAGGCTATCTGCTGAATGTCCATGAGGGGCCCAACAGCTTCCGGTGGAGACTGATGCCGGATTATCAGGATAATGCGGTTCTTGAGGAGGGCATGGTGACTACCGACGAACCGGGTATTTATATCGAAGGAAGCCATGGGGTCAGGATAGAAAACGAACTTCTGTGCCGGAAAGGGGAAAGCAATGAAAACGGACAGTTTATGTATTTTGAGGATTTAACTTATGTGCCTGTTGACCTTGAGGGCGTGGAAGTCTCTCTTCTTGAGGAAAAAGACAAAGAGAGGCTGAACGCCTACCACAGGGAAGTGTTTGAAAAGCTGTCGCCTTATTTTGAAGGGGAAGAACTGAACTGGCTTAAGGAAGTCACCAGAGCAGTCACATAAGGGAAGATGAGTGGAAAAATATGATACCTACAGTTAATACAGATAAAAACGGAATTTTAAAAAGAATTACCTGCTTTGCGCTGGATATGGACGGGACGATCTACTTAGGCGACAGGTGGATTGAGGGCGCAAGGGATTTCCTGCGTGCGGTGGAAGCGGCCGGGAAAAAGTATGTGTTCCTGACCAACAATTCTTCCAAAGACCCACAGAGTTATATAAGGAAGCTTGGGAAGATGGGGCTGGAAATTAGCAGGGAAAAAATTGTCACATCGGGGATGGCCACGATTGATTATCTTAAAAAGAACTTTCCTGGAAAGAGGGTTTATCTTTTGGGAAATGAGCTTTTGCAGGAGGAATTTCTGGAGGAGGGGATCGTTCTGGATGATAAAAGCCCGGAAGTGGCGGTGGCGGGGTTTGACACATCCCTTACCTACCGGAAAATGTGCATAATCTGCGATTTGGTAAGGGAGGGACTTCCCTATATTTCCACCCACCCGGATTACAACTGTCCTACAGAAACCGGGTTTATCCCGGATGCGGGGGCCATCCATGCCTTTATCCATGCCTCGGCAGGACGTTACCCGGATCACATTATTGGAAAGCCCAACAGTTATATCATGGACTATCTGGCACAGAAAGCCAGTGTGACGAAGGATAAGACAGCTATGGTGGGAGACAGACTGTATACGGATGTGGCGGCAGGGGTGAACAATGGCTATACAGGGATTCTTGTACTCAGCGGAGAAGCGGGAATGAAGGATGTGGAGGAATCGGAAGTGGTTCCCAGTCTGATATTTTCTTCTGTGAGAGAGATGATTCCCTTTTTGTAAGGCCGGCACCCTCAATTGGAGAAGCGGCACACCGCCCTGTTGCGGCAGCCGCCCGCCTGCAGCGGGGGATGCCTGCAGAATGGGATTGGCAAAACACAGTAATTACAAAACAGGAGTGCATATGGGATTACAGTTTTACTTCGGCGCATCAGGCGCTGGAAAGAGCAGACAGCTTCATGATGATATTACCAGGCAGGCGAAAAAGGAACCGGAGCGCAATTTTCTGTTTCTGGTGCCTGACCAGTTTACCATGCAGACCCAGGTGGATCTGGTGAATGCCAGTGACTGCGGCGGTATTATGAACATTGATGTGCTAAGCTTCGGCCGTCTTGCCCACCGGATTTTCGAGGAAACAGGGTACGGCGGCAGGCCGGTTCTGGACGATACGGGAAAGAGTCTTGTACTGCGCAAAGTGGCGGCTTCTCTAAAAGATGACATGCCTGTCATAGGTAAAAATCTAAATAAAATAGGGTATATCCATGAAGTCAAGTCTGCCATTTCTGAATTTATGCAATATGGTATCAGTGTCAGCCAGGTAGGGGAACTGGCCGAATTTGCCAAAGGCCGGGGGGCGCTGCACAGCAAGCTGAAGGATTTGGAAGTGATTTACAGGGGATTTACCGATTACATACAAAACCGTTTCATTACCACAGAAGAAACTCTCGACCTTTTGACAAAAGCCGTGGGAAAATCGAAGATTATTAAAGGCAGCGTTGTCATTTTTGATGGATTTACAGGATTTACGCCTATCCAGTACCGGCTGATTCAGGAACTGCTTGTATTGACTAATAAGGTCATTGTATCCATAACCATTGACAGCCATGAAAACCCTTTCCAGATGAAGGGGGAGCAGGAATTGTTTTATTTAAGCAGAAAGACTGTAAACGACCTTTGCCGTCTTGCGGGGGAGGGCGTACCGGGACGGGGTAAGTCTGCCGGTAGGCAGGGACAGGAAGGCAGAATAAGCGGGACACAGGCGAAAGCGGAAAACAAAGCAGTGCAGCCAGGCGGGATAAAAGGGATACAGCCGGGCAGGCAGGTACAGGCAGGAGGGCAGAAACGGGGAGATGTGTACATAAAGAATGACCCGCTGCCCAGATTTAAGAACAATAAGGAAATGGCACATTTGGAGAAGCATCTGTTCCGTTATCCGGTAAGTCCCTATGAGGGCGAAGGGGGGCAGAACATTTATCTGACACAGGCCCTGAATCCTGCGGAGGAAGTGCGTCAGGTCAGCATCCAGATTAAGAAGCTGGTGCTGGAGGAGGGCTATTGTTACCGGGATATTGCGGTTGTCACCGGGGATTTGGAAACCTACGGGGATTATTTCGAGAGGGAGGCCCTTGTGTATGACATTCCCGTATTTATAGACAGAACCAGAGGGCTGTTGCTGAACCCCTTTATTGAATACATACGCAGCGCGCTCAAAATCGTGCTGTATGATTTTTCCTATGAGACGGTTTTTCATTTTCTAAGATGCGGCGTTACAGATTTTTCCCCGGAGGAGATTGACAGGCTGGAAAATTATGTGCTTGCCCTTGGGATTAAGGGAAAGAAAAAGTGGAGCCAGATATTTGTGCGCAGGGCGGATTTTGGGCCCTGTGCAGGGAAGGATGAAGAGGAAGCAGGGGGGGAGGAACAGAGACAGATCCTGTATCTGGAAGGGCTGAATGATACAAGGGCCCGGTTCATGGAACAGATCTCTCCCCTGCTTGTGCGTAAGAAGACTGCCGGGGAGATGGTGCAGACGCTTTATGACTTTATCGTGGCCGGAAGGATTCAGGAAAAGCTGTCGGGATATGAACAGTATTTTAAGGAAAACCAGGCGCCGGAGAGAGCCAGGGAGTATGCCCAGATTTACAGGCTGGTGATGGAACTTCTGGAGCAGGTAATTGGGCTTCTGGAAGAAGAGTCTGTAAGTCTTAAGGAATTTGCGGATATTCTGGACGCTGGATTTGCGGAAATTGAGGTGGGAACTATTCCAGGCAGTGTGGACAGGATTGTGGTGGGAGACATGGAAAGAAGCCGCTTAAAGCAGGTGAAGGTTTTGTTTTTCTTAGGGGTAAATGATGGCAATATCCCAAGAAGCGGCAGCCGGGGAGGCATCATTTCCGATATCGACAGGGAATTTTTACAGCAGTCGGAGTTTGAACTTGCGCCCACCCCCAGACAGCAGATGTATACCCAGCGGCTTTACCTTTATATGAATATGACCAAGCCTTCGCATCGGCTTTATCTGTCTTTTTCAAGGATAAACAGCCAGGGAAAGAGCATCCGCCCTTCCTATCTGGTGGATATGATTGAGAAGCTTTTTCCACAAATAAGGGTCAAATCCGCCAGCGATGAAGAACAGCCCTTTGACTTTATTGTAGGGAAAAGGGACGGACTGATTCTGCTTGCGCAGGAACTCCGGGACTACAGCGCCGGGCGGGAAGGGGGCTTAAGCCGGGAAGAACTGCGCAGCCTGTACAGGATTTATGAAAAGGATGAAAAATATACAGATTTTGCAGACAGGCTGAAAGAGGCTGCCTTTTCCAGATATGAACATAAGCCTCTGGCCCAGGCGGTGGCGAAAGCCTTGTATGGCAGTATGCTGGAAAGCAGTGTGAGCCGTCTGGAAAAATATGCGGCCTGTGCCTATTCCCATTTCCTGCAGTACGGCCTGATGCTGAAAGAACGGGAAGAGTTCAGCTTTGAGCAGGCGGATTTGGGAAATATTTTCCACGGGGTTTTAGAGACTTTTGCCGCAAAACTCACAGAAAACGGTCTTACGTGGTTTGACTTTACGGAGGAAGAGGGGGACAGACTGTTAAAAGAAGCGCTGGAAGTCCATACTGTGTCCTATGGTGAGACGATTCTTTACAGCAGCGCCCGCTATGAGTATATGGTGGAACGGATGTACCGGATCTTGAAAAGAACCATACGTACCCTGAAAGCCCAGTTAAGGGAAGGGGAGTTTGTCCCGGCCTCCTTTGAGATGTCCTTTTCACGGGTGGATAAACTGGAATCCGTGAATATTGCCTTGTCCGATGGGGAAAAGATGAAACTGCGGGGAAGGATAGACAGAATCGATACCTGTGAGGACGAAGGCAAAATTTATGTGAAGGTGATTGACTATAAGTCCGGCAGCAGGAAATTTGATTTAGCGGCCCTGTACTACGGATTACAACTCCAACTGGTAGTGTATATGAATGTGGCCGCAGAGGTCACAAAAAGGAGCCATCCGGACAAGGAAGTGGTTCCGGCAGCCCTTTTATATTATCATGTGAGCGACCCGCTGGTGAAAAGCGAGGGAGAGATGACGCCGGAGGAACTGAATCATGAAATATTGAAAGAACTCCGCACTACCGGGATTGTCAGTGAGGATGAGAGGGCGGTCAGTCTCCTGGACAAAAATTTTTCCGGCAAGTCACTGGTCATTCCGGTGGAGCGGAAAAAAGACGGAAGCTTTTCCCTGCGCTCTGCAACTGTGGGGAAGGAAGATTATGAGACGATTTCCCAATTCGTCAGCCATAAAATCAGACAGTTCGGCAGGGAAATCCTTTCCGGCAATATCGAAGTTAACCCCTGTAAGCAGGGGGGGAGGGATTCCTGCACCTACTGTGCCTACAAGGGAGTCTGCGACTTTGAGGAAAAGACGCCGGGGTACCATACCCGTGTGCTGGGGAATATCCCAGAGGATGAAGTATTTAAAAGAATGAGAGAAGAACTGCAATAATGCAGTCAGTAACGTCATTCCACGGCCGAATGACATTGGGCCGGACTATGAAAAAATGATGCAGGAGGAAGAAATGGCAATAGCATTTACACCGGAACAGCAGAAAGTGATAGAATTGCGGGATCGGAATATTCTGGTGTCGGCGGCGGCAGGGTCGGGAAAGACGGCGGTGTTGGTGGAGCGTATTATCCGCATGATCACGGACGAATCCCATCCTATGGACATTGACCGTCTTCTGGTGGTGACGTTTACCAATGCGGCGGCGGCGGAGATGCGGGAGAGAATCAGTCAGGCAATCGGCCGGAAGCTGGAAGAAAATCCCGAAAATATCCATCTCCAAAGGCAGGTTTCCCTGCTTCACAATGCCCAGATTACCACCATAGACAGTTTCTGCCTGTTTATTATACGGAATAATTTCAACGATATAGGGCTTGACCCTGGCTTCCGGGTGGCCGACGAGGGGGAACTGAAACTTCTTGGGCAGGATGTGATGCGGGAACTTTTAGAGGAACAGTATCAGGAGAAAAATGCTGTTTTTACAGACTGTGTGGAATATTTTACAGGAGGAAGCAACGATAAACTTCTGGAAGAATATATCAGCCGGCTGTATGAGTTCTCCATGAGTTATCCCTGGCCGGAAGACTGGATTAGTCAATGCATGCAGGACTATCGGCTGTCAGATGTGTCAGAACTGGAAAATACTCCCTGGTGCAGATACCTCACTGATTATATAAAGACAGTCATTGAAGAGTGCATGGAAGAAATCGACAGGGCTGTCAGAATCGTCCAGAGGCCGGACGGTCCCTATATGTATGGGGAAACTCTCGAACGGGAGAAGGAAATGCTGGAACGGCTCCTGGGCGTCCATGACCTTGCAGGCTGGTATGAAGCCTTTGAAACTATTTCCTTTGGACGGCTTCCCTCCAAAAAGGATGATACAGTCAGTCCCATGTGCAGGGAAAAGGTACAGAAGATACGTAAGGACATCAAAAAGCAGTTGGATGATATCCGAAATTCCTTCCTCCTGTTGTCCCCCGCACAGGTGGCGGAGCGGATGGAAAAGGCCGCCCCCAATGTGGAGGAACTGCTTCAGCTTGTGCTTTTATATAAGGAAAAACTCGATGGGAAGAAGCGTCTGGAAAACGTCATTGATTTCCATGACATGGAGCACTTTGCCCTAAACATCCTTTTAAAAAAAATGGAGGACGGGACTGTCATCCCATCCCCTGCGGCGCTGGAATACAGGCAGTTTTTTGGGGAAATCCTGATTGACGAGTATCAGGACAGCAATCTGGTGCAGGAACTGCTTCTGAAAAGCATTTCCGGGGAAGAGGAAGGAAACTACAACCGTTTTATGGTGGGAGATGTTAAACAAAGTATTTACAAATTCCGTCTGGCAAGGCCGGAACTTTTTATGGAGAAATACAACAGCTACTTAAAAGAGGATTCTGCCTGCCAGCGGATAGATTTACATAAGAATTTCAGAAGCCGCCCCCAGGTCCTTGCCAGTGTCAATGAACTTTTCCGGCGCATTATGGGAAGGAAAGTGGGGGGCGTGGAGTACGACCGGGAAGCGGCTCTTTACCCGGGCGCTTTGTATCCTGACGCATCTGTCCCGGATATTTCAAAGGCCGGTACTGATAGTTTTGGCACAGAGCCTTTGGGGGCAGCGGAGGATTTTGCCCCTGGGTTTTTTGATGCTGATACCGGTACTTCCGGCTCTGGCGGCTTTTCATCTGCTTATGACACGGAATACATTATTATAGGGAAGGATGAAGACTCGCCTCTTACAGCAAGGGAGCAGGAGGCAGCGGTGATTGCCGGGAAGATACAGGATTTATACCGGACTTTTAAGGTGACGGATAAGGACAGCGGACAGATGCGTCCTGTGAGATACAGCGATATGGTGATTCTTCTGCGCACCACGTCGGGGTGGGCGGAGGAATTTAAAGGCATTCTGGAAAAAGAAGGGATTCCGGCCTACGTGTCCTCGCGGACGGGTTATTTCCAGACCGTGGAAATAAAGGCGCTGATGCAGTATTTGAATATTATTGATAATCCCCTCCAGGATATCCCTCTTTACGGAGCGCTGAAATCTTTCTTTGGAGGATTTTCCGAACAGGAAATTGCATACATCCGGGCGGAAAATAAAAGGATTCCCCTCTATGACCGTCTGGTTTCACATGATGGGGCGCTTAGGGAGCGGATACAGCAGTTTTTAGAACAGCTTTTTTATTACAGGCAGAAGACCGCTTATACCCCTATCCACAAGCTGATTCAGGAAATCCTGTGGGATACGGGGTACCTGGACTACGTGACGGCATGTCCGGGAGGAAGCCAGAGAAGGGCCAATGTGGAAATGCTCCTTACCCGGGCGGCGGCCTTTGAGAGTACCAGCTATTACGGCCTTTTCCACTTCCTTAGGTATATGGAGCAGTTGGAGAAATACGAAGTGGATTACGGGGAGGCCGATGTGCTGGATGAAAATGCCGATGTGGTGCGGATTATGAGTATTCACAAGAGCAAAGGTCTTGAGTTTCCGGTCTGCTTTGTGGCGGGCCTTTCCAAGAAATTTAATATGCAGGACACAGGAGGCAGGCTGATTGCCGATGTGGATATGGGCATTGGTGTGGATTATATTGACAGCAGTCTCCGGGTGCAGAGCCATACCCTGAAAAAAAATGCGGTGGCCCTTAAGATGAGGATTGACGCTTTGGGGGAGGAACTGCGGGTGCTTTATGTGGCCATGACCCGTGCAAAAGAAAAGCTGATTCTTACAGCCATGACTCCGGATATTGAGAAATTCTGTGAAGCCATGGAGGGGAAAAAGGAATTTGAAAAGCAGGAGGAGAAGAGGAAAGGGAAAGTGCCTTTTTCTGTGCTGGCAGGGGCAGGATGTTATCTGGACTTTATATTTCCCTGCCTGGAAGAGCCGGTTCTGATCGATCCAAAAGAGCTGATGCACAGGGACATCAGGGAGGCTGCATACCAGATAGACCGGAAGCAGAAACTGTTTTTGGAAGCAGCGGATGAAGGGACAGTGACCGGGCGGGATAATGAAATACTGACACAACTGTCAGAACGCTTCGGGCGGGTCTATCCTTATCAGTATCTGTCGAATCTTTTTGTAAAGACTACCGTGTCGGAATTGAAGAAGAAGGCAATCCATGATTTATCGGAACAGTCAATGGAAGAGATGGAAATGACCGGCAGCGGCGGATCGGGAAAACGTCTGGCCCAGGCATTTACCAGGCAGTTGTTTGAAGAGCAGGAGGTGGTTCCCTATATTCCCTCCTTCATAGACAATACCGCAGGCATGTCAGGAACCGACCGGGGAAGCGCTTACCACAAAGTTATGGAACTTCTTAACTTTGGAAAACTGGCGGGTTTACAGGGGCAGGATCTTGAGCAGCAGCTAAAGAGAGAACTTGACGCCTTTGAAGGGCAGGGACTGATAAGCAGTCAGTGGCGCAGCAGCATTTCCCTTTCCAAAGTCGGGACGTTTCTGGGAAGCAGTCTTGCCCGCCGTATGGCAGACGCTGAAAGAACAGGAAAGCTGTATCGGGAACAGCCTTTTGTCCTAGGGCTTAAAGCGGACCGCCTGGGCGGAGGATTCCCTTCTGACGAGCAGGTTCTGATACAGGGGATCATAGACGTTTTCTTCGAGGAGGACGGAAAAATTGTGGTGGCAGACTACAAAACCGATGCAGTGAAGAGGGCGGAGGAACTGGTGAAAAGATACCAGGTTCAGCTTGACTATTATGCCGAAGCACTTTACAGGCTGACAGGCAGAGAAGTGGCGCAAAAAATTATATATTCTTTTGCACTTGGTAACGAAATTGTGTTATACTGAAAACTGATGAGAGCGCAATAGTAAAAATGTACTGGTCATGGAGTGAACAGTAGTGTAAAAGTGCTCTTTTAAGACAATTCTATAAAACAAATGAGGAGGAAGTTGTCATGAAACTCAAATTTGGTATCAAAGAGGTTGTAGCTATCGGTATTGGTACGGCGCTGTTCGTAGCCCTTACACAGATTCAGATTCCCACACCCATTCCCAATACCTATTTACAGCCCCGTATGGCAGTCATGGCCTTTTTGGCGGCAGTGTTCGGGCCGGTAGTAGGGGGAATCGTAGGACTGCTGGGCCATGCGCTGGGTGATGCGCTCTTTTATGGGAGCGTATGGTGGAGCTGGGTATTCCCTGACGGCGTGGTGGGCCTTATCATCGGGCTTTTCGCCGCAAAGTATGCCATCAGGGAAGGCGGATTTGGATCCACCAAAAGCATTGTATTCTTTAATGTGATTCAGGTTGTGTCCAACGCAGTGGCATGGATCGTGGTAGCGCCCCTTCTGGATATCATTATCTATGCAGAGCCGGTCAGTAAGGTATTTGCACAGGGCGCCTTTGCCTTTGTGGGAAATATTATTATCATCGGCATATTGGGAACCCTTTTGTGTGTGGGCTATTCATCCATCGGAGCCAAGTCTTCCAGTCTTACCAAAGAGGATTAATACATGGAGCCTATTATCGAGTTTAAAGATTTTTCGTTTAAATATCGGGCACAGGCGGAACCTACTCTCCGGGACATCAACCTTTCGGTTATGCCCGGAGAGAAAGTATTGATTGTAGGGCCTTCCGGCTCGGGAAAGTCAACCCTTGCCCACTGCATTAACGGCCTTGTCCCATTTTCTTATACAGGGGATATTACGGGAAGCCTTAAGATCGGAGGGAAAAATCCTGCGGATTTAGGGCTGTTCGGTATGTCCAAAATTGTGGGAACTGTCCTGCAGGATACGGACGGGCAGTTTATCGGCCTGACGGTGGCTGAGGATATTGCTTTTGCCCTTGAAAATGATATGGTGCCTCAGGAGGAAATGTTTAAGAAGGTTGACGAAGTGGCGGAAATGGTGGATGTGAAACAACTCCTTGGCCACGCGCCGGGGGAGATGTCCGGGGGACAGAAGCAGAGAGTATCCATGGCAGGCGTCATGGTGGACGATGTGGATATCCTGCTTTTTGACGAACCGCTGGCAAACCTGGATCCGGCCACCGGAAAGCGGGCCATCGCCATGATTGACCAGATACAGAAGAACAAAAAAACTACCATTTTAATTATTGAGCACCGTCTTGAGGACGCCCTTTACCGGGATGTGGACAGGATTGTGGTGGTGGGGGAAGGACGGATTGTGTCGGACACCACGCCGGACGAACTGCTGGCAGGAGATATCCTTGAGAAACAGGGAATCCGGGAACCTCTTTATATTACTGCCATTAAACATGCAGGCTGTGTCATTTCTCCTTCGGATCATCCCCAGCATATTGAAACCATGAATCTGGAAAGTTATAAACAGCCGCTTAAGGACTGGTTTGCCAGTGCAGAGGGGAAAAAGCCCGGAAAAGAAACGGCCTCTGTCCTTAAGGTGGAGGATTTGTATTTTTCTTATGTGGAAGGCAGCCCTATTTTACAGCATATCCATTTCGACATTAAGAAAGGGGAGATGGTCAGCATTGTAGGTAAAAACGGTGCAGGCAAGTCCACCCTCTCCAATCTGATATGCGGCTTTTATAAGCCCACGAAAGGGAAGATTCTCTTAAATGGGGAGGATATAGCCCCTCTTTCTATCAAAGAACGGGGAGAAAAAATCGGGCTGGTGATGCAAAGCCCTAACCAGATGATTTCCAAGCCCATGATTTTTGACGAGGTGGCTTTAGGGCTTGCGGTAAGAGGTGTGCCGGAAGAGGAAATTAAGGAGAGAGTCTACCGCACCCTTAAAATCTGCGGCCTGTATCCATTCAGGAACTGGCCTGTTTCCGCCTTAAGCTTCGGGCAGAAAAAGAGGGTGTCCATCGCCTCTATTCTTGTGATGAACCCGGAAGTGCTTATCCTCGATGAACCTACGGCCGGACAGGATTACAGACACTATACGGAAATCATGGAATTTCTAAAGGAAATCAATGAAACCTATGGAATTACTATTATCATGATTACCCATGATATGCACCTTATGCTGGAATACACGGACCGGGCTATTGTTATTGCAGACGGACACTTGATTGCGGACGATACGCCGGCAAAAGTATTGACCAATGAAGTCATTGCAGATAAGGCATATCTGAAAAAAACATCCTTGTATGACCTGGCGGTTAACTGCCAGATAGATAACCCTTCTGAGTTTGCGGAACGGTTTATTACATATGAGCGGGAACACAGAATATTAAAGGAGAACCGGGCAGATGGCTAAGATATTATCCTATGAAGAAAAAGATACCTGGATCCACCGGTTAAGCGGCGTGACCAAGCTGGTATTTTTCCTGCTTTGGTGTCTTACAAGCATGCTGACCTATGATACCAGAGTGCTGGCTGTAATGGTGGCATTCAGCCTTGTGATATTCAAAATTTCAAAAACCCGGTGGAAACAGGTGGGGGCAGTTTTTAAGATGATTATGCTGTTCCTGGTTCTGAATGTGACTGCCATTTTCTTATTCTCACCAGATCAGGGAACCCATATCTATGGGACAAGGACGGTGCTGTTCCATATTGCAGGCCCCTATGACGTGACGAAAGAACAGCTTTTCTACGAACTGAATGTGATTATCAAGTATTTTACCGTCATTCCCGCTGTGTTTATGTTTCTGGTGACAACCAATCCCAGTGAGTTTGCCGCTTCCATGAATAAAGTGGGCATCAGCTACAACGTGGGATATGCTTTCTCCATCGCCCTACGTTACATTCCCGACGTACAGGGAGAGTTCACCAAAATCAAACACGCGCAGGAAGCAAGGGGCATAGAGATGTCCGGCAAGGCATCCTTTATCAGCAGGATTAAGAATACATCCTCCATCATATTCCCGCTGATTTTTTCCAGCATGGACAGAATTGACACCGTCAGCAATGCCATGGAACTGCGGGGATACGGTAAACATAAAAAGAGAACCTGGTACATGGAGCGGAAATTACAGCGCAACGACTACCTTGTTATTGCGTTTACGGTGGTGTTCATGGTCATTGCCCTGGCTGTTACCTATTCCAACGGGAGCAGATTTTATAATCCTTTTGTATAAAAATGCCGTAGATATTTGGGTAAATATTTTTAATACATACTTGACATTTACGTCAAATAAGTATATTTTTAATAACAATAACAGAATAAATCGCTAGGGGAGCATAAGCTGAGAGTGCTTATGTCTCATAACAGGACATAAGCTGACCCTCATCACCTGAACCGGACAATACCGGCGTAGGGAAGCAGAATTTTGTATGATGATTGTAATGTGCCATGTATAAGTTAGAATCATGTGCCATGGAAACTATACATTACGGACATAATATAATGGAATAATAAATTATGAAATAGTATATTGTTATATAATGTATTATAAAATAATATATTTATGAAATAATATATTTATGAAATAATATATTTTGCGAATCATATATTATGTTACATCATGTACATGCAAAGTTTGAATCTCCTCCTGTGATGAAAACAAGGAGGTTTTTTTATGTCATTTTTTGCGAAAGAAATTGTGGATGAAACTTATGGTAACTATTTTGAACTGACCGGGGCCGGGTACGGCGCGCTGGTGGCGGCAATGGTTTTTATCCTGCTTTTGGGATGTATGGCCGGCGGCGCCAAGGACAAGAAAAAGGTAAGCACAAAGCAGCTTGTATTTTCTGCAATGGCAATGGCGCTTGCCACGGTCACAAGCATGATTAAGCTGGCAGATTTGCCCATGGGAGGCTCGGCAACATTACTTAGTATGCTATTCATCTGTCTTATCGGATATCTGTTCGGCCTGCGGGCAGGACTGATGACGGCTGTTGCCCACGGGGTTCTGCAACTGGTGATAGACCCTTACATTATCAGTATTCCACAGATATTTACGGATTATATCTTTGGTTTTGGAGCGCTGGGGCTTTCAGGCATATTTACCAACAAAAAGAACGGTCTTATCTGGGGATATCTTCTGGGTGTTCTTGGCAGATTCTTCTTTACGTTCCTGTCGGGGATGATATTCTTTGGAAGCTATGCATCCGCTTACAATATGGCTGTTCCGGTTTATTCCCTGCTGTACAACGGTTCCTACATTGGGCTGGAAGCTTTCATTACAGTTATCATCCTTGCACTGCCTCCGGTTTCCAAAGGGCTTCTCAAAGTAAAAACCATGGCCGCCAGTTAAAAAGCAGTCGTTACAGCCTAAATTAATGTAATGAAATTAGAATTACCACTTGCTAATCAGTCTTGCAAGTGGTATTCTTTTTATGTGGTTCGGAAACGATACCAGAAGTAAAAAGTAGGAGAAGAGATATGAGAGCGAGCGGCATTTTATTACCGGTATCCAGTATTCCCTCGAAGTATGGGATTGGAACATTTTCTAAGGAAGCGTATGAATTTGTTGATTTTTTGAAGAAAGCAGGACAGAGGTACTGGCAGATACTGCCTTTAGGGCCTACAGGATACGGGGATTCACCGTACCAGTCTTTCTCTACCTTTGCGGGAAACCCGTATTATATAGATTTGGAAGACCTCATCGGGAAAGGGATGCTTACCAGCGCAGAGTGTGAGGCATGTGACTGGGGCGGAAGCGAAGCCTATGTGGATTATGAGAAAGTTTATTTATCCCGGTTTAAGATTCTAAGGAAAGCATTTGAAAACAGCCATATTGAAGAGGATGAAGGCTTTCAGGCTTTTGTGAAAGAAAATGATTTCTGGCTTGCCAATTATGCGCTTTATATGGCGGTAAAGGATTCCTTTGAAGGCAGAAGCTGGTCGCAGTGGGATGAGGATATACGCCGCAGAAAACCTGAAGCGGTATCAAAGTACCAGGAACAGCTTAAGGAAGAAATTCTTTTCTACGAATTCCAGCAGTATTTGTTTGCGAGCCAGTGGATGAAGCTGAAAAAATACGCCAATGACAAGGGCATTCAGATTATTGGGGATATTCCTATTTACGTTGCCTTTGACAGTGCAGATACATGGGCGAACCCGGAACTGTTCCAGTTCGACGGGGAGGGGATGCCTACAGGGGTGGCAGGATGTCCGCCTGATTCATTCTCCGCCACAGGACAACTTTGGGGCAATCCTTTATACAGATGGGATTACCATAAAGAAACCGGATATGCGTGGTGGATGCAGAGGATTTCCTACTGTTATAAGCTTTATGATGTTGTAAGGATTGACCATTTCAGGGGATTTGATGAATACTACAGTATTCCTTACGGGGACCCTACTGCGGAAAAGGGCCAGTGGGAAAAGGGCCCTGGCTATGATTTGTTTAAGGTTATGAAAGAGAAAATAGGCGACAAGCCCGTGATAGCGGAGGATTTGGGATTTTTGACTCCTACGGTCATTGAACTGGTAAAAAAGACTGGATATCCGGGCATGAAGATTCTGCAGTTTGCTTTTGACTCCCGGGAAGAGAGCGATTACCTTCCCCATACCTATACACCCAATTCCGTTGTGTATACCGGAACCCATGACAATGACACGACTTATGGATGGTTCTGCTCTATTAATTTCAGGGACAGAAACTTTGCCAAGAATTACCTGAGCAGATTTTTAAATGAAAAGTTTGATAAAAAGGATATAGTCTGGAACTTCATCCGGGCGGCTCTTGCAAGCGTGTCGGATACGGCAGTCATACCCATGCAGGATTATTTAGGGCTGGGCGGGGCTGCAAGGATTAATACGCCTTCCACGCTTGGAAATAACTGGAAATGGCGGATGGTTAAAGGGCAGGCCTGCGGCAGTCTTGCAGGGAAAATTTACAAAGTCTGTAAAAGATACGAGAGGGTAGAAGAATAAAAGAGGGTGCAAAGACGAGGGGTATTTTTTGAATGGAAGAAATTACAATTAAAGATATAGCCAGAAGATGCGGCGTAGGAATCAGTACGGTTTCCAGGGCGATAAACAATCACCCGGATATCAATACGGAAACCAAGCAGATGGTCATGCGTGTTATCCGTGAGACGGGGTATATCCCGAATAACAGCGCCAGAAATTTAAAGCGTACAGATGCAAGGTGTATTGCAGTACTGATTAAGGGCATCACCAATCCGTTTTTCAGTTCCGTGATCCAGATTATTGAAACCCAGGTCCAGAAAAAGAAATACGCGATGGTCATGCAGCATGTGGAGACTTATGAGGATGAACTGGACGTTGCCCTTGAACTGATAAAAGAAAAGCGGCTGCGGGGAATCATCTTTCTGGGAGGAGCCTACCGTCATGACAGCCAGAAACTGGCAAAGCTGAATGTACCTTTTGTGTTCAGCACCATAGGAACGGGGCAGGACGAAGGGGAGAAGACTTATTCCAACACAGCGGTGGACGATTTTGCAGAGAGCCAGAAAATGGTTAATTACCTGCTGGATTTGGGACACAGGCGGATTGCTATTATTGCGGAAGGGTCGGATGCCGAATCTGTAGGCCAGCTCCGTCTGGAGGGATACAAAAAGGCACTTAAGGACAGAGAAATTGAAATAGATGAAAGACTGATTTATGAGGTAAAGGATCAGGCAGATCCTTACTCCATGCAGAACGGCTATGCCATGGCGCAGCAGCTTCTTGCTTCCGGCGTGGACTTTACGGCGGTCTTTGCCATTGCAGATTTTCTTGCGGTGGGAGTCTGCCGGGCTATCCATGAGGCAGGGCTCCGCATCCCGGAAGACATTTCCGTGGCAGGCTTTGACGGGATTGCAATCGGAGAATTTTACACGCCCCAGCTTACCACCATTAAACAGCCGGTGGAAGCCATGGCGGAAAAGACGGCGAAGCTTTTATTCAATCTGATAGAAGGAAAATGTGGGCATGAACACATTATTTTTCCGGCCGAACTGGTGGAGCGGGAATCCACCGGAAAGCCCAATCCGGAAATGCTTTTCCCACATATATAATATGTATAAAAACCAGCGGCATATCTGTATGTCCGCTGGTTTTGCCACATAAGCCGGCTCGCGAAACATAGCAGCGTTTGTTCCTGGTATGATTCAACTTAATTACCTTAATGTTTCACGCAGGATAAATTTTCATGTGCAAGGCGGCTGAATGAGGCGATGCCGGTAGCATCGTCGATTGAAGCCAACGCAGCAGATGGAAATTCAGACAAGTGAAACATAAGGTTAATTAAGTTGAGTCATACTAGAGCGTGTTTGAAAATATTTTCCGGGACATATTGGAGTTATGGTATTCCACATTGGTGGTCACGTCCTCCCCAAGCCATGGGGGCGGAAGAAAGGCATCTGCGGTTTCCACATCGGGGAATTCGACCTCCGCCAGAATAAGGGGCGCAAAGGGAGGTTCAAAGATATCCAGTTCCACGGTAAGAGAGGGAAGTTCTCCTGCAGGTTTGTAATGAGAGGAAAATGCAGGTGCATCAATGGGAATCAGATACCTTTTTTTGGAAATGATGTTGCCGTCTGCTTTGGCGAGAAGATGCCCGTAGGATTCCTTATCCAAAGGCAGATTATATTCCTCCCTTGCCATAAGCCCTTTGCCTTTATAAGTCAGATAATACTCCTCATTTTGTCTGCGGATGCGGACCACCGGGCTGGTACACAGATACGCCTGCTCAATTACAAGGCATGTGAAAGCGGAAAGGCGCCCGGGCACTTCCCTGACTAAAAATTTGCGTTCAATTTCCATACTGTCTGTTCCTTCCATATATATTCTGAAAAATTTAGTAATTAAAAAAATATACTATTAAAATAATATAAAGATAGTATACCTTTCCTTAATAAAGTTTACAAATCATTAATTGGTAATTCTGGGTGATTAATGGTAAAATATTCACATAAGGTTATATTAAATTACATTTATAAATGATATATATAAAATTTATAAAAATAAATAAAAGGTGGGTTATGCTATGAGCAAAGTATGTGTATTTTTTGGTACAGGTTATGAGGAGATAGAAGCCCTTACCGTGGTAGATCTTCTGCGCAGACAGGGAATAGATACGGAAATGGTTTCCATTACAGGGACGAGAACTGTCACAGGATCCCATAACATTGAAGTTTCTATGGACTGTCTCCTTGAAGAGGTTGATTTCTCCAAAGTGGATATGATTATCCTTCCCGGAGGCGGCGAGGGCACGAAGAATCTGGAAGCCTGCCAGCCCCTTATGGAGCAGGTGGATACTTTTGCAGCGGAAGGGAAAGCAGTATGCGCAATCTGTGCGGCGCCGTCCATACTAGGGCACAGAGGCATTCTGAAAGGAAAGAAAGCAATTGCATATCCGGGATTTGAAGACCAGCTTGAAGGCGCCGTGGTTACTTACGAACCGGCAGTGCGGGACGGGAATATTATTACAGGAAGGGGTATGGGATGTTCTATTGACTTTGGACTGGCAGTCATAGAATATCTGGCAGACAGTAAGGCCAGCGCAGCCATGGCGGCAAAAATTGTATATAAGCAATAAGATTTAAGGAAGGATACAAATGAATATATTATTTTTTTTGACGCCGAAAAGTGAAGTGGCCTATGTCTATGACACGGACACCCTGCGGCAGGCCATAGAAAAAATGGAAAACCACAGGCACGCGGCGATTCCTGTCATAAGCAGGAAGGAAGGACGGTACATAGGCACCCTGACAGAAGGGGATCTGCTCTGGTATATTAAGGAGCATGGCGATTTGTCCGTTCACAGGGCGGAAGATGTTTCCATTATGGAAGTGCCCCGTAACTGTGATAATGAGCCGGTAGACGTGGATGTGGACATGGAAAATCTGCTGAATAAGGCAATGAACCAGAATTTCGTTCCGGTCATTGACGACAGGGACAGATTCATCGGGATTATCACCAGAAAGGCGCTGATACAATATCTGTGCAGGAAGCTGGTAACAGTCCAGTTGGAAGCCGGAGGAATGAGTATCCGGTAGAAATGTGAAATCAGTGAGGGGAAATGAATGTATAATCAGTTGACGCGCAAAGATATCGAAGAAATGGAGGCTGAAATCGAGGAAAGGAAGCTTGTGATACGCCCAAAGCTTCTGGAATCCGTGAAAGAAGCAAGAGCACAGGGCGATTTAAGCGAAAATTTTGAATACTATGCAGCCAAGAGAGAAAAAAATAAAAATGAAAGCCGCATCCGCTTTCTGGAACGGATGATTAAGACCGCAGAGGTAATACCCGACGATTCCATGGAAGATGAGATTGGCATGAATAATACTGTTGAAGTGGAATTTGAGGAAGACGGCTCTACAGAAAAATATAAAATCGTGACTACCATGCGGGGAAATTCCCTTGCAGGGCTGGTAAGTATAGAGTCGCCAATTGGCAAAGCCCTTATGGGACATAAAGCCGGCGAGCGGGTTTATGTGCAGGTGAACGCCGAATATGGCTACTACCTGAAAATCAAATCTATCGAAAAAACAGTAGACGATGGAAGCGATAAAATCAGAAGTTTTTAAAACGGAAAAACTTACCATAATATTTTCGTGCACACCGTTAATACTATGAACAAGATAAGTGATAAGGAAAACGCTTTGAACGGAGGAAACTTCAGGATAAGCGCAGAACTTGAAACGCTTATCTTGAAGAAGGCTGTTACAGACAGTCAAAAAATATAACGGAGGTGAATGAAGATGGCAAGCAGCAAATCTAATAGAGTAGAAGTTCCTGAAGCTAAAGCAGCTATGGATCGTTTCAAAACAGAAGTTGCTTCTGAGCTTGGAGTTAACCTGAAAGAAGGCTACAACGGCGACCTTACTTCTAAGGAAGCTGGATCTATCGGCGGTGAAATGGTCCGCAGAATGATCAAGAAGCAAGAAGAACAGATGAAATAACAAAATAAAAAAAGAATGGCCCGTCTGCATATGCAGGCGGGCTGTTTTTACAACGGACAGTTCGCGGAGCGTGCTGTCCGTTGTTTGGTACACCCCTTTTTCCCTCAAGGTGTTTCAGCGTATAATACAAAGGCTTTCCACAGCGTGGCAACAGTATTTTATGAAAACATGAGAAAAGCAAGAAATAATATAAATTGTGCAAAATATATAAAATGTGGAAGGTTTCGGGAGAATATAGAATTATTTAGAAAAACAAACAAATTTTAAAGGGAAAAGAATGGCAAATATGATTAAAAAATGTTGAATATTATTAAGAAATATTATATAATTTTTACAAAAGTTAGAGTGGGGATATTGATAGGAAATAAAAGATTTTTATATTTCTTTTTGCATGTGGGAATTTTCTGTCCGGATTGCTGCATCAGCGGTTTATGAAAGATGGAAGGGTGCGGATAATCGTTTTTATTTGTACATAAAGCAGAGAATCTGAAGGGGATTCTTTTTGGAAGGCCGGTGCAAGTACGGATTTGAGAAATTATGCAGACGCCGCAGCCAGCAGGGAAAGCATGGGAAAAGAAAGTGTTCTGGCAGAGGGCAGACAGTGTCCCTGCTGTAAAGAAGGCAGCATTTGTCCGGGATGGGGATCCTGCCGGGCGGTGGAAGGCTGTTGAAATCAGGAGAGGAGAGATGGGATGTTGTTACAGGATTATGCAAGTGGTTTTTCATATTCCCTGCAGCAGAAAGGAATTGCGGATGGATAGAACGAAGACAACTGAATAGAAGCAGGCCAGTAATACTGACATGCAGAAAGGCCATGCGGTCCAGGGCGGAAGGTTTCCGGCCGGCATAAAGGAAAAACGCGGTGCGCAGGGCCCGGGACGAAGTGAAAATGGGATAAAGGAGAAGAAAGTAACCATGTTTAAAAAGGATAGGATAGAGAAAAGGCTTACAAAGTCTTTTGTTTTGATAGCAACAATCACAGCCGTATCAGCAATTGTGGGAATTATAGCGTTATTTGTTATATCAGCCAGGTATTCTTATGCGCTGACTAATTTCGGATTTGCCCAGGGTGATATTGGAATGGCTATGTTTGAATTTGCGGATGTAAGGTCATCCCTCCGGGCATCAATCGGTTATGATAATGAGGACGCCATTAAGGAGGTAGTGGAGCAGCATAGCGAGAGCAAGGCACGGTTTCTGGAATATTTTGCCGCAGTAGAAAAGACTATTGTGTCAGAGGAAGGAAGAAAAAACTATGATGAAATCGAGGCTGAATTGGAGACATACTGGAAGCTGGATGCAGAAATTATAGAACTGGGAGCCACAACAGATGCGGAATTAAGCAGGCAGGCACAGGACATGGCCCTTAATCAGCTTGGGGGAGTCTACAACAGTATTTATACAAATCTGCAGGAACTTTTGGACGTAAAGGTTAATGAAGGAAATGAGTTGTCCACCAACCTTAAAATTTTAAGCTGGATTCTGGCAGTGATAATTGTGGCAGTGATTGTAACTTCAATGGTAGTGGCAACCCGTATAGGAAAGGGAATTGCAAAAGGAATCGCATATCCGCTCAAAGCCCTTGGAGACAGATTCGATACCTTTGCCAGAGGGGATCTTGCATCACCTTTTACACAGACTGATACCCAGGACGAAGTGGCGGATCTGATAAGGGAGGCTTCCCTTATGGCCAATAACCTGAATGCAATCATCAACGATGTGGGAGAACTGCTGGGAGCAATGTCCCAAGGCAACTATGCCGTTAAATCCCAAATTGCCGAGAAGTATTCCGGTGATTTTGCAAAGATAATTGAAGCTCTGCGCGAACTTAAGAAACAGATGACCTCCACCATCCGTTCTATCGGAGAGGCATCCAGCCAGGTTTCTGCAGGCGCCAGCAATCTGGCGGAAGCGTCACAGGCGCTGGCGGAAGGCGCAACAGAGCAGGCAGGTGCAGTGGAAGAACTGCAGGCAACCATTATCAATATTACAGAGACAGTGGAAAGAAGCGCAGAAAGTGCGGAAGAATCTTACGAACAGGCTAAGAAGTATGCAGACGAGGCAGACCGCAGCCGGACAGGCATGAACAATATGATGGCCGCCATGTCCCGTATCAATGAGACTTCTGCAAAGATTGGAAATATTATTTCAGAAATCGAATCCATTGCATCGCAGACGAACCTCTTGTCCTTAAACGCATCCATTGAAGCTGCAAGGGCCGGAGAAGCAGGCCGTGGGTTTGCGGTAGTGGCAGACCAGATCAGACAGCTTGCAGAGCAGAGCGCCAAGGCAGCCGTGGATACCAGGGAACTGATAGAAGGCTCCATGCAGGAAGTTGCAGACGGCAACCGGGCGGCGGAACAGGCAGCGGTTTCCATTGAACTTGTGGTGGACGGAATCAAACATATGGCATCTTCCTCCAAGGAAATCAGCGTTATGGCAGGGGACCAGGCCGAAACCATGCGTCAGGCGGAGCAGGGGGTAAGCCAGATTTCAGAAGTGGTACAAAGTAACTCTGCAACTGCAGAGGAAGCATCCGCCACCAGCGAAGAACTGTCCGCACAGGCAATCACGCTGGACGAACTTGTCAGCCAGTTTGTACTGGAAGGCAGATAGAAATGCTGACAGTAAAATAAAATTATATTGCGCCTGCGGAATGTTTTGCATTCCGCAGGCACTTGATTCCCACGGGGCAATGAGCCAAGTGGGCATGCCTGCATGAACATTTGGCGGTTGCCGTGAGGGTCACATACCCCGCTGCTCTGCAGCGTTGCAAGATTGATGCCCCGTTGCTTGCAGTAGGGGTGTTGACCACAATAAGCTGTCCCGCGAAGCGTGGCAGCGTTTGCTTAACATAAGGACAGTTCGCGGAGCGTGCTGTCCGTTGTTTGTGTAGATTCGCTCAAGTATAAGAAAATCTAAAAGAAATGTGTAAAGATATTGTAAAGTTTAAAAAAGGTGGTAGAATTACACTAGAGAATTTATAGATTGAAGGATAATTGTGTATTGGAGGAAGAGGGTAATGTTCAAAAAAGAGAAAATTGAGAAAAGACTCACTAAATCTTTTCTTGTAGTGTCAACGATTACGGCGGTGTCGGCTGTTGTGGGGATTATAGCAATGTTTATTGTGGCAGCAAGATATTCTTATGCACTTACAAACTTTGGTTTTGCCCAAGGGGATATAGGGAAAGCCATGTTTGAGTTTGCAGATGTAAGATCGTCTCTCCGGGCGGCAATCGGGTATGATGACGAGGACGCTATCGCGACGGTAGTGGCGCAGCACAGCGAGCACAAAGCATTATTTGAACAATATTTTGCAGATGTAGAGAGAACGATTGTTTCGGAAGACGGCAGGAAAAATTATGATGCCATCAAGTCGGAACTGGATGCCTATTGGGAACTTGATAAAAAAATTATAGACCTTGGGGCTACCACAGACAGGGAGTTATGCAGGCAGGCGCAGGATATGGCCCTCAATGAACTGGGCAGTGCCTACAACAGCATTTACACAAAACTGGAAGAACTTTTGAGCGTAAAGGTTACGGAAGGGAGCAGCCTGTCCACCAACCTTCAGATTTTAAGCTGGATACTGGCAGCAGTCATTATAATAGTAATTGCAGCAGCAATGATTATTTCCACGCGGATTGGAAAAAGTATTTCCAGAGAGATTGCACGGCCGCTCAAGGAGCTGGGACAGCGTCTGGCTACTTTCGCCCAGGGGGATCTGGTGTCCTATTTCCCTGCCATAGATACGGATGACGAAGTGGCAGCGCTGGTAAAAGAAGCTGCCTCCATGGCGGACAACCTTAATATAATTATCCATGATTTGGAAGATTTGTTAGGGAAGATGGCCAGCGGAAACTATGCAGTCCGTTCTAAAGCATCGGAAAAATACACCGGGGAATTTGCCAAATTATTTACTTCCATGCGTGGACTGCGGGATCAGATGACCTCCACTATCCGTTCTATCGGGGAGGCATCCAGCCAGGTATCCGCAGGCGCCAGCAATCTGGCGGAAGCGTCCCAGGCGCTGGCGGAAGGCGCAACAGAGCAGGCGGGCGCAGTGGAAGAACTGCAGGCAACCATTATCAACATTACAGAGACAGTGGAAAGAAGCGCAGAAAGTGCGGAAGCGTCTTACGAGCAGGCTAAGAAGTATGAAGACGAGGCAGACCGCAGCCGGACAGGCATGAACAATATGATGGAGGCTATGGCACGCATCAATGAGACTTCTGCAAAGATTGGAAATATTATTTCAGAAATCGAGTCCATCGCATCACAGACGAACCTCTTGTCCTTAAACGCATCCATTGAAGCTGCAAGGGCAGGGGAAGCAGGCCGCGGATTTGCGGTAGTGGCAGACCAGATCAGACAGCTTGCAGAGCAGAGCGCCAAGGCAGCCGTGGATACAAGGGAACTGATAGAAGGTTCCATGCAGGAAGTTGAAGATGGAAACCGGGCGGCAGAACAGGCAGCGGCATCTATAGAGGTGGTTGTGGATGGAATCAAACAAATGGCATCCTCAGCCAAGGAAATCAGTGTTATGGCAGGGGACCAGGCGGAGACAATGCGCCAGGCAGAGCAGGGCGTAAGCCAGATTTCGGAAGTGGTACAGAGCAACTCTGCAACCGCCGAGGAAGCATCTGCTACAAGCCAGCAGTTGTCCGCACAGGCAATTACGCTGGACGAACTTGTAAGCCAGTTTGAACTGATGAATAAAAAATAATAGAAGAATACATAAATACATGCACCGTCTGGCGGATATTATATCTGTCAGACGGTATTTTATATAGAAGTTAATTTTCACATAAAAAATCTGGTATTTTTTTTTCGGGTATGATATAATCGTAAAATGACTGTAGCTATGCTTGTTAATAAGCAATAAATTTATATAAAAAGACACAGGATTCATGAAGGAGGATGTACTTAAAATGAGCGTACAGGTGGAAAAACTGGAAAAAAACATGGCGAAGCTTATCATTGAAGTTTCAGCAGAGGAGTTGGAAAAAGCACTGCAGAATGCTTTTTTAAAGAACAAGAATAAAATCAGTATTCCCGGTTTCAGAAAGGGCAAGGTTCCCCGCCAGATGGTAGAAAAGATGTATGGACCGGAGATTTTTTATGAGGATGCTGCCAACGAACTGATTCCCGATGCTTACGAAAAGGCAGTGGAGGAGTGTGGTGAGGATATTGTGTCATCCCCTTCTATAGAAGTGACCCAGATCAAAAAGGGTGAGCCTTTTATTTTTACTGCGGAAGTTGCCCTGAAACCGGAAGTGAAGCTGGGCAAATACAAAGGAGTTGCAGTTGACAAGGCAGACCTGAACGTGACGGATGAAGAGATTGATGCGGAAATCAACAGGGAGAGAGAGAATAACGCAAGGAATATTGAAGTTACAGACAGACCTGTAAAGGACGGGGATATGACTGTTCTGGATTTTGAAGGATTTGTGGACGGTGTAGCTTTCGAGGGCGGCAAGGGTGAAAATTATCCCCTGACCATTGGTTCGGGCGCATTTATCCCCGGATTTGAGGAGCAGTTAATTGGTGCGGAAATTGATAAGGAAGTGGATGTGAACGTTACTTTCCCGGAGGATTACCAGGCTGAGGAACTGCGCGGGAAAGCAGCGGTATTCAAATGTACCATTAAAGAGATTAAGGAGAAAGAACTTCCTGAACTGGATGATGAATTTGCAGGTGAAGTTTCAGAATTTGAAACCCTCGAAGAATACAAAGCGGATGTTAAGGCTAAACTGACAGAAAAGAAAGAAAAAGAAGCGAAGGAAGCCAAAGAAGCGGCAGTTATTGAGGCGATTGTAAACGACTCCGATATGGAAATCCCCGATGCCATGCTGGAAACACAGCAGAGGCAGATGATGGATGAGTTTGCCCAGAGGATACAGATGCAGGGCCTTAGCATGGAGCAGTATCTCCAGTTTACAGGGGCAAGCTATGACAGGATGCTGGAACAGGTGAAACCCCAGGCGGATAAGAGAATCAAATCCAGACTGGTGCTGGAGGCAGTTGCGAAAGCGGAGAATATTGAAGCATCTGAGGAAGATTACGAGCAGGAGTTAAAGGCAATGGCGGAAGCCTACCAGATGGAAATTGACAAGGTAAAAGAAATGCTGCCCGAAAAGAGCGTATCCCAGATTAAAGAAGATATTGCAGTGAGAAAAGCTGCTGAATTCGTAGTGGAACAGGCAAAGGAGAAATAGGGTGAAAAGTAGTTCTAAAGCTCACAGCAGAGGCTGTTTCGCTAAAAACTACTAAGTTTCACACGGGACTTTGCATTTAATGCACGGATCATGAGAAAAGATTTCAGACGTGCACATGTTTTGTATCAAAGGAAGGATTGGCGGATAAGGAGGAGAATGAAATGAGTTTAGTGCCTTATGTCATTGAACAGACCAGCAGGGGAGAGCGTTCCTATGATATTTATTCCAGACTTTTAAAAGAAAGGATTATCTTTCTGGGAGAAGAAGTGAATGAAGTGACAGCAAGCCTTATTGTGGCGCAGATGCTGTTTCTGGAAGCGGAAGATCCGGAGAAGGATATCCAGTTTTATATTAACAGCCCGGGCGGGAGTGTGACCGCAGGCATGGCAATATACGATACCATGCAGTATGTGAAGTGCGATGTGTCCACATACTGTATGGGCATGGCGGCCAGCATGGGGGCATTTTTGCTGGCAGGAGGGACGAAAGGCAAGCGTCTTGCCCTTCCCAATGCTGAAATTATGATTCACCAGCCTCTTGGCGGCGCCCAGGGGCAGGCCACAGAGATTGAAATTGCTGCAAAGCACATTTTGCGCACCAAAGAGAAGCTGAATAAGATTCTGGCCGAAAATACTGGCAGGGATTATGATGTGATTGCAGCGGATACAGAGAGGGACAACTGGATGACGGCTGAGGAAGCTAAGGAATACGGCCTGATAGACAGGGTTGTCTACAAACGCGCTGAAGATTAATGATAATATTTTTATTTATGTTTATATGAGGTAGGAAAATGGCAGGTAAAGGTTCTGACAACATCCGGTGTTCTTTTTGCAATAAGACGCAGGATCAGGTGAAAAAATTAATTGCAGGGCCGGCTGGCGTATATATCTGCGATGAGTGTGTGGAAATCTGCGCTGACATTGTGGAGGAAGAATACGAAGAGGAAGTGGAAGAGACAGAATTTTCCATTAATCTGCTAAAGCCGGTGGAAATTAAAGACTTTCTGGATGATTATGTAATCGGGCAGGAAGACGCAAAGAAAGTACTGGCGGTTGCAGTATATAATCATTATAAGAGGGTGACAGCGCCAAGGGATATGGATGATGTGGAACTTCAAAAAAGTAATATCATCATGATAGGACCTACCGGCTCCGGTAAGACTTATCTGGCCCAGACGCTGGCTAAGATCATTAACGTACCTTTTGCCATAGCGGATGCCACCACACTGACAGAGGCCGGGTATGTGGGCGAGGACGTGGAGAATATTCTGCTGAAACTGATTCAGGCAGCCGATTATGATATTGAGCGTGCCCAGTTCGGAATTATTTATATTGATGAAATTGACAAGATTACCAAGAAAAGCGAAAATGTTTCCATAACCCGGGACGTGTCCGGGGAGGGCGTACAGCAGGCCCTTCTCAAGATAGTTGAGGGAACAGTTGCCAGCGTGCCGCCTCAGGGCGGGAGGAAACATCCCCATCAGGAACTTCTGCAGATTGACACATCCAATATACTGTTTATCTGCGGCGGCGCTTTCGATGGGCTTGAAAAGATTGTTGAGAACAGGCTGAACCGGAAATCCATTGGCTTTGATGCGGAAATAGCGGACCGGAGCAACAAGGAAATCAGCGAACTGTTAAGCGAAGTGACACCCCAGGATTTGGTGAAATTCGGGCTGATTCCAGAGTTTGTAGGCCGTGTACCGATTAATGTAGCCTTAGAGGGCTTAGATGAGGAATCCCTTTACAGAATTCTGACTGAGCCTAAGAGCGCACTGGTCAAGCAGTACCAGAAGCTTTTCGGTTTTGACGATGTGAAGCTTTCCTTTGAAAAGGATGCCGTGGAGATGATTGCTAAACAGGCATTTGAGCGCAAGACAGGAGCCAGGGGGCTGCGTTCCATCATGGAAAAAGTAATGATGGACGTTATGTACCAGATTCCATCGGATGAAACAATTGAAGAGTGCGTTATTACAAAAGGAGCGGTAGAAGGTACAAGCGAACCTTTATTGATACATCGTGAAGTAATGCGCAGAGCCAGATAAAAAATGCCGCCGATGGGCGGCATTTTATGTGCATAACAAACGCTGTCACGCTTAACGCGAGCCAGCTTATTGTAATTATAATGATGACCAAAGGAGAACTTATGAGCAATAAAATAGAAGAAACTGGGCAGATATTGACAATGCCTGTGATTCCTATGAGGGGAATGACTATTTTACCGGATATAGTGATCCATTTTGATTTAAACAGGGAAAAGTCCATCCAGGCCCTTGAAATGGCGATGGTGAAAGGCGGAAAGCTGTTTCTGGTGACGCAGAAGGACGGCAGTGAGGATGATCCGGGAGAAGAGGGGCTTTATTCTATGGGGACGATATCTACTGTCAGGCAGATTACCAAACTTCCCAATCAGATTATCCGGGTGCTTGCAGAGGGTAACAGCCGGGGTATCCTTAGAGGGATTAACGCGGAAAATACCAAATTCCTGGAGGCTTATTTAGAACCGGTGGAGGAGACAGAAAAGGATGTGACCGAGGTGGAAGAGGAAGCCATGGTCCGCCAGATTATGGAGTATTTCACGGAATTTTCCGCCCATTATGCCAGAGGGGATAAGAATAATATCCAGCGGTACGCACAGATTAAGGATGCCGGAAGCCTGATGGACCAGATTGCCATGAACCTGCCCATGCGCCATTATCAGAAGCAGCAAATCCTGGAGGCGGTGGCTTTGCGGGAGAGATATCAGATTTTGTGCGAATATCTGCTGAAGGAAATAGAGATTGCCAAGGCAAGGGAAGAACTTGCCTACAAGGTGAGGCAGAGGGTTGACAACAACCAGCGGGAGTATTTACTGCGGGAGCAGCTTAATTATGTCAGGGAAGAACTGGGGGAAAAGGATACCTTTTCCGATGCAGACCAGTTTGAGGAAGCGTTAAGTAATCTGCAGGCTTCCGATAAAGTAAAGGAAAAGATTAAGAAAGAAATCAGCCGTTTTAAGAGCCTTGCAGGGAGCAGTTCCGAGAGTGCTGTGGAGAGGGCGTATATAGAAACTCTTTTGGAGCTTCCCTGGGACAAGGCATCCCAGGACAATGAGAGTATGAAGCACGCCAGGGAGATTCTCGAGCGGGAGCATTACGGACTGGAGCAGGTGAAAGAAAGGATTCTGGAGTTTCTGGCAGTGAGGTGTCTGACCCGGAAGGGAGACAGCCCCATTCTCTGCCTTGTGGGGCCTCCGGGAACAGGAAAGACTTCCATTGCAAAGAGCGTGGCGGAGGCTTTAAATAAGAAATATATCAGAATCTGCCTGGGAGGCGTAAGGGATGAGGCGGAAATTAGAGGCCACCGTAAGACTTATGTGGGCGCCATGCCGGGACGGATTGCCGCAGGATTAAAACAGGCAGGAGTCAGAAATCCCCTGATGCTTCTGGATGAAATTGACAAGGTAAGCAACGATTATAAGGGCGATACCTTTTCAGCCCTTCTGGAAGTCCTGGACGGGGAGCAGAATGTAAGATTCCGGGATCACTATGTGGAGATCCCGCTGGATTTGTCGGAAGTGCTTTTTATAGCAACGGCCAATACCACCCAGACCATTCCACGGCCCCTTCTGGACCGTATGGAAGTGATTGAGGTGAACAGCTATACGGAAAATGAGAAATTCCATATTGCCAAAGAGCATCTGCTGGGAAAACAGATGGAGAGGAACGGCATTACCAAAGCCATGCTTTCCATACAGGATGGCGCCTTAAAGAACATCATCACCTATTATACCAAAGAAGCAGGAGTAAGAGAACTGGAGCGGAAAATAGGGGATATCTGCAGGAAATCTGCCAAAGAGATTCTTGAGACCAGGGAATCCGGTGAGGAAAAAGGAAAAATCAGGGTAACTGCCGCCGGCCTGGACAAATATCTCGGGAAGAAAAAGTATATGCTGGATAAGGCAAACAAGGAGCCACAGGTGGGTATTGTCCGGGGACTTGCCTGGACCAGTGTAGGGGGCGATACCTTACAGATTGAAGTAAACCAGATGCCCGGCAAAGGAGAGATTGAACTGACAGGGCAGATGGGGGATGTGATGAAGGAATCAGCCATTATCGGTATGAGTTATGTGCGGTCTATCGGGGAGGAAAATCATATCCAGCCGGAAGTATTTAAGGAAAATGATTTTCATATACATATTCCCGAAGGGGCAGTGCCAAAGGACGGCCCGTCAGCAGGAATTACCATGGCTACGGCTATGTACTCGGCTATTACCAAAAAGCCTGTACGCAGTGACCTTGCCATGACCGGGGAAGTGACCTTAAGAGGACGCGTACTTCCCATCGGCGGTCTTAAGGAAAAGATTCTGGCCGCGAAAATGGCCGGCCTTAAGGAAGTGCTGGTGCCTTTTGAGAATAAAAAGGATATCGATGAGATTTCAGAGGAAATCAAAGACGGCCTTATCATTACTTATGTGAAGGATATGAAGGAAGTCTTTAAACGGGCACTGTTGTAGAAATGGAGGAAGAAATGGTAATTAAGAATGTATCGCTGGAAACTGTGTGCGGCATTACCAGTAAGCTGCCGGATAATACCCATATGGAATTTGCCTTCGCAGGGAAGAGCAATGTGGGGAAATCTTCCCTGATTAACGGGCTGATGAACCGGAAATCCCTGGCAAGGACCAGCGCACAGCCGGGAAAGACCCAGACCATTAACTATTACAATATTAATGACCAGATGTATTTCGTGGATCTGCCCGGTTACGGTTATACGAAAGCCAGCGAAGAGGTGAAGGCAAAGTGGGGAAAGATGGTGGAAAAATATCTTCATCATTCAAAACAGTTAAAGGCGGTTTTCCTGCTTGTTGATATACGCCATGAACCTTCCGGCAACGATAAGATTATGTACAACTGGATTTTGGAGCAGGGGTTTGAACCCATTATTATAGCTACCAAGCTGGATAAGATTAACAGGAGCCAGATTGCCCAAAAGATAAAAATTATAAAAAAGGAACTGAATACTGTGAAAAATACAAAGGTCATTCCCTATTCGGCGTTGACGAAGCAGGGAAGGGATGAGATATACGGGCTGCTGGATTCTTATTTGGAAGAAGTGCAGCCGCTGGATGGTCCACAGTAGAAAGAGGCACATATGGATGGTAAGGGGAGCAGAAGGACTTATTTAAAAGTATTTATGAATCTGGGAATCGTGCTGGCGCTTATTCTTTTGTTTATTTTTGTAGTGCCCAGAGTTGTTATTTATTTTATGCCTTTTGTCATAGGATGGATTATCGCACTGATTGCCAGCCCGATGGTACGTTTTTTTGAAAAAAAATTTAAGGTAAAAAGAAAGGCAGGATCGGCTTTTGTCATTATTTCCGTTATTGCGCTGGTGATTCTGGCCGGATATTTCCTTGGAATGAAGCTGACGGAGGAAGTGATGGATTTCGTCGGCGAGGTGCCGGAAATGTGGGAAAGCACCCAGCAGGATTTTGCGGAAATCGGGCACAAACTGGAGAATTTCGGAAAGCATCTGCCAGAGGAAGTGCAGAGGACATTTCAGAATATTACAGAAAATATAGACCAGTATCTGGGAGAGCTGATGGGAACATTAGGCACGCCTACCATAGAGGCCCTCAGCCGTTTTGCCAAAAACCTGCCTTCCATTATTATAGGGATTATCATGAGTCTTTTGTCAGCGTACTTTTTTGTGGCGGATAAGGATTATGTGCCAAATCTTTTGTCGAAAGCGGTACCGGAATCCATTATGGAACGCTGGGATATGGTAAAGAGAGGGCTGAAACGGGCAGTGGGGGGATATTTCAAGGCACAGCTTAAGATAGAACTGTGGATGTATGTCCTTCTGGCCGTTGGATTCTGGTTTTTACGGGTGAAGTATGCCTTTATTATTGCAGTGGGAGTGGCATTTCTTGATTTACTTCCCTTTTTCGGAACAGGCACGGTGCTGCTTCCCTGGGCAGCCGTTAAGTTCTTAAGCGGCGATTATACCATGGTCATCGGCCTTTTGATTATCTGGGGAGTGGGGCAGCTTGCAAGACAGTTGATACAGCCCAAGATTGTAGGGGAATCGGTGGGGCTTTCACCTATCCCCACGTTATTTTTGCTGTTTATAGGTTTTAAGGCCGGGGGCGTTGTAGGAATCATCATTGCGGTGCCCATAGGGATTATTGTGCTCAATATGTATGAGGAAGGGGTTTTTGACAATACCCTGAACAGCCTTAAGGTGCTTTACGCCAGCATCAGCAATTTCAGGCATCTGGATGAAAAGGATATGGAATCGGTGCGCATTTACAGGCAGCAGGAACAGGCGCGCATCCGGGAAGGAAAGAACAAGAAGGGCGGCGGGACGCCGGATAAAATGTGAGATACAGGCGATGGTTCCGCATGCCTGAACTATTACAAATACAGGGAAGCCCTGTGTGCCGGCGGCATTGCAGGCAGGTCAGGTTTGCCGCAACAGCGGCGGAGACGGAGTGAAGAAGATGAAAGTTACAGTTTATAACTGCAGGGATTTTGATGAAAAGGAATTGTTTGTAAAATATGGGAAAGAGATGGGAATAGAACTGGTACTATGTCCTGATGCGCCGGATAAAGATAATGCGGCCCTTGCCAGAGGCGGCGAATGTATTGACATCATTACTTCCAAAATGCCGGAGGAGCTTTTGAAAGTATTTGCGGATTACGGCGTAAAATATATTACCACAAGAACCATAGGCTATGACCATATTGACATAAAAGCAGCCCATGCCCTGGGGATGACGGTGGCTAATGCCCCCTATGGGCCATGCGGCGTGGCGGACTATACGGTCATGATGATTCTTATGACTATCCGCAAAATGAAACGGATTCTGGAGCGTAGCAATATTCAGGATTATACCCTGAAAGGGATTCAGGGAAGGGAACTGAAAGATTTGACTGTAGGAGTCATTGGTACGGGACGGATTGGCAGGACAGTTCTTAAGGATCTGTCCGGATTCGGATGCAGGCTTCTTGCCCATGATTTATATGAAAACGAAGAGGTAAAATCCATGGGAGTATCCTATGTGACGCTGGAAGAGATGTGGAAGCAGGCGGATGTGATTACCCTCCATGCGCCTTTGACCGATGACAATTACCACATGATTAACGGGGAGGCCATTGAAAAAATGAAGGACGGCGTCATGATTATCAATACTGCAAGGGGCGGACTGATTGACTCCCAGGCGCTGATTCGCGGCATTGAAAATGGAAAAATAGGGGGCGCTGGGCTGGATGTGGTAGAAAATGAGTTTGGATTGTATTATTATGACCACAAATCAGATATACTGGATAATAGGGAACTGTCTATCCTGCGGGGATTCCCCAATGTGACGGTAAGCCACCACATGGCCTTTTATACAGACGACTGTGTGGATACCGTTGTCAGGGATTCTCTGCTTGGCTGTAAATATTTTACAGAAGGGGCGGAAAATCCCTGGGAGGTAAAATAAATTGCGGAATTTTAAGATGATATTGCAGTATGAGGGAACCAGATATCAGGGATGGCAGAAACAGGCAAGTACGGATAATACCATTCAGGGAAAACTGGAAACCCTGCTTTTTAAGATGACTGGGAAAAAAACAGAGGTGCAGGGGTCCGGCAGGACGGACGCCGGGGTTCATGCTCTTGGACAGGTGGCGAATTTCCACAGTGATACGAAAATGAGTCCCTCTGAAATCATGGAATATATGAATTTTTACCTGCCTGATGACATTGCTGTCATTTCTCTTATGGAGGCGCCGGAGCGGTTCCACAGCCGTTTAAATGCCAAAGGCAAGACCTATTGCTACCGGGTTTTAAATACAGCCGTTCCCCATATTTTTGACAGAAGATATGTCCACATGGCAGAGGCGGAACTGGACACTGACCGGATGAGGAAGGCGGCGGAGTATCTGTTGGGAACCCATGATTTTAAAGCCTTTACTTCCAATAAGAGAAGTAAGAAATCCACCGTAAGAACCATGGAGGATATCCGCATAGAAAGGGCAGTCAGCGCATCCATGGGGATGCAGGGAGCGGAGGATGAAATCCGGTTTTTTTACAGTGGGAACGGATTTCTGTACCACATGGCAAGAATCATTACAGGAACATTGCTGGAGGTGGGGACACATGAGAGGAAACCTGAGGAAGTTGCAGAAATCTTAAGATCCGGGCTTCGTGAAAATGCCGGAGAGCTTGTGCCTGCAAAAGGACTTACTTTGATGGAGGTTCGTTATTAGTGAAGGACAGACTATTTCAGAAGAAATATGTCAGGCTCATCTTTTTTATATATTTGCTTGTGGTAATCAAGGTCATCATATTTAAGTATCCTCTGGAGCAGTTAAGGGAAATTGCTGCTACCTGGGAAAAGGACGTGGTTTTGGAGGGCCTTGACACAGCCAACTTTACATTGTTCAAAACAATACGTATGTATATAGATTATTCCTATAAGCTTAACAGTTTTGAAAATCTGGTGGGAAATGTGGTGGTGTTTATTCCCTTTGGTTTTCTGCTGCCCTATGTGATAAAGCATGGCAGGAATTTTTTCGTGATGCTCATCCATGCTTTTCTGTTTGTGGTGGGGATAGAAGTTTTCCAGCTTTTCAGTGCATTCGGTGCATTTGATGTGGACGACATACTGCTTAATTGTTTCGGCGCAGTGCTGGGCTATCTGATTTATCTTAGATATGAAAGCCTGAAAAGGCGGCATAATAATAAAAAAAGGAGAGAATGATATGGTGGATTTTTTTAAGGAATTAAAAGTAAATTATGCGGTGTCGGCTGTTTTGTGCGTACTGCTGGGGCTGGTGCTTATGATCTGGCCGGGAACCACCACCCAGATTGTGTGTATGATGCTGGGGATTGTGCTGCTCGCCTATGGGGTAATCCAGATAGCGGTTTACCTGTTCAGTCAGGTGCGCACGATTATTTCCCAGGGGATGCTGCTTTTAGGGATTGTCTTTGCAGTAATCGGCGTATGGATACTGCTGCGGCCGGAAATGATTATCATGGCTGTTCCGGTTATTGTGGGGGTGCTGATTGTGATACATGGATTACACAACTTGGTGCAGGCAATTGCCCTTCAGAAAGACAACTATGAAAAATGGTGGCTGGCCCTTTTGTTTGGCCTTTTGACTGTGGCCTTTGGCGGTGTGCTCATCTTCAATCCCTTTGAGGCGGTGGAGATGGTAGTGAGAATGATTGGCATCTTCCTGATTTACGACGGACTGTCGGATATCTGGATTTTGTCCAGAGTGTCTAAGGTAAAGAGAAAGAAAGAGAAGATTATAGACGCTAAATTCGTGGATATAGAAGACCAGGAATAGGAGCCGGCAATTTTTCGGAATTGCCGGTTCAGGGGGCGTTGACTTTGGGGCATTCCTATTTTATAATAAGTTTAATGACGGAAAATAAGCAGGAAAGCTGCGGCATCAGGGCCGGTGCCGGGGCGGAAAGGAGGAGTTATGCAGATTGGTGCGCTGAGCTTCAGACCTTATATTTATAATACAAATATAATGACACGCAACAGTATGTCAAAGATATCTGCCATTGGAGATGACTTGACATCGGGCAAGACGGATTTTCATTCTCTGTCGGACGAAGAGAAAAACGAAAATCCTCTGGGGAAGGGACAGACAGTTGGTTTTTCGGATGTACTGGATAAGCAGATGCATATGGGAAGAATGAATGCATTAAGGGTTATGAAGCCTGATACGAAGATGCCGGAGAATGATAAGGTGCAGGCGGATGATTCTGAACCCGCAGGTGGTGTGGATGAAATGATACATATGCAGTCTGAACGGAATATTTTTCAGATGCAGCGTGCGGCCGAGGCATATCAGATGAATATGATTGCATAAGGGAGAAAGAGCTGCCTAAACTGTTTGGTTTGGCGGCTTTTTTGCCTGTATGGTTCTTTATATCTTAATATAATAAACATTTTACTGGAGGGTGGAGTATGAAATTACGTGGAAGACTGTTGGTGATGGCGCTGCTGCCAGTTATCGGTCTGGGAATTCTTACCTTTGTGGGGGTTTCCGTTCAGACAAAGAAGGGAATTGAAGAACAGACTTACCGGGGAATGAAGGCAACTACGCTGGCGGTCAGGGAGATATTTGAGTCGGGCGCGTCAGGGGAGTATCATTTAGACGAGAGTGGGCAGTTGTGGAAAGGCGACGGGATGAATATTTCCGCATCCCAGGCGATTATTGAGTCCATCAAGGCGGATACAGGCTTTGACATCGGGATATTTTACGGGGATGAGACGATTCTGACTACAATTGCGGACGGAAAGGGAGCGAAGGCGCCAGAGAAAGCTAAGACGCTGGTTTTGGGCAGCGGGCAGGAGTATGGGGATGATGACACTTCTTTTTCGGGAAAACGGTACATCTCTTATTATGCGCCGATTTTCCAGACCGGCACCAGGACCCCGGTGGGCATGGTTTTCCTTGGCGAGGAATATGCCGATGTGGCGCTGGTGATAAGAAGTTCCCTGCAGAGTATGCTTATTATCATGATTCTGGTGCTGGTGCTGGTAAGCCTTACATCCATGCTCAGCGCAAACAGGATTGCAGGGGCTATTAAAGGAGCCATTGCGTATGTTACCCAGATGAGCCAGGGGAAGCTTGGGATTCAGGCTTCCGGCAGGCTGTTAAGCCGGGGGGATGAAATCGGGGATATGTGCCGGGGCGTAAAGAGCCTGGATGACAATCTTTCTGCGGTAGTGGCCGAGATACAGGCACAGACAGATGTGCTGGGGGAAGTTTCAACAGCCTGCGACCAGGATGCCCATAAGGCGCTGGACTCCGCGGAGCAGGTGAATGCCGCATCAGAGGAAGTGGCGGCAGCCACTACAAGTCAGGCGCAAGGGGCGCTGGAAGCGGAAAACAGTGTCAATTTTATGGGACAGACCATAGAGGAAGCTGATGGCCAGGTCCAGGGACTGTCCGACACTGCCAGGGAAGTGGCAGGTGCGGCGGAGAGTGCAAGAAAGACGCTGACGGAACTGAACCAGAGCATGAAGCAGGTGAAAAAAGCGGTGGACGATGTGCACCATCAGACCAACGAGACGCATCTTTCAGTAGAAAAAATCAGCGAAATGACAAAGATGATTACCTCCATTGCATCCCAGACAAACATGCTGTCCTTAAACGCCAGTATCGAGGCGGCCCGGGCAGGGGAAATGGGGAAAGGCTTTGCGGTGGTGGCAGAGGAAATCAGAAAACTGGCAGAGCAGAGCAATACCTCGGCGGTAGAAATTCAGGAGGTTTTAGGACAACTTAAAAATAATTCGGATATATCTGTGAGAACCATGGAACAGGTACAGGAAATAATACAGGTACAGGCTGACAAGCTGATTCAGACGAACCATGCCTTTGAGACGGTGGGGAATGGAATTGAACAGTCTGTCCAGGGAATCGGGAAGATTATGGAGGAGATGAACTCCTTAAATGGGGCAAGAAGCCATACCGTGTCCGAAGTACAGAATATGGCGTCTCTTGCCCAGCAGAATGCCGCCAGTATTGAAGAGACAGCAGCATCTATTGATGAGGTAGTCCACCTTATTTCCGCTATGGCTGGAAGAATGGACAGTCTGCGGCAGGCGTCTGATACATTGAAGGAGAAAGCGTCGGTGTTCCAGCTTTAACAGGGCGGTGGAGATTTTAGGAGAGTTCTCCGCGGCGTGCCCTGGAAATCAGGAAGGACAGAAAGAAAAGGAACAGGCATGCGCCTGACACAAGAACAGCGTAATCCGCAAATCTCTGAAAGTCTTTCTGCCATGCCCTGTTCAGGAAAGGAATTCCAAGAACAATGGAAAAATACCAGAACAGAGGCGGAAAGCATCTGGCTAAGAGGGGCAGATAGGGGTTGCCGGGGGCAGAATCTGTATGAGTTTTTTTTCCGGTAAAAAAGTCTGCAAGGCGATAGAGCACCAACAGGGATGAAAAATATGTGACGGTTCCTATCAGAGTGTGGAGGTTATTGGGCGTCAGCCAACCTTCATAAGAAAGTCCCAGTTTTTCCAGCGTGTCGGGAAGGTAAATGGACAGTACAATGCGGAACCCGTTGACAAGGATGGTGAAAAGGTAGGCGGATACAATGCTTAAAGCGGTCCAGCGGATGCCCTTAACCATATGCCCTGTGCCGTCTGCCCTGCCTGCACGGTGCACGAAAGAAAAAATCAGGGTAGCAATGGCGATCAGCATGAACTGAACGCCACTGCATGAGGAGGCAATGATGAAACGGATGTCGTGATTAACGAATCCGGTATGAGGCATATATTCAAAGGAGATACCACTTAGGATACTGACCCACCGGGAGGTAGGGGTCAGTATCCATTTTAATTGGTCGGCGTCCGCCTGGCTGTAAAAATATTTCAGTCCAAGTACAAGGGCAGCGCCTGTGAGATAAAATATCCAGTTTTCTTTCATGAATGATTTCGTCCTTTGCAGTACCATCCTGTATCCTTTCTTTTAAACCTGAAATGAAATTTTTCTTTTTCTTTTCCAATAACTTAATATATTGATAAAGAGTATAAGTAATATAGTGCCCGGAATCAGGAAGTCTCCCGGCTCAGAACCTATCCGGTAGCCTACAGCCAGATCAGAAACCTTAAGGGGCAGAGGCAGAGGCTGGTCCACGTCAGCGCTTTTGCCCAAAGGGTTCTGGATGGTGTCCACTACCGCGATAAAAGAAGTGTAGGGGGTCATCATACTGTAAGCTAAGCCAATCTGGGTAACTTCCTCTTTGATATCGGGATCGTGTTCATTCAGGCCGTAGTCTGTAAGCCGTTCCACCTTCTTGCGTGCCCACAGGTAGCGGATAGCCTCGTTATCTTCAAGGGGGGCAATCTGGGAAACTGGTATTTTCTGCTGATATCCCTGTTTTCCGTTTTTGCCTGTTATTTCTATGGTTCCGGTCAGTTCTCCACGCCATTTTCCGTAGATGACCATGGGCCTTTGGGCGAAGAGCGTAGGAAGACTTGTGGGTTCCACATCATAAACGTCAAACCCGTCATAGGCCACCTGGATATCGGTGAGCACAGGGGATTCGATGTAGGTGCGGAAACGTTCGGCAGTGTCAGCAGCCTCGTCTGCATCAGTGACTACAAAGGACTCACCCTGTCCGGTTTTGGCAATGCCCTCAATTAAGTAGCGGTTTACGGATGTACCGATGCCGAAGGGGAAAAAGCTGGTGGTGGCCAGATTTTCGTTTATCATTTCAAAGATTTCCTTTTCGCCGGAAATGTAGCCGTCAGTGATGATGACAATGCTGCGGGCTGTATCTGTATCCATGGGGAGGGCCAGTGCGCCTTTAAGGGCCTGTGCCAGTTCCGTCCCTCCGCCTCCCTTCTGTTCGTCAATCAGTTTTGTGGCGGCGTTTACATTTTCAGTGGTTGCGGCCAAAGATTCGGGGGACATCAACAGGGTATCGTCCGAAAAGAGTATCAGATTAAAACGGTCGGTTTCCCTTAAGTTGGTTACAAGATTCTTAATCAGATCCTTGGCGGTTTCCAGCGGATATCCACTCATGGATCCTGATATATCCAGTGCAAAAATATATTCCCGCGGAGGAATGTCGTCGACTTCACACCGTTCCGGGGGCTGTACCATAAGCAGGAAATAGTTTTCATCTTCCCCTCTGCTTACCATAAGGCCGCAGTTTACGTCCTGCCCGTTCAGTTTATATTCCAGAATAAAATCCCGGTTTCCGGCAAAGTCGTTTGCGTTGGCAAGATTTACATGGGCGGTGGAGTCATTGTCTTTGGTCACTTTAATCTGGTGGGACTTGCAGGAAAGGCCCGCAATGGGAACGCCTGTGGATAAATTGACAGTTATGTCATATTTTCCGGCAGGTGTGCTGCCACCCGGCAAATAAGGGCTTGCCACCCATTCCTCGACGCCGGCTTCTTCTTCCCCTTCTTTGGCGGGCTCTTTTTCATCCGGTGTGCTGGGATAGCGGGGGCCTACAACGGTGGGAAAAACAAACTGATAAGTGCCGTCCACAGGTTCAATCAACTCCGTATAGTGAAGTTCAATGCGGACATTTGCCCCGGGCATGATATTGGCTACGTCCATATGAAAAACATTGGGCCGCTCCTGTTCCAGAAGGGAAGCGCTTTTTCCTTCGCTTTTGGCTTCCTCGAACTCCTCTTTGGCCTCTTCTTTTTCTTTGATTTTGGCTGTAACGATATTATCACCTATAATCATTTTCATTCCATGGATGGTGACGTTGGTGGAGGCGGGGAAAACGTAGCTTGCGTTTATGGGTGTCTTTCCTTCATTGGCGTAGGTCTGGACCACATATGTCTCAGCGATGACTCCGTCTATGTTTGTCGTCACTTTTGTTTCCTTCAGGGGAAAACGCTCTAAGACCGCATTTTCACTCTGGATGACAAAGTAGGGGGCAAGAGGCTTATCCTGGGATGAACTGTCTTCCGTCTGTGCATGGACAGGGGAAGGGAAGGTGAGGAAAGCCAGCGATGCAAAAATGGCACAGAGCCAGATTTTTCTTTTTTTTCTCATAATGTACACCTCATTTACTCCCACGGGCATTGCGCCGGGGTGGAAACAGATTAAAAACTCTATATATTTAAAGTACATGAGAGAGGCATCAAATTAGCATCAAAGTTGTATCATTTTTGCATCATTTGTAAAAAAATGTTGACATGGATATGAGACTGTAGTAGTCTGTTGATAAGGCGAGACTACTATAGTCTTATATCGAAGCCAGAGTGTGTTTTAAAAATACTTTCTGTAAGAGGCGCGTTCCAACTTGTGGGAATGATTTTTTAAATATACGCTGGCTTGGGAAGCATGACTATATTTGACTGCGTCGGGGAATTTTGACTTCTGTGATATGCCAGGCGGCTGTCATGGGGACTAGCATGGAGAAGGAGTAATGAAGATAGTGGGAGAATGTGTGAAATTATTTGATTCTGAACTTAAGGTAATGGATGTGCTCTGGAGGGAGGGGGATGTTACGGCCAAGTATATAGCGGATACCCTTACAGGGCAGTTGGGCTGGAATAAGAATACTACTTATACGCTGATTAAACGTTGTATGAAAAAAGGCGCCATTGCCCGTTCAGAGCCTAATTTTATGTGCCATGCGCTTATTTTAAAGGAAGAGGTTCAGGAAGCGGAAACCAATGAACTGATCGATAAGGTTTTTGACGGTTCAGCAGATAAGCTTTTTGCTTCTCTGTTAGGCAGAAAAAAGCTTTCCCCCAGCCAGATTGAAAAGTTAAAGCAGATTGTTGGGGAATTGGAATAGAAGAGAGCGTAAGTGGAGCGTTACTACAAATAAGACTTTCCAGGGAAATAAGATAAGATGATTGAACGCAAGAAAGAACTGGCAGAAGAAGCAGGTGTGCAGGAATGTTGGAAAAGGCATTGCCATGATGTGGTGGCAGTATTTCAGACTGCCGCCACGCGAAGCGTGGCAGCGTTTGTTGTTAAAATCGGGAAGAATTTGCTATGTTTCGGACAAAACTGCTATTTACGGGTAAAGCTTTTTGTCCAGATAAAAATTACGATTGCAGTTGCAATTAAAAATTCAGCAACAATTATGGGCTTGCTCCACAGCCATATTTCCAGTTCCGATGCAAATAATAACATGTCTTCAACCAGAGATACTGCCAGAAATATCAGATATACCACTATCGAATACATGATATTTTTAAAAATAGCGGAGTGTTTCTGTTCCCTGTCCAATAACTGTTTTTGCTGCTGTTCCAGAATGGCTGTCTTGACCGATAATTCATCTATTTCCGACGGCTTTAACAGATAATCCACGGTGACGTCAAATGCTTTGCTTAATTCAAGAAGCTTTTCTGCTTCGGGTATGACCTGCCCGTTTTCCCATTTTGAAACAGACTGCCTTGAGACATTCAGTTGTTCCGCAAGCTGTTCCTGTGTTAGTTCTTTACCTTTGCGTAATGCTGTGAGCTTTTCTGCGAATTCCATATGTGTTCCTCCTATTCCAGTGCCGCGCCCGCCCAGGCAAGTACCAATAACCGACAGAGAAAATTCTGTCAGCAATGCAGCCAGCATTTCCTCTGGGCACTTGTCAGGGCGTGCGCTGTCCAGTGCCGCGCCCGCCCAGGCAAGTACCAATAACCGACAGAGAAAATTCTGTC
>CAMWUN010000011.1 GCA_947177425.1 uncultured bacterium
GGCATATTGTCAGGGATATGTGGACTGCATACTTATGCTGAGTGGTATGGGGCTTTTAAGGCAGGACTTGTCCCCGGAACAATTCATGAAATGGATAAGGCAGTGAAAGAGGCTCATTTTTGCACGGGAACACCGCCTGAATCGCATTCATTTGTTACTCTGATTTTGAGGGTTTTTCACTTACGGATAGGAGTGCTTCTGTGGTGGCAAGTAACCTTGAGCTGTCCTTCGTCACAGCGGGTCAGCAGACGTCCTATCTTCTGGTATGTATCATCAGCCTGGTTCTGGTTGGGATAGATTACCGTGTCTGCTGACAGGTTGAAGTAACGGATGACCTTTTCAAAAACCTCATAACTTGGGCTGTTCCGAAAACGCTCAAGGTCTTTCAGGTATGACAGGGAAATATCCAGTATTTCGGCTAATTCGGCCTGGGTTAGCTTTTTGTCCATTCGTGCATTTTTAAGCACCATGCCGAACTGGTTTGGATGAAGAGCTATAGTTTCACCTCCTAAAAGTATGATAGTGCCACACCTTGTAAATGTAACGGTGTAACCATACTTTTGATGGAAATGGAGTGTTTTGTGATGGATAAGGGAGCAATGATGCGGTCAAAAAAATTCAGGTAATATCTGTAGATAGTTACACCATCAGAGGTATGGATGAACCATACTTTTACAAAGGAAATCCATATATAGGGAAAAGATACAAATGCAGCGCTGCCTGCATGGGTGTCTTTTCCCTATTTTACGTTACGGATAAGATGGTCAGGTGCCGTTCTCCCACTTTATGGATGTTGTTCAAATGGATCAAATTGCATTGGGAAATACAATACTAAGTCCATGTACTATCAACTAAAAAAATGGGGATAGTGACAAGCCCGCAGAGCATATTTTGTTCTGTGGGCTGTTTTTTAATTTTATACCCCCTCAAAACGGCCTCCAAATCTCCGTATAGTGAGGAGGTGCTGGCAATGACAGATGAACAGAAAGAAAAGATTATTCGTTTCCGTGGCATGGGGCGCGGCTATGCAGCCATAGGAAAGGAGCTCGGCATCCCCAAGGACACCGTCAAGAGCTTCTGCCGCAGGAACGGTCTCACCTCTGCGGATGTGGTGGCAACAGACGATAAGGACAGATGCTGCGAATGCGGCGTGGGAATAGAGCAGCGGCCGAAGATGAAGAAGCAGGTATTCTGCTGCAAAGCCTGCAGGGAAAAGTGGTGGACGGAACATCCGGAGCGGATCAGGCAGAAAGCGGTCTATGAATTTACCTGTGCGAAATGCGGGAAGGCGTTCACTGCCTATGGGAATAAGAAACGGAAATACTGCTCCCATCTTTTTTCGGGGCTGCTGTTTTGCGGGGACTGTAAGGAGTCTATGTACTGGAGAGTAAACCGTTATAAAGGCGTGGCGAAGACTCACTTTATCTGTTCCACAAGGAACAGCGGGCAGGGTCTCACGAGGACTTAAAGACCGGCCTGTTCAAGGAGGAGGTGGAGCTTACGGAACTTGACCGCGACACGCTGTTATGTTTTATCAGACGCATAGAAGTTTTTGAAGAGAAAAAGGTCTATGTGGAATTTAGGCGGCAGGAGGAATTTAACAAGATGTTCATCCTTCAGGAGTATATTGCGTCAAGGACCGAAAGCAGAGAGGGGGCGCTTACATAATGGCAAGGACATCCAGGAAGAAGCAGGAGATTAAAAAGAAGCCTGTAAAGATATATTATGTAGGTATATATGCAAGGCTCTCTGCCTCCTCCGGGGACAGGAAAAACGAATCCATTGAAACCCAGGTGGAGATCGTAAAGGCATTCATCGCACAGCACGATGATATGGTGATATATGGTATTTATACGGATCTGGGGAAGACCGGCACCAGCTTTGAGAGGGAAGGGTTTGAGCGCATGATGCACGATGTGCGGGCGCGTAAGATCGACTGCATTATTGTAAAGGATCTGTCAAGGTTTGGCAGGAACCATATCGAGACGGGGAATTATATGGAAAAGATTTTCCCTTTCATGGGGGTGCGTTTTATTGCCGTCACCGACCACTTTGACAGCATGGATATAGCCGGGCAGAATGAGACCATGAGCGTAAACCTTAAGAATCTGGTAAACGAGATGTACGCCAGGGACATAGCGGTGAAGGTAAAAGCAAGCAAGAGGGCGAAGTGGGAGCAGGGAAGCTACACCGGCGGCATACCGCCCTATGGGTACAGGGCTGAATGGATAGACGGTAAGAAGTATCTTTTTATTGAAGAGAATGCTGCGCAAATCGTAAGAAAGATATATGAATTATTCCTTTCTGGTAAAAACAGGAAAGAGATTGTTATATGGCTTTATGAAAATAAGGTTGCCAGACCGGCACAGTACCATAAAACAGGGCAGGTTTACTGTCAGGATGAGGGGGAGTTGGAGCAGTGGTCCAAGGGGACAGTCAAAACGATGCTGAAAAATCCGGTATATATGGGATTTCTTGTCCAGGGACGCACCTGTGGGAAAGATTATAGGATGCGCAGGCGGCATGATGTCGATCCGGAAGACTGGTCGGTAAGGGAACGCACCCATGAGGCGATCATCTGTGAAGAACTGTTTTGGGAGGCAGCCGGGAAATTTGAGGAATCTTCCAGGCATTGTAACAGGGATGAGGGTTCAAAAGCGGTTTCCGTTGGAGAGGATATCTTTGCAGACGTCCTTTACTGCGGTGACTGTGGTGCAAAGATGCGGAAGGTTGCGAGCATAAAGGAGTTCAATTCAAAGGATAAGGTCAGGACATACAGCTATAAATGTCCGAAATCGGGCAGGATAGACGGGCTTAAATGTCCGGGGAGGAGCATAACCATGGGAGCGCTTACTAAAATAGTAAAGGAAGCGATCCGGCAGGAATTTACCCTGTCCGGCATGCGTCCGAAGGACCTTGTGGAGATGAAAGAACGGGAAATGGAGACGCTGAAAGAAAAATGGAACGGGCAGCTTGCCATAATCGAAAGGAAACTGGAGGGAATAACAAAGACCGGAAGTGAACAGTATCTGAAATACCGGAGCGGGGAGATAGACGAAAAGGGATTCAGGATGGCAAAGGAAGAAAATGACAAAAAAGCAGATTCCCTTCGCGCGCAGAGCAGAGACATTGCAGAGAAATTAAGAGAGATCGATTCTGAAACGGCTCGGAAGAACCACTTCCTGCGTACCCTGATGAAGGGCAGTGATAAGGGTGAATTGACAGCGGAGGTCGTCAGGACGCTGTTTGAAAGGATAGAGGTTTATCCGGGACACAGGGTAAAAACGGTCTTTGCTTTTAAGCGGAGCAAGGTACTAGGGTGAAAAGAAGTTCTAAAGCTCACAGCAGAGACTGTTTCGCTAAGAACTTCTAAGTTTCACCCGGAAAAATGCCTGAAATACGGCATTTTTCATTCTGATTTGAGATTCCGCAAAGCGGAATCATGGAGGTTAGGGTGAAAAGAAGTTCTAAAGCTCACAGCAGAGGCTGTTTCGCTAAGAACTTCTAAGTTTCACCCGGAAAAATGCCTGAAATACGGCATTTTTCATTCTGATTTGAGATTCCGCAAAGCGGAATCATGGAGGTTAGGGTGAAAAGAAGTTCTAATGCCCACGCCAGAGGGCGTTTCGCTAAAAACTTCTAAGTTTCACCCAGAAAAATGCCTAAAATACGGCATTCTCCGAATGGTTTTTAGGTGCATACGGAGCAGATGAAAGGAGATTAGGATGAAGAGATACATCATTGCAATCTATATCCGCTTATCGAAGGAAGATGATAAATGGAAAGAAGAAAGCAACAGCATTACCATGCAGAGGGTGCTCCTCAAAAAGTATATAAGGGAAAACTTTGCAGACTATGAGGTGATCGAGTTCTGTGATGATGGTTATACAGGCACAAACTTTGAACGTCCGGGTATGCAGGAAATGCTCTGCAGGATAAGGGACGGTGAGATCGACTGTGTCATTGTAAAGGATTTTTCAAGATTTGCAAGGGACTACGTTGAACTTGGTTCCTATCTTGAACAGATATTCCCATTCCTTGGCGTCCGTTTCATTTCTGTAAATGACGGTTATGACAGCAGGGACTATCAGGGAAGCATTGCCGATATTGATGTGAATTTTAAGAACCTGCTGTATGACCTGTACAGTAAGGACTTGTCAGAGAAGGTGCGCTCTTCCCTTGCCATAAGGAAGGAAAAGGGGCAGTATGTGAGCGCAAACAGCCCGTTTGGTTATGAGAAAGACCCGGAGGACAGGCATGCCCTGCTGGTTGCGGAAGATGAAGCGGAGGTTGTCAGGCGGATCTTCTCCCTTACGCTGGATGGGTGGACGCCAGTGCAGGTCGCAAAGCTATTTAATAAGGAAGGGGTTAAGACACCAGTTGAATTTAAGATAGAAAAGGGGCGGACCAGCAGACAGCCAAAAGGGGAAAGGTTCCTGTGGAGCAGCAGTACGGTCTGCCAGATATTAAGGAATGAGATTTATGTCGGAAATATCGTGCAGAAAAAGTATGGAAAGGATTTTGTGGGCGGAAGGAACCACATAAAACCCCGTGAAGAGTGGCTGGTTTCTTACGGGCATCATGAACCTATTATAGATAAGGAAGATTTTGATAAGGTGCAGGAGAGCAGGGGGCAGAAAAGACCACCGCAGACAAATCCACCACACCCACTTGTGGGGAAGCTGGTATGCGGCTGCTGTAAGAAAAACCTGCATTACCGCAGGGGATTAAACCCATATTTCACCTGTGGGCAGCGCTATTCCAATACAATGGAAAACTGTGTCAGCAAAATAAACGCAATGTTTATGGAGCAGTATATCCTTTGGATGATGCAGGAGAAGCTGGAGAAGGAAGGGGATCTGTCGAAAGAGATGATAGAGAGTTATATTGATAAGATTGAAGTTTATGACGAGCAGCATATAGAAATCCAGTGGACAAGGCAAAAAGAAAATCTAAGCCTGTAAAATACACAGGCTAATATTTTCTAAGTTTCGCCTGGAAGAATCGCAGGGCGATTCTTCTGAGTAATATACATTTTTTTGATAGTATTTGTATTGTCATGGTGTTTTGCAGTAATTTTACAAGGGATATATTATTTTGAAGCAATAGCTTAACAGCAGGTGGCTTTTTAGTAGGAAAAAGCGGTATAATCTTTGAAAACAGGGTAAAAAAATTGCTTGCAAATGCTTGACATCAGAGGGGGTGGCTTTCCACCCTGATTTTGATAATAGGATTATAGATTTTAAAGATTTTGTGAATGGAAAAAGGAAGATGTATGATGACAGCGGGCACGGAACCCACGTGGCCGGGTGTCTGTGTGCAAGCGGCCGGCTTTCTGGCGGGAAATACCGGGGTATTGCGCCCAGCAGCCGGCTGGTGGTGGGAAAGGTGCTGGATTATCTGGGGGATGGGAATATTGACAGCATGGCGTCAGGGATGGAGTGGGTTCTGGATAAAAGAAAAGAGTATGATATCCGTATTTTGAATATATCTATTGGAATGGATGAAAATGCCCAGAGAGAACGGATGGAGCGGCTGGTAAGTCTGGTCGATGAAGTCTGGAGGAGCGGCATTATCGTGGTCTGTGCCGCAGGAAATATGGGCCCCAGGCCCATGACGATTTCCCCTCTTGGTGCAAGAAAACAGGTAATAACAGTGGGGTGCCATGAGGGCGGTTACTTTGGAAACCGGGATTATCTGTGTGAAAATTATTCCAGCAGGGGCCCCAGCCCTTACGCGATGAAAAAGCCCGATGTTGTGGCGCCGGGGACGGACATTATTTCCTGTAATGCCGCCCTTGAAAGACGTGGAAGGTATTACAGGAACGCCTATGTTGCCAAAAGCGGCACATCCATGGCCACACCCATTGTCTCCGGAGGTCTGGCGCTTTTACTGCAGAAATATCCTTTTTATACCAATGAGAGAGCCAAGCAGAAGCTTTTGTATACGGCAAGGGATTTGAATGAACCATGGAATAAACAGGGGTGGGGAATGATACAGATTGACAGACTGCTGCAGTAGAGCATCCTGAGTTACTGTTCACACAGACCTGCGCATTTACTGCGCTGGTCGTAAGAAAGTGATTCGAGAGTGCAAAAATCCCATTGCCGAAGGCACTTTTCGATGGATTTTTGCATGTTACTGGTCACGGAGTGAACAGTAACCATCCTGACAGATATACAGTAAAAAGAACTAAAAGGCATTGACAGAATTTGTTCTATTGTATACAATTATACATGGATTAGAAATTGCAGACGGGGAATCTGTACCTGGCTACAATCAAAAACCTGCGGCAGGCAACGGGGATTTGACCCTTACGACATTTGCAAAATGTCTGCTTTGCAGCCGCCTGGCTCATTGCCCGTGGGAATAAAATACTTGAGGGAGGAAGCTGTGATGACGGAAGATAACGATATGTTTTCAGGCAGGCCGGTGTCACTGAATAAGAAGAATAACCTGCTGGAGATAGAAGAGCATATGTACATATTGGACGATGTGAAAAAGCCCAATGTGTTCAGGAATATGTTCCCGTACTCGGAAGTTCCCAAGATACCTTTTAACGACAGGATCGTCCCCCACAATATGCCGAAGGATATCTGGATTACGGATACAACTTTCAGGGACGGTCAGCAGTCCCGGGCGCCATATACAACGGAGCAGATTGTGAGGATTTATGATTATCTCCATAGGCTTGGCGGCCCTAACGGAATGATTCGGGCCAGTGAATTTTTTCTTTATAGTAAGAAGGACAGGGATGCGGTATATCAGTGTATGGAGAGGGGATATGAATTTCCTGAGGTGACGAGCTGGATACGGGCCAGTAAGGAAGATTTTAAGCTTGTAAAGGAAATTGGCATGAAGGAGACAGGAATTCTGGTAAGTTGTTCAGATTACCATATTTTCCTTAAGCTTAAAATGACCAGAAGGCAGGCGATGGAGCATTACCTGAGCGTGGTGCGGCAGTGCCTGGATGAGGGAATCAGTGTCAGATGTCATTTGGAAGATATTACAAGGGCGGATATTTACGGCTATGTGGTGCCTTTTTGCCTTGAACTTATGAAACTGATGGATGAATATAAAATTCCTGTTAAAGTGCGTGCCTGTGACACTATGGGTTATGGGGTGAACTACCCCGGCGCGGTGATTCCAAGAAGCGTGCAGGGAATTATCTATGCATTGTACACCCATGCAGGAGTGCCCCATGAACTGATTGAATGGCACGGGCACAATGATTTTTATAAAGCGGTGGTCAATTCTACCACGGCATGGCTTTATGGCTGTTCGGGAGTCAACACCTCCCTGTTCGGCATCGGTGAGCGGACGGGGAATACCCCTTTAGAGGCGATGGTGTTTGAGTATGCCCAGCTTAAAGGGCATTTAAACGGGATGGATACTACAGTAATTACGGAACTGGCAGAATATTATGAGAAGGAAATTGGGTACCATATTCCCGAGAGAACCCCTTTTGCAGGGAAAAATTTTAATGTGACAAGAGCTGGAATCCATGCCGACGGACTTTTAAAGAATGAGGAAATCTATAATATTTTTGATACGGAGAAGTTTTTAAACAGGCCGGTTCTTTGCGCCGTGTCCAATACTTCGGGGCTGGCAGGAATCGCCCACTGGATAAACACTTACTATAAACTGGCGCAGGATAAACAGTTGGACAAGGCGAGCCCTATTGTAGTAGAGGTTAAGAAATGGGTAGATCAGCAGTATGAGGATGGCCGTGTGACGGTTATGACAGACAAAGAACTGACAAAGGAGATTGAAAATGTGTGCCAGCGGCTGCATATGACTATGACCTGATTGACCGAAAAGGTGAAAGGGATGCAGATTAGAGCGTGCAGACTGTAGAAATGAATTTTCAGATACAAGTGGCAGCTATGGAAAAGAATGGTGTTAGTATAGAAGAAAGGACAGGCAGAAGTCAATGACCCCGCTGCAGAACAGTGGGCATGTGACCCTCGCGGCAGTCGTCAAATGTACGTGTATGTTCACTTGGCTGGCTGCTCGCAAATCAAAGGAATAGGAATGAGCAAGTATGATTTAAAGCAGGAAGTTACAGACAAGTACTCCCTGCGGGGCAGAGTGTTTCACAAGCTTAGAGAGGACATTCTGGATGGAAAATATAAGGAAAATGAAGAATTGAGGGAAATCGCCATTGGAGAGGAATTGGGCGTGAGCCGGACACCGGTGCGCGAGGCCCTGCGGCAGCTTGAACTGGAAGGGCTGGTTCAGATCGTGCCTAATAAGGGCGCCTATGTGACAGGCATTACGGCAAAGGATGTAAAAGACATTTATATGATACGTTCCTCGCTGGAAGGAATGTGCGCCCGTCTGGCGACAGAGCATATTACGCCGGAACAGTTAGAGGAGATGGAAGAAAATGTATATATTGCCAGTTTCCATGCCTCCAAGGGGCATATGGAGCAGATGGCGGAACTGGACAACCGGTTTCATAATATTCTCTATGAGGCCAGTGATTCCAAGATGCTGCAGAATCTCCTCCGGGATTTCCACCAGTATGTAATACGCATCAGGAGAAAGACCCTTTCCACGAAAGAAAGGGGCGCTGCTTCCAATGAGGAGCACAGGCAGATTATGGAAGCTATCAAAGCGGGAAATTCTAAAGAAGCGGAGCGCCTTGCCACTTGTCATATGACCAATGCCTATGATAATATGGTAAAAAACGGACTGTACGATATTTTTAAATCTGAAAACTAAAAGAAATGGAGCAGAGTATGGAAAAAATTAAAATGACTACCCCCCTTGTGGAAATGGACGGGGATGAAATGACCAGAATCCTCTGGCAGATGATTAAGGAGGAACTCCTTCTTCCTTACATTGATTTAAAGACAGAATATTATGATTTGGGGCTAGAGCACAGAAATGAGACGGACGACCAGGTGACGGTTGACAGTGCCAACGCCACTTTGAAATACGGCGTGGCAGTTAAGTGCGCCACTATCACGCCAAACGGAGCACGAATGACAGAGTACAATTTAAAGGAAATGTGGAAAAGCCCTAATGGGACAATCCGTGCAATCCTTGACGGAACTGTATTCCGTGCGCCGATTCTGATAAAAGGCATTGTCCCTTATGTAAAGAACTGGACAAAGCCTATCACTATCGCCCGTCACGCTTATGGGGATGTGTATAAAAATGCGGAAATTAAAATTCCCGGCGAGGGCAAGGCAGAGCTGGTGTTCACTGCACCGGACGGTACGCAAATCAGGGAACTGATACATAATTTTGACGGGGAAGGAATTATACAGGGTATCCACAACACCAGAAAATCCATTTCCAGTTTTGCAAGGGCCTGCTTTGCCTACGCTGTTGACACGAAGCAGGATTTGTGGTTTTCCACCAAGGATACTATTTCCAAGAAGTATGACCATACCTTCAAGGATATTTTCCAGGAAATCTATGACGCAGAGTATAAAGAACAGTTTGAAAAGCTTGGCATTGAATATTTCTACACCCTGATTGACGATGCAGTTGCCCGTGTCATCCGTTCTGAAGGAGGATTTATCTGGGCATGTAAGAATTATGACGGGGATGTGATGTCAGACATGGTGGCTACCGCTTACGGGGATCTTTCCATGATGACTTCCGTGCTGGTGTCTCCTACAGGCGTTTATGAGTATGAGGCAGCCCACGGCACTGTGCAGCGTCATTATTACAAACATCTCAAGGGAGAGGAAACCTCTACCAACTCCATTGCAACGATTTTTGCATGGACGGGGGCACTGCGCAAGAGAGGGGAGTTAGATCAGATTCCCCGGCTTGTGGCTTTTGCAGACCAGCTTGAAAAAGCATGTATCAAGACTGTGGAAGATGGGAAAATGACTAAGAGCCTGTCACTGATTTCAACTTGTGAGAATCCGGTGATTTTAAACAGTCTGGATTTCATCAAAGCCATCAGAGAGACACTGGAGGGCCTTTTGGAAAACTGAATATAAAAAAATGACACTTATTTGAAAAGGAGTCCACTGATTACCTTTCTGTAAGCTGGTATTCTAATGTTGAGATATTAGATACTGGCTGCAGGAAGGTTTTTTGCGTTTATGGATGAGCATTTGGGAACACATAAAAATGAAGGAAAAGGAGAAAGATTATGTCCGGTTATGTATTTAAAGACAACAAAGGAACGTTCAGTTTGAAAAACCCTGAAAGATGGGCAGGTTTGTATTTTCCCCTTGCGGGGGAGCATGGGCTGAAAAGCGCAATAACGCCTCTTCTTGGGGGAGACGCCAAGACGGATCAGAATCACTTTCTGCTTCAGCCTGTCAGTGCGGAGGAACTTCACAATAACAGAAGTACCCGGAATTTCTGGTGTGCAGTGGAGGGCGGAGATGTGTGGTCGGCCACAGGAGCCAGTGCCAGGGCAGCTTTTGAAAGGGCTGCAGAAGCCGGTATCCGGGCCCTTTCAGAAAAAGCCGCGAACAGCGGGGACAATAGCCAGGATGGGGGAAGGGCTGGCGCAGCGTATGAGGAGAGCGGACTTACCGCAGGGTTTATGTGGCATGAAATGACAAGGAAGTCCCGAAAGTCCGGACTTTCTTCCCAAATCCGCAGTTTCGTTCCGGTTTCTGACAATGTGGAGATTATGGAGGTTAGGATTACCAATATTACAGAGGAAGATTTGACTATTACGCACTATGGAGCTATTCCCATTTATGGACGCAGTGCGGACAATATCAGGGATCACAGGCATGTGACCAGTCTGCTTCACAGGATTAAAACTACAAAGACGGCAGTTGTGGTGAAGCCAACCCTTTCCTTTGACGAGCGGGGGCATCAGGCCAATCATATTTCCTATTTTGTGGCAGGCGTGACGGGGGATGGAAGCGCGCCGGAAGCCTTTTATCCTACGGTGGATATGTTCCTTGGAGAGGACGGCTATGACTGCCCGGGGGCAGTGTACGGAGAACTTGCAGGGACTGGTGAGGGCTTTCATACGGACGGTTACGAGGCAATGGGCGCCATGCGTTTTGAAAAGGTGACGTTAAAGCCGGGAGAGAGCAGGACGTATATCCTGATGGCGGGTATTTATGAAAAGGAGGATGAACTGGATAAAATCCTTTCCGGCTATGGAAAAGAGGAACTGGTACAGAAGGCTTACGAAATTACGAAAAAATATTGGGCTCTGAAGGTGAATGTAAGTTATCATACGAAAGATAAAAATTTTGATAATTTTATGTCATGGGTAAGCTTCCAGCCAATGCTGCGCAGGATTTACGGATGTTCTTTCCTACCCCACCATGATTACGGAAAGGGCGGAAGGGGCTGGCGGGATTTATGGCAGGACTGTCTTGCGCTCCTTATTATGAACCCGGAGGGCGTCAAGGAGATGCTCCTTGGCAATTTCGGCGGCGTAAGGATTGACGGCACCAATGCAACGATCATCGGGACGAAGCAGGGAGAGTTTATTGCAGATAGAAATAATATTGCAAGAGTGTGGATGGACCATGGATTGTGGCCCCTTATGACAACAGCCCTTTACATTGACCAGACCGGGGATTTGTCGGTGCTTCTGAAAGAAAATACTTATTTTAAGGATAAACAGATCTGTCGGGGAAACGAGACAGACAGTTTATTTATAGATGGAGAGCAGCCAGTGCTAAGGGATGCACAGGGTCAGGAGTACTTTGGGAGTATTTTAGAACATCTTCTGGTACAGAATCTTACAGGTTTTTACGAGGTGGGAGAGCATAATCATATGCGCCTGCGGGGGGCGGACTGGAATGACGCCATGGATATGGCCGGAGAGCGCGGGGAAAGCGTGGCCTTTACCGCCGCCTATGCAGGCAATCTGGAGAGGCTGGCTGATCTGGTGGAACATTTGAGGGAGGAACGCAATCTCCAGATGGTGGAAGTGGCGAAGGAAATGGAAGTGCTGTTTGCAGATGACGAGTCCCTTTATGAGAGTGTGGAGCGTAAGACAAAGCTTTTATCCGATTACTGTGCTTCCTGTAAACACAGCATTTCCGGGCAAAAGGCATATCTGCCGGCAGACAGGGCAGTAAGGAGCCTTAGGAATAAGGCGCAGTGGATGAAAGCACATATCCGCAGGACAGAGTGGATTAAGGACGGTACGGACGGATGGTTTAACAGCTATTATGACAATCACGGCAGGGCCGTGGAGGGAATTTTTGAGGGGCATGTACGTATGATGCTGACGGGACAGGTGTTTGCGGTTATGTCGGGTACAGCAGATAAAGAGCAGACAGCCGGGATTGTCCGCAGCGCAGATAAGTATCTTTATAAAAAAGAAGTGGGCGGGTATCGTCTGAATACGGACTTTGGGGAAGTAAAGATGGATTTGGGAAGGATGTTCGGGTTCGCCTATGGACATAAGGAAAACGGGGCGGTCTTTTCCCATATGACCACCATGTATGCCAACGCCCTTTATAAGCAGGGGTTTGTAAAAGAAGGATACAAGGCATTACAAACGCTGTATGAGCAGGCTTCCAACTTTGAAGTGAGCCGGATTTATCCGGGAATTCCGGAATATTTCGATGGAAAAGGCAGGGGGATGTATCATTATCTCACAGGCGCCGCAAGCTGGTACATGATGACAGTCATAAATGAAATGTTCGGGGTTAAGGGGGAAATGGGGGCGCTTGCCGTTGAACCCAGGCTTCTTGCAGAGCAGTTTGACGAGGAGGGATATGCACGTCTGCGGTTGTGGTTCGGACGCCGGGAATGGGAGATTATTTATATCAACCGGAGCCGGAAAGAATACGGCCAGTACCGGATAGGAGAAATCTTCCTGGATGGCAGGAAAATTTCCCCAGATGGAAATGCAGTAGCCAGCCCTAAGGAGATTCTTGCCATGGACGAAACAATGGTTCATGAAGTGATTGTGGAACTGGTATAAAAAATTTATTTAATATAATTGCGCCGGCGGCTTCATGCCGCAGGGCAGCGGAAAGGGAATGGATATCGTTATGGAACAGGTAACTTATGTGATGGAAAATTATGAGAAAAAGGCGCCCTTTTCGGGATTTCTGCCGGGGCTTTCGGGCATCTGCGGAACTCCCATATGGTGCTATTATGTAAACCGCGGACAATGTATTTCAAGTTTTGGCGTGGAAGATAAGGATCATGCTGTCATGGAATTTTTTCCGGCCCATCAGGCTTACCAGAACACGCCCCTTGCAGGTTTCCGCACCTTTGTAAAAAAGGACGGGAAGTATCTGGAATTGTTCCGCAGGGAAGAAACCCTTAAAAAAATGTATGTGGACATGAACGGCCTTGCCATAGAAGAGATGGATGAGGAGGAGGGCCTTTGGACACGGGTGGATTACTGTACCCTTCCCGGTGAAAAGACGGGGGCCCTGGTCAGGAAGGTTTCCATTACCAACACAGCGGGTCAAAAGGTGAAGATACAGGTATTGGACGGAATGCCGGTGGTGATTCCCTTTGGCGTGGACTTAAAGAGCGTCAAGGAAATGGGGCAGACGACAATGGCCTGGATGCAGGCGGAAGATGTGGAAACCGGCGTGCCTTATTTCAAAGTGCGGGCAAGCATGGTGGATACAGCGGCAGTGACGGAAGTTCTTGGGGGCAATTACGGGCTTGCTGTGGATGAAGAGGGAAACAGGAAGCAGGTAATCGCCGATCCCCTTCTTGTATTTGATTATGATACCTCCCTGCAGGTGGCAGAGGGCTTTAGGAATAAAGAATTTGAGGCACTGTTAAAGGCAGAGCAGGTGGTTTCCAACCAGTATCCCTGCTGCTTCTTTGCAGAGGAAAAGGAACTGGCCAAAGGGGAAAGTCTCATCCTGTATGAATTAATCGGGCAGGTGAACAGCAGGAAAAAATTACAGAAGCTGCTGGAGAAGAAACTGGACGGTGCGTATTTTGAAGCAAAATTTAAGGAAGCCGCAGAGTTGCCTCTTGAATTGTGCAGGGTGATTGAGACGAAAACAGCAGACCCGGCTTTCGATGCCTATAGTGTATACACCTACATGGACAATGTTCTGCGGGGCGGTTATCCGGTGAAACTTCCGGGAGGCAGGATTTTCCATGTGTATTCCAGAAAACACGGGGATTTGGAGCGGGATTACAATTATTTCCGTATGCTGCCTGAATTTTATTCCCAGGGGAACGGCAATTTCAGGGATGTAAACCAGAACAGAAGGTGCGAGCCCTTCTTTACTCCTTATGTAGGGGCAAATAGTATTGTAAAATTTTACAGCCTGATTCAGCTTGACGGATATAATCCGCTGGCGGTGGAGAAGGTGACTTATACGGTACCAGGGGAGCGTGCGAAAGAAATTTTCGAGACCCTTCCTGAAAGGCAGAAGGAAGAGATGGCCGAGTTTTTGTCAAAGCCTTTTACGCCGGGCGCTTTCTTTGGGAAAATGGATGAGATCGGCATTGAAGATATGGAGCAGGAGCAGGCATATTTTGCCAGGGTGATGGAACAGGCGTCAGAGGAGATCAATGCAGACTTTGGGGAAGGCTATTGGAGCGACCACTGGACATACAATCTTGACCTGATTGAAAATTATCTGAATATTTTCCCGGAAAAAGAGGAAGAACTGCTTTTCCATACACCAATTACTTATTATAGGACGCAGGTGCCGATTCTTCCCAGGAGAAAGCGGTATGTAGTAACGGAAAAGGGGCTGCGGCAGTACAATTTCCTGGATGAGGGAAAGAAGGTAAGCGGAGAGGATAAGCTTTTGCGGAAGGAATTCGGAAAAGGGGACGTGGTGGAAGCTTCCCTGATGGAAAAACTGATTGTACTGTGCGTTACCAAGTATGGGGCGCTGGATGCCTATGGAATGGGGGTTGAAATGGAAGGCGGCAAGCCGGGATGGTATGATGCCTTAAATGGTATGCCCGGGCTTTTCGGTTCCTCCATGGCGGAAACCTGTGAGCTTTCCAGAATGTTGTCTTATACCATAAGGATGCTGGAAAAATACCGTCCTTCAGTAGAACTGCTGGAAGAGACAGCAGATTTCCTGCGGGAAATGGAGCGCATTACAGTGCAGTGCCTGGAGGATATTATGGCAGGCGGCGAACTGACAGATTTCTGGAACCAGAGAAATGATGTGAAGGAAAGCTATGTGGAAAAGACTTTCGGCGGTGTCAGCGGGGCAAGGAAGGAAGCAGATGCAGAAGAATTGATCAGGATTCTTTCCCATATGCAGCAAGTGGTAAGCAGGGGGATTAAAAAGGCATGCGACATGGAAGAAGGCATCTGTCCCACTTACTTTACTTATAAGGTGACGGAATTTACAAAGGATGAAGAGGGAATTTACCCCCGGCATTTTGAAGTCCAGAAGGTTCCTCTCTTTCTGGAAGGCCCTGTGCGTTTCTTAAAGCTTTCAAACAGCCTGGAGGTAAAAAAGGAATTATACAATCACGTGAAAGCTGGAGGACTCTATGATAAGAAGCTTAAGATGTACAAGGTGAATGCTTCTTTGAAGGATGCTTCCTATGAGTTGGGAAGAGCCAGGGCGTTTACGCCGGGCTGGCTGGAAAACGAGTCCATCTGGCTGCACATGGAATATAAATATCTTCTGGAACTTCTAAAATCAGGGATGTACAGGGAGTTTGCCGAAGATTTCCGAAAGGCCGCAATACCTTTTATGGATGGGGATGTATATGGAAGAAGTATCTATGAAAACTCTTCTTTTATTGCAAGCTCTGAAAATCCCAATCCGGCTTATCATGGGCGGGGATTTGTGGCAAGGCTTTCAGGCTCTACAGTGGAATTCCTTCAGATGTGGATTCTCATGATGTTCGGGGATCTGTTTTCTTACGAGGAGGGCAGGCTTACTGTGAGATTTGCGCCTGCACTGCCGGAATATCTGGTAGGTGATGGAAAGCGCGTAGAGGCTGTGCTTCTGGGGCATACGAAAGTTGTCTATGAGATGAAGGAAAAGAGGGATTATTTCCCGGGCAGCTACAAGGTGGATTCCATAGAGCTCTGCTACAGGGATGAAAGCCGGTATGAGACGAAGCAGGGAGTCCTTACAGAGCGCCGTGCCATGGATTTACGTCGGGGAAAAGTAAGCCTGGTAAATATAAAGCTTTCTTAAAAAGTGGCCTTTGTAAAAAAATAACACCTTTTTAAAAAAAGAGCAATTTTTTTGATGTATCACGAAAAGTATAATGAAATTACAAAATAGACAGGAGGAAAAAGTTATGAAACTTAAAAAGTTAACCGCACTATTGTTAGCCGGAATTATGACTCTTTCACTGGCAGCCTGCGGAGGCGGAAGCAGTGATAGTTCATCATCCGGTGATTCATCAGGAAGTACAGGAGGCAGTTCATCGGAAAGCGCCGGGGAGGCATCCGGTTCTGAAAGTTCAGGTGAACTCAGCGGCAAACTGACAGTCTGGACACTGGCAGCCGACCTTGAGCAGTTCGCAGACAAGTTTGCAGAAGAAAATCCCGGCGTGGAGATGGAAGTTGTAGTAATTGCTCCCGGCGACTATCCTACCAAGGTTGAGACAGCCCTGCTTGGGGGAGACAGCAGCGTTGATATTATCGTAGGCGAACCGAAAATGTTACAGTCTATGTATGAAGCAGAATTTTTTGCAAATCTGGATGATTTCGGTGCAAAAGATTATGAGGGACAGATCGTTGATTATGTATGGCAGGTAGGACAGGATAATGAAGGCATCCAGAGGGCAATTTCTTACCAGATTACGCCTATCGGATTCTTCTACAGAAGAGATATTGCTGAGAAGGTATTTGGTTATTCAGACCCTGAATCAGTAGGAAAATTATTTGCTGATTATGACACTATTATTGAGACAGGCAGGACTTTAAAGAATGCTGGCTACAGGGTATTTGCTTCCGACGCAGAGACACAGCACTTTAAAGGACAGAGTTCATGGGTAGTTGACGGAGCACTGAATGTTGACCAGCAGAGATTTGATTTCATGGATCTGGCTGCCCAGTTGTACCAGGAAGACCTGACAGCATATGCAAGCCAGTGGACAGCACCCTGGTATCAGGCTATGAGCGGCCCAGTGCCCATCTTAAATGCAGAAATCCAGGGCGGCGTATGGGATACCGATGAGAATGGCGATCCTCTCTTAAATGTATGGGATGAAGAAAACTTTAATGCCAACGTTGAGAATTATTCCAGCGAGACGGCAGAAGTATTTGCATTCGGGCTTCCTGCATGGGGCGTACTTACATTACGGGATAATGTAGGTGAGACATCAGGTCTTTGGGGCGTATGTTCCGGCCCTTCCTACGGCTATGACGGCGGTACTTATATTGGTATCAGCGATTTGTCTGAAAACAAAGAACTTGCATGGGAGTTCGTGAAATTCTGTACCTTAAATGAAGAAGTTGCAGACTGGTGGATTGAAGCATCCCAGGGGGATACTGTTTCCTTGATTTCCGCACTTGAAAAACATGCAGAAGATGAAAACGAGACATACGGCGGGCAGAAGCTGTATAAGTTCTGGTTAGAGCAGGCAGAAGGCATTAATTTATCCAATGTTACTGAGTACGATACAGCTATTGATGCAGCATGGAGCAACGCAATTACTGCAGTTAAGACAGGTGAAAAGAGCAAGGAAGACGCAGTTGCAGGCTTCTATGATGAAGTGGCAGCTACTTATCCTGACCTTGAGATTACCAGATAGTCAATAATATCAATTTATGGAGTGAAGGGTGTGAAACCCTTCACTCCTGCCAGTGGAGGTAATGCATATGGCTGACAGTAAGACGAAGACCAGCAAGAAAAAGAATTACAATAACATGGCCTACGTGTTTGTGCTGCCGTTTATAGCGGTATTTCTCATTTTCAGTGTGTATCCGGTACTGCGTACGCTGCAGATATCCTTTGCTACTTATAAAGGATTCGGGGACATGAAGTTTGTGGGCCTTAAGAATTATATACGTGTGTTACAGGATCAGTATTTCTGGACAGCGCTCTTAAATACAATAAAAATCTGGAGCGTAAACATTGTTCTGCAGTTGGGAATCGCTTTCCTTTTAACAATTGCATTCAGTGATATTAAGTTTAAACTGAAAGGTCTTGGATTTTTCAGGGCGGTTTATTATCTGCCCAATATCATAGCGGCTACTTCCGTTGCGTTCCTGTTCAAGACCCTGCTGGACTGGAGATATGGAACCATCAACCAGATTCTGGCAAAATTTGGCGTGGACTCGCCTATCAACTGGCTGGGACAGCCGGTGACAGCGCAGCTTTCTATTTCCCTGATTCAGACGTGGATGTGGTTCGGCAACTCCTTTATCATGCTGATGGCCGGAGTACAGGGAATTAACAAGGATTATTTCGAGGCGGCATCCATCGACGGTGCAGGACGCTGGAAGAGTTTTTATTACATTACCCTTCCGCTGCTACGCCCCATTTTATTATATGTGACCATTACTTCCTTGATTGGAGGTATCCAGATGTTCGATTTACCGTTCCTGATTGGCACAGTAAACGGAGAACCTCTCGGGGCAACACAGACGGCTATCATGTATCTGTATAAGTTTGGATTTGCAAGCAGGCCGAAGCAGGTCGGCTATGCTTCCGCAATCGCATATATACTGTTCCTGATGATTTTGATTATTTCTTTGATACAGTTCAAAGTAATGAACAGAAAGGAGGACTAAGAGATGGCTGGAAAAGTAAAAAAAGTAGTTTTATATCTGGTATTAAGCTTACTGGCAGTTGTCTGTATGGTTCCCTTTCTGCTGATGCTTGTCAATGCCACCAGAAGCGGAAGAGAGATTATGACTTCCTTTACGCTGATTCCGGGGAACAGCCTGAAAGACAACTGGAACGCTGTGTTTGGTTTCTTCAATCTGTTCCAGGGATTGTGGAACAGCTTTAAGGTAGCGGTGCCTGCAACGATTCTGACATCTTATTTCTCTGCTCTGACGGCATATGCCCTGGCAGTGTACAAATTTAAAGGCAAAAACATTATTTTTTATACCATCGTCATATTTATGATGATTCCCGGGCAGCTCAGCCTGATTGGTTTCTACAATCTGGTTTCCGGGCTGAAAATGATTGACTCTTATGTACCCTTAATCATTCCGGCCATTGCAGCGCCCGGTACCGTGTTCTTCTTAAAACAGTATCTGGAATCCGTGCTTCCCATGTCCCTGCTTGAAGCGGCAAGGATTGATGGCGCTAAGGAAATAACCATTTTCCACAAGATTGTATTCCCGATTATGGTACCCGGCGTGGCTACCATGGCAATCGGCGGGTTCATCGGAAACTGGAACTCCTACCTGATTCCTTTGCTTTTGCTGAACACACCCAGGAAATTCACTTTGCCTGTTATGATTGCTTCATTGAATGCATCAAAGGACATTGGCACCAATCAGGGAGCTATTTATATGGCCCTTGCTGTTTCCATCGTCCCGATTCTGATAGTATTCTGCTTCTGCTCAAAGTACATTATAAGCAGTATTTCAGCGGGCAGCGTAAAAGAATAACAAACATACAGTCGCTCTTTTGTCTAATGACAGGGGAGCGGCTTTCCTGTTACTGTTCATTCCGTGACCAGTAACGCTTTCCTGCCGCTGGACAGGCGGGATTCCATCCATACTTGAGATTATGATTACTTTTAGGTATAATTGATATATCGCATTAGAGAAAACGGAAAGAGAAGGAAGGGCAAAGGATGAGGAAGGGTATCTTTTGGGCGCTGCTGGGGGTGTTGTTTTTAACGGCCTGTAGCAGAAGTGAAGGGGCAGCAGGGGACATGGCAGCAGGGGATGAGGAAACGGTTACACTGGACTGGTATATTAATTTTACATGGTACAGCACCCCCTGGGGCGGTAATGTTGTCTCTGACGCAATCACACAAAAGACGGGAGTAAGCGTTAACTTTCTTTCGCCTGTCGGCAACCCGGAGGAGAAATTCAACGCACTGCTTTCGTCCGATTCCCTGCCCGATATCATTACTCTGGGATGGTGGGAAAACCAGGCGGACGAAATGATAGAGGAGGATATGGTCTATGCGCTGAATGAACTGGCTGATAAGTATGATCCTTATTTCTGGGAGGCGGCTGACCCGGAGACGGTTTCCTGGTACACCAGGGAGGACGGGAACATTTACTGTTATCCCAGTTCATCCTTTACTCCGGATGATTATGAGGAACATGACAATATCGGTTCCAACCAGACCTTTCTTGTGCGGAAAGATATTTATGAGGCATTGGGATGTCCGGACATGTCCACCAAAGAAGGATTTACGGATGCAGTCAAGCGGGCCGCCCGGATGTTTCCACAGGTGGACGGTTATCCCCTGATACCTATAGGGGCCCACGAATTCAACAATGCAGGCTGTGTGTCTTTTGACCAGTACCTGCAGAATTTTCTGGCAGTTCCCTATGAAAAGGAGGGAAAGTTTTATGACAGGTATACGGATTCCGAATATATCGGCTGGCTGAAAACCTTCCGGGAACTGGGGGAGGAAGGGTATCTGACCAATGATATCTTTATCGACCAGCGGACCCAGATGGAAGAGAAAATGGCGAGAGGGCAGTATTTTTGTATGATATACCAGCGGACTGATATGGCGGGAATCCAGTCGGAACTTTACTCCAAAAATCTGAACCGGATTTATATGGCGGTGGATGGGCCCCGGAATAGTGCAGGAGACGATCCGGTGCTTCCGGGGGGAGGCATTAATGGCTGGACGGTGACATTTATCTCCAAGGACTGTTCCTGCCCGGACAGGGCGATTAAGCTGTTTTCTTATCTGATAAGCGATGAGGGGCAGAAAATGGTTTATCTGGGAGTGGAAGGCGTTACTTATGACATGGTGGACGGGAAACCGGTGGTAAAGAAGGAAGTGCAGGAACTTCTAAGCAGTGACCGGGGCAGATATGATGCCCTTTACGGGGCGGACGACGCTTACTGGATGTTCCAGGATAATGTCAGGCAGCTTAAGTGGCGGCAGCCGGCTGCTCCCCCTAACGGACAGCTTGAGGAATGGACTTTCCCCTACACCCATTACATGGCCCAGTATGAAATAAGATTTGACAGGAACAGCAAGGCGGGGGAGGCGGATGCCAATATCAAAAAACTTTGGAGCCAGACACTTCCCAATCTTCTGCTGGCTCCCACAGAAGAGGAATTTGACCGTATACTGGAGGAATTTACAACAGAAAGGGAAAAACTTGGATTTGCTCTGGTCATGGAGGAAAGTACACGGCAGGTGCAGGAGACGAAGGAAAAGCTTTCCCTGCAATAGTACGGAATTCCCCCGCAATAGGGAGAGATTTATGAATGGTTTGAGGAAAATATTTTCTGGATATAAGCTGAATACGAAATTCACCATTATCTGCCTGTTTTTTGTGGCTATTCCCATGATAGGGCTTTCAGGATGGCTGTTCTGGCTGATGGAGCAGAATCTGGTCAGTGAAAAGTTAAACGCCATGGAGTACAAAATGGGTAAAAGCTATGACCAGATTGTGACGAACGTGGATTCCATCAACATGTCCACCCAGTTTCTGTTAAGCGACCAGTCCCTTAAAGAATTTCTTACTGCACGGAAACGGGGGGAGGAGTTTTCCACCAGTGAACTTATGGATTTTTATAACAGGGATATCGCTTCCCTGGAGCGGATGGTCAACAGTAATAATTATCTTTATCAGGTACGGATATACGTGGACGATGACGGCATACAGGAGATGATGCCCATCCTGTACCGTATGGAACGGATGAAAAAGCAGGATTTTGCTGAAGATGGGGAACTTTGGGGCTGGAAATATAATTATGTTGACAGACTTTTTTCCAATTATGAACAGTTTTCCGGGGACAGGAAGATTTTGTCCAGACTGACTCCTGTGGAAATATATGGACTTGGGGAAATAGGCATCATAGAAGCCGCTATGTATATGGACACTATGTTTCCGCTGGTATATGATTCCACAAAGGATGAGTGGAGCTGTTTTGTGGATGGGGAAGGGAACTATTATTTTGCACAGGAGGAAGTCCCTGCCCGGGATAAGCTTCTGGCCAGGGAGATTGTGGAGGAAAATAGCGGACAGCATACTTTGCGAACTGGCCTTATGTTAAATGAAAAAGCCCTAAAAGAGACACAGGTTTACTACAAAAAATCAGAGGATAAAAGGCTGGTGGTGGGATATCAGGAAATAAAGGAGCTGGGGGGAGCCATCATAAGCGTCAATGATTTTACTGCGGATTTAAATAACATTTACCGGCAGCGTGCCATGTTTATCATTATCGGTGGGCTGGTTATGGCACTTTTAGCCTGGGCGGTAAACAGTGTGGCCAAGGGGATGCTGGGGCAGTTCTATAGTATTCTTCATTCTATCAGGGAAGTGCAGAAGGGAGACTTAAGCGTTGTCATTGAAAACTGTGGAAGGGATGAAATGGGAGAACTGGGAAGCCAGATTAATAAGATGCTGGTGAATATCAAACAGCTTACGGATGATAATTTAAATCATGAGCTGCTTATGAAAAACACCCAGATACGGGCATTGCAGAATCAGATTAACGCCCATTTCATATATAATGTGCTGGAGTCTGTCAAGATGATGGCGGAGATAGATGAAAAGTATGAAATTTCTGATGCCATTACATCGCTGGGCAAACTTCTGCGCTATAGTATGAAATGGACCAATGCCAATGTGACGGTGGCGGAAGAACTGGAATATATCCGCAATTATTTAAGCCTGATCAACCTGCGGTTTGATTATGAGATTTATCTGTCTGTCAATATGCCGGACAGCATATTGATGCAGAAGATTCCCAAAATGTCCTTACAGCCGGTGGTGGAAAACGCCATTTACCATGGGATTGAACAGATGGCGGAGGATACCAACATCTACATGAAAGGGATTGTGGACGGGGAGGACTGCATCATAGAAATCACGGACGCGGGAAGAGGCATGAGCGAGGCGGAAGTGGAAGACCTGTACAAAAAAATAAACGGGGAGCTGGAAGCCTCTGGCGGCTCGGGAAACGGCATAGGGTTAAAAAATGTGCAGGACCGCATTAAGATTAATTTTGGGGAAAGATATGGGATTGAAATTGCATCAAAACTGGGATGCTATACTAAAATTATGATTCGCATCCCAATGGCGGAGAAGGGTGCTGCTTTGCAGACGGGAGGAGAAAAGTGAAGACACTTTTGATTGTGGAGGACGAAAAATTAATACGACAGGGAATCAAGGCCATGATCCAGCGCAGCGGTGTTCCGGTGGACAATATTCTGGAATGCGGCAATGGGGAAATGGCTCTGGAAATTTTAAAGATGCAGAAGGTGGATGTGATGTTTACCGATATCCGTATGCCCAAAATGGACGGCATTGCCCTGGTGAAAGCCATGCAGGAACTGCCTCACATTCCGTTGACCGTTGCAGTCAGCGGTTATGATGATTTCACTTACGCGGTGGAGATGATGCGGATGGGCGTAAGGGAATATATTTTGAAGCCTGTGGACAGGGATAAGGTTAAGGAGGTGCTGCAAAAACTTAATTCCGAGGTGACGAAAGGCAGGGAGAGCGAAAGAAAGGACAGGAGTCTTGGCTGTCAGCAGCTTAAGTATGCCATATTAAATGACAATCTCACAGAGGCAGAAAAGAAACTGCTGGTAAGACAGTGTGAGGATACGTTTCTGGCAGGGGAATATCTGGTTATCCTTACTAACAGTGCGGGGGATATATCAGACGACCCCCTGGAGAACTGCCCCTATATTTATCTGGATGCGGTGGATGGATATGACTTGTTTATTACCGGTGAAAAGTATCTGCCCATACTGCTGAAAGATGAACTTGCCGGACGATGTGTGGGAATCAGCAGTCCCTGTACTGGAATCGAAAGCTTAAAGAGAGCATTCAAAGAAGCCTTAATTGCGCGCAAAGAGGCATTTTATCTGGGAAAAGAATATGTGGTTTACGGGGAAATATCTGTGGGAAAGGAAAACGGCCTGCGGATGGAGGAATCCGCGGTGGAGCAGATTGTGCACCAGCTTGGTACGGACAAATATGAGGATGCTTTAAGGCAGATAAAGCGGATTTTTAAAAATGCAGCGCTGGGAGGGTACACGCCGGAACAGGTAGAAGAGAGCGTGGAAAAGCTGCTGGATGGAATCCTTACCACCTATGCCAACATATTGAAGACAGAAAAGGAAGCAGTCAGGGAATATTATGCCATCTATGGTTTTAATTCATTTTCAGAGTATGAATCAGAAGTCTTAGGATGGCTGACCAACTTCTGTGACACCTTAAACAGCCGCTTTGATGATTATAAAAACAAGCAGAAAATTCAGCAGGCAGTCAGATATATCAAGGAGAATTATGATAAGGATCTGAATATGGCGGTGGTATCCAATCATATTTCCATGAATTATTCGTTGTTTTCCTATGTATTTAAGCAGTATACAGGAAACAATTTCGTGAACTATTTAAAGGAAATCAGAATACAGGAGGCAAAAAGACTGTTGGAAGAGACGGATATGAAGGTTGTTGACATCAGCGGAAAAGTAGGATATGAGAACGAAAAGCATTTTATGAAGACCTTTAAGGCATCCTGCGGGGTATCCCCCACAGAATACCGGAAAAACATGCAGTTTAAAGGGAAGGATTAAGACCTTCCCTTTTTGCTACAATAAATTGGCCTGCGAAGGGTGACAGCGTTTGCTGCGTTTATCCTCATACATAAGCTGGCTGGCAGTCTCGAACATTTCCACAAGATCGGAGGGAGAGCGGGGAATCTGCACGCAAAAACCACAGCTTGCCTGGATTCTGTATTCCTTGGTGTGAAGCTTATTGTAATTGTCCAGATATTTGTGGACGCTGTCAATCAGCCAGGCGGCTTTTGCTGTATTGCAGCCGGGGGAAAGAATCTGGAACTGGTCGCCCCCCTGGCGGGAGCAGATATCTGTTTCGCCGGCGGAACTTTCCAGGGCATGGGCCAGCACCTGGATGGCAAAGTTTCCTTCTCCGTGTCCGAAAGTATCATTAATCTTTTTTAAACCGTCTAAATCAAACATAAAGGCTGCTACAGACTGTTCGTCTTCGATTGCTTTCTCGAAGACGGGAGTGGAGAGGAGCTTAAAGCCCTGACGGTTCAAAAGTCCTGTAAGCTCGTCTTTGGTATAGATATCCTCAAGACGTCCCACCAGCAGCCCCAGATTTTTCTTGTCGCACAGGCTCTTTAGCATGTTGTTGACATTTAAGAGCCAGGAGATAAAGGAAAAGGAATAGCCAATCCGGTCATCCGTAAAGGAAAGGGCAATATACCCAAAGCTTCTTTCACCGAAAAATAAAGGGGCGTATATATAGGAAAAGGCTCCATTGTCATAAAGATAATCGGGCAGGGTATTGCGCTTGGTGAAAGTACATTCAGGGAGTCGTTTCCCGTCCCTGACTGCAAGCTTTAGCAAAACCGTGTCGGAATCAGCATCGCTTCCGTCTGCCAGAGTCAGTTCCCTGATATGGCCGGAAATCCGGTCCCAGTCTTCGTAAAGGCACAGGTAAAATTCCCTGCACCCGTCAAGGGACTGGACAAAACCCGCAAGAATATCCATGCCGCTGTCGATATCCTCCACATCCTGCAGATTTGCGGACATATGCATGTTTAAAATCATGTTTTCTTCCAAATCGGCAACCCGCTGGTCTAATTTCCTTGCATAAGAGTAGGAAAAAACGCTCTGGCTGCAGGAACAGCCGCAGGAAGTCTTATAGCTGGGGGCCGCCAAAACGGTAGTGACAAAGGTCTCCGCCTCCTTATCGTTTTTGTCAGCAGGCAGGCTTGTGCAGCGGGCAGGTGTCTGATGGGAAAGTCTGAAAATCTGCTCCACCGCCGTTTCCCCTACCTGGTCAATGGGGAAAGTTACGGAGGTGAGAAGGGGAGAGGTCATCTGTCCAAATTCCAGAGTGTCGCACCCGGTTATGGCAATCTGCTCCGGGATACGGCAGCCCCGCTCTTTTAAAAGGGAGATTACAGAAAGGGCTATTTTGTCGTTGTAGCAGACAATTGCTTCCGGGGCAGGGGTCAGCGCCAGAATCTGGTCAAGTTTCTGGCTGATATCTGCTTCTGAAAAACTGCAGGAGAAGATACGGCCTTCACAGGAAAGTGAAAGCGCTTCCATCCCTTCCATGAATACCTGTCTGCGCAGGGCGTCAGAGTCGGTCTGCACGCTGCTGCCCAGATAGCAGATATTTTTCAGATGATGTACATTTCCAAGATGCATTACCAAATCTTTGACTGGTTTATGATTTTCAAGGACAATCCGGGGATAGATGGATTCCTCCTGGCAGATATCCACTACAGGGCATGAAAAATGGTCTTTCAGATAGTTTCTGATATCCCGACCCAAAGTGGACATAAAATAAGTGCTGGAAACCAGAATAATGCCTGCATAATTGCCGGGCCTTGGAATATGTAAGATACTGGATTCCCCGGCAACATAATCGCCTAAATTCTCCCCGTCATTGGAGGCAAAAAACTCGACCCGGTATCCGTACTCTTTTGCTTTTTTGACAATGCCGGAGCAGAGCCGGTTCTGGTAATCTCCATAAATGTGGGAAATAAATACTCCGATTTTCTTCATCTGATACATAGGTATCAATCCTCCCTAATCCGCCAGTGCTTCCCATTGGTCATACAGTGTTAAAAGCTTTTCGTTTAATTCTTCCTGCTTTGCCGTCAATTCCTGAAGTCTGGCTACATCCACGGCTGTTTCAGGCTGTACCATCAAATCTTCTATACGGGAAATCTGTTCTTCAAGGTCTGCAATGGCTGTCTCACATTTTTTCAGGTCATTTTCCCGTTTGCGCTCTCTGGCCTGCTGTTCCTTCCGGGCCTGCCAGTCCAGCTTGGTGAGGGAAGGCGCTTCCTGCTCTTTGGAATCGGGGGCATCTTTGGAGGGGGCGCTGTTTAAGGAGGCGTCCCTTTTTTCCAGATAATAATCGTAGTTCCCAAGATAGCTGGTCAGCGTATGGTCTGAAAGTTCTAAAATCCGGCTGGCCGTACGGTTGATGAAATAACGGTCATGGGAAACATAAAGTACCGTGCCTTCATAAGCGTTTATGGCATCCTCCAGAATTTCCTTGGAGGTGATATCCAGATGGTTGGTTGGTTCATCCAGTATCAGAAAGTTGGATTCCGAAAGCATCAGTCTGGCAAGGGACAGACGTCCCCGTTCGCCGCCGCTTAAGGCATCGATACGTTTGAATACGTCATCTCCGGTAAAAAGGAAGGCCGCAAGGGTATTGCGGATTTCCGTGTTATTTAAATAAGGATAGGCGTCCGAAATTTCTTCAAACAAGGTTTTGTCCATATGCAGCACATGGTGTTCCTGGTCATAGTAGCCGATATGTACATTTGTGCCCAGGGTAATTGTGCCTGCGTCTGCTTCCAGAAGGCCGTTGATAATTTTTAAAATGGTGGTCTTTCCAGTGCCGTTATCTCCGATAATGGCTACATGTTCGCCGCGCTTGACATCCATGCCGATGCCGGAAAAGAGGGTATTGGAGCCAAAGGACTTAGCCAGCCCTTCCATATGCAGCACGTCATTGCCGCTAATGCACCGGGGCGTCAGGGTCATATGGATGTCCGTGCGTGCAATAGCCGGTTTATCCAGGACTTCAATTTTGCTTAACATTTTCTCCCGGCTTTCGGCCCTTTTTATAGATTTCTCCCGGTTGAAGGATTTCAGCTTTTCAATGACTTCCTCCTGATGTTTTATTTCCTGCTGCTGCTTTAGGTAAGCGCTTAGAGCGGCGGAACGCAACTGTTCTTTCTTGATGGCGTAATCGGAATAATTGCCTGTAAAAGAGGTTCCTTTCGTCTGGTCAATTTCGATGATTTTTCCGGCAATCCTGTCTAAAAAATAACGGTCGTGTGAAACCACAAGGACAGCCCCTTTGTAATTAAGAAGGTAGGTTTCCAGCCAGGCAATGGAGTTCAGATCCAAATGGTTGGTGGGTTCATCCAGAATAATTAAATCAGGATTCAGCAAAAGAAGCCGCCCCAAAGCCACACGGGTTTTCTGGCCGCCGGAGAGGGTGGCAATTTTTTGGGAAAACTCTTCCTCCCCAAAGCCAAGGCCCTTTAAGACGCCGACGGTTTCGCTCCGGCAGGCATATCCGTTGGCAAGCTCGAAGGAATGGGTGAGGCGGGCATAGGATTCCATAAGGCTTTCCAACTCCTCGCCGGACTTGGATTTCATGGCCAGTTCCGCTTCACGAATCTTTTCTTCCATGGCAAGCACATCCGCTTTTACGGAAAGAAGCTCGTCATAAATGGTATTTTCACTGTCAATGTCCTGATTCTGGGCAAGGTAGCCCAGAGTTTTGCCTTTGGAGAGGGTGACGAGCCCTCCGTCTGCCTCCTGCTCACCTACAATGATGCGCAGCAGAGTGGTCTTGCCCGCGCCGTTAATGCCCACAATGGCGGCTTTGTCATAATCCTCTATATGAAAAGAGACATTTTGGAGCACCGGCTGGTCGTTAAATGCCTTTGATATATTCTGACATGATAAAATCATAATAACACATCCTTCAAAAATAATTTTTCTGTCATTATAACAGATTATTGTTCACATAAGAAAGTGATCCAAGAGTGGCAAATCCCATTCACAAAGTGAATCTGTTACTATTCATGACTCAGGAATGCACACGGGCTGCGCATTCCGTGAGAACATGATTCAGGTGTGAGGGGCGATCTTTGCGCAGGTCTGTGTGGACAGTAATACTATCAGTTTACAGATGATAAAAGGGAATGTCAATGAATTGACATTATTTTAACAGTGTTATATATTATTTTTATAGTATAATTTTTGGCAATTATGCTGTTTAATGCCATAAGGGACATTGCGGTATATGAAATAGGAGATGTGCAGGTGGAAAATAAAGAAATCTCACAGGCTGTTATCGGGCGGCTGCCAAGATACTTCAGGTTTCTGGGGGAACTTAAGGATGAGGGGATCGAGAGAATTTCCTCCCAGGAACTGAGTGACATCATGCAGGTCACGGCATCCCAGATACGCCAGGACTTTAACAATTTCGGCGGTTTTGGCCAGCAGGGGTATGGGTATAAGGTAGAATATCTCTACGAAGAGATTGGCAAGATACTGGGCCTTTACAAGACCCATAACCTGATTATTATCGGTGCAGGGAATTTAGGCCAGGCACTGGCAAATTATATGAACTTTGAGAGAAGGGGATTTTTGTTTAAGGGAATATTTGACAACAATCCGGAGCTTCTCGGAAAGAAAATCAGAAATATGGAAGTCAAATCCATGGATGAGATGGAAACCTTTGTCAGGGAAAATGACATAGACATAGCAGTCCTTACGATTCCCAAGGCCAGCGCTGCAGAGGTGGCAGAAAAGCTGGTGGATATCGGCATCAGGGGAATCTGGAATTTTGCCCATGTGGATTTAAGCGTTCCCAGGGGGATTCAGGTGGAAAACGTCCATTTGTCAGACAGTCTGATGAAACTGGCTTATAATATTAATCAATTTGAAAACGGCGGCTGACTTTCCAGCATCTGACTGGGCCGCAGAGTATAAATAGTTAACGGAGGCGAAGGTATGTCAAGAACGGAGGAAATCTTTATGCCTGCACTGGCAGGCGCAAAACTGCCGATTCTCACACTGGATAATAAATGGCATAAGCTGTTTGACCAGTTGGGGCCGGATAAGCGGGTTAAGAAACTGGAGGATAAGCTGAACGACCTGCTGAAAAAACAGGGGAAAGCCAACACGGAAATCAAGGAGATTAAGAAACTGAAGAGAAAGCTGATGCAGGACATCATGGAAAATGCCCAGGAAAGTTCAGCAGGGAACGACGGAAAGGCCCAGAAAAAGGCCAATGATGACAGCCGCCTGATTAATGAGTGCAATGCCAAAATCAGAGGCTATGAGGATGATCTTGATAAACTGCCGGATCAGATTGAAAAGGTCAACAGGGAGTTGATGCTTGCAACCATGGAAATATGTTACAGCCGCATGAAGGAAAATGAGCGTGAATCGGAGGAAGCTGCGAAATGGATTGCCCAGATGCGGATCGAACTTAAGAAACGGCTGGTGCGTAAACAGGAAGTGGAACTTATGAATCAGGAACTTTATTCCTACATGCATGATATTTTCGGCGCAAGCGTGATTAATCTGTTTGATGTGAAGTATAGAATAAATGTGTCCAGGGACGCCGACGGTACAGAAGGCGGTATATAAAAAACAACGGACAGTACGCTTCGCGAACTGCCCTTATGTTAACAAACGCTGTCACGCGAAGCGTGACAGCGTTTTTCATTACTATTTGTGCCGCCAGCCGAAGGCGGCGGAATGGAGATTAATATGAAATATATTGTAAGTGCGCAGGAGATGAAAGCCTGTGACAGGGATACCATTGACAGAATCGGTATGCCTGCCCTGGTACTGATGGAGCGGGCCGCCTGGGGGGTATATGAGGAAATCATGACAAAAGGGCCGTTGCCCAAAAGAGTACTTGTTGTGGCAGGTGTGGGAAACAATGGCGGAGACGGGCTGGCAGCAGGAAGGATGCTTGCCCTTAAGGGATGCCGGGTAGACTTTTTTATGGCAGGAAATCCTGATAAGGCTTCGGAGGAGACAAAAGTCCAGATGAAGATTCTTCACAATTTAGGGTTTTCCATACAGCGCAAATTGGAAGATGCAGAATATGATATGGTAATAGACGCCCTTTTCGGCATCGGCTTATCCAGAAATATAGAGGGAGAATATGCACAGGTTATTGACAGGATTAACTGTTTTGGAGAGACAGGGGCGCAGATTATCAGTGTGGATATCCCTTCCGGCATCTGCGCCGATACAGGAAAGGTTCTGGGCTGCGGGGTCAGAGCCGGCGCCACTGTGACTTTCGCCTTTGCAAAGAAGGGGCATTTCCTGTATCCGGGCAGGGAATATGCAGGAAAGCTTATGGTAAAGGATATAGGCATTACGGAAAAATCATTTGCCTGGCAGGGGCCGGGGGCGTTTTGCTATGAACGGGGGGAACTGGCGGCGCTTCTTCCCCGCCGGAGTCCGTCTGGAAATAAAGGGACTTTCGGAAAAGTGCTGTTAACTGCCGGAAGCAGAGATATGAGCGGCGCCTGTACCTTAAGCGGAACAGGAGTTTTAAGGACGGGAGCCGGCATGGTGAAGATTATCACCCCGGACTGTAACCGTGGGATTATCCAGACCACCCTGCCGGAGGCAATGCTGTATTCTTTTCAGGGAACACCTGATAAAGTACAGGTGGAAAAGGCGCTGGACTGGGCGGATGTGTTAGTGGCCGGGCCGGGTATGGGGCAGGATGAAAATGCTCTCCGGCTGATGGAACTGATTATGGAAAATAAAACCCTTCCCATGGTAATAGATGCCGACGGCCTGAATCTGATTTCAGCCCACAATAATTTGAAAAAAATGCTGGCTCTAAGGCCGCCCTGCACCACGATACTGACGCCCCATCCGGGAGAACTGGTGCGGCTTGCGGGGGTGGATATGGATGCATATTGGTCAGACAGGGAAGTAACTGCCCGGAAACTGGCAGAAGAGTACGGCTGCATTGTTGCGTCCAAAGATGCTGCGACGATGGTGTTTGAGCCGGGAAGAAGGGGAATTTATATTAATACTTCCGGCAATGACGGAATGGCCTGCGCAGGCAGCGGGGATGTTCTGGCGGGTATGATGGGAGGGCTTCTGGCCCAGGGGATGCCGTGCTTTGAAGGGGCGTGTCTTGGGGTATACCTTCACGGGCTTGCGGGAGAAGAAGCTTCCATGAGAAAGGGACGTTATGGCATGACGGCGTCGGATATTTCTAAGGCCCTTACCAATGTAATGCGCATACAGGAGGAAGAACGGAGGCAGGACCTATGATAGAGGAGTACCAGAGAGTCTGGGCGGAAATAGATTTAGATGCAGTAAGAAGCAATATGGAAAGCATGAAGGCAAATATCAGCCCCAATACAACAATAATCGGGGTGATTAAGACAGACGGTTACGGCCATGGGGCGGTGCCAATTGCAAAAGAACTGGAAGGACTTGATTATTTATATGGTTATGCCACAGCCACAGCGGAGGAGGCGTTTATCCTAAGAAAGGCCGGGATAAGGAAGCCCCTTCTGGTTCTGGGTTATACCTTTCCCTACTGCTATGAAAGGATGATACAGGAAGAGGTCAGGATGACGGTATTCCGCCATGATACTCTTAAGGAACTTTCCCTGGCGGCCGGCAGCCTGAAAGAAAAAGGCATTGACAAAAAGGCAAAGGTGCATATCAAGGTGGACACGGGGATGAGCCGGATTGGCATAAAGCCCGGCGGGGAAGGCGTTTCGTTTATAAAGGAAGCCTTTGGGACGAAAGGGATTGAGGTGGAAGGAATCTTTACCCACTTTGCCAGAGCCGATGAAGAGGATAAAACCCCTGTAAACGGCCAGCTTACAGTTTTTAGTCAGTTTCTGGAACGAATAAAGGAGGAAACCGGAGAGGAAATTTTGATGAAACACTGTTCCAACAGCGCAGGCATTGTGGAACTGCCCCAGGCGAATATGGATGCCGTGCGGGCGGGAATCACTCTTTACGGTCTGTGGCCTTCGGCGCAGGTAAGGCGGGATATCGTCTCTTTACGTCCGGTAATGTCCCTTTACAGCCGGATTGTCTATATCAAAGAGATTGAAGCCGGAACCCAGGTCAGTTATGGAGGAACCTTTACAGCCCAGAGCAAAAGAAAGGTGGCCACCGTTCCTGTGGGCTATGGAGACGGATATCCAAGGGGACTGTCAGGTAAAGGCTTTGTCCTGATACGGGGACAGAAAGCGCCGGTTTTAGGAAGGGTATGTATGGACCAGTTTATGGTGGACGTCACACATATTCCAGAAGCTGCATCCGGTGATGTGGTGACATTAATCGGCAGGGATGGCTCAGAGCAGATTACCATGGAACAGTTAGGGGAGTTGTCTGGCAGATTCAACTATGAATTTGCCTGCGGCATTGGAAAGCGTGTGCCAAGAGTATATGTCAAAGAAGGAAAGGTTCTGTACACCAGAGACAATTATCAGGATTTTTAACGGTATCTGAATACCTTCTTACAATACGGTTATACTACTTATTAAAATCAAACGCCGATACGCCTGGGGAATCGGCTTATTGAATAAAAATATCCTATTGGAATGAAGGGTGTGTGAAGAAAGTGAGAAGAGGGGATATTTACTATGCAGATCTGCGTCCGGTGGTAGGCTCCGAGCAGGGAGGCATCAGGCCGGTGCTGATTATACAGAATGATGTGGGGAACAGACATAGTCCTACGGTTATATGTGCAGCCATTACATCAAAAATGAATAAGGCAAAACTGCCTACCCATATAGAACTGAGCGCGGGAAAATACGATATGGTCAAGGACTCGGTGATTCTGCTTGAACAGCTCCGTACCATAGACAAAAAACGGCTTAAAGATAAGGTGTGCCACCTGGACGAAGATATCATGGGGCAGGTAAACCGCGGACTTATGATAAGTCTGGAACTGGATACATAGATATGAGATTACAGTTCTTTAAGCAGATGCAAAAAACGGTCCGCCGTGACAGTCGGCTTTCTATGGAATTATGGGCTGCCTGCCATACGGTACCGTCAGCCCGGCCGGAGGTTTTAGAATCGATTGTTACTGTTTATCTGTGACCAGTAACAATCGATTTCCATGTCAGACAGTCCGCAGACCTTGACGATGAGGGCAGGAAATGGTATAGTTTAATTTGAAATTTTGTGCAAAAAGGGAGATGGAAAAATGGACGATGGCGGGCCTACGGCCAGTTGGATTATTTTTTTCGCTTTATTATTGACGGATATGCTTTTTTACGGGTTCGGCGCGGCGGTAAAGGAACTGAATTCCAAGGAACTTGCCGACCGCATTCAGGAGACAGGAAGCCAGAAGGCAAAGCGGCTTTATGAGATTACAGTAAATCCGGAGCAGTATATTAATACCGTCCAGTTGGTGGTGACGCTGATTAATCTGGTTATGGGAGGGTTTTTCCTGCGGGTGTTCGGCACTGTGACAAAAGGAATTCTGGAAAAAGGCGCAGCCTCCTACCTGGCGGACATGGCAGTGGCGCCGGTAGTGCTTTCCGGTGCGGCGCTTGCGCTGGCAGGAGCGGTGTTGCTGTATATTCTGCTTACATTCGGTGTACTGATACCCAAAAGGCTGGGGATGAAATATGCTTCCCAATGGGCATTTGCCTGTATTGACCCCATTTATTACATAACCAGAATATTCAGTCCCGTGACAGGGCTGGTTTCCGTGACGGCAAGGGGAATCTTAAAAATATTTGGCATCCATACGGATAAGGATTCAGAGGATGTGACAGAGGAGGAAATTATTTCCATGGTCAATGAAGGACATGAGCAGGGCGTGCTGATGGCTTCTGAGGCGGAAATGATTAACAAGATTTTTGAGTTTGGCGATAAGGAAACCAAAGATATAATGACCCACAGGGCCAATATTCTTGCAATCGACCGGAATATGCTGCTGGGGGAGGCTATCGACTATATGCTCAGCGAAAGCAAAAGCCGTTTTCCTGTTTTTGAAGAAAATATCGACCACATGATAGGGATTCTTCATTTCAGGGACGCCATGCGCGCCCACAGAATAAAGGGGAATATGGAACTGCCAGTAGGGGAAATTGAAGGTCTTATCAGGGATGTAATGTTTGTGCCTGAAACGAAAAACATTGACGCCCTGTTTGAGACTATGCAGCATACCAAGACCCAGATGGTAATCGTGGTGGACGAGTACGGGCAGACCACAGGGCTGGTTGCCATGGAAGATATCCTGGAGGAAATCGTAGGAAATATTATGGACGAGTATGACGAGGAGGAAGAGCATATAGAGGAAACCGAAAATGAAGATGAGTATATAATAGAAGGAATTACCCCTTTAGAGGAACTGGAAGAGAGATTTGGTATTACCTTTAAGGAGGAAGCTTTTGAAACCCTGAACGGGTTTATGATTTCCAAGATGGACAAGATTCCTGAGGAGGACGAGGAGTTTTCCATTGATGTGGGCGGATACAGCTTTAAAATTCTCCACGTGGAAAACCGTATGATTAAAAGCGTTCTTGTCACCAGACTGCCTGTCAGACAGACGGCAGGGGACAGGAATGAGGACGATGATAAGGAAGAAGAAAAGAAACAGGAGTAAAAAAGGAGAAAAATTATGTCAGGACATTCAAAATTTGCAAATATTAAACATAAAAAAGAAAAAAACGATGCCGCAAAGGGTAAAATTTTTACAATTCTGGGAAGGGAAATTGCGGTTGCAGTCAAGGAAGGCGGTTCAGACCCTGCCAACAATTCCAAACTGGCCCAGGTCATTGCAAAAGCAAAAGCCAATAATATGCCCAATGATACTATTGAAAGAGGAATCAAAAAGGCTGCGGGAGATGTAGGAAATGTAAACTATAAATACATTACTTATGAAGGTTACGGTCCTAACGGCATAGCCATTATTGTGGATGCGCTTACAGACAATCAGAACAGGACGGCGGCAAACGTAAGAAATGCTTTTACAAAAGGGAACGGCAATGTGGGAACACCCGGCTGCGTATCTTTTATGTTTGACCAAAAGGGGCAGATTATTATAGACAAGGAAGAATACGAAGGGGATGCGGATGAACTGATGATGCTTGCACTGGATGCAGGGGCGGAGGATTTTTCCGAGGAAGAGGACAGTTTTGAGGTGCTTACGGCGCCTGATGATTTTGACACGGTATTTAAGGCCATTCAGGACGGCGGTATTCCTACGGTTTCAGCGGAAGTTACAATGATTCCCCAGAATTATGTGGAACTTACAGACGAAGGGGCCGTAAAGAGTTTGCAGAAGATACTGGATCTTTTAGACGAGGACGACGACGTACAGGCGGTATATCATAATTGGGATGAATAAAAAAATACAGAGACTGCTGATGGTCTTATGGGGACTGGCAGTGACAATAAGCAGGGCTGTCAGTTTCTTTTTAACAGGGCAGACGATGGCCGATACATATGAATATTATACAAATGCCATGATACAGGCGCAGGAAAAGCAGCAGGTATTTTCCACAGGGCTTTCCTTTATTTATACGGAAAGTCTTTCCGGGCTCTTGCGGTTTACAGGAAACCGTATAGAAGCGGCGGGCGTCTGCCAGATGACGCTGCAGATTCTGTGGCTCTGGCTGTTTTTGGCGGGTGCCTGCATGATTTTTGGAAAACTGGCCGGATTTGCGGCGGGAACCATGATGGCAGTATCGCCATGGATACTGGAAAGCATTTTCGTGGTGTCGCCGGAAAACTTTTATATGCTGTTCTGGTCAGCGGCGCTGCTGTTCCTGGGATTTGCCATAAGAGAAGCCCCGGAAGAGAGAAAAAGCGGTGGAGGAAACATTCTGTGCCTGCTTGCGGCGGGATTTCTTACAGGGATGATAACGGTATGGCACTACTTGGGACTTTATCTGTTGCCAGTAATCCTGTATGCTTTCATCAGGGAAAGGCGCAGGGTAAAAAGGAAATTTGTCCTGCTTGTGGGGCTTGTGCCGGGCGGTCTTACGGCCTTTGCCCATATTGCCATGGCAGCAGGCAAAACAGTTGCTGCACAGGTTGAGGGCTGGGTAATGGAACTGCAGGAGCTGCCCCTGTGCTTTTTATATGAGGAGACAGAACTGGAAAACTGGCTTTTCTGCGCCATAGGGGCAGGAATTCTATGCCGGAACCTGACTGCCCTTATCCGAAAGAATGCGGGCCGGGAGAAAGAGGAAGGAATTTCCGGGGATACTGTAGAGAAGCTGCCACAGGAAGAACCCCGGACAGCGGCGGTTGAGGAAGAAAAGCCTGACAATTATTTCATAGCCCAGGACGGAAGGAAAATGAAGTATTTAGACAACCCTCTGCCTGTTCCCAAAAAGCATGTAAAAAAAGAAATGAAGTTCGCCATTGAGGAAGTGGAAGGCGACTTTGATATCAAGGATGACTTTGACTTTCAAATCGGCAATGGGGATGATTTTGATGTTTGATTGAAGTAACGGATTGCGGATAAAAGGCAGTATTCGCAGCTTAACATGGCGTTAATTTTACGATACCTGCTAAATGTTCACCTATATTGACAAATTGACAAGTTAGATTGCTTGAATTGGAAAAGATTTTCTTATAGGCTGACAAAAAGGAGGTAATGTGAAATGAAATTCAACGAAAAATTATTAAAACTCAGAAAAGAAAAAGGACTGTCCCAGGAAGAACTGGGAATGGAGATGGAGGTATCGCGGCAGACAATTTCAAAATGGGAGGCAGGGCAGTCATACCCGGATTTTACCAGACTGGTCATGCTGAGTGATTTTTTTAACATGACACTGGATGAACTTGTGAAGGATATTGACGTACAGGAGGTAAGGGAAAATTCGCTTGTAAATGAGAAAATAGATTCCATATACCGGGTTTCCCGGGATGTGGATGCGGTTTTCCAAAATGATACTTTAAAGGGCTTTATTAAGGGAATATGGTGGTTTATAGCCGTCAGCCTGATATTTGTATGTGTTGTTGCGGCAGCTTCATTTATATTGCATCTTATTTATCCGGAATCCAATATATTTTGGCGCGTATATTAACCGGAAATTTTTATGTGTTTTGGAAAGATGTGTGAATAAAAACTATAAAAGGAAATATACTAAGGAGGACTGTTTAAAAGACAGTTCTCTTTTTGATACCAATAAACTGACTGCAGAGAGCAGCATTTATTACTTGATTTTTGATAAGAAATTATAAATATGTATGTTGGGAAAGTATGGAGGATTCAGATGGCAGGCAAAAAGGTGGAAGAAGAAAAACACAGAAGCGAGCGGATAGAAGAGACAGGGCAGGTGACATTGGACAAAAATGGAAAATCACACACGATTCACCTGATTTCTGTGATAGGGGAAGTGGAAGGCCACGATAATCTTGGCAGTAACTCAAAGACTACAAAATATGAACATGTCCTGCCGGAACTGGCGGCAATTGAGGACAGCAAGGATATAGACGGTGTGCTGATTCTTCTAAATACCATGGGCGGGGATGTTGAGGCAGGACTTGCCATTGCGGAAATGATTGCCTCATTAAGCAAGCCCACAGTGTCCCTGGTGCTGGGGGGAAGCCATTCTATCGGTGTACCCATTGCAGTAAGCACGGATTATTCCTATATTGTCCCAACAGGTACAATGGTTATCCACCCGGTCAGGATGAATGGAATGGTGATAGGAGTGCCTCAGACATTTGACTATTTCAGACAGATTCAAAACAGGATAACCGGATTCGTATGCGGTCATTGTAAGATTAGCAAGAGCAGGTTTGAGGAACTTATGATGGAGACGGGAGTTCTCACAAAAGATGTGGGGACGATTCTGGTAGGGGAAGAGGCCGTTGCGGAAGGCATTATTAATGAAACTGGCGGAATCAGTGAAGCCATGGAAAAATTACATGCCCTGATTGGAAAAAAGAAAAAATAAAGCAGTATTTTATCATTGCGGAAATCTGTTTTTAAAATATCCTTATGCGGCGCCGTTACGCATTTGCATAACCGGATATTTTAAAGACGGATTTCCGTTTTGTTTACAATATGCCGGACCCAAAGCGTGGCAGCGTTTGTTTTGGAATGATACATTGATTAAGCTGGGGGAAAATGAAAAGGAATTTTTTAGAAAAATTTCGGCTGATATGGAGGACTATATTGCATCAGATTCCCTGAACGCATTGTCCAATTATCTGATGAAATATTATGGCAGAAGGGTAATCATCCTTCTGGATGAATATGATACGCCTATGCAGGAAGCTTATGTGAACGGGTATTGGGATGAACTTGCTGCTTTCATCAGAAGTCTGTTTAATGCGTCTTTTAAGACGAATCCCTATCTGGAACGGGCCCTGATGACGGGGATCACGAGAATAAGCAAAGAGTCGATCTTTTCAGATTTGAGTAATCTGAAAGTAATAACGACAACTTCTGAAAAATATGCGGATTGTTTTGGCTTTACCCAAGAGGAAGTTTCTGCTGCACTGGAGGAATATGGGCTTCTGGAAAAAGAGCAGCAGGTAAAAGACTGGTACGACGGGTTTACCTTTGGAGAAAGGACGGATATTTATAATCCCTGGTCTATTATTAATTTCCTTGATGAGAGAAAGGTGGGCGCTTACTGGGCAAATACCAGCGCCAATATCCTTGTGGGAAATCTGATCAGACAGGGCCGGGCAAATATAAAGCAGGAATTTGAGGTTCTGTTAAAGGGCGGAACATTAAACATGGAAATAGATGAACAGATTGTTTACAGCCATCTGGATACCAGAAGGAATGCCATTTGGAGCCTGCTTCTGGCAGGCGGCTATCTGAAAGCTGTCAGCACGGACTTTGTAGAAAGGACGGGACGTACTTACTATGAACTGGCGCTGACTAATAAAGAAGTCCGTATCATGTTTGAACATATGGTTCAGGACTGGTTCTCCGGCAATGATGATTACAATGATTTTGTCCGTGCACTGCTTCTGGGGGATTTAAAGGCAATGAATAATTATATGAACAAAGTGTCGTCAGAGATGTTCAGCTATTTTGACACGGGAGTAAAACCTTCAAGAGAAGAACCGGAACGCTTTTACCACGGCTTTGTGCTGGGGCTGATGGTGGAGCTGGCTGACAGATATGCAGTAACATCAAACAGGGAAAGCGGTTTTGGAAGATATGATATCATGCTGGAGCCGAAAGAACTTCCGGGAACTGTTGCAGGGGATGCTTTTATCATAGAATTCAAGGTGCAGGATACGGATGAGGAACAGCTTTTGGATACCGTCAGGGAAGCACTCCGGCAGATAGAAGAGAAGGATTATCAGGCAAATCTGACAGCGAAAGGAATTCCCAAGGAGCGCATCCGGAAGTATGGATTTGCTTTCTGCGGAAAAAAGGTACTAATTGGGGAGGGGAAAAACAAGTAAAATTATAATTAAATATCGTTTGCTAGTGACAAGATTTAAGTAAGATGCTATACTATATAAGATTATGTGGGTATCGGTATGATACCAAAGGGGTTTTAGGTATGGCGCAGACAAGGAAAAAAAGCACAGGCAGAAGCGGTTCGTCGGGAAGGAAAAGTACAAGGGGAAGGACGCCCCAGAAGAGAAAAAGCGAACCCATGGACGTGGCGATTAGGAATGAAATTCTCTTAATCGTCCTGTTTGCTGTAGCTGTTTTTTTGTTTTTATGCAATTTTGGAATCGCCGGGGTGCTGGGAAATACCATCAGTAATATTCTTTTTGGGATTTTCGGCCTGACGGCCTATGTGATGCCGCTGGTGCTTTTCTTAATGATTGCATTTGGCATGGTAAACATCGGTAATTCCATAGCAACACGGAAGCTGGTGGCAGGGGTTTTCCTGATTCTGCTGGCAGGTATTATTTTTGAACTCTTTACAGGCGTCCCAGAGAAAGCAGTAAGCTATGAGATTGGGGAAATATATACAAGGTGCAGCCAGGATCATAAAGGCGGCGGTGTGTTAGCCGGCTCGCTGGCTTACTGGTGTTATCATTTTATGGGGATGATGGGAACTGTCCTTGTGGTTTTAGTGGCTCTGATTATTTCCATTGTGATCATAACGGACAAGTCTTTTGTGTCCGGGGTGAAATCCGGGGGACGCAGAGTTTATGAGCGTTCCAGAGAGGATGCTGCCTATCGGAGAGAGCGGGCGCAGATACGCAGGCAGGAGCAGGAAGAGGAGCGCAGGCGCAGGGAAGAGGAAAAACGGATTCGGGAAGAAGAGAGAGAAAACGAAAAAATCCTGCGTATGGATAAAAAAGTTTCCGGTGTCATGATTGACACGGCGCTGACGGAAAGAGAAGAAGAAAAAAGCCGGGAGCGGGATGACATCCATGAAATTAATCTGACGGATTTTGAAGAGCAGATAGAACAGAACGAGCCGGAAAGTGTGGCGGCAAAAGAAGACGGGGACTTTGATTTTGATAAAATCAAGATTAACAGCGCATATCTGACTGACAGCGACGGGGGGAACGATGAACTTTCCGAGATAACAGATTTGTTTAGCGAAGAAGAATTTACAGAGACGGTCTATACAGAAACAGACGATATACAGACAGAAGAAACAGAGCCGGAAAGTCCGGTGTTTGAGGAAGAAATCCTGGAGCCGGCAGATTCTGCAGGCAGTCTGGAATCCGGTTCCCGTCCTGTGGCAAAAGTTCCGGCAGATGCCGGAGAGGAAAAGGGCAGTGAAAGCGGCAGTATTATCCAGATGCCCAGACCACAGGTACCGAAAAAATACATATTTCCGCCAATCAGCAAACTGGCAAAAGGAAAAGGAAAGACAGGAGGAAATGCTGCAAAGGAATTGAAAGAAACGGCACAGAGACTGCAGCAGACCCTGCAGACCTTTGGTGTGGGCGTTACCATTACAGATATCAGCCAGGGGCCTTCCGTTACAAGATTTGAACTACAGCCGGAGCAGGGGGTCAAGGTAAGCAAGATTGTGGGCTTATCCGATGATATCAAGCTGAATCTTGCGGCTACGGATATCAGAATAGAAGCGCCCATTCCGGGCAAGGCGGCTGTGGGAATAGAAGTTCCCAACAAGGAAAACATGATGGTTGCACTCCGGGATCTTTTAGAGAGCAAAGAGTTTAAAGAATTTCCGTCCAGTCTTGCCTTTGCGGTGGGCAAGGATATTGGCGGCAAGGTCGTGGTGGCGGATATTGCCAAAATGCCCCATATGCTGATTGCGGGAGCCACAGGTTCCGGAAAATCGGTATGTATCAATACGCTGATTATGAGTATTTTATATAAAGCCCATCCCGACGATGTTAAGCTGATTATGATTGACCCTAAAGTAGTGGAACTCAGTGTCTACAATGGAATCCCCCATCTGATGATACCTGTCGTCACTGACCCCAAAAAGGCTTCAGCGGCTCTGCAGTGGGGCGTTGCCGAGATGACTGACAGGTACCAGAAGTTTGCGGACTTTAATGTCAGGGATTTAAAGGGCTACAATAAAAAGGTGGAGGCTATGAAAGAAAAGGGGGAGGCTCCGGCCAAAATGCCCCAGATTGTCATTATCGTGGACGAACTTGCAGACCTTATGATGGTGGCGCCCGGGGAAGTGGAGGAGGCCATCTGCCGTCTGGCACAGCTTGCCAGGGCGGCGGGCATTCATCTGATTATTGCCACCCAGCGTCCTTCCGTGGATGTCATAACCGGACTGATTAAGGCTAATATGCCCAGCCGTGTGGCATTCAGCGTTTCCAGCGGTGTGGATTCGCGTACCATTCTTGATATGAATGGTGCGGAAAAACTGTTGGGCAAAGGAGACATGCTTTTTTATCCCCAGGGTTATACAAAGCCTGCCAGAGTCCAGGGGGCCTTTGTATCGGATAAAGAGGTTTCCGATGTGGTGGAATTTTTAAAGAACCAGACCCTTGGGAATATTTACGATACGGATATCCAGGAAAAGATTTCCTCCTTTAAAAGTACGGCGGGAGCCGGAGGGGGAGAAGGCGGCGAGCGGGATCAGTATTTTGTCGAGGCGGCTAAATTTATCATTGAAAAAGACAAAGCTTCCATCGGCATGCTCCAGCGGGTATTTAAAATCGGCTTTAACCGGGCGGCCAGGATCATGGATCAGCTATGCGAGGCAGGCGTGGTGGGAGAAGAGGAAGGCACCAAGCCGCGCAAGGTACTGATGAGTGAAGAACAATTTGAACAATATATAGAAGAGTCCCTATAAGATTGGAGGCAGCAAATGAAAACAGATATACAGATTGCGCAGGAAGCAGAACTTAAGCCCATAACAGAGGTTGCAAAGGCCCTTGCCATTCCGGAGGATGATTTGGAATTATATGGAAAGTATAAAGCAAAGATTTCCGATGAATATCTGGAAAAAATTGCAGGCAACCCTGATGGGAAGCTGATTCTGGTGACGGCCATCAACCCTACGCCGGCGGGAGAAGGGAAGACCACCGTCAGCGTTGGTCTTGGTGAAGCTTTTGGAAAACTTGGGAAAAAGGCTGTCATTGCCCTGCGGGAACCTTCTTTAGGGCCCTGCTTCGGGATAAAAGGAGGAGCAGCAGGGGGCGGCTATGCCCAGGTGGTTCCCATGGAGGATTTAAATCTCCATTTTACCGGAGACTTCCATGCCATTACTTCTGCTAATAATCTGCTGGCGGCGCTTCTGGACAACCATATCCAGCAGGGAAACCAGCTTTCCATCGACCCCAGACAGGTGGTATGGAAAAGATGTCTTGATATGAATGACAGAGTCCTGCGCAACATTGTGGTGGGCCTTGGGACAAAAGCTGACGGAACGGTAAGGGAAGATCATTTTGTCATTACGGTGGCGTCAGAAATCATGGCAGTGCTCTGCCTTTCGGAAGATATGAAAGATCTAAAGGAACGGCTGGGAAGAATGGTAGTTGCCTATAATTATCAGGGAGAACCTGTAACGGCCGGGGATTTACAGGCAGTGGGGGCAATGGCGGCTCTCCTTAAGGATGCCATGAAACCTAATCTGATTCAGACCCTTGAACATACCCCGGCTATTGTCCATGGCGGACCCTTTGCCAATATTGCCCACGGGTGTAATTCCGTAAGGGCTACCAAAGGGGCTCTTAAAATGGCGGATTACGTGATTACCGAGGCAGGGTTCGGCGCGGATTTAGGGGCCGAAAAGTTTTTTGACATTAAATGCAGAATGGCTGGTTTGAAACCTGACGCTGTTGTGCTGGTAGCAACCATACGGGCGCTGAAATACAACGGAGGTATACCAAAGGCCGGACTGGGGGAAGAAAATCTTAAGGCCCTGGAAAAAGGAATTGTTAATTTAGAAAAGCATATAGAAAATTTAAAGAAGTATGGCGTACCTGTTGTGGTGGCCCTGAACAGCTTTGTCACTGACACGGAAGCAGAGCGGAATTATGTGGAACAGTTCTGCATAGAAAGAGGGTGTGAATTTGCTCTGGCAAATGTGTGGGAAAAAGGCGGAGAAGGGGGAATGGAACTTGCCGGGAAGGTTCTGGAAACCTTAGAAGAGAAAGAAAGCCACTTTAACCTTCTGTACGGGGATGATTTGTCTCTTGAGAAAAAGATAGAAACTGTGGCAAAAGAAATATATGGGGCGGAAGGAGTCACCTATGCAGCTCCGGCTAAAAAGCAGATAAGGAAGCTGGAGGAACTGGGATTTGGGGGTTTTCCTGTCTGTATGGCAAAGACACAGTATTCCCTTTCCGACAATCCGGATTTACTGGGACGTCCTTCTCATTTTGATATGAATGTGAGGGAAGTATATGTGTCAGCCGGGGCAGGATTTGTTGTGGTTTTGACCGGCACAGTGATGACCATGCCGGGACTTCCGTCACATCCTGCGGCCTTTAATATTGATGTGAACGACGAAGGCGTAATTACCGGGCTTTTTTAGCTTTTTTGTCCGGCGCCATCCGGTTAAGGGCGGCATAGATTTAAAATATGATTCGGGAGCGTGAATTATGGCATTATTAATTGACGGAAAAGAAATTTCAAAACAGATTAAGGATGAATTGAAGCAGAAAGCGGCGGATTTGAAAAGTAAAGGCGTGGAGGTCACGCTGGCGGTTATTCAGGTGGGGGATGACCCTGCTTCCAGTGTTTATGTGCGGAATAAGAAAAAAGGATGCGAATATATTGGAATCGGCTCCCTGTCCTATGAACTTTCCGGGGAAACTACCCAGGAGGAGCTTCTTGCGCTAATCGGGGAATTGAACAGACGTAAGGATGTGAATGGTATTCTGGTACAGCTTCCCCTGCCGGGACATATCGATGAGGATACCGTGATCCGGGCCATTGACCCTGCAAAAGATGTGGATGGTTTCCATCCCCAGAGCGTGGGAGCGCTGTGCATCGGCCAGCCGGGATTTGTATCCTGTACGCCGGCGGGAATCATCCAGCTTTTAAAAAGAAGCGGCATTGAGATTGAGGGAAAAGAATGCGTCATCCTTGGGCGTAGCAATATTGTAGGAAAACCCATGTCTCTTTTGATGCTCCGGGAAAATGCCACAGTGACAATTGCCCATTCCCGGACAAAGAACTTAAGGGAAGTGACAGGCAGGGCGGATATATTGATTGCGGCTGTTGGAAAACCTAAAATGATTACACGGGATTATGTCAAAGAAGGGGCAGTGGTCATTGACGTGGGAATTAACAGGGACGAAAACAACAAATTGTGCGGTGATGTGGATTTTGAGGATGTAGAACCTGTATGCAGCGCCATTACTCCGGTTCCGGGAGGCGTCGGCCCCATGACTATAGCCATGCTCCTCAATAACTGTATAGAATCTGCTGGTTTCTAAATTCAGCATAGAATTGCTATAAGGCAGAAGGGAGGCAGATATGAAGTGTCCCAATTGCGGGTATGAAATAACGGAAGGCTATCTCTATTGTGAAAAATGTGGGATGGAAATCCAGATTGTTCCGGTTTTTGAACCGGAAATTGAAAACAGCATAACAGAAACTTTATCCACAGTTGCGGAAGAAATAGAAGGTAACAACTCCCTGAAAGAAGAAAAGGAGCCTGAGAACGGAGGTGTGTCCCGGGAACCTGTCTCCACAGGAAGCGGAAACGGCAGAAAGAAAAAGTCCGGCGCCTCGCGTGGGGGGTGGGGAAAGGGCTGCCTGCTGCCCAGCCTTACCACTTTTATTGCAGTGACCATAGCGGCCGCTTTCGCCGCGGTATACCTGTATCACAGGTATTCTGTCAATTATCAGATAGAAAGGGCAAGATACTATGCCCAGATGAAGGATTATGAAAAAGCTGTGGAATATCTGGAAAATGCCAGAGAGCTTAAGGCAGATTCCCCGGAAATTGTCCTGATGGAATCCAATTATTATTACCATATGGGAGATAAGCAGGCGGCTGCAAATCTTTTGAACGGACTGATTGAAAGAGGCCGGCTTACCGAGGAAGATAAAGCAAAGGCATATGAAAGCCTTATTACGATTTATGACGAAGAATCCAGATATGAGGAAATCAATGCCCTTCTTAAAAACAGCGGCGATGACAGTATTATAAACCATTACCAGCAGTATATGGCAATGGCGCCGGAGTTTGGATACATATCAGGAAGTTATGACGAGGTCATTACATTAAAGATAAGCGCCAACACGACAGGGAATATTTACTATACTTTAGATGGGAGCGAGCCGGATACAACCAGCCAGGTCTACACGGCGCCCCTGTTTCTTGAGACAGGAGAATATCAGGTGGCGGCGGTTTTTGTCAATGAATATGGGATTAAAAGCGAAACGGCCAGAAACTGGTATGTAATAAACTTAACGGCGCCGGAACCGCCGGAACTGCTTTTGTACAGCGGGGAATATCATCAGCCTACAAAGATAGAAGTTATTGTACCAGAGGGCGGAACCGTTTACTATACAATGGACGGCAGCAATCCCAGCGCAGACAGTCTGAAATATACAGAACCGGTAGCAATGCCCCTTGGAAGAACAAATTTTAAGTTTGTGACTATTTCCGATGAGGGGGTAGCCAGCGATGTGGTGAGCCGCAGCTTTAACTTTACACTGGAAACAGATGTGACAGTGCAGAGTGCAGTGAACAGCGTAATGACTGCCCTGTATAACAGGGAAGTGCTTACGGATCTTCAGGGCCATTCCCCTGGGATTATGGGAAAATATGTTTTTAAGTATAATACTATTGTGGAAATTCCGGATTTAGGATATTATTATATCTTAAATGAATACATAGAAAGCGAGACAGGTGTCCAGACCAAGACGGAACATCTCTACGCAGTGGAAGTGTACACAGGTGCTCCAAACAGGTTAATCTTTGATGAAAACGGACAGGCAGGCCTGATTTCCCTTCAGTAAGGGAGCAAAATTATGTTGATACTGCTATTTATATAAATATTTCAGGAACAGGAAAGGAATTAGAGATGTACAAGATTTTAGAAGCAAAAGAGCTTGCCGCCAATATTTTTTATATGGTGGTGGAAGCAAAGCGTGTGGCAAAAGCATGCAGGCCGGGGCAGTTTGTTATTGTCAGGACGGATGCAGAAGCAGAGCGCATACCCCTTACAATCTGCGACTATGACCCGGAGAAAGGAACTGTGACGATTGTATTCCAGATTGTGGGTGCAGGGACACAGATGATGTCAGAACTGAAAGCAGGGGACGGCTTTCACGACTTTGTTGGTCCCTTGGGATGTCCTTCGGAGTTTGTGGGAGAAGATTTGGAGGAACTGAAAAAGAAAAAAATGCTGTTCGTGGCAGGCGGCGTGGGAACAGCCCCGGTTTATCCCCAGGTAAAATGGCTCCATGAAAAAGGCATTGAGGCTGATGTGATTGTAGGGGCAAAGACCAGGGATCTGCTGATTCTGGAAGAAGAGATGAAGGAAGTTTCAGGAAATCTGTATGTGACCACGGACGACGGTTCCTATGGAAGAAGCGGTATGGTGACGCAGACCATCACGGATTTGGTTAACGAGGGAAAGCATTATGATGTGTGCGTGGCTATCGGCCCCATGATTATGATGAAGTTTGTGTGTAAACTTACAAAGGAACTGGAAATCCCCACGATTGTCAGCCTAAATCCAATTATGGTGGACGGAACCGGCATGTGCGGCGCCTGCCGTGTTACGGTCGGGGGCAAAGTTAAGTTTGCCTGTGTGGATGGCCCTGAATTTGACGGACACCAGGTGAACTTTGATGAGGCAATGCAGCGTCAGCAGATTTACAAGACGGCGGAAGGGCGTGCATTTTTGAAAGCAAAAGAAGGAGACACCCATCACGGCGGATGCGGAAATTGCGGAGGTGACAAATAATGGACGTGTTAAAGAAAGTCCCGGTACGGGAACAGGAAGCAAAGGTGCGGGCCGCCAATTTTGATGAGGTCTGCCTGGGATACAATAAAGAGGAAGCCATGGAGGAGGCCGCAAGGTGCATCAATTGTAAAAATGCACAATGCATCAAGGGATGTCCTGTCTCCATCAATATTCCCGGTTTTATTGAAAAGGTAAAGGACGGGGATGTGGAAGGGGCTTATCAGGTAATAAGCGAAGCTTCTGCCCTTCCGGCTGTATGCGGACGTGTGTGCCCCCAGGAAAGCCAGTGTGAAGGCAAATGCATCAGAGGGATTAAAGGTGAACCTGTTTCCATCGGCAAGTTAGAGCGTTTCGTTGCGGACTGGGCAGGTGAAAACGGTATTAAGCCCCGTGGAGCCGAAAAGAAGAACGGCAAAAAGGCGGCGGTAATCGGTTCCGGTCCCGCAGGTCTTACCTGTGCAGGGGATCTGGCTAAAATGGGATATGAGGTGACGATTTTCGAGGCTCTTCATGAACCAGGGGGCGTGCTGGTATATGGGATTCCCGAATTCCGTCTTCCCAAGGAAAAAGTGGTGGCTAAGGAAATTGAAAATGTGAAATCCCTTGGCGTAACCATTGAGACGAATGTGGTAGTCGGGAAATCCATTACCATTGACGAACTGCTTGAAGAAGAGGGATTCGACGCTGTGTTCATCGGTTCCGGGGCAGGGCTTCCCAAGTTTATGGGCATCCCCGGAGAGCAGGCCAACGGGGTATTTTCTGCCAATGAATACCTGACAAGAAGCAATCTGATGAAAGCCTTTGACGAGACATCCAATACGCCTATCATGAGAGGAAAAAAGGTAGCGGTTGTAGGAGGCGGAAATGTGGCTATGGATGCCGCAAGGACGGCCCTGCGGCTTGGGGCAGAAGTGCATATTGTGTACAGACGCAGCGAGGAAGAACTGCCTGCCCGTGTGGAGGAAGTACATCATGCCAAAGAGGAAGGGATTATTTTCGACCTTCTCACCAATCCGGTGGAAGTTCTTGAAGATGAAAAAGGATGGGTGTGCGGTATCCGCTGTATCAGAATGGAATTAGGAGAGCCTGACGAGTCTGGAAGAAGACGTCCTGTGGAGGTTCCCGGTTCAGAATTTGTGATTGATGTGGACACCGTTATCATGTCCCTTGGAACATCCCCCAATCCGCTTATTTCTTCCACCACCAGAGGACTGGATGTCAATAAGTGGAAATGCATAGTGGCGGAGGAAGAATCTGGTAAAACTTCCAAAGAAGGAGTATATGCAGGCGGGGACGCTGTAACAGGGGCGGCAACCGTTATTCTTGCCATGGGCGCAGGCCGTGCCGGCGCTAAGGGCATCGACGAATATCTGAAAAATAAATAAGCTAAAACGCCAGAGTGCCGGAATCCGTGTATATTTTATAATAGCCCTGTTCCGGCACTTTTTAAAAACTAAGAAAATATTAATACTTTTTATATAGGAAATTAAATTATTTATTGTATAGTGAAGGAGACATGGAAATGGTCAGTCATATAGTACTTTGGAACTTAAATGAAGATTTGACACAGCAGGCGAAAAAGGAAGCGGCCCTCGAGATAAAGAAAAGACTGGAGGCTGTTGCTGGGATGGTGGAAGGTGTGATATCCCTTAAAGTGGTAATCAATGAGCTGGATTCCAGCAATAAAGATATTGCCCTTATCTCAAGGTTTGAATCCGTGGAAGCCCTGAAAGCCTATCAGATTTCTCCTGCCCATGTGGAAGCAGGAAAATATGTAGGCAGCGTGACAAATGGCAGATGCTGCATTGACTATGAGGAGTGAAAATGAAGAAGTTATTTGAGGAAGATGACGATGAAATGCATGGAATGGACAAAGCAGGAATACTGGTGAAGGTGATTCCTTTTGTCCTGATTATCATAATTCTTGCCATCACGCTGGCTGTGGGAAAAATAAAAGAAGATTCACCGGAGGACTTACAGCAGAGCATCATGGACTATGCGGACGAAAACCGGGGAGAAAACGGGCCGGATATTGCAGTCAATGCCGGGGTCTCCAATGTCAGTACCCCGGCCCCCCAGGAGACAGATACGGAAAACAAAGAGGAACAGTCTTCGGAAGAAACGGAGATGAAGCCGGAAGAGGAAAAGACAGGAAGTGCAAAGCAGGAGGAAAATGCCGTCTCCACAAGTCCCACTCCTTATAAGGAGGCCATGAAGCCCGGAAAGACCGATTACAGTAAGATAGAGTTTCATCAGGACGAACAGCTTAAGGACATGATGGCATACTGGGCGGATAATAATATGAAGGCTATCAATGACCTTGTTTATCTGAATCATTACCTTGCCATGTCCTGGAGCCTTAGAGGAACCAGCAATTTTTATTACTATGGGGATATCAACGCAAATGGACAGCCTCATGGAAAAGGAGTTGCCGTATATGCGGACAATCAGTATTATTATGGCGACTGGGCTGACGGTGTAAGAAGTGGAAACGGCACATGGATGCATTTTCATATCCATTTAACGCCCAACGAAAATGATCTTTACACCTGCCATCAGTATTCAGGAAGCTGGGCAGGGGATCTGCCAGAAGGGGAAGGGTCAGAGCATTATGATTTTGACATGTCCCTTGTAACGGGAAATGACGGTTATACGGCAAACCTTATTGGAAGCTATGCGGCAGGGCTTGTGAACGGGGACTTTTACCTGACCAACATTTATGCAGACGGGACATCCAGGGAATGGGAAGCAAAGGCTGACCACGGCTCCTGGGTTTACCAGAATGACAATAAGGATAAAAAAGGAAACAGGACAATACACGTGGAAATCGGAAACGATGATAATTATATCTGGATGAATCCCAGGAATAATGTCAATATCGGGGTGCCCTGTCTTTTGTCGAAATATAAAAACTAGTGGAAACCTTTGCCGATCCGTAGTAAAATAACAGGGGGAGGGTAAAGGAGGTATCATTATGGCATGGTGTCCTAAATGCAAAAGTGAGTATGTGGAGGGCATTAAGGTATGTGCAGACTGCGGCTGTGAACTGGTGGACGAGTTGACAGAAAGTGATGGGAATGGGAAGGAAAACCTGCATCCATTTATGCAGATGCCAGATATGGAAGAGAGGATGTCATCTGCTTTGTATGCAGAAGGTGGTGTCTGCCAGGAGCAGGATATGTCTGAGGAAGAGGAGATACAGAAAGAAGATGATTCTGTCCACAGATATGTTCCTGTATATATGAATAATGAAGAGCGGGCGCAGGAGAACCGTTCCTCGGCCTACACGCTCCTTACAGTGGGCACTATAGGCATGATACTGATTATTCTGTTTTTCACCGGAGTGATTGATATAGGCATGTCCCTTATCAATAAATACATGGTCAGCGGCGTGATGGGGGTTCTCTTTATTCTCTTTATCATCATGGGAATTGTGTCTATGAAAAATTCCAGAATCCTTTGGAAGAAAGCCGGCAAAGAAAATAATCTTACCATGGAAATCAAAAAGTGGTGTCTGGGAAACCTGAATAAGGAAGAAATTGACAGCATGCTGGCTATTGAGGAGCTGCCGGAAGAACTTAAATATTTCCAGCGTTTTGAATATGTGAAAAACGCAGTCCAGAAGCAGTTTGTAAATTTGGATGAGGGATATCTGGACCGGCTTGTGGAAGAAACCTACCCGGACATTTTTGAGAAAGATCTATAATTAATGAAAATAACCATAATCTGCGTTGGGAAAATAAAAGAAGATTTTTACAGGAAAGCGGTTTTGGAATATGAAAAGCGCCTTGGAAGGTACTGTCGCCTGGAAGTCATTGAGGTTCAGGATGAAAAGACCCCTGACCATGCAGGCCCGGCCTTAGAAGAACAGATTAAAGAAAAAGAAGCAGAAAGAATATTAAAACACATCAAAGAGGATGCCTATGTGTTTACGCTGGAAATACAGGGGACGAAACCTGATTCGGTATCCTTTGCAAATCAGTTGAATCAATTGGCAGTTCAGGGAACCAGCCATATCCAGTTTATCATCGGCGGTTCCCTTGGACTGCATCAGAGCGTGTCCAAAGTATCCAGACAGGCAGTAAGTTTTTCCAATATGACTTTTCCCCACCAGTTAATGCGCGTAATTTTGCTGGAGCAGATTTACAGATGCTTCCGTATTATTAAGGGGGAACCCTATCACAAGTGAGAGCGAAAAGGAACGGAAAGCAGATTATGATGCGGAAGTATGGAGGTTTTGTATGAGGATGTATGATTTGATCATGAAAAAGAGAAACGGAGGCGCTCTTTCAAAGGAAGAAATTGACTTTATGGTTGAGGGCTACACAAAAGGAGATATCCCTGATTACCAGATGTCGGCCATGATGATGGCTGTGTATTTCGTAGGAATGAATGCAGAGGAGACTTTGCATCTTACCATGGCTATGGCCCAAAGCGGGGATATGCTGGATTTGTCAGGAATTCAGGGAATAAAGGTGGATAAGCACAGCACCGGGGGCGTAGGTGATAAGACCTCTCTGGCGCTTGCGCCCATGACGGCGGCATGCGGCGTAAAGATTGCCAAAATGAGTGGAAGAGGACTTGGACATACCGGGGGAACCATTGACAAACTGGAAAGTTTTGAAGGATTTTCCACGGCCATTTCCACAGAGACTTTTATTCGGAATGTGAATGATATCGGCATTGCCATTATGGGGCAGACAAAAGAACTTGCCCCTGCAGATAAATTATTGTATGCCTTAAGGGATGTGACGGCAACCGTTGACAACATGTCCCTGATCGCATCCTCCATTATGAGCAAAAAGCTTGCGGCAGGGGCGGACGCCATTGTGCTTGACGTAAAGACAGGAAGCGGCGCTTTTATGAAGCAGGAGAAGGATGCCTTCGGCCTGGCAAAAGAGATGGTCCAGATTGGCAAAAATGCAGGACGCAATACCATTGCCGTGGTGTCAGACATGGACCAGCCTTTAGGCAGGGCAGTGGGAAATGCCCTGGAGGTGAAGGAAGCCATAGAAACATTAAAAGGAAAAGGCCCGGAAGACTTTACGGAACTCTGCCTTACCTTAGGCTCCCTGATGCTGTGTCTTGCAGGATGTGCACGGACACAGGAAGAGGGAAGAGAAATGCTTAAAAAATCTATAGCCGATGGTAGCGCTCTCGATAAGCTGGCAGAATTTGTGAAGGCCCAGGGAGGGAATGAGAAAATGGTCTATGACACCTCCCTTTTGCCTGCGGCCCGGATTGTAGAACCGCTCCCTGCCCCGAAGGAAGGCTATATCGAAAAGCTTGTCTGCGATGAAGTGGGAATCTGCTCTCTGATTTTAGGGGGCGGAAGGGAGACGAAAGAAAGCGCCATTGACCTGTCTGTAGGAATTGTTCTTGAAAAAAAGGTGGGAGATTACGTAAAGAAAGGCGATGTGCTGGCCGTACTTCATGCCAATGACAGGGAAAAACTAAAGGAGGCCTCAAACCGCCTTCTTTTGGCCTATCAGATAGGGGAAAAAGAAACAAAAGAAGGCCCGGTGATAGTTGGTATTGTAAAATAAAACAATTCGTTAGGTATAGCCGGAAATTTTTTTTCATATAGTATGATATGAAAAAGATGAGGCATAAAATAAAAAGTAATTGGAACCAGACCAGAGAGGAAAGGGAAGATGCAAAGCGCTCTTCGGGGCGGGAACTTGTGGTAGAATCCTTAAAGCTTCCCAAGGACTCCCTTTTAGGGGCTTCTATTGTCACCCTGACGGGGAACACGGATGTCTTTGTGGAAAATTATAAGGGCATTATAGAATATACCAGCCAGATGATTCTTTTACAGGGGAAAACCTGTAAAATAGAGATCTGCGGCAGACGGCTGAATATCGTTTATTATACAAATGAGGATATGAAGATCAGCGGGTGGGTGGAAGCGGTCCGCTACTTTATGTAAAGAAAGAAAAAATTTGCGGGGTGCGTTATGATACAGGTCATTCGTTACATAAAGGGTTATCTGGCTATTAAGGTCTGGGGATTTTCGCCGGAAAGATTCATGAATCTTTGCAGCAACCATAATATATTTCTCTGGGATATTGAAAATCATGGTGAATATTATACGATGAAGATAAGCCTTAAGGGATTCTTTAAGCTTAAGGGCATTACCAGAAAGACAGGTACGAGGGTGGCCGTAACACAGCGTTATGGACTACCCTTTCTTTCTACACGGATGTGGCGGCGGCGGATTTTTATGCTGGGACTTTTGGGGAGCCTGCTTTTCTGGATATGGATGTCGGGATTTATCTGGGCAGTAGAGATAGAGGGAAACTACTATGTGACTGACGATGTGTTTCAGGATTTTTTTGCGGAGAACGGTATTCAGGTAGGGATGAAAAAGAAGGATATCGAAATTGAAACCCTGGAGAAAGCCATCCGGACAGAGTTTAATATTGTTACATGGACATCAGCCCGGATCGACGGAACCAGACTGCTCATCCAGGTGAAGGAAAATGATTTGATTTCGGTGGAGGAAAACAGGACCGCTCTCCCGGAAGGCGAAGGAAGTGATCTGGTAGCAGGCAAGGAAGGGGAAATCATCAGTATCGTTACCCGCAGCGGTGTGCCCAAGGTAAGCGCAGGAATGCAGGTGGAAAAGGGAGATGTGCTGGTGGAGGGAGGGGTTCCCATTTTAAATGAGGACGGGACCGTCAGGCGGTACGATTACTGTGTTGCGGATGCGGATATCATGTTAAGATGCGTCTACAGCATGAGGGATGAAATTAAAGAGAAATACGAGGACAAAATCTATACGGGAAAGGAGAAAAAGTATCCCTTTCTCATGTTTGGAACCAAAAAGGTGGAAATTCCCAGATTTGACAGATACGAAAAATGGGATGAAGTGGAAGAGAAAAAGCAGCTCAGGATTTTTAAAAATTATTACCTTCCTGTGTATATCGGCCATGATCTTGTCAGAGAATATGTTACCGAGGATAAAATCTATACAAAGAATGAGGTCAAGAAGCTGTTTGAGGAGAAAATTATAAAATTTATAGAAACTTTAGAGGAAAAGGGGGTACAAATTGTAGAAAAAAATGTTACAATAGATAAGGTTTCAGGGGTGTGGAAAATGAAAGTGGATTTCCTGGCAGTGGAAAAGACAGGTACGCCAAGAAAAACACAAATCATTCAGATACAGGAGACGGAGCCGGAGGAGAATCCGGCAGAGGAATAGATTAGGAGAACTAAATGGAAGGGATTTCCGAAGTAATAAATGTGCCGGCCCAGGTACAGCAGGAGGTATTCGGGGAATTTGACAGCCATATCAAAAAGCTGGAGAGACAGTTCCAGGTTGCTATTGTGGACCGGAACGGGGCACTTATCATCTCCGGCAGGGCGCCTTTTGTGAAAAAGGCCGGGAGAGTACTTAAGGAACTGACAGAATTAGCAATGAGAGGAAACAGAATCCAGGAACAGAATGTGGATTATGCAATTACTATGAGTATGGAAGAAAATGAAGAGGTTTTGCTGGAAATAGATAAAGACTGCATCTGCCACACGGTGTCGGGAAAACCTATAAAACCCAAGACACTTGGGCAAAAGGCGTATCTGGACGCCATCAGGGGCAGTATGATTGTGTTTGGCTTAGGGCCGGCGGGGACAGGGAAAACCTATCTGGCTATGGCTATGGCAATCACGGCATTTAAGAATCAGGAAGTGGAGCGGATAATTCTGACCAGGCCGGCAATTGAGGCAGGGGAGAAGCTGGGGTTCCTTCCGGGGGATCTGCAGAGCAAAGTAGACCCCTATTTAAGACCTTTGTATGATGCCCTTTATCAGATTATGGGGGCGGACAGTTTTATGAAAAATATGGAGAAAGGCCTGATAGAGGTGGCTCCTCTGGCTTATATGAGGGGGCGTACCCTGGACAACGCCTATATTATTCTGGATGAAGCCCAGAATACCACACCTGCCCAGATGAAGATGTTCCTGACCAGAATCGGTTTTGGATCAAAAGTCATTGTGACAGGGGACGCCTCCCAGAAAGACTTATCTCCGGGAACCGTCTCCGGCCTTGATGTGGCCGCTAAGGTGCTCCGGGGCATAGAGGGGATCGCATTCTGCAATATGACCAGTAAGGATGTGGTGCGGCATCCCCTGGTACAAAAAATAGTTAAGGCTTACGAAGATTATGAAGCAAGAGAAAATTCTACCGCAAAGCGGAAAAACAGGAATACAGATTATGGCAGAAAAAAGTGAAAAACAGCAATATTTACTGTATCAGGAAATCCTGCTGTTTTTGAGTACAGTTGCAGTAAGCGCAGCGGCAGCCCTGGTGTATGGAATGACAGATATGGAAGCGGCAGGCGTTGCCATTTTAGCGGCTGCAGGCGCAGGAGGGATGGTTTTTACGCTGGAACAGGGACTGGAAAACCATACTTTTTTCTTTGACAATGAAGAGCATACCGAACGTTTTACGTTAATCTACCTGGTTTCCCTGCTTGGAAGCGTTATATTTCCCAGGCTGCCCCAGAGCGGCTGGCCGTATCTGGCGGTCTTTGTGGGGCTGGAATTGTTCGGCAGCCAGGCACTTGGACTTGTGGGCGGCTGTGAACTTCTGATGATTGCAACCCTCCTTTCAGGTGAAGGGAATATGCTGTTTTTCGTATATTTTGTTGCAGGATTTGCTGGATGCATGGTTTTTTCCTGTATAGATAAAAGCTTCAGGGTAAGAGAGCCTTTGCTGGTCGCCCTGCTTATACAGGCGGCTGTTCTTTTTGCCTGGGAGATTATTTTGGCGCAGGGGCAGATATCTTTGCAGATATTTATTATTCCTGCAGTGAACACCTTCATATGCTTTATCCTTCTGATGGTGCTGCTTAAGATTTTAAATTATTACGCCCTTTACATAGGGCAGAAGATTCTTATGGAAATCAATGACCCGGCGCATGAACTTTTGGGGAAGCTCAGGGAATTTTCAGAAGAGGAGTACGACCATGCACTCCATACAGCTTACCTGTGCGAAAAGACGGCCGCAGGTATAGGGGTGGAACCACAGATAGCCAGGGCATGTGGATATTATCACAGAATCGGCCTGTTAAAAGGGGACAATACCTGGGAAAATATGCAGGGTATTTTAAAGGAGTACCACTTTCCCAAAGAAGTGGCAGACATACTGAAGGAATATGCAGAAAGGGACATGGAAATCCGGTCAAAGGAAGTGGTTATCCTTTTTTTCTGTGACACCATTGATTCTTCCCTCAATTATCTTTTTTTAAAAAAATTAAAAACTGAGTTGAATTATCAAAAAATTATAGACGCTATATTTAAGAATAAGGTCGAAAGTGGTATGATAGATAATAGCAGCATATCCCTCCGGGAACTGCATGAAATGAAGAATATACTGACAGAGGAAAAACTATATCATGACTTCTTACGTTGAAAATGAAGTAAATGCCAAATTCCCCTTTGAGATAAAAGAAATTTTGGACACAGTCGCTGAAGCGGTTCTTGAACAGGAAAACTGCCCTTATGAGACACAGGTGAATCTGCTGATAACGGATAATGAGGGGATTCATGAACTGAACAGGCAGTACAGACAGGTGGATTCGCCTACGGATGTGCTTTCTTTCCCGATGATTAATTATGAAGCAGCGGCGGATTTTGGGGCGGCGGAGGAAGATATGGACTGCTTTGATCCTGTAAGCGGTGAACTGCTTCTGGGAGATATTATTATTTCGGCGGAGAAAGTCAGAGAGCAGGCGGACAAGTACGGACATTCCCTGAAAAGAGAGTTTGCTTTCCTTGTGGCCCACAGTATGCTCCATCTGTGCGGATATGACCATATGACCCGGGAGGAAGCGCAGGTGATGGAGGAAAAGCAGGAACAGGCGCTTAACGGCCTTGGCATTACAAGAGACAATGGATGAAACCTGAACAGCAGGCGGGAGACTTTATGAATAAACCAGCAAGAAGAGGGCCTTCGCCAAGAAGGGATATATATACAATTATTACACTGACGGCCTTGATAGGGGCTTTGATTTTCCGTATTCCTTTGGGATATATGATAGGAAACAGGGGAATGGCCTGTTTTGGAATGGCGAATGAAATATATCTGGCGGCAGCGGGAGCAGTTTCCTACGGTCTTTCTGAGGCGGTGGCATTGCTGGTGAGATACCGGATCAAAAGAGTCCAGTTTAAAAGCGCCCAGAAAGTGCTGCGCGGCGGGCTTTTTATTGGCGGTATCATTGGCGCAGCCTTAACCCTTTTATTTGTATTCTTCGGCCATGGCATTGCCAAAAATGTCATGAATCTGCCTCTTGCGGGACTGTGTGTGCGTCTGATGGCGCCTTCCATGGTTTTCAATATTCTGACAGGGGTTTTCCGGGGGTATTTTAAAGGGAACGGGTCAAGGGTTCCGGAAATGCACTCGCAAATCCTGCACACAGTATTTTTATTTACCGGAGGGCTTATTGGGGCAGGACTTCTGGTAAAATATGGGGACAAGGTTTCCGCTCTTTTGCAAAATGCGGATTATGCCGGAGCTTATGGGGCCATGGGGGCTTCCATAGGTTTTCTGACAGCTTCCATTTTATGTTTCCTGCATGCGCTGGCGTTGTTTTTTATATTCAGAAATAACATCAAACGGCAGATGGGCAGGGAGATGCAGAAAAATACAGACACAAATCTGCGTATTTTTTATCTGCTTGCAGGGACGGGAAGCTTATATATGCTGCTGTGGTTTTGCTTCCAGTCACTTCCCCTGATCGATCAGTATCTTTTTTTTACCGCTTCCAAAACAGCAGGGGACACAGCCGGGCAGTGGGGAACTTATTATGGAAAATGTCTGGTCGTAATTGGCATTCTCTGCGCAGCAATTGATATGATATGTCTGCTTCCCATAAGGCGTATACTGGCTTCGCTGGAACGGGACGGGCAGAAGATTGCTGGAGGGAAACTGGGAATTTTAATTCATCAGTGTTCGGTGCTTGCGATACCTGCAGCGGTTTTTCTGGCAGTTCTTGCAGAAGATATTCTGGATCTGCTGTTTAAGGGAAATAACCAGCAGGCGGCCGGATGGCTGCAGTTAGGAAGCCTGATGATAGTGTTTTCGGTTTTTGGGGCAGTCTTTATGGAAATTCTGTTGAAAGGCCGCAGGATGAAATATGTGGCCGCCGCTGGGGCAGGGGCGTTTATACTGCATGTCATAACGGCGGAGGTGCTGCTTAGGACGACGGCTCTTGGGATTATGGCGGTGCTGATAGCGGTGATAGTCTTTTATGCGGCGGTTGCAGCGGCGGGATTTTTTCTGGTAAGCAGCATGTTCCAGTACCGGCAGGAGTGGATAAGGACTTTTGCCATTACCATTGTGGCTGCGGCCATATCGGGGGGAATCGCAATGTTGCTGAACAGGCTGCTGGTTTCCCTGCTGGGTGCGGGAATCACACTTTTGATCGTTGTTCCGGTATGCTCGGTCATTTTTCTTATACTGCTGATAGTGACAAGGGCTTTTGATGCACAGGAGATGGAAGAGATGGCCGGAGGCCGGTTTCTCATGATGCTGGCAGGATTTCTTCACCGATAAGCTGTATAGATTTGTTTTTTTTGGCTGATACTGTTAGAAAAATAGTAAAGGTGACATGCTATGAAATTTGTGAAACGTATCAGTCTGTTTTTTATCTATCCCTTATCCATGTTTTCTATCGGGTTTGCCGCGAATATGGCTATCATGGAATTTTTCTATCCCGGTGAAAAGATACAGATCGAGAAGGAGGAGGCTCCGGTTCCAGAAAAGGAGCCGGTGCAGGTTTCCGTAAGCGACGAACCGGTTGTTACAGCCGATACCCGCTATGTAATCCAGGATTATAATGCAGTTACCGGGGAAGTTGTGGAGAAAGAAGAAAAAGCCCCTGATAAATTTATAGGTTTATCCAGGGACAAGGTTGTGGATGAAATTAAGGAATATAATGCAAATCCTTCCCTGACGGATTTGGAACAGGGATTTACTTTCATGGAACTGGTTTCCTTTTCATCAGGGAAAATTGTGGTGAGGAAAAGCTATGAACTGGTACAGGAAGAGAAGGGATTTTTCCTTTTAAACGAAAACCACTATGTGGTTGTGTATGATCACAGTTTATCCCATGTGTATATGAATACCGATATTTTGGTGGAAAGGCTGCCAGAAAATCTGAGGGATGAAATTTTAAATATAAAATATGTAGAAGATGAAAAAGAATTGTATAATTTTCTTGAGTCTTATTCCAGTTAGTATTATTATAGAAGATAATATAATTATATTAATTCTTATATGAAATAAAAAATATAGTCATACGTATTTATAATTGACAGAAACGAGGGAATAGATGGAGAGCAGAACAAAAGTTGGAGTCATTGGAGCAGGCGCAGCAGGGATGGCTGCAGCAGTTACAGCAGCAAAATATGGCGCAGAAGTCACTTTATTTGAAAAGAATGACAGAGTCGGGAAAAAGATACTTGCAACCGGAAACGGCAGATGCAATATGGGCAATCTGGAATTTTCGGAAGAAAAGTATTACTGCCAGGACAGGGAAAAGCTTCACAGTTTATTCCAGGTTTTTTCTGTGTGGGATACCATGTCTTTTTTTGAAAGCATGGGCCTTATGATAAAAAGCAAAGAGGGATATCTGTACCCTTATTCGGAGCAGGCTTCGGCAGTGCTTGATGTGCTTCGGATGGAACTTGACAGAAAAAAGATACATGTTATAACCGAGGGGGAAATCAAAAAAGCTGCTTACAATGCGGACAGAATGACATTTACCCTGAAAGATATAAAGGGAAAGGAATATGAGTGCGATAAGCTGATTGTGGCATGCGGCAGTCCAGCTTCCCTGAAAAAGGGTGAAGGTATGACCGGTTATGCACTTGCTGAAAAATTTGGACACCGGGTGAAGGAAATTGTGCCCGGGCTGGTATCTCTTAAGTCCCATGAAGATTTCACGAAAGCTTTGTCCGGCGTCAGGGTCAAGGCCGGGGTGAGGCTGGTTGTGGCCGGGGAAACAGCAGGCAGAGATGTGGGAGAAGTGCAGTTTACTGATTACGGCATATCCGGCATTCCTGTGTTCCAGTTAAGCCGGACAGCGGCCTATGCCCTGAAAGAAGGAAAAAGCGTGGAAGCAGTAGTAGACTTTTTTCCTGACCAGGATGAAAAAACATTTACCTATATGGGCAGGCTCCGCTATGAAGCCCAGCAGGATAAATCCATGGAAGACTATCTGACAGGGATGTTACATAAAAAGATTAATATGGTTCTGATAAAAATGGCAGGGTTAAAGCCTGCAATGACAGCCCGGGAAGCAGGATGGGAGAAAGTAAAAGCGCTGATGGAACTTGGCAGGAATTTCGGGATAGCTGTCAGCGATGTGAATTCCATGGATAATGCGCAGGTCTGTGCAGGCGGCGTTGACTTTAGCCAGTTAAATACGGAATTGGAGTCGGAACTGGTAAAGGGGCTGTACTTTGCCGGGGAAGTGGTGGATGTAGACGGTATCTGCGGGGGTTACAACCTCCAGTGGGCTTGGACCAGCGGCTATATCGCAGGCAGAAATGCGGCAGGCAGTTCCACAAGGCAGATTGCACTGGGGCAGGAGAAATATAAGGAACTGCCAGAGGATAAATCATAAATGTTAAGGATCAATCAGCTAAAGCTTCCGGTGGGACATTCCCGGGAGGAACTGGCGGAACGGGTGAAAAAGCTTCTGCGGTGTAAGGAAACGCCACGCATTACCATTGTAAGGCGTTCTATAGACGCAAGGAAGAAGCCCCGGTTGTATTTTAATTATATATTGAATGTGCAGGTGGCAGACCAGCAGGAAGTTTACCGCAGATGTGACAAGAGCCAGGTTCTTTTGTGGGAAGAGAAAACTTATCAGTTTCCGGCTGCTGATTATAAAGGAAAGAAACGTCCGGTAATCATTGGAACAGGGCCGGCTGGACTTTTTTGCGGATATATGCTGGCGGAGGCAGGTTTCTGCCCCATTCTCCTTGAGAGGGGAAAGCCTGTGGAGGAGCGGACCGGAGATGTAGAGAGATTCTGGGAGACGGGAAAGCTGAATCCAGAGTCCAACGTTCAGTTTGGGGAAGGGGGCGCAGGCACCTTTTCTGACGGAAAGCTGAATACGCTGGTAAAGGATAAGTACGGAAGGAACCGGGAAGTACTGTCACTGTTTGTAAAGGCCGGTGCGCCGGAGGAGATTCTCTACGACCATAAGCCCCATATCGGAACGGACGTCCTGTGCAGAGTCGTGTCTAATTTAAGAAAGGCTATACTGGATAAGGGCGGGGAGGTACGGTTTGGAGCGAAAGTAACAGATTTTGAAATAGAAAAGGGACAGATCTCGGGAGTTGTTATAAATGGAAAAGAGCGGTTAGGGGCAGAATATGTAATCCTGGCGCCGGGACACAGTGCAAGGGATACATTTTCCGTCCTTTACGAAAAGGGAGTTGCCATGGAGCCGAAAGCTTTTGCAGTGGGGCTTCGGGTGGAACATCCGCAGAAGATGATAAATTTTTCCCAGTATGGAAAAACGGCAACGGCCGCGGAAGAAGAAATACTGGGCAGCGCAGCCTATAAGGTGACGGCAAAAGCCGCAGATGGAAGGGGAGTTTACTCCTTTTGTATGTGTCCTGGCGGTTATGTGGTAAATGCCTCCTCAGAGCCGGGGAGACTGGCAGTAAACGGAATGAGTTTCAGCAAAAGGGACGGGGAGAATGCCAACAGTGCAGTAATCGTTTCGGTGACACCAAAGGATTATGGTGGCAGCCATCCCCTTGCAGGAGTAGAATTCCAGCGCAGGCTGGAGGAGAAGGCTTTTGAAATTGGAAAGGGAAGTATTCCAGTGGAGAGATATGGCAGTTTCAGGGCAGGGGTGACGGGAAACAGGGACTGTAAAAGCTTTGGAGACGGTTTTAAACTACCGGATGATTTTGCTCCCTGCATAAAAGGAAAATGGTCATACCAGCCGGTGCACCAGATACTGCCCCAGCCCCTGAACGTAGCTTTCGTGGAGGGAATGGAACAGTTTGGCAAAATAATAAAAGGATTTAATGATGAAAACGTTTTAATAGAAGGTGTGGAAAGCAGAACTTCTTCCCCGGTCAGGATTCTCAGGGATGAGAGGATGCAGGCGTCTGTGAAGGGACTCTACCCCTGCGGCGAGGGAGCCGGATATGCCGGAGGGATAACATCGGCGGCCATGGATGGGATACGGGTGGCGGAGGAAGTGGCTGGCCATATCATGGAAAGTGAAAACTGATTAGATATTATATATATCCGCAGGGAAACGGCAGGAGATAGCCAGACTACAGAGGAGGACTGTTTATGGGAAAAAAGGAATTTGTCAGTAAGCAGGCGTTAAGGAGCAGGTATCTTGGGTACAGAAATAGTCTTTCAACCAGAGAGCGGAAGGAAAAGAGCGCCAGAATCTGGGAGCTGCTGAAGAAGGAAGCAGTTTTTCAAAAAGCGCAGATTGTGCTGGTGTATATGGATTACCGCAGTGAAGTTATGACTACGGAACTGGTTGAGGAGTTATTGGCAGCCGGGGAAAAAAGAGTATTTGCACCGAAGGTGGATGGCATGGATATCCGGTACTATGAGGTGGAATCCATGGATGATTTGACTGATGGATATCAGGGAATCCGGGAGCCGTCGGAGACGGAGGAGAAGATTTTCACAGAGGAGATGAGCAGAGAACTGGATTGTCTGATTCTGGTGCCAGGTGTTGTATTTGACAGGGAACGGGGACGTATGGGATATGGAAAGGGATTTTATGACCGCTATCTGGCGGCATTTCCCAGCCTTACCAGCGCGGCTCTTGCCTTTGAATGCCAGATTGCCAGGAAAGTTCCGGTGGAGGAACATGATAAAAGGCCGGATATGATCATTACGGAAACAGAGGTAATCAGGTGAGAATAGCTTAAGGAAAGGTGGAAATGATATGGAATCCCTTAGAAAAATGGGAGAAAATGCGGCGGCTGCAAAGTATGGGCTGCAAAGGCTTTCTACAGATAAAAAGAATCAGGCGCTGCTTGCAGTGGCGGATGCCCTTGCGGCTGACAGCGGCCTGATTATACAGGAAAATGAAAAAGATATTGCAAGAGCCGAAGAAAAGGGGATGCATCCGGGGCTTATCGACAGACTGCGCCTTACCCATGAAAGAATAGGGCAGATGGCGGATGGGCTTAGGAAAGTGGCGGCGCTTCCCGATCCGGTGGGAGAGGTTATGGAATCCATGGAGCGTCCCAACGGGCTTAAAATTAGAAAATGCAGGGTGCCGATGGGTGTGATTGGGATTATTTATGAGTCCCGCCCCAATGTTACCGCTGATGCTTTCGGTCTTTGCTTTAAAAGCGGAAATGTTGTTATTCTGAAGGGCGGGAGTGATGCCATCTGCTCAAATATGGCGATTACAGATGTTATCAGAAAAGCTTTAAGGGCAGAGGGCGTGGAGGAAAATGCCATACAGATGATAGAGTCCACAGACCGGGCTGTGGCACAGGAGTTTATGCGCCTTAAGGAATATGTGGATCTGCTGATTCCAAGAGGAGGCGCAGGGCTGATAAAGAGCGTGGTTGCAAACAGCACCATACCAGTTATTGAGACAGGTACGGGAAACTGCCATATTTATGTAGATGAAACTGCAGATATGGAGATGGCTGTTTCCATTATCATAAATGCCAAGACCCAGAGAATCGGTGTATGCAACGCCTGTGAGTCTCTGGTGATACATGAAGCGGTGAAGGAAAAACTGCTGCCAGCGCTTGCAGATAAGCTGAAAGAACATCACGTGGAAATCCGCGGGGATGAAAAGGTGCGGCAGGTTATTGACTGTGCTGCCGCCACGGAAGAAGATTTTGGGACGGAATATCTGGACTATATCATTTCCATGAAAACAGTTGGTTCCATTGATGAGGCAATTGCCCATATCAACAGGTACAATACCCGCCACTCAGAGGCAATTATTACAGAAAACAGGGAAAATGCAGAGAAATTCCTGAATGAAGTGGATGCCGCCTGCGTTTATGTCAATGCTTCCACCCGGTTCACGGATGGTTTTGAATTTGGGTTTGGCGCAGAAATAGGAATCAGCACCCAGAAACTTCATGCCAGAGGGCCAATGGGGCTTAGGGAACTTACTTCCTATAAATATGAAATAGTGGGAGAAGGACAGATACGGTAATTTATCTACAGTTTTGAGTCATAATACTAGTACAGCATTCACCGTTAATTACGCAATGCTGTACCAGGCATGACAGCCTGATGCAGGAAAGGGATATAAACATGAATAAAAGAGTTGTTGTTTTTGACGGGAGCGGTAAGGATGAATTGCAGGAAGGGCTGGATGTTTTCCTGTCAAAACATAACTTTACACTGGACGGGGAATCTGACAGTCCGTATCTTCATCTGACTGGCATTCCATGGGAGGAATCCTGTTTAAAAGTTGTGAAATCAGGAAACCAATGCAAGATTTTTTATAAGGAAAGGGTGCATTTTTTCAGGGGCGTGTCTTGGCTTCTCCAGAACAGCAGTCAAAATAAATGGGAAATACAAGAAAAGGTGAATTTTAATTCAAACGGCATCATGCTGGATTGTTCAAGAAACGGCGTTCCCACTGTGGAGACGATTAAGAAATTTATATGCAGGCTGGCCCAGTTTGGCATGAACCGGTTTTATTTGTATATGGAAGATACGCTGGAGATAGAGGGTTATCCTTACTGGGGTTATATGAGAGGGCGTTACAGTAAGGAGGAAATGCAGGAATGTGACAGTTATGCAGCGCTTTTTGGAATAACGCTTGTTCCATGCATCCAGACCCTTGCCCACTTAAAGACCGCATTAAACCTTCCGGCGTTCTCGGGATATAAGGATATTGATGATATTCTTCTGCTGGAAGATGAAAAGGTCAAAGAACTGATTGGCGGACTGCTGTCCTCTGTTTCGGAGTGTTTTTCCGGCAGAATTGTCCATCTGGGGATGGACGAAGCCGGGCATCTGGGGAGGGGAAAATATATGGATCTGCACGGGCCTTCAAGTCCCTCTGAACTGATGAAACGGCATATGCAGTGGCTGATGGAGGAATGTGAAAAGCGGCATCTGAAACCGATAATCTGGTCGGATATGTACTTGAGGCTGAATTTCCATGCACAGGGTTATTATTCCATTGAAGAGGGGGCACAGCCTCAAAATGAAGAGCATCTTTCAAAAGACATTGGCCTTTGCTATTGGGATTATTATCATGAGGACAGAGCTTTTTATAACCGTTATATAAAACTTCACCAGAAACTCGGGAATCCGCTGTTGTTTGCCGGGGGTGCGTGGACATGGAACGGCATAGCCCCCAATGTAAGTAAAGCGTTTAAGACCACATGCGATGCACTGGATGAATGTCTTGCACTGGAGGTTAAGGATGTTTTTATGACCGTCTGGATGGATAACGGTGCGGAGACGCCTTTGGAGACAGCATTGCCCACCCTCGCTTTATTCGGGGAGTATGGATTTGGAAGCCGGCCGGATCAGGAGCGCATTATACAGAGGTTCCGCTTTTGTTTTCAGAAAAATTTCCAGGATTACTTTCTGCTGGATGCATTTGATAATTTACAGTACGGAGAACTTAAGAAAGAGAACCTTACTGCACTTTCCATGCATAACCAATACTCTATAAATCCGTCCAAAACCCTTCTCTATCAGGACAGTATGATAGGGCTTTTTGAAAAAATGTATAAGGAAGATGAGCTGGCCGGGCAGTATAGCTGGCTGGCAGAGAAACTGGAAGGGATAATGGGGGAAGATGATGCAGATAAAGATTTATTCGGATATTATTTTACCCTTGCAAGACTTCTTTCATGTAAGGCAGGAATTGCGGGACGGCTCAGGCGTGCATATGCCCAGGCGGACAGAGCGCAGTTGGAGGAAATCGCTGACAAGGAACTGGAACGGATAGGAACATTGGCGCAGGAACTGGCGGATTTAAGGGAAGCCATATGGATGAATGAATATAAGCCTTTTGGGTATGAAACCCTTGATATCCGGCTTGCAGGAGTGGAGAGACGGTCAAAATCGGCAGCCCGCAGAATCAAAGAATTTCTATCTGGCGTCCGGAGCAGTCTCCCGGAGCTGGAGGAGGAAATACTGCTTTATAAGACGCCGGAAATGATGGAAGGCGTAATGGAGCGTGGTTTTAATTTGTGGGAAAGGATAGTTTCCTGCAGCAATATAGAAGGAGTATAAGATTAGAAAGAATGCCAGGGCGTGCAGAAGCCCTGGCTTTTTTTAAATGAAATATAATTGTAACAGATTTGATGCAAAAATGATGCAAGTCTGCTTTATAATATAAAGTGTTTAAAATGTAAGGGGAAACCTGAGTGTGCAATAGGAATAAAAGGGTATGAGAAGGATTAGTTTAAGGGTTATAACCAGTATCATAATTGCATGTTTAAACACATATGGGCAGGAAGCGGGCGGAGATGAAATTCCCATGCTGGAGTCCCTTTTTACCTATGAACAGGCTGTGGATTATGATGCCGGGGAAAATTATTATATCATTACAGGAATAAATGAAGCGTATAGAGATGATTTTGCAGTATACATGAAAAGGATAGCGGATGAAGCGCATAAGGGCTCCCACTGGACGCTGCTTCCAGGGGATGTTAACGGTGTTCCCGTTAAGGAAATAGGGGAAGGCGCTTTTAAAGATGGGGCAATAAACGGACTTATTCTGCCTGACAGTATAGAAGTGATTGGAGCAGAGGCTTTCAAAAATACCCATGTGACAGATGTCCTGTTACCAGACAATCTGCGGGAAATCGGGGAGGAAGCATTTGCCGGATGTGAACTTGAGGAGGTAAGGCTTCCGGACAGGCCGTTGACAGTAAAGGAAAGGGCTTTTGAGGGAAATGCCGGATTGTGGAAGGTTCTCGCGCCGAAGGCGGACAGCGTAATGGAAAAAGATGTCTTTGCAGGCTGTGACAGGGATTTTATATTATGCTGCGGTGAAAATTCCGAAGAAAACCTGGTGAAAAAATATGCCCGGGAGAATGGATTTACATACAGGGAAATCTACCTGTCGGATAAGCCGGATGTCAATTATCCGGCGGAGCCTTTTGTGCTGGAACCGGAAGTAAAAGGATTTTTTTATGGGGATGATGGGGATCCGGATATGGAAGGCTTCTGGGATTTCCAGATGCAGGAGGACGCCCCTAATTTCGGTTTTGTGGACTGGCATCTTCCGGGATGCTCTACCTGGTGCGGCTGTATGGGATTCGAACAGGAGGCGGAGGCTACTTCCGAACTTGAGCCGGAGGGCGGAAGGTACCGGGCTGAAAATATACTGGTTCAGAACAGGGAGCAGGCGTGGGCAGAAGGGGCAGACGGGCCAGGAATAGGTGAGAGCATTACCTACAGGCAGAGTTGTAAGTATAGTATAATGGACGAATTTGACGCTATGTTAAAAAATACCGGGAGTGGGGCAGACAGTGGATACGGATTTATGCGGTATTCGGAAATATGCATTGTAAACGGATATGCCAAAAACCAGAAAACATGGGAGGAAAACGGACGGGTAAAAACCCTGCTGATGCTGGTGGAAGGCAGGCCCTATGCACGGCTGAAACTGGAAGATACCATGATGCCCCAGTATTATACGCTTCCAGAGGATGATATCAAAGTCTTAAGTGGAAAAATGATTACGTTTGAGTTTGTGATTGAGGAAGTTCATCCCGGAAGTCTTTATGAGGATACCTGCCTGACAGGAATCGTGATGGAATTTACGGGAAGGTATGCCCACTAAAAGTTATATTGTAGACAGCATGGGAACGGCAGATGCGGGAGCATGGAGGACGGGATGAAACAATGTAAGATAAAGAGGGTTGGAATTTTATGTATGGTTCTGATTTGTGCAGGGATTATGGGAAGTATTCCAATGGCTGTGACAGCATCAGAGAAAGGATTTTCCATTCAGGTGGTGGACGACGGCAGGGAACTTCCTGCAAATCAGGAATACGCAGGCCTTACATGCAATATAAAGGAAATTTATTCGGAAAAAAGAAGTGTCATGGCTTCTGACGGCAGTGAAAGCCGGGAGGAAGTTATGACCATGAATTTGAATAATATCTGGATTTCAGTACCGGATGGAGGGACCAGGGCCTTTGGTATTCCCATATTTTCTACAGAAATCCAAAGCAGTCAGGAGCGGGAAACTAAGGACAAGCTGCATCACGTAACCGGGTATGACTGTCCCAGACTGAATGACGGCATAGATGCGGCCAGAAAAGAGATTCTGGATGGATATTTCCAGAAGCCTTTGGAACGGTTTTTGTCAAGGTATCCTGAAATAAATCCAATGGAGAGAGAGTACACCCTGCGGCTGACAGGAGGAGGATGTACAGACCGGGAGGAAGATGATACCAGCTATTGGGACTTATATTATGCGCTGACCACCCTGTCGGAAGAGGGCGAGAGTGTAACTGTTGCAACAATAGATATCACAAAGGTAGTGAAAGCAAGAGGATATTCTGTTACGGATGATGCCCATTACAGGATATGGTCTGCGGAGAATGGCCTGTGGAGACTGCTGGAGGAAGGGGCTGATGATTTGGGAAGAATATGGGTCAGCCAACTGCCAGAGGAAGATTTTTGCCGTGAGGATGCGGTGCGGGCCTATGTGGAAGAGAAGGGGGCCGGCTTTGACTACCTCCTGCCCTCCGGTGCGGATTTGGATGTGGAATGGGACTGCCATAAGGAGAAAGGCTACTGGTATGATTATCTGGTCTGGAAAGGAAATGCCAGTCTGTATGAGATTACCCTTGCAATACCTCTTATGGAAGAGGGTGCCGGAGGCTGGTATATGGCCTCAAGAATCAGAAAGGAAGCTGCCGATAAAGAAATCTGTGAACACACATTGTCTGTCATGATGCAGACCTTCCGGGGGGAAAGATATGTACACAGGGTGAGAGAGGGAGAAAGTCTGTGGAGTATTTACAGGGAATACCAGGGGCAAAATACAGGATATGAGTTTTCTCTTTTCCTTAAGCACAGCGGCGTGGAAAATCCCAATCTGATTTATGAAGGACAATACATGGAAATTCCATGGCAGAGCAGGAATTAAGGCAGTCGTCGAGAACAGGCAAATCTGGTTTTGAATTGTTACAAACGCGGCCTGCAAAGAATGTGCGTTTGTTAATATGTCCTGCGGGCGTGCCAGCGCTTGTCGCTGGCAGGAGTAAATACGACAGATGCAGGATAAGTACAGATATTACACATATAAAGCGGCATGGATGGGGATGAAGTAATGAAGAAACTGATAGTGTTGATAAGCAGCGCAGTGTGTATGGCTTTGGGGTTACTTCCCGGGAAGGCAGAATATGAAGGTCAGACAGATCCAATTGTAGGAACCTGGAGAAATGTAAAGGGTACCTATTTTGAGTCCGGACTGGACGAATGGCTGACTCTCTACCGCACCTGCTTTTCACCGGATGGTCAGGTTGTACATTATGGATGCAGAAATGTGGACAGGGGAACTTGGCGGAGGGTAGATGAAAATACGGTGACAGCTTTGTTTGACAACTGTACCTATACAGGCACAGGAAAGGCATATACTGTTCCTTCTTACAGTGTCACTTATACATATGACCAGGAAGAAAAATTATATTTTAGGGAAACAGACAGAGAAGCAGAGTTTTTCGGTGAAAAAGAAGAGGACGGGAGAAATATTCGTTACAGGGCATTGGATTATGATGACTATGGAAATCCCTTATACTTTGAAAGTGAAGAATGTCAGATAAGGGATTACTACTCGTCCCTGCCTGAAACGCAAGAATACGGAATAAGGCTGGAAAAGGGCCTTATAGAAGCAGCCGGAGAATTATTTCAGGGCAAAGAAGTGGAATTGGAACGGGCGGACCTGCCTTATAAATTAGAGAATGTGGCTTTTTATGATATAACAGGTGATGGGAAAAAGGAATTGTTTGCTTATGTGGAAATGCTGTGCAGCGGGATGGATACTAACTCTGGTGCATTCTATATTATTACCCAACAGGACAACGGAAGTTTTGCTATTTTGTCAAAAAATGCAAATTTCCGGAGCGGTTATACGGAAATCCTTGCACCTGACGGCACAGCGCTCCTTCCCCTTCTAAATTATGCTTCCGCCTCCTCATGGAAGGGAGGCATCAGGATTCATTTAGGATTCCGCCAGGGGGAAATTGTAGTTGACGAAGAGGAATCTTACTGGTTTCATTGGGACTATCCGCTTCTTAATTACGTCAATGACTATAAAAACGGCGTCTACTATGTATACGCCGCCAGATGTGAACGGGAGGATGGTGTGGACGGCTACGGACATTATGTGGATACAAAGGAAAGCCGGAAAATAGACCAGGAGGTTTTCCAGCCAAAGTTTTTCCCGTTTACGGAATTTGGATATAAAGCGTATGAATATCCTGCAGTTTATGAGAATTGGAATCCTTTTGACGAAGACTGGTGGCAGGATGGCGGAAGATATCCCGAAGACGGGGAAGCCTATGGCAGTGGAATGGCTGACTGGATTGAGAAAGCAAAAGATGACAACCCCAACGAAGTGCTGAAAAGTGCAGTGGAGGATTCGGGGCTTCCCCTGGAGAGATGTCCTTATCCCTGGACAGCGGAAACGAAAGAGAACGTTACCAGCCTTTTACGGTGTCCTGTAGCAGATTATTATTATATTTCAGAATTTTATGGGGCCGCTTACAGGCAGGGTGAGGTCTGCTTTTATAAAAAAAATCTGATTGACAATAAGTATGGACAGGAGGAAGAATGGAAGCAGTTTTCCCTAAAGGAATTACAGGATGACATGGCAAAGACCATGGCAAAACCAGAACCCTTGAAAGCGCCGGAAAGCTTTACTGTCAGGGAAGAAGATAATACCAGCCGGGAAATATCCCTGTCCCACTGTAACTGCATCTATGAAGAGGACAGGCTGCTTGCCTATTCTTACCTCAGTCCCGGCAAAAAAGGAATTTTTCTGTTAACGCCGGAAGCGGAAAAGGTCATTTATCCATTGACGGATTACCTTGTTGACGAGGAGCAGGATGTGATATGGATTCTGGAAGGAAAAGAAGACCTTAAGCTGAGCAGAATAGATTTAAGAGGAAACCCGTATTTTACAGAAAATATAATATTGGATAACCAGCGAATTGATATGCTTCTTGCAGAAACCTATGGAATTTCACGGGAGGAAGGTAAAGAGACTTTCTCTGATTTAAGGATTTCCCTGTCCAGGAAAAATGCGGGACAGGAGGAGGGCGTAATATGGGGCACAGCAAGCGGGATATATACCGGGCCGGATGAGGACTGTTATCAGGAACGCTTTTATATACAGTTTGAGGCTGGCAATAGGATAAATGCAAAGGGATATCTGCAAAACCTGGGTCTGCCGTCCTTGTATCAGGAGTTTCTGCGGCACAACCTGACAGTGGAAAATCCGTTTACAGAGAAAGGAAGAGGCAGACGGATCAGCCTTTTTGACGAGGAGATTTACGCCGGGGAACTGGCAGAAGGGGATAAGCGCTTTGCACTGTATGATTATAATGGCGACGGTGAGGAAGAACTGCTTTTCCGGATAAAACAGACGGAATATGCAGAACTTACACAGCAGTCAATAGACAAGGAAGTCATTTATGTTCTGGGTATTGAGGAAAAGGAACTGGTATGCCTGGATATTATTGAAAATCTGAGCGGCCAGGGCAGCGATAAGTTAGAGGATAAAGAAAAAGCAGAAACTTTGAAGGGGGAGATCTCATGGTTTAGTTGTGAAAAGTTTTGCGATATTCCTGAAGAAAACGGCGGAAATCCCCTGCCCAGGGAGGAATTAGTTTTTCAGTTGGAAGATGAAATCTGGGACGGCGGCATTTCTTTAAAGGAACCTGGTCTGGAAGGGATGGAGCCTTATTAACTCGCGAAGCGTGCTGCCTGTTGTTTCTTTACATATTTTAAATGCAAATATAACGCAAAGTGGGGCGTGCAGATTGGGAAAATGAATTTTCAAACACGCCCCTTGCCAGGGCATTTTTAACATGCTCTTAGGCTTAAGAATCAAAATATATTTCGATTTCTTTCTATGTCACTGTGATTTTACTTCTTTCCACAAATTATTATATAGTTCATCCCCTTCTGCCCCCAGATAGCGGAAGGTTTCCAGATTTTCATATTTGTCAAAGTCTGGAAATGCGATTTCAGAATTTTTGATCTCTTCATCCTCAATCAGTTCCTGTGCGGCGGTATTGGGGGTGGAATAGGTGATATATTCAAAATTCTTAAGGGCGATATCTTCCCGGCACATGAAATTAATGAAAGCTTCTGCGTTTTCTTTGTTGGGCGCATTTTTGGGAATGACCCAGGCGTCAATCCAGACATTGGTACCTTCCTTTGGGATGACATATTCCAAATCAGGATTTTCACGCTGGGTATAAATGGCTTCACCGGAATAAATGACGCCAATAGCCGCCTCGCCGCCAATCATTTTATCCCGGACCTGGTCGATAACATAAGCCTGTACCAGCGGCTTTTGGTCAATCAGGGATTTTTTTGCTGTTTCCAGTTCTGTCTCATTGAGGGTATTCATGGAATAGCCGTTGAGTTTTAAGGCAGTCATAAAAGCATCCCTCACGGAGTCCTGCATGAGGATGTTGTCAGTGTATTTTTCATCCCAGAGGACAGACCAGCTATCAATGGGCCCGTCCACCATGGTTTTGTTGTAGAGGATTCCCACAGTACCAAAACAGTAGGGCACAGAGTATTTGTTTTCCGGGTCGAATTCCCGGGACTGATCCAGATACTGCTGACCGATGTTTTTGATATTTGGAATATTTTCAAAATTAATTTCTGCCAGAAGGTCATTATCAATCATTTTCTGAATCATGTAATCGGAAGGGCAGATGACGTCATAGGAAGCGGCGCCGGCCTCTACCTTGGGATACATGGCTTCATTGGTGTCAAATTCGTCATAAATTACATGGATACCTGTTTCTTCCTCAAATAAATCAAGGGTTTCCGGGTCCAGGTATTCTCCCCAGTTATATACAATGACTTCGCCGTTTTCACCGCCGGATGCTTTCTGGCATCCGGTAAGCATGACAGGAAATACAGCGCAAAGCATAAAAATCATGTGTGTGAATTTATTCATAGTTATCCTCATTTCTATTGTGCTCCTTTTTCAGCTTTTTTTGTCGGAAGGCGCTCTGTTTACCAGCAGTAGTAAAATAAGAACCGTCATAAAGATCAGGGTGGAGAGGGCGTACATTTCCGGTTTGATTCCCTTTTTGACCTCCGTATATATTTTGGTGGACAGAGTATCAACTCCTGCGCCCTTGGTAAAGTGGGTGATAATGAAATCATCCAGGGACATGGTAAATGCCATCAGGAAACCTGACAACACGCCGGGGAGAATTTCAGGGAATACCACTTTGAAAAATCCATATACTGGCCCGGCCCCCAGATCAAGGGCGGCTTCATATATATGTGGATTTAACTGTTTCATCCGGGGCATGACGCTTAAAATCACATAAGGGATGCAAAAGGTAATATGTGAAAGCAAAATGGTTCTCATTCCAAACTTTAAACCCAGACTGATAAAGAGAAGCATCAGGGAAATGCCGGTGACAATATCCGCGTTGAGCATGGGAATGTTGGTGATGCCAATCATTATGGCCCGGGGACGTTTTTTTAAATTCATAATGGCAATACAGGCTACGGTTCCAATGACGGCCGCTGTAACGGAAGATACCAGGGCAATAAAAAGTGTGTTGAAAAGAGCCGTAAGGATTTCCTGGTTTTTAAACAGGGAGCCGTACCATTTCAAGGTAAATCCGCCCCACTTTGCACGGGTTCTGCTGGCGTTGAAGGAATACAGAACCAGAACCAGAATCGGGGCGTACAAAAAAATTAAAATCAGAGAAAGGTATAGCTTTTTAGTTGCATTTTTTATCATAGAACAGAGCCCTCCCCGTCTTTATCAAAAATAGTTGAAATCACCATGTTTACAATAATAAACAGCATCAGAACAATGGAAAGGCCGCTGCCTAAGTGCCAGTTGCCTGCCTGGGTAAATTCTTCTTCCACCACATTTCCAATCAAAAGAACCTTGCTTCCCCCAAGAAGCTTGCTGATGACAAAGGTGGTAAGGGCGGGAATGAACACCATGGTAATGCCGCTTATGATGCCTGGCAGGGTAAGGGGCAGGGTGACTTTAAGAAAAACCTGTAACCCGTCTGCACCTAAATCTCTTGCGGCATGAACCAGATTCCGGTCGATTTTGGCAAGGGAATTGTAAATGGGCAGAACCATAAATGGCAGAAAATTATACACCATGCCCACAATAATGGCATAGGGGGTATTGATGATATTTAAGGCAGGCAGATGCAAAAAAGAAAGGATGCTGTTGAGGACGCCTGTCTTTTCAAGTATCGTCTGCCATGCCAGGGTGCGCAGCAAAAAGTTCATCCACATGGGGAGGATAAAAATAAGTACGATAAAGCTGTGCTGGTTCACCTTAAGGCCCGTCAGAATCATGGCCAGGGGATAGGCCAGAAGCAGGCAGATAAGGGTGGAAACCAGAGATAATGAAAGAGCCAGCCATAATGCCTTCGCATGTTCCGCAGAGGCTATGGCCGTGATATTTTCCAGGGTGAAAGCGCCCTTTTTGTCGGTAAAGCCATAGTAAAATACCATGCACAGGGGGATGATGATGAACATGGCAGACCAGATATAATAGGGCGTACCTAACAATTTTTTCTTATTCATTGCTGCCTGCGGCCTCCTCGTCCTCAGAAGCAGGTTTATTCATAATCTGGATATTGAAAGGGGCCACATCAACACCTACTTTTGTCCCTACAGGGTACATGCTGGTGGAGTGGACAAGCCATTCAAATCCTCCTGCCATAACTTCCATTTCATAGTGAACGCCTTTAAAGATAATATGTGTGACGACGCCGTTTATTCTGCCGCTGCCGGAAGCGGAGAGAATCACATCTTCCGGGCGTATCACCACATCTACGGGTTTATTGCATCCAAACCCGGTATCCACGCAGGGGAAGGGGATGCCAAGAATTTCCACCAGCCTGTCTTCCAGCATGACGGAACTTATGATGTTGCTGTCCCCGATAAAGTCGGCCACAAAGGCGTTTTCCGGTTCATTGTATATCTTTTCAGGGGTTCCGATCTGCTGTATATAACCCTGATTCATGACCACGATGGTATCTGACATGGTAAGGGCTTCTTCCTGGTCATGGGTTACGTAGATAAAAGTAATGCCCAGTTCATTTTTCAGACGTATCAGTTCATACTGCATGTCCTGGCGCAGCTTTAAGTCCAAAGCCCCCAAAGGTTCGTCCAGAAGAAGTACTTTGGGCTCGTTAACAATAGCACGGGCAATGGCAACACGCTGCTGCTGGCCGCCGCTTAGGGAATCCGGCATGCGTTTTCCATAGCCATCCAGATTCACAAGTTTCAGGGCGTATTTAATTTTGTCCTCAATATAAGATTTGCTTTTCTTTTTGATTTTCAGTCCAAAAGCAATATTTTCCGCAATGGTCATATGGGGGAAAAGTGCATATTTCTGAAAAACAGTATTAAGCTGTCTTTTATTGGGGGACAGACTGGTAATGTCATTACCGTCAAAAATGATTTTGCCAGTATCGGGAGTCTCAAATCCGCCTAAAATACGCAGGGTAGTGGTTTTACCGCATCCGCTGGGGCCCAATAAAGTCAGGAACTCATTTTCCCGTATATAAAGATTAAGGTCGTCTAAGACCATCTGACCATCAAAAGATTTGCTGATATTTTTTAAGTCAATTAAGATTTTATTCATGATAAAAATCTCCTGCCTGTATCTTATGAATCTCTAAAAGCTTGGAGGACTGCTGACCCAGATTAGGACAGCGCCTGTTTTATTGTCCGCTTTCAGATAGTGTGTGGTTTTTGCCGTAAAGTAAAAGGACTCGCCTTTCCGTATTTTTATTACCTTTTTACCAAGTATCAGTGAAACGCTGCCGGAGAGTACGTAGCCGAATTCCTCCCCTTCATGGGGATTGTCAGGGTAAGTGCTGCCGCCGGGAGATAAGGTGAGCCTGATAGGCTCCATCATATTTTTCTGGGCATTTGGAATAATCCATTCTATCTTATTTTGAAGGGATTCATCAATTTTTTCAAAATAATCTGATTCCTTAAATGCAATCTGCTTATCCTCGGAATCATTAAAAAATTCCTTCAAATCGGTGCCAAGACACTGGAGAATATCCACCAGTGTGGCGATGGAAGGGGAGGTCAGATCCCGCTCAAGCTGGGAGATAAATCCCTTGGACAATTCACACCTGTCAGCAAGTTCTTCCTGGGTCAGCCCTTTCTGACTTCGCAGATTCCTTATTTTGCTGCCTATATTTATACCGCTGTTCATAGTATCCTCCATCCATATTCAATGGAATGTAATTATAATAAACTCAAAGTTTAGTGATTCTAAACAAACTTAATCCCTAATTATACATAGATATGGAAGAAAGTCAATATGTAATTACAAATTTTAAGCTATATTTTGTTGTGCGTAAAAATAACCTGTGCTATAATAAATTTAATTATATAAGGCACAAGCCAACCATACTGCTTTGCAGCAATAATGGGAAATTGGGGCAGTACCAGGCAGATTAAGAATATATATTTCAGGAGCGTATCATTATGGACAAAGAAAAGTATGTAGCCTATGTATCCACTTATACATCAAGAAATAAGAGCAAATTTGGAATCAGGATTTATGATGTTGACGTTGAAAACGGAAGATTCCTTGAAAAGGATCAGGTTCAGATACGGAATTCTTCCTATGTGACCATATCCCATAACAGGAAATTCCTGTATTCCATTACAGACTTTGGAGTGGAATCTTACAAGATATTGGAAGAGGGAGACTTAGAGCCTGTCAACCATGCTTTCATCAATGGAATGAGGGGATGCTATCTTTCTACAGACTATGAGGACAGGTATCTTTTTGTGGCAGGGTATCATGACGCCAAGCTTACTGTTCTGCGTGTGGCGGAAAACGGCGCCATTGGGGAAATTACGGATGAAATTTTCCATAAGGGCCTTGGCAGTATTGCGGAAAGGAATTTCAGGCCCCATATTAACTGTGTGAAAATGACCAGGGATAACAGGTTTTTGTGCGCGGCGGACCTGGGAATGGATCATGTTGTAGTGTATGAACTGAACCACATGAACGGCAGACTGCGGCAGGTAGATATCATAAGGAGCGAACAGGAGTCAGCGCCCCGTCATTTGAAATTTTCCAGGGACGGGAAGTTTTTGTATATTGTCCATGAGTTGAAGAATTATATTGATGTGTACACTTACAGTCTGGATGAACATAACAATCCGGTATTTGAAAAAATCCAGAATATTTCCACGCTGAATAAATACCATGCAGGCGGTTCTGCGGCCAGCGCCCTTAATTTTTCGGAAGATTTTAATTTCATGTGCAGTTCCAACGCAGGGGATAACAGCGTTGTTGTCTATTCCATTAATCAGGATAACGGTATGCTGACAAAGCGCTTCTGTCTGCCCGTGAGCGGTGACTACCCCAAGGACGCGGCTTTGTTCCCGGATAACAGGCATCTGGTTTCTTTAAATCATGAATCAGATACTATGACATTCTTTAATGTGGATATGGAAAAGGGAACGCTGGTCATGAATGGGCCGGAAATGAAGGTGGATCAGCCAAACTGCATTATATTTTACCGGATTCAATAAGGGATAAAAAAGAAGGCACATATTTATGCGGCCTTCTTTTTATTACAATAAGCTGGCTCGCGAAGCGTGACAGCGTTTGTTAATAAGCTGGCTCGCGAAGCGCGACAGCGTCTGTTAAATCCATAGGAAAGTTCAGCCTGACGGAAAAAAGAAATACAAGTCTGACAATTGTATTTATTTTTCCGGAAGGTAGAATTTTTTCAGATATTCCAGTCTTGCGGTCATGTTCAGCATACAGGCGTCAAGCAAAGTGAGGGCGGTCATGGCTTCCACTACAACTACAGCCCTGGGCACGATTACCGGATCGTGGCGGCCTTTGATTTCTATTTGGATGTTTTCCCCATTTTTATTTACCGTTTCCTGGGGGGCAAAAATAGACGGAGTGGGCTTTACATGGGCGCGGAGAACCAACTGGGATCCGTCGCTGATGCCGCCAAGTATGCCACCTGCATGATTGGTCTTTTTTTTAACCGGCAGACCGGTTCGTGAAGCGCAGTATTGCCTGATGATACCCTCCTCACAGAAAAAAGCGTCATTGTTTTCGGAACCTGTGGCTGTGGAGACAGATATGCCGTCACCGATTTCCACGGCCTTTACAGCGCCGATGGACATAACTGCTTTTGCAAGGCCGGCGTCCAGCTTTCCAAAAACAGGGTCGCCGATGCCTGCAGGAAGCCCGTTGACAATACACTCTATGATGCCGCCGCAGGAATCCTTTTTCATCATACATTCTTTCAGATAAGCGGAAGCCTTTTTGTCAGCATCCGTATCGGGCATACAGGTGGCAGTTCTGGATACGGCCGTAATGTCGAAGCGGGCAGCATCAATGCTCACAGGGCCGATGGCTTTGGTATAGGCGGCAACAGTGACGCCCATTTCTTTTAAGATTTTCAGTGCAACGGCCCCTGCGGCTACCCGGCCTGCAGTCTCCCTTCCCGATGAACGCCCGCCTCCGGTATAATCCCGGAACCCGTATTTGGCATCGAAAGTATAGTCGGCGTGGCCGGGACGGTAATAGGAGGCAATCTCACTGTAATCGGAGGACTTCTGGGAGGTATTCCGGATAAGCAGGGAGATTGGCGTTCCTGTGGTTCTTCCCTCAAAGACGCCGGAGAGGATTTCCACCTGGTCGGATTCTTTCCGGGGAGTAGTGATGGCGCTCTGGCCGGGTTTGCGCCGGTCAAGGTAAACCTGAATATCCCCTTCGCACAGGGACAGCCCGGCGGGACAACCGTCAATGACCACTCCAAGAGCCTTTCCGTGGGATTCCCCCCAGGTAGTAATTTTAAATATATTTCCTAATGTTGAACCAGCCATAATTACTCCTTTCATAATTGATGTGACGTATGCTGCTTCCAAACTAAATGACATTGGGTGTGGATAGTAACTAAACTGTTACAAGTATAGCGGAAATTAAATTATTTTACAATTATTTTCAGAAGGTCTATTGTAGAATATTGAAGAGTTGTGTAAAATAACTTGTGGAAACTAAATTGAAGAAGAGTTGTGATGAAGGACAAATGAAGAGATTAACCTGTATTATTTTTGTATTATTTTGTTTTTTGATGGGAAATAGTTTTGCTTATCCGGCTTCTGACGGGGCAGCAGATGCTGTCTTGCAGGATGCAGGGGAAACAGCGGCGGAGACTGTTGCGGTGCCTGCTGGCGCCGAAACAGAATCCCAGGACAAAGGGAGCGCAGATACGGCCTTTGATGAACAGGACTGGAAGCTTACACTGATTAATAAGCAGCATCCTATCCCGGAGGATTATTCCTTTACCCTTGGGACGATTAAAACGGACAGGGGAAATATGAAGTGCGATGAAAGAATCATAGAGGAATTGAATTCCATGATGCAGGATGCAAAAGAGGATGGGATTCATCTTGCCATCTGTTCCCCCTATCGGGATCTGGCAAGGCAGGAGAGCCTGTTTAACCGCAAGATCAAGACATATATGCGTGGGGGAATGACCTATATGGACGCTTATAAGATTTCTTCCCAGGCGGTGACAGTGCCGGGAGCCAGTGAGCATCAGGCAGGACTTGCCCTTGATATTATATGCGATACATATACCGTTCTTGAGGAAGGATTTGCAGATACGCCGGCCGGAATATGGCTGGAGGAAAACTGTGCCCGGTATGGTTTTATCCTGCGGTATCCGAAGGGGAAGGAGTTAATTACAGGAATTGAATTTGAACCCTGGCATTTCCGGTATGTGGGCAGGGAAGCGGCTGAAATAATTATGGAAGAAGAAATCTGTCTGGAGGAATTCTGGGAAAAATACTTATAGGCATCTGGTTCTGGATGCCCATATATGTGATAAGGAATGGGGGATTTTTATGTACCGTATATTGAAACAGGAAGGAAGGGCAAAGCGGGGAGAATTTACTACTGTGCACGGCGTGATTCAGACGCCTGTTTTTATGAATGTAGGGACTGTGGCGGCAATTAAAGGAGCTGTTTCAACAGAGGATTTGGAGCAGATCGGAACCTTGGTGGAATTGTCTAACACTTACCATTTGCATGTGAGGCCGGGGGATAAGGTTATTAAACAACTCGGAGGTCTTCACAGATTTATGTCATGGAATAAGCCGATTTTAACGGATTCCGGCGGCTTTCAGGTCTTTTCCCTTGCGAAGCTTCGCAAGATAAAGGAAGAAGGGGTATATTTCAATTCCCATATTGACGGACGCAAAATTTTTATGGGGCCGGAGGAGAGTATGCAGATTCAGTCCAATCTTGCTTCTACTATTGCCATGGCTTTTGATGAATGTCCAAACAGCCTTGCGGACCGGGCTTATGTACAGGCATCCGTAGACCGCACAGCCCGGTGGCTGGAGCGCTGTCAGAAGGAGATGAACCGGCTGAATTCCTTAGAGGATACAATTAACAAAAACCAGCTTTTATTCGGCATCAACCAGGGCGCTGTTTATAAGGATATCCGGGTGGAACACGCAAAGCAGATTACGGCAATGAACCTGGACGGATACGCAGTGGGAGGTCTTGCCGTTGGCGAGAGCCATGAGGAAATGTACTATATTTTAGAAGAAACAGTTCCGTATCTTCCTGTGGATAAACCAACTTACCTTATGGGAGTGGGGACGCCCGCCAATATTTTAGAGGGTGTGGAGAGGGGTATTGATTTCTTTGACTGTGTTTACCCGAGCAGGAACGGCCGGCACGGACACCTTTATACCAACCAGGGGAAAATTAATCTTTTTAACGCAAAATATGAACTGGATGAAAGGCCCATAGAAGAAGGCTGCAACTGTCCGGCATGCCGCAGGTATTCAAGGGCTTATATCAGACATCTGCTGAAAGCCAGAGAAATGCTGGGAATGCGCCTTTGTGTGCTTCACAATCTGTATTTTTATAATACCATGATGAAGGAAATAAGGGATGCGCTGGATAAAGGGGAGTTTGCAGCCTACAAGAAAAGGAAACTTTCGTTACTGTTCACTCCGTGACCAGTAACATGCAAAAATCCATCGAAAATTGC